>CADEFF010000011.1:0-2274 GCA_902826565.1 uncultured Rhodospirillaceae bacterium | reverse complement strand
AGCCTCGACCAGCCGGGCTCGGCGATCCCCTTCTTCCACCATGCGCTCGGCGAGTTCGAGGGCCGGCGCGGGAGCTGGGGCCTGGTGCGCGGCGGCATGGGAAGGATCAGCGACGCCATGGCGGCCGCGGCCTGCGAGGCGGGCGTCGAGATCCGCACCGGCGCGCCGATCGCGCGGATCCTGATCGAGGACGGCCGCGCCACCGGCGTGCGGCTGGAATCGGGCGAGGAGATCCGCGCCCATGCGGTGCTCTCCAACGCCGATCCCAAGCGCACTTTCCTCGGCCTCGTCGGCGAGGAACATCTGGATCCGTCCTTCGCCGCCGACATCCGGCATATCCGCATGGGCCATGCCTCCCTCAGGATGAACCTCGCCTTGTCGGCGGCGCCCGAATTCGCCCATGTCGATGCGGCGGACGCGGCGGCGGCGCTCGGCGCCTCGGTCGTGATGTTCCCCGATCGCGCGACCCTCGAGACGAATTACCGCACCGCCCTCGCCGGCGGCATTCCGGAGGAGCCCTACGTCAATCTCGTGATCCCCTCCGCGCTCGACGACAGCCTGGCCCCGCCCGGCCATCACGTGATGAACCTGCTCTGCAAATATTTCCCGTACCGCCTCGCCGGCGGCGAAAGCTGGGACCGCATCGGCGCGCGCGTGGCGGACGGCATCCTCGCGAAGCTGGAGCGGCATATCCCGAACCTGCGCCGGATCACCGTCGCGCGGCAGCTCCTGACGCCGCTCGATATCGAACGGCGTTTCGGCCTTACCGAGGGCGACATCTTCCACGGGCGCCACGATCTGGATCAGATCCTGAGCCTGCGGCCGCATCCCGCCGCCGCGCGCTACCGGACGCCCATTCCGGGCCTCTATCTCTGCGGTTCGGGAAGCCACCCGGGCGGCGGCGTCAGCGGCGCGCCCGGGCGCAACGCCGCCCACCGGGTCATGCGCGATTTCGGCCGGCGGCCGCGCAGCCGGGCCGCGCGCGGTAGGGCCTGACGCCCAGGGCCTGACGCCCGAAGCGCCGGTCAGTGCTCGGCTTGCGATTGCAGGTAGTTCTGCAGCCCCATCTTGTCGACGAGCTCGAGCTGCGTCTCGAGATAATCGACATGCTTCTCGGTGTCCTCGAGGATGGAGCGGAGCAGATCGCGCGTCACAAAATCGCGCGCGCCTTCGCAGATCGTGATGGAATCGACCAGCGCGACGCGGCTGGCGCGCTCGCTCTCGAGATCGGCGGCAAGCCCCTCGGGCACCGTCTCGCCGATGCGGAGCTTGCCGAGATCCTGGAGGTTGGGGAGCCCCTCGAGGAGAAGGATGCGCTGCACCAGCCGGTCGGCATGCTTCATCTCCTCGATCGATTCCTCGTACTCGTGCTTGCCGAGACGGGTGAAGCCCCAGTTCTCGTACATGCGTGCATGCAGGAAATACTGATTGATCGCAGTGAGCTCGTTCGTGAGAACGAGATTGAGCTGCGCCAGAACCTTCTTGTCGCCTTTCATGCGAACCTCCCCGCCGACCGGCGGGGGTCGGCTGTTACTCGGCGGCGACCGGCATGCGGGTCGCCAACTGCATGCGCTCGATGAGCTGCCTCAGCTCGCCGACGCATTTGCCGCAACGGGGCCGGCAGCCGAAACCGTCGAACAGCGCCGCCACCGACGGGAGCGGACAGGCGCCGGTTTCGGCGCAGGGTTTCAGCGCGTCCTGGACGGAACGTTCGCTTAGCCCGTTGCAATTGCAGAGATACATGACGCGGAGGTCGCCTGCCACAGCCTTGCCAAGGCGTCTCTTTTACGGCACTATCCATGCGATTGCAAATCACTCGCATACGCACGGGCAAGGCCACGGCAATATGCTGATTTGGAAAGGGCTTACGCCCTCGCGGCTCGCTTCGGTGCTGGCCTGGTTCGCGCAAACCGGTCGCAGTAGCGCCCCTGCGGCCGAAAAGCGCCCTGCCGATTACTCGACCGTCGCCAGCCCCAGCATCAAGGACTGACCGGCGACGCAGCCGATCGCCGCGCCCACGAGGCCGGCCTTCAGACGATTCTTCGGGAAGACGAGCGCGCCCGCTGCCGCCCCGAGCAGGGTCGGCAGCAGCACATAGAGCGCGTAAAGCGAGATCAGCGATCCGGCGCTTCCGCTCATTCGAAGACGATGTAGACCTTGCGGACGGTGTCCTTCACGTCCCAGATGCCGTTGCTGTTGGCCGGGAAGAAGATGCTGTCGCCCGCCTCGATGTCGATGCGCGTGCCGTCGTCATGGATGAAGGCGCAGCGGCCG
>CADEFF010000010.1:93983-95271 GCA_902826565.1 uncultured Rhodospirillaceae bacterium | reverse complement strand
GCGATCGCCCGGCAGCGCTCCGGCGGCACGGCCATGGATGCTCGGGTCAAGCCCGAGCATGACAATGTGTAGGCTCACCATGAGGAAGAAACGAAGGCGGTCCCGCATCTTGACGGCAAGAGGGCCGCGGTCGATCTTGCCGGCGCGGGCGGTCCCGTGCGGGGGCGGAAATGAATCCGGTATTGATGGAGGCGCTGGGGCTGGTGGGCGCTGCGCTCACCACGGTCTCGTTCCTGCCCCAGGTGATGAAGGTCTATCGCACCCGCTCGACCCGCGACATCTCGCTCGGCATGTTCTCGATCGCCTGGGTGGGGATGGTGCTCTGGCTGGTCTACGGGCTGGCGCTCGGATCCTGGGCGCTCATCCTCTGCAACGGCACTACGCTCGTCTTCGCCGGCTACATCATCGCCTGCAAGCTGCGCTACGGCTGAGCCGTCAGGGGAGAAGCTGCAGCCGGTCCCCGATCCTGACGCGGCCGGGCTTCACCACCCTCAGATAAATGCCGGCGAGGCGCTTGTTCGCCTCGGAGATCGATTTAAGGATCGCGGGGTCGAGCGGCAGGTCGCCCTGCGGCAGGGTCGTCATCAGGCAGCGCTCGGTGTCGCGTTCGAAGGCGACGCGCGCCTCGCCCAACGCCATCTCGCCCTCGCGCCAGCCCTGCTCGACGAAGCCGACCAGATCGCCGGTATCGAGCACGATGTTCGGGCGGAAGCGCGGCGGCTCGAAGCGGCCGGGCGAGTAGTGGCGCGCCAGCGCCTTCATGGTGGCGGTCGTCAGCAGATGGATCGGGGCCAGGTCATAGGGCCGGTTCTCCGGCGTGCGACGCACCAGCTCGGCCGGCGCGCCGATCGCGGCGCTGATCCGGGCGTTCACGTCGGGCGCATCGGTCGCGATCTTGCCGCCCTCCGGCAGATGGATCTCGGCTGCCGGGCAATCCTCCGCGTCCTTCGGCTCGCGCGCGAATGTCGCCGACCAGGTGACGAGGTTGCGCCAGGGCTTCTTGCCGCGCGCGGAGGTGACCACCTTGCGCTCGGTCGGGTCGAGAATCCCCCAGATGCGGTTGCCCCAGATGCCGTCGGGGCCGAGCGCCGCTTCCGTGACGCGTTCGCCGCGCAGCGTCGCCACCGGATAGCGCGTGATCTCCGAAACCCGACCCAATTCCGTTGCCGTCACGCCCGATTCCTTCGCCGTCAAGATCGACTCCTGTTGCTTCGCCGACCGGGCCGGCGCATTGCCCCCAAGTCTAGCCGCGATCGCGCCTTCGGTGCACGCAACGATGTCGCGGGGG
>CADEFF010000010.1:55928-93883 GCA_902826565.1 uncultured Rhodospirillaceae bacterium | reverse complement strand
CGCGAGGATGCCGATATGTCTCCATACATTGTCATGCTCGGGCTTGACCCGAGCATCCATGGCTGTGCCGCCGAAGCGCTGCCGGACATTCACCGAGCGCGCGGCCGCATGGACCCTCGGGTCAAGCCCGAGGGTGACGGGGAAGCGGGGACAAGCCCGAGGGTCACGGAAGGAAGTGGAAGCCAAGCCGGAGAGTGACGGAAGGAAGCGAGATTGGCTTCGTGCGTGCGCCGACAGGCTCATCCTTCGACAGGCTCAATGTCCCCACACATTGTCATGCTCGGGCTTGACCCGAGCATCCATGGCCGTGCCGCCGAAGCGCTGCCGGGCGATCGCCGAGCGCGCGGCCGCATGGACCCTCGAGTCAAGCCCGAGGGTGACGGGAGGATGTGATGAGGACCGGGTAAGGAGGAGGGCGGGCTCATTCGTCGGCCTCCATAGAGAATCCTCATGGTGAGCCTGTCGAACCATGAGGCTGCAGAACAATGAGGTTGCCGGTGCGCACGACCCTCATCCTTCGACAAGCTCAGGATGAGGCTTGGTTGGGGATAAGGGCAGGGTGACGGAAGAAGGCGGTGGGCGATTCCTTGGCGGGCTAGGCCACCTGGGCGACGGCGCGCTTCGCCGCGGCGCGGCGGTCGTCGGCGATGGTGACGCGGTTCATGATGCGCTGCTGCGGGTAGTGGTCGGCGACCGCGAGATGCTGCGTCGCGTAATTGTCCCAGACCACGACCGTGTCCGGTTCCCAGCGCAGCCGGAAGGAGAAATGCGGATTGTTGGAGAGCTCGTAGAGCTTCTGCAGGATTTCCCGGCTTTCGCTTTCGGGCAGGCCCTCGATGCGTGTCGTGTAGTCGCAATTGACATAGATGAGCGGACGACCGTTGGAGGGATGCGGCATCGCCACCGGATGCCGGACGCTCATCTCCTCCGGCGTGGTCTCGTTCAGCCTCCGGGCGCGCAGCTCAGACTGCTTGTTGCCGGAGGCGGGCGCGTAGGAGACCCTGAGGTCGTGCACCGACACCATGCCCTCGAGATAGCGCTGCATCGAGGGCGACAGCGAGTCGTAGACCGCATGCATGCTGCACCAGAGCGTGTCGCCGCCGACGGGCGGGATCAGCTTGCTGCGCAGCACGGAGCCGAAGGGCGGCTGCTTCGTGGCGCTGAGATCGCTGTGCCATCTGTGGTTCTCGGGCGGGCTGTCGCGATGATCGTGGATCACCGCGACCGGCGGATGGCCCTCGATCGAGGGATAGAAGGGATGGAAGGGCACCACCGGCCCGAAACATTCGGCGAGCGCGACATGGGCCTCGGGCGTCAGGGCCTGCTTCCGGAAGACGAGCGCGTGATGCGTCATCAGCGCGTCATAGAGCGCGTCCGACACCGCCGGGGTCAGATCCCGGTTGAGATCGATCCCCTCGATAGCGGCGCCGATCGCCTTGGTGATCGGCTGGATCGTCATGCTCGACATGGCGCGCTGCTCCTTGAGGCATGGCCGCCGGCCCCGCCGGCCCGATTTGCGATAAACAGTAATCCACCCCGGAAATGTGACAATAGTGAAATTCGCGGCCGGCGGAGTCCGGGCGCGCCGGGACGTCCGGCAAGGCTCGGGTCAGCGGGCCGGGGCGAGGCGCCAGACGATCGTCTCGCGCTCGGCGCGGTCCTCGAGCTCGAGGCTGGTCGGCACGCGGTAGCGCGCCGCCTCGATCAGGCCGGTCTGCGGGAGATAGGCGCGGCCGGGATCGGCGAGCAGGATCTCGACGCCTTCGCCGGCGAGGGCCGCGAGCCAGCGCTCGACCGCCCCCGCCATCGGCTTCTCGTAACAGACGTCGCCGGCGAGCACGAGGTCCCACGCGCGCGCCTGGGCGGCGGGATCGCCCGCGAGCAGATCCTCCGCGCGGCAGGACACGGAAACGCCGTTGAGCCCGGCATTGAGCGCGATCGCGGCAAGGGCGAGCGCGTCGATCTCGGCGGCTTCGCTTCGCGCTGCACCCGCCATGGCGGCGGCGATCGCGACGAGGCCGGAGCCGGCGGCGAAATCGAGGACGCGCCTGCCGCGCGCGAGCTCGGGGTGATCCAGCAGATGCCGCGCGAGCGCCTGGCCGCCGGGCCAGGCGAAGGCCCAGTAGGGCGGCGCCATGCCTCGCCTGGCGAGGCTTTCCTCGGTCGCCTGCCAGATCGGGGTGATCTCGGTCGCGAGATGGAGCCTGATCTCGGGCACCAGCGAGGGGGCGGCGATCGCGGTCTCGCGCCGGATGAAATCCTCGAGATCCGTCGTGCGAGCCTCCGGTTGGTCGCTCACGCGGTCCTTCGAAGTTTCGCTCACGCGAGGAGGCCGGCGAGCAGAATCCCGAGGAAGAGGATCCAGCCGAGCCAGCGATTCGACCGGAACTTCGCGAGGCAGTCGGCGGCGGAACTGAAATCGGTCATCTGCGCCTGCCAGCCCAGATGGAGCGCCACCAGCAGCAGCGCCAGATAGGCGGGCCAGCCGGCGCCCGCCGCGCCCAGCGCCGCCGCCCAGAGCAGCAGCGTGATCGCCGCGAAGAGGAAGAGCCAGCGCCGCGTGTCGCCGCCGAAGCGCAGCGCGGTCGAGCGCACGCCGATGAGGGCGTCGTCCTCCTTGTCCTGATGCGCATAGACCGTGTCATAGACGAGGGTCCAGGCGATGCCGCCGCCATAGAGCAGGAAGGCCGGCAGCTCGAGCCGCCCGGTCGCCGCCGCCCAGCCCACCAGCGCGCTCCAGTTGAAAGTGAGGCCGAGGAAGGCCTGCGGCCACCAGGTGACGCGCTTCATGAAAGGATAGGCCGCCACCAGCAGCAGCGAGCCGAGCCCGAGCCAGATCGCGAGCGATGCGAGCTGCAGCAGCACGAGGAGCGCCAGCAGGAGCTGCAGACCGAGGAAGACGACCGCGCCGGCGAGCGTGACCTCGCCGCTCGGCAGCGGACGCGAGCGCGTGCGCTCGACCCTGGCATCGAAGTCGCGATCGACGATGTCGTTATAGGTGCAGCCGGCGCCGCGCATCAGGATCGCGCCGAGGGCGAAGAGCAGCAGCAGCACGGGATCGGGCCGGCCGCCGGTCGCGAGCGCCAGCGCCCACCAGCCCGGAAACAGCAGCAGCCAGCTCCCGATCGGCCGGTCGAGCCGCGCGAGGCGCGCATAGGGGCGAAGGAAACGCGGCAGCAGCCGGTCGATCCAGTCGTCGCGCCGGATATCGCTGAAGCCGCCGCTTGCGGCACGGGGTTCGCTCATGAACTAATCTTGCCGGGAAGCGGCGGGGAGTCTCAAGCACCGATGACGGATACGGACTCCACGGGCACGCATTCCACGGGCATGGTCGCCGGCGGCGTGGCGACGCGGCTCTATGTCGATGCGCCGCTGCAGGCGGGGGCGGAGCTCGCGCTCGACAGGGACCGGGCGCACTACCTGAAGCAGGTGCTCCGGCTCGGACCCGGCGACGCGGTCGGCCTCTTCAACGGGCGCGACGGCGAGTGGCGCGCGCGGATCGAGGAGGTCGCGCGCCGCGGCGTGCGGTTGCGCGCGGAGGCGCTGACGCGCCCGCAGGCGCCGGACGCCGATCTCTGGCTCGTCTTCGCGCCGATCAAGCGGCAGCGGATCGATCTCGTCGCCGAGAAGGCGAGCGAGCTCGGCGCCGCCGCGATCTGGCCGGTCTTCACCGAGCGCACCGCGATGACGCGCGTCAATCTCGAGCGGCTGCGCGCCAACGCGATCGAGGCCGCCGAGCAGACCGAGCGGCTCAGCGTCCCCGAGATCCGCGAACCGGTTACTCTTGGGGAACTTGCGCACCGATGGCCGAAGGAACGTCGTCTCCTGCTCTGCGCGGAAGCCGGCGATGCGCGGCCGATTGCGAGCGTGTTGCAGGAAATCTTGCGCGAGCGCGGCGAGGCGATCGGACCGGCGGCCATTCTCGTCGGACCGGAGGGCGGCTTCGCATCGGCCGAGCTTGACGCGCTCTCCAAACTCCCGTTTGTTACGGCCGTCGGCTTGGGGCCTCGCATCCTCAGGGCCGACACCGCCGCGGTGGCGGCGCTCGCCTGCTGGCAGGCGATCGTCGGCGATGGGGCCAGGAGGCCGCCGCAGCGCTAAGCGAATTTCGGGAAAAGCAGCGGTCGGCATGTCGGCGCCACCCATATCCAAGGGCGAAGCGATCACCGACAAGCGCCAGCTCGTCGAGTATATCGCCGCGGGCTCGAAGCCGGCCGCGCAGTGGCGCATCGGCACCGAGCACGAGAAATTCGGATTCAAGCTCGCCGATCTGCGGCCGCTGCCCTATGAGGGCGAGGTCGGGGTCCGCGCGCTGCTCGAGGGGCTGACGCGCTTCGGCTGGGAACCGGTCCTCGAGGACGGGAAGCCGATCGCGCTCGCCAGCAACGGCTGCAACATCACGCTCGAGCCGGGCGGCCAGTTCGAGCTGTCGGGCGCGCCGCTCGAGACGCTGCACCAGACCTGCGCCGAGCTGCAGACCCACCTGAAGCAGGTGAAGGAGGTCGGCAACGAGCTCGGCCTCGGCATGCTCGGCATGGGCTTCCAGCCGAAATGGGCGCGCGCCGACATCCCCTGGATGCCGAAGGGCCGCTACAAGATCATGCGCGACTACATGGCCAAGAAGGGCAAGCTCGGCCACGACATGATGCTGCGCACCTGTACCGTGCAGGTGAACCTCGATTTCGAGTCCGAGGCGGACATGGTGCGCAAGATGCGCGTGAGCCTCGCGCTGCAGCCGGTCGCGACCGCCCTCTTCGCCGATTCCCCCTTCACCGAGGGCAAGCCCAACGGGTTTCTCAGCTATCGCAGCCACGTCTGGACCGACACCGATCCGGACCGGTGCGGCATGCTGCCCTTCGTCTTCGAGCCGGGCTACGGCTTCGAGCGCTACGTCGATTACCTGCTCGACGTGCCCATGTATTTCGTCTTCCGCGAAGGGCGCTATATCGACGCGAGCGGCCAGAGCTTCCGCGATTTCCTGAAAGGCAGGCTGCCGGCGCTGCCGGGCGAGCTGCCAGGCATGGGCGACTGGACCGACCATCTGACGACGGTCTTCCCCGAAGTGCGGCTCAAGCGCTTCCTCGAGATGCGCGGCGCCGACAGCGGGCGCTGGGACCGCATCTGCGCGCTGCCGGCGCTCTGGGTCGGGCTGCTCTACGACAGGATCGCGCTCGATGCGGCGGCCGAGCTGGTGAAGGACTGGACCGTCGAGGACCAGGAGGCGATGTGGAGGGACGTGCCGCGGCTGGCGCTGGGGGCGAAGATTGGCGGCCGGTCGGTGCAGGAGGTCGCGAAGGAGATCGTCGCCATCGCGCGCGGCGGTCTGCAGCGCCGGGCCCGGCTCGACAGCAGCGGCCAGAACGAATCGCATTTCCTGAGCCCGCTCGACGAGATCGCCGACAGCGGCCGCACGCCGGCCGCGCTCAAGCTCGAAGCCTTCAACGAACGCTGGGGCAAGTCGGTCGATCCGGTCTTCGCCGAATTCGCCTATTGACGCGGAGGCGGGCTCGGCTCGATTGCTAGTCGGGCCGGCCTCCCGCCGATTCGACGGCCGCGCCCGCGCTTCGTCCTGCCGATCCGGACGGGGCCGTTTCTCCTCCCGTCCGGAGCCCTCCGCCCTCATGTCCAGCGACCAGCAGCCGAAGCGACAGCGGGCCGGTCCGGGGGCGTGGCAGGCCGCCGGGGCGACCGCCAAGGGAAAGAAAGTCCCGTCCACCCGCGTCGATCTCAAGCTGTTCCAGTCGGACCCGGTGCGCGTCCTCTATCTCATGGCGCAGCGCTTCGAGCGGCCCCTGATCGGACTCCATCTCGGCAAGAGCTTCATCTATGTGGTGCAGCATCCCGATTTCGCGCGCCATCTGCTGCAGACCCGGGTCGAGAATTATCGCAAAAGCTACGGGCCGATCGCGCAGGTCTTCGGCGACAGCATCCTGATCACGCAAGGGCGAAAGTGGCAGAAGCTGCGGAAGCTGAGCCAGCCCGCCTTCGCGACCGCGCGCCTGAAATCCATGCCGCCGGTCATCGCCGCGGCGACCGACGCGGTGCTCGAGGAATGGGCGCCCGCGGCCGGCACCGGCACGCCCTTCGCCGTCGATCGCGGCGTGCAGCAGATCACGCTCAATGTCGTGCTCGGCATGCTCTTCAACGCCAGTATCGCGAGCTTCGGCCCGCGGGTGATGGACGAGGTGGAGACCGCGCTCGTCATCGCCGCGCGCTTCGCCTGGGACGTGACCGGCGAGGTGCGCCGGCGCCGCCCCGACCTCGACCGGCGCTTCGCGCTCGCAGTCCAGCGCGTCAGCCGGATGACGCGCGGCTTCATGCTGCGCCGCGCGGCGGTCGATCCGCAGCCGGACGATCTGCTGAAGCTGTTGTTCGAGGCGCGCAACGATCCGGAATTCCCCGAGATGACGGATCGCCAGGTCAGGAACGAGATCGTCACCTTCGTCATCGCCGGCTACGAGACGACGGCGACGGCGCTCTCCTGGACGATCCGGCTCCTCGCCGAGCATCCGGAGATGCAGGCGCGGGTGCAGGCGGAAATCGACCAGGCGGTCGGCGACCGTGTCCCCGAGTACGACGATCTCGACCGGCTGCCGCTGCTCGGTGCGGTGTTCGCCGAGGCGATGCGGCTCTATCCGCCGGTGCCGATGCTGAGCCGCTTCGCCAACGAGGAAGATTCGTTCGAGGGCGTGTCGATCCCGAAGGGGCTGCAGCTCACCATCTCGGTGGTCGCGCTGCACCGGCAGGCGGCGCTCTGGGAGCGGCCGAACGATTTCTGGCCGGAGCGCTTCCTGCCGGAGCATGCGAAGGAGCGCTACCCCTTCAGCTATCTGCCCTTCAGCGCCGGCCCGCGCGCCTGTATCGGCCACCGCTTCGCGATGATCGAGGGCCCGCTGGTTCTGGCGCGCATGCTGCAGCGCTACCGCTTCAGCCTCGGTCCCGTCTCGCCGAGCTATGTCTGGTCGATCTCGATGCGGCCGAAGGGCGGCCACCAGCTCCTGATCGAGCGCCGGTAGCGCCGGGCCGGCCTCGTCGCCTGCCGCAACGTCCCGAATCGGCACGAAATAAGGGCCGCGGTTGGGTGCCGCGGCCCTTCGTTGGGGGACTCTCGTCTAGGCTTGGGAGGGGCTAGACGATTCCATTTCAGGCCTCGGCGATTAACAAATGGTTAATTTCCGCTTCCCAGGCCGGTTTGCGGCCTTGCGTCCGGCTCATGGCGGACATGTTCTACGCGGAAATCGGGAGTCTCCGGCGGTTTTCCGCCGAATTCGCGGGCAAATCGATGGCCCGATTGTACGGCGGCGGCGATCGTCGAGGGCGCGAGGCAGTCGCCGATTCGGGTGACCGACCGGATGCCGGCGGCTTCGAGTCGCGCGGGTTCGGCGAGCAGCCCGAAATAGAGCGCCTCCGAAGGTAGCCGCGCCGTCACCAGCAGCACCGACTGCGCCCGCCGCTCGGTCGTCCGGCCGGTATAGGCGCAGGCGAGCAGCGCCTTGCCGGGCGCCATGCCGGCGAGCCGCTGCCCCGTGACGATCTCGATCCCGCTTTCGAGGAGGCGCGACTGGATGAAGCCCTGCTCGAGGCTCGCTTGCGTCCATTCCGACGCGTGGCCCGCCGGCGTCACCAGCGTCACCTCGAGCCCGCGCGCCTTGAGCGCCTCGGCCAGCACGCCGCCCAGATAGAAGTGATCGTCGTCGAAGACGACGACCGGGCCCGCGATCTCGCGGCCGGCATAGACATCTTCCGGCGTGAAGACGCCGAGCCCCTCCATGCCGGCGATGGGCGCGTCGTTCGCGCGCCCGAGCCCGTCGCGGCGCCAGGCAGCGCCCGTCGCGATCACCACATGATCGGCCGCGAAATCGAGCACGTCCTCGACGCCGAGACGGCTCGCGCGATAGATCGCGACGTTCGGCATGCGCTCGATCTGGCCGACGCGCCAGTCATGCACCCGCATCCACTCGGCGAGGCCCGGCAGCTTCGCTTCCGCGCGCACGCGTCCGCCGAGTTCCTCCGTCGCCTCGGCGAGATGCAGGTCATAGCCGCGCTGCCCGAGGGCGCGCGCGCATTCGAGCCCGGCCGGGCCCGCGCCCACCACCAGCACCCGCGCCTCCGCGCCTTTCGGCGCGATCCGTTCGGGATGCCAGCCGCGCCGCCATTCCTCTCCCATGGTCGGGTTCTGCGTGCAGCGGATCGGCGCGCCGGTGCCGTTCCCCGCGATGCAGATGTTGCAGCCGATGCATTCGCGGATGTCCTCGGGCCGGCCTTCCTCGATCTTCTTCGGCAGGAAGGGATCGGCGATCGACGGCCGCGCGGCGCCGATGAAATCGAGAATGCCGCGCCTGATCTGCGAGACCATCGTGTCCGGCGAGGTGAAGCGGCCGACCCCCACCACGGGCCTGGTGGTCATCGCCTTCACGAAGGCGACGTAAGGCTCCTGCGCGCCTTCCCGGGCGAAGCGCGAGGAGCGGGAATCGACGACATACTCGCCGAGCTGGACGTCCCAGAGATCGGGCAGCTCGCCCAGCATCTCGATGACCGCGCGGCCTTCGCGCTCCCAGGTGACGCCGAGATCGCCATGCATCTCGTCCACCATGAGCCGGACCGCGACCGCCGCCTTGTCGCCGACCGCCTCGCGGGTGTCGAGGATCATCTCCTTCAGCAGCCGGGCGCGGTTCTCGAGGCTGCCGCCATATTCGTCGCCGCGATCGTTGAAGCGGCGCGACAGGAACTGGCAGGGGAGATAGCCGTGGCCCGCATAGACATAGACGATGTCGAAGCCCGCCCGGACGGCGCGCTTCGCGGCATCGGCCTGCCAGCGGCGCAGGTCGCGGATATCGCCGCGATCCATGCGGCGCGCCTGGACCGGATCGTAGTTATGGACGGGCCGGTGGCTGGGCGCGAGGAGATCGGCGCGGCTGTAGCGGTTGATCGCATGGATCCCGCCATGCCAGAGCTCGACCCCGGCGAGGCTGCCATGGGCGTGGACCGCCTCCGTCATCAGCCGGTGGTCGCGGACATCGTCCTCGTCCCAGAGCCTGCAATAGGGGTAGGGCGTGTCGTCGCTCGTGGGGTGGATCGAGCAATACTCCGTGTTGACCACGCCCCAGCCGCCTTCCGCCTTCATGCCGCGCATGGCGGCGAGCGTCTGCGGCAGGCCGCTGCCCATGCCGGAACAGTGCGGCACCTGGTAGAAGCGGTTTTTGGACGTGACCGGCCCGATCCGCACCGGCTCGAACAGGATGTCGTATCGCGGATCGCGCGCCATCGGCGCCTCCCCCTCGTGAACGCTGCCGCCCCGCGCGCGGGCGCCGGGAGAGGCTAGAAGGCCGTTTCCATTGCGGTCAATGGCAGGGACACGCGCAGGTCGCGCCGAGGGCGGGGATTCGCGGAACCGGTTGCGGCGGGGGCGCGGTCGGCTATGATTCCGGGCGGCGGCGTCGGTCCCGTATTTTCCGGGGGTACGATCGACATGCCGTCCGTGCGGGCAGTGGATCCATGGCGATAGCGCAGACCGACGTCGTATCGGCGACCTTGCCGGGTCGCAGCGTCGCGCCGCGTCCGCTCTCTTCGCTGGGCGCGCTCTTCCGGATCTGGCGCGATCCGATCGGGTTCTTTTCCGAAACCGCGCTGCGCTATGGCGCGGTTGCGCGCTTCTCCATCGCGGGGCGCGACGTGATCGTGGTCGCCGATCCCGATGTCGCGCGCCAGGTGCTGCATCAGAACGCGGCCAGATACCGGAAGAATTTCGGCGCGCTGCGCGACCTGATCGGGCAGGGGGTGCTGACCGCCGAGGGCGCGCTCTGGCGCCGCCTGCGCGAGCTCGAGCAGCCGGTCTTCCGCCCGTCGCGCATGCCGGACAGCGCCCCATCGATCGTCGCGGCGGCCGATGCGACGATCGCCGACTGGGCCGAGGCCGCCCGGAGCAACCGGCGCATCGGGATCGAGCCCGCGATCGGCCGCGCGACGCTCGCGGTGATCGTCGAGTTCCTGCTGGGCTCGCGGCTCGGCGGCCGGGCCGAAGCGGTGCGGCGCGACATGGAGGTGGTGCTGGCCCATGCGGGACGTCGCGCGTTCGCCCTCACGGCGCTCAGCGGCCGGCTGCCGACGCCGGAGAATCTCGCCTGCCGCCGGGCGCTGGCGCGGCTCGACGTCTTCTGCGCCGGTCTCGTCGCCGAACGCCGCGCCAATCCGGGGAACCACGACGATCTGCTGTCGCAATTGATCGATGCCTGCGACAGCCCGGCCTGGCCCGAGATCGACGCGCGCCAGGTGCGCAACGAGATCATGACCTATCTCTTCGCCGGGCAGGAGACGACGGCGACGCTTCTGGTCTGGGCGCTCCACCTGCTGGCGAGGAATCCCGCCTGTCAGGCGCGGCTCAAGGGCGAGTACGAGCGCGCCTTGGCCGCGGGTCTGGTGTCGCCGCTCGCGATGGATCGCGTGCCGATGGCCGAGGCCGTCATGCAGGAGGCGATGCGGCTCTATGCGCCGGCCTGGGCGATCTCGCGCACCGCCCTCGCGGAGGATGCGATCGGCGGCGTTGCGGTGAGGAAGGGCAGCATCGTGGTGGTCTGCGTCCAGGCGATGCATCGCCGCCCCGAGCTTTGGGACGAGCCGGAGAGCTTCCGGCCCGAGCGCTTCGACAGGCAGGCCGCCGGCCGCGCGCGCCATCCGTTCCAGTACATCCCGTTCGGCGCCGGTCCGCGCACCTGCGTCGGCAGCCGGCTCGCCATGCTGGAAGCGCCCTACATGGTGGCGCGGCTGGTGCAGGCCTACCGATTCGCGCCGGCCGATGCGAAGCCGGTCGCGTTGCGGTCGACCATCACGCTGCGACCGCGCGATCCGTTGCGTCTCGAGATCGGGTCCTGGTGACGCAGCGCGGGCGCGCTCAGATCGCGCGGAGCGTAAGCCCGCCATCGACGACGAGCCCGGTACCGGTCATGTAGTCCGAGTCGGACGAGGCGAGGAAGAGGGCGGCTTTCGCCACGTCCTCGGGAGCGCCCGGCCGGCCGATCGGCAGGCGGTATTTGAGATATTTCCGGAACAGCCACTTCGACATGTAGCGCTCGGTCATGTCGGTGCGGATGAAGCCGGGCGAGATGTAGTTCACCCGGATGCCGTCGCGTCCGAGATCGAGCGCGAGGCTCCTGGTCAGGCTCTCGAGCGCGCCCTTGCTCGCGGCATAGGCCGAGAGCCGAACGCCTTCCTGGCGCACCGTGATCGAGGCGATGTTGACGACGCTGGCGCCGGCGGCGCCGCGCAGCAGCGGCAGGAACGAGCGCGTGCATTGCACCGCGCCGATGAAGTTGGTGCCGAGGATCGCATCCCAGTCGGCGCGGGTGAGCCGCTTGAAATGCCGCCGCCGCACGATGCCGGCATTGTTGACGAGCGCATGCAGCCGGTCCGTCCGGCGGCCGATCGAGGCCGCGAGCGCCTGCATGGCGGCCTCGTCGCTCACATCGGCGTCATGGGCGAAGGCGCGTCCGCCGGCGGCCGCGATCTCGCCGGCGACGGCTTCGGCGAGCGCCGCGTCGCGATCCACGACCGCGACCTCGGCGCCCTCGCGCGCGAAAAGGAGAGCGATGGCGCGGCCGATGCCGCGGCCGGCGCCGGTGACGAGCGCCGTGCGCCCCGCGAGCCGGCCGGCCGCCTCGCTCACGCGGCGGTGCCGCCGACGGTGATCGCGTCGACCTTGAGCGTCGGCTGCCCGACGCCGACCGGCACGCCCTGGCCTTCCTTGCCGCAAGTGCCGATTCCCTTGTCGAGCCGGAGGTCGTTGCCGACCATGCTGACCCGGGTCAGCACGTCGGGCCCGTTGCCGATGAGGGTGGCGCCCTTCACCGCCGGTCCGATCTTGCCGTCCTCGATGCGATAGGCCTCGGTGCAGGAGAACACGAACTTGCCGGAGGTGATGTCCACCTGGCCGCCGCCGAAGTTGACGGCATAGAGGCCCTTCTTCACCGAGGCGATGATCTCCTTCGGGTCCGACTTGCCGTTCAGCATGTAGGTGTTGGTCATGCGTGGCATCGGGATATGGGCGAAGCTCTGGCGGCGCCCGTTGCCGGTCGGCTTCATTCCCATCAGCCGGGCGTTCTGGCGGTCCTGCATGTAGCCCTTCAGGATACCGTCCTCGATCAGCACATTGTGCTGCGAGGCGGTGCCCTCGTCGTCGATGGTGAGGGAGCCGCGGCGGTTCTCGATCGTGCCGTCATCCACCACGGTGACGCCGGGTGCGGCGACGCGCTGGCCGAGCAGCCCGGCGAAGGCCGAGGTCTTCTTCCGGTTGAAGTCGCCCTCGAGCCCGTGCCCCACCGCCTCGTGCAGCAGCACGCCGGGCCAGCCGGGACCGAGCACGACCGGCATCTCGCCCGCGGGCGCCGGCTCGGACGCGAGGTTGACGAGGGCCTGCCGCAGCGCTTCGTCGGCGCTCGCCTTCCAGCTCGCCTCGCCGATGAAGCGGCTGTAGGACTCGCGACCGCCGACGCCGGTGCCGCCGGTTTCCATGCGGTCGCCTTCGCCGGCGACGACCGAGACGTTGAGGCGCACCAGCGGCCGGATGTCGGCCAGCCGCCGCCCGTCGCCGCGAAGGATCTGCACCGCCTGCCAGCCGGCCGAGAGCGAGACCATCACCTGGCGGACGCGCGGATCGAGCGCGCGCGCATAGGCGTCGATCTCGGCGAGCAGCCTGACCTTCGCCTCGAACGGCACCTCGTTCAGCGGATTCTCCTCGCCATAGAGGCTGCGGTTGGTGCCCTGCGGCGGCAGGGCCAGCTCGCCGCCATGGCCGCGATGGACGGCCTTCACCGTCGCCGCGGCGCGGCGGATCGCGGACTCGCTGAGCTCGCTCGCATGGGCATAGGCGGCGCGCTCGCCGGCGATCGCCCGCAGGCCGAAGCCCTGCGAGGTATCGAAGGAGGCGCTTTTCAGCCGGCCGTCGTCGAAGGCGAGGGCTTCCGACTGGACATATTCGAGAAACAGCTCGCCATCCTCGGCATCCTTCAGCGAATCGCCGACGATGGTTTCGATGCGCGCGCGATCGAGCCCGGCGCGCGTAAAGAAGAGCTCGTCGGTCTTGGCCAGGTTCGACATGCCGTTTCCTTTCCGGGGCGCCGCGACGAATCGTCCGGCGGCACCGCATTCATATGGCCCGAAATCGCGACGCCGCCAACCGGCGCCGCCTCGCGGGTCATGCCGCCGCGATGCGGCCGTTGCGATCGCCCCGATTTATGCGACAGATCGTCGCATTTGAGGCGCGTCGACGGCAACCGGTTCGAGGCGATTTTCGCAAGTCGGCTGCCGATGTCGCAGGCCTTGGCGAAGGCTTGAGATAGCAAGGCCAGCGGTGTAGGTTCCGGCCCAGCCGGCGCCTGGGGAGGCGGAGCCCGAGGCGCATGCGGAAGCGACGGTGGGAAGACCGTTCCGCCCGGACAGAAGAGCCGGCTTCATAAGGATCATTCGACGATGCGCGCGAAGGCGTTGACGTTGCTGTGGGCCATTTCGGCCGCGCTGATGTCGCTGGTGCCGGGGACGGCTTCGGCGGCCCCCGAGCCCTGGCAGATGCATTTCCAGCCGGCCGTGACGCCGGTGATGGAGCAGGTCACCAGTTTCCATCACTTCCTGCTGATCGTGATCGTCGCGATCACCGCGTTCGTGATGCTGCTCCTCCTGATCGTCATCGTGCGCTTCAACGAGCGGGCCAATCCGGTCCCGTCCAAGACGTCGCACAACACGCTCGTCGAGGTGGTCTGGACGGTGGTGCCGGTGCTGATCCTGGTCGGCATCGCGATCCCGTCCTTCAAGCTCATGTATTTCGCCGACCGGACCGAAGACGCCGAGATGACCATCAAGGCCATCGGCCACCAGTGGTACTGGTCCTACGAATATCCGGACAACGGCAACTTCACCTTCGACGCGCTGCTCGTGCCGGACGAGGAGCTGAAGCCGGGCCAGCTCCGGCTGCTCGAGACCGACAACCGCGTCGTCATTCCGGTCAACACCAAGATCCGCCTGCTGATCACGGCGAGCGACGTGATCCATTCCTTCGCGGTGCCGTCCTTCGGCGTGAAGCTCGACGCCGTGCCGGGCAAGACCAACGAGACCTGGACCGAAGTCACGCAGGAAGGCGTCTATTACGGGCAGTGCTCCGAGCTTTGCGGCGACAACCACGCCTACATGCCGATCACCGTGGAGGTCGTCTCCAAGGAGAAATTCGCCGCATGGGTCGCCGAGGCGCAGCAGAAATTCGCCCGCATCGACGAGCCGTCGGTCGATCTTGCGGCCGCCGCCCAGCCCGCGAACTGAACGGCCGAGAATAGGAAGACGAAGATGACCAGCGCAGCCACCCATCACGGCGAGCCCCACGGCGATCACGCCCATCACCCGACCGGGTGGCGGCGCTATCTCTACTCGACGAACCACAAGGACATCGGAACGATGTACCTGGTGTTCGCGGTGATCGCAGGCCTGATCGGCGGCGGCATCTCCGTCATCATGCGCCTCGAGCTGCAGGATCCCGGCGTGCAGTATCTCCTCGCCGCGGGCGGCGTGCCGGACGGGCATCTCTGGGACATGTTCGTCACCGCGCACGGCCTCATCATGGTGTTCTTCGTGGTGATGCCGGCGATGATCGGCGGGTTCGGCAACTGGTTCGTGCCGCTGATGATCGGGGCGCCCGACATGGCGTTCCCGCGCATGAACAACATCAGCTTCTGGCTGCTGGTCCCCTCCGTCGGCCTGCTGTTCGGCTCGCTCTTCGTCGGCGGCGCGGGCACCGGCTGGACGATCTATCCGCCGCTCTCGAGCGGGATCGGCCATCCCGGACCCGCCGTCGACATGGTGATCTTCTCGCTGCATCTGGCGGGCGCCTCCTCGATCCTCGGCGCCATCAACTTCATCACCACGATCTTCAACATGCGCGCGCCGGGCATGACGCTGCACAAGATGCCGCTCTTCGTCTGGTCCGTGCTGGTGACCGCGTTCCTGCTCCTGCTGGCGCTGCCGGTGCTCGGCGGCGCCATCACCATGCTGCTCACCGACCGCAATTTCGGCACCACCTTCTTCGACCCGGCCGGCGGCGGCGATCCGATCCTGTTCCAGCACCTCTTCTGGTTCTTCGGCCATCCCGAGGTCTACATCCTGATCCTGCCGGGCTTCGGCATGGTGAGCCAGATCGTCTCGACCTTCTCGAAGAAGCCGGTGTTTGGCTATCTCGGCATGGCCTATGCGATGGTCGCGATCGGCGTGGTCGGCTTCGTCGTGTGGGCGCACCACATGTTCACGGTCGGCATGGACATCGACACGCGGGCCTATTTCACCGCCGCGACGATGGTCATCGCGGTTCCGACGGGCATCAAGATCTTTAGCTGGATCGCGACCATGTGGGGCGGCTCGATCCGCTTCACGACCCCGATGCTCTGGGCGGTCGGCTTCATCTTCCTCTTCACGGTCGGCGGCGTGACCGGCGTGGTGCTCGCCAACGAAGGCATCGATACCTCGATGCACGACACCTATTACGTGGTGGCGCATTTCCACTATGTGCTGTCGCTCGGCGCCGTGTTCGCGATCTTCGGCGGCTACTACTACTGGATCGCCAAGATGTGCGGCCGGCAATATCCGGAGTGGCTCGGCAAGACGCATTTCTGGCTGACCTTCATCGGGGTGAACATCACCTTCTTCCCGATGCATTTCCTCGGGCTCGCCGGCATGCCGCGCCGCTATATCGACTATCCGGACGCCTTCGGGCCCTGGAACCACGTCGCGTCGATGGGCGCCTACATCTCCTACGCGGCGACGCTGCTCTTCGTGGTCGGCGCGATCTACACGCTCGTCGCCGGCCGCAAGGTGGGCGAGAACCCGTGGGGCGAGGGCGCCACGACCCTGGAATGGACGGTGAGTTCGCCGCCGCCCTTCCACAGCTTCGAGGAACTGCCGCGCGTTCGATAGCCGGCGGATCGGGGGTTCCGCGCCGGAAAGGCGCGGTTCCCTACCCAAGGGCCGGACGAGGGCGAAGCCTCCGTCCGGCCGCAATGCTCGCGGGCGATAGTCGGGATCGGCCGGCCGCGGGCGGAGAGACGGACGAGACGTGACGGACGACAGCATCTCCCTTGCCGGCGACGGCGCATTCGACGCTTCGGGCGCGAGGGTCGGCGACTATTTCGCGCTGCTGAAGCCGCGGGTGATGTCGCTCGTGGTCTTCACCGGCTTTGCCGGCCTCATGCTGGCGCCGGGCGACCTCCATCCGGTTCTGGCGGCGGTCGCGATCCTCTGCATCGCGGTCGGCGCGGGCGCGGCCGGCGCCATCAACATGTGGTACGACCGCGACATCGACGCCGTGATGCGCCGCACCCGCGGGCGTCCGATCCCGATGGGTCGCGTCCGGGCCGAGGAGGCGCTCGCTTTCGGCATCCTGCTCTCGGCCGCGTCCGTGCTGCTGATGGGGCTCGCGGTCGACTGGCTCGCCGCCGGCCTGCTCGCCGGCGCCAATCTCTTCTACGTCTTCGTCTACACGATCTGGCTCAAGCGCCGCACGCCGCAGAACATCGTGATCGGCGGCGCCGCCGGCGCCTTCCCGCCGATGATCGGCTGGGCCGCGATGAGCGGCGAGGTCACCCTCGCGCCGGTCATGCTCTTCCTGCTGATCTTCATGTGGACGCCGCCGCATTTCTGGGCGCTGGCGCTCTATCGCCGCGAGGATTATGCGCGGGCGGGCGTGCCGATGCTGCCGGTGGTGGCGGGCGAGCGCGCGACCAAGCTGCAGATGCTCGTCTATGCGGCGATCCTCGTGCCGCTGGCGCTTGCCCCCTATTTCCTCGGCATTTCCGGGGCGCTCTATGCGGCGCTGGCGCTGGTCCTCGGGCTCGGCTTCCTCGGGCTCGCGATCGCCGTCTGGTTCGACCGCACCGAGCGCAGCGCGCGCCGCATGTTCGGCTTCTCGATCCTCTATCTCTTCCTGCTCTTCCTCTTCATGGTGCTCGACCGGGCGCCGGGTCTGCTGCCGTGGCTGTCCTGGACCGCGCAATGAACGATCGCGATCGCGACGAAGCGCGCCGCCGGCTCCGGGCGCGCAACTATGCGGTGCTTGCGGCGCTGCTGGGCTTCGCGATCCTGGTCTATGTCGTCTCGATCCTGCGGATGGGGGGCAACTGAACCATGGCCGTCGCCGCCGCAGGCGCCAACCGGCGCGTCGTCATCGGTCTCCTCGGCGTGGTGGCGCTGATGATCGGCCTCACGATCGCCGCGGTGCCGCTCTATCGCCTGTTCTGCCAGGTGACGGGCTATGGCGGCACCACGCAGGTGAGCGACGCCGCGCCGGAGGTTTCCGGCCTCCGGCCGATCAACGTCCGTTTCAACGCCGACGTCGCGCCCGAGCTGCCCTGGTCCTTCTATCCGATGCAGCGCGAGGTCCGGCTCCCCATCGGCCAGCCGATGACGATCTATTATCGCGCGGTCAACCGCTCGAGTCGGACCGTGACCGGCACCGCGACCTTCAACGTGACGCCCTTCGAGGCGGGCCAGTTCTTCGACAAGCTGGAATGCTTCTGCTTCACCGAGCAGACGCTGAAGCCCGGCGAGAGCATCGACATGCCCGTGCGGTTCTATGTCGATCCGAAGCTGCTGGAGAACCGGGACGCCCGCACGCTCGAGACGATCACGCTTTCCTATACCTTCTTCCGTGCCCCGGATCAGACGGCCGCTGCGGCCGAAGCGCCGGCCGGGACCGCCAACTGAACAGCGCATAGCCTCGCGAGGAAAGACCGACCATGGCCACGACTCACGCCGACCCGCATCAGAAGCATCCCTACCATCTGGTGGATCCGAGCCCGTGGCCGGTGGTGGGCGCCGTGTCCGCCGGCGTCCTCGCGGTCGGCGGCGTGCTATTCATGCACGACATGACGCCCTGGGTGCTGCCGCTGGGCTTCCTGATGGTGCTGGCGACCATGTTCTTCTGGTTCGCCGACGTGGTCCGCGAGGGCACCTACCAGGGCCATCACACCCCGGTCGTGCAGCTCGGCCTGCGCTACGGCATGCTGCTCTTCATCGCCTCCGAGGTGATGTTCTTCGCCGCCTTCTTCTGGGCCTTCTTCGATGCGAGCCTCTTCCCCAAGGACGCGACCGGCGGCGTCTGGCCGCCCGAGGGCGTGCTGCCGTTCGATCCGATGGCGCTGCCGCTGCTCAACACCCTCATCCTGCTCACCTCGGGCGTCACCGTGACCTGGGCGCATCACGCGCTCCGCGAGGGCGACCGCAAGGGCCTGCTGCAGGGGCTCGGCCTCACCATCCTGCTCGGCCTCTCCTTCACCGGCGTGCAGGCCTACGAATATGCCCATGCCGCCTTCGGTTTCCGCGAAGGCATCTACTCGACCACCTTCTTCATGGCGACCGGGTTCCATGGCTTCCACGTCATCGTCGGCTCGATCTTCCTGATCGTCTGCTGGTTCCGCGCCTATCGCGGCGACTTCAAGCCGGATCATCATTTCGGCTTCGAGGCCGCGGCCTGGTACTGGCATTTCGTCGACGTGGTGTGGCTGTTCCTCTTCATCTGCGTCTATATCTGGGGCGGCGGGTCCGGTCCCTTTGCCGGGCACTGATCCCGCGACGCAAGGCAGGACAGGCGCGGGCTACTACCCGCGCCTGTCGCCTTTTTCCACCGGGCTCGCCTGCCGCTGCCCGCGCTGCGGCCGGGGCCAGCTCTATAAGGGCTTCCTTTCCGTCGTCGAAAAATGCCCGGCCTGCGGGCTCGACCTCGCCGGCGCCGACGCGGCCGACGGGCCGGCCGTCTTCATCATCCTCATCCTCGGCGCCGTCGTGGTGCCGCTCGCCCTCCTGACCGAGGCCTGGTTCGCCCCGCCGCTCTGGCTGCATATGGTCCTCTGGGGTCCGCTCATCCTCGCCGGCGCCATCGCGCTGCTGCGCCCCTTCAAGGCGGTGATGGTGGCGATCCAGTATCGCCACAAGGCGGGCGAGGGCGGCGGGCGGCTGGGATGACCCGGGCCGCGAGGGTCGACCGGCAAGCGGCAATCGGCGACTTGCATCGGGGCGGGTTCTCGGGCATCGACCAGCCATGACCGACAGTTCGAGCCCGACCCGCGTCTTCCGATTGCAGCCCGGCGCCACCGTCGCCGCCGCGATCGGCGTCCTCCTTCTGATCGGCCTCGGGGTCTGGCAGCTCGACCGGCTCGCATGGAAAACGGGGCTGATCGCCGAGCGCCAGGCGCAGAGCCAGGCCGCGGCGATCCCGCTGCCGCCCTCCGATGCCGACGCCGCCACGCTCAATTTCCGGCATGCGAAGGCGACGGGCCGCTTCGACAATGGGCAGGAGCTTTTCCTCGCCGCCCGCTCGCTCAACGGCAATCCCGGCTACCATGTGGTGACGCCCTTCCATCTCGATGACGGCCGCGTGCTGCTGGTGGATCGCGGCTGGATCCCGATCGAGCGGAAGGATCCGGGAGAGCGGGCGGAGGGCCAGATCGAAGGCCCCACCGGGATCGACGGGCTTATCCGCCTGCCGCGCGCGCAGAACTGGCTCGAGCCCGACAACGAGCCGCAGAACGGCATCTGGTTCTGGGTCGATCTGCCGGCCATGGGCGCCGAGATCGGCGTGCCGCCGGAACGGCTCGTGCCCTTCTTCCTCGAGGCGGGGCCGGCGGCGAATCCGGGCGGCTTCCCGATCGGCGGGCAGAGCCGCACCGAGCTGCCGAACGACCATCTGCAATATGCCATCACCTGGTTCGCGCTCGCGCTCGGGCTGATCGGCGTCTGGTTCTTCTTTTGCTGGCGCCCCGAGCCGCCGAAGGCCTGAGCCCTCGCCGAAGGCTGATCCTTCGCCGCCGCGCGTTCCGCGGCCGGCCGCGCTTCGCTAACATCGCCGGAACCTCGAGCCCCGCCGGAGTCCCATGACCCGCAATCTCGACGCCTATCGCGCCCTCGAAGCGCGTTTCCACCGCCTCGGCGCGATCGGCGGCGTGGTTTCGGTGCTGAACTGGGACTGGTCGACCGTGATGCCGGCAGGCGGGGCCGCGGCGCGCGCCGAGCAGCTCGCCCAGCTCAAGCTGTTGCATCACGAGATGCTGACCGAGGCGGCGGTCGAGGATCAGCTCGCGGCGGCGGAATCGGCCGAAACCGGGCTCGATCCGTGGCAGCGGGCGAACCTCGCCGAGATGCGCCGCGCCTCGATCCATGCGACCGCGCTCGAGCCGCGGCTGGTGGAGGCGCTGTCGCGCGCCGCCTCCGGAACCGAAGGCCTCTGGCGCGAGGCGAGGCCCGCGGCGGATTTCGCCCGCGTTCTGCCGGCGCTGGCCGAGATGCTGGCGCTGGTGCGCGAGGCGGCGGCGGCCAAGGCCGAAAAGCTCGGCGTGCTGCCCTATGAGGCGCTGCTCGACGAGTTCGAGCCGGACGGGCGCGTCGCCGAGATCGACCGCGTCTTCGCCGAGCTCGACGGCTTCTTGCCCGATCTGCGCGAGACGGTGCTGGCGCGCCAGGCCCGCCTGCCGGCCGCGCGCCTGCCGCAGGGCCCCTTTCCGCCCGCGGCGCAAAAGGCGCTGGGCGAGCGGCTGATGACGGCCGTCGGCTTCGATTTCACGCATGGGCGGCTCGATGAAAGCCTGCATCCCTTCTCCGGCGGCGTGCCCGACGATGTGCGCATCACCACCCGCTACGACGCGACCGATTTCACCCGGTCGCTCATGGGCGTGCTGCACGAGACCGGCCACGCGCTCTATGAGCGCGGCCTGCCGCCCGCCTGGCGCTATCAGCCGGTCGGCCGCGCGCGGGGCATGACGATCCATGAGAGCCAGTCGCTGCTGATGGAGATGCAGGCCTGCCGCTCGCCGGGCTTCCTCGGATTCCTCGCCCCGCAGCTCATCGCCGCCTTCGGCGCGGATCCCGCCTTCGCGCCGGAGAATCTCGCGCGGCTCTACGGGCGGGTGCAGCCCGGCTTCATCCGCGTCGATGCGGACGAGGTCTGCTACCCCTCGCATGTGATCCTCCGCTATCGCCTCGAACGCGCCATGATCGAGGACCAGCTGCGCCCGGCCGACCTGCCGGGCGCCTGGAACGACGGCATGGCGGCGCTGCTCGGCATCCGCCCGCCGAGCGACCGCGAGGGCTGCCTGCAGGATATCCACTGGTTCGACGGCGCCTGGGGCTATTTCCCGACCTACACCCTCGGCGCCATCGCCGCGGCGCAGCTTTTCGAGGCGGCCTGCCGCGCCCGTCCGGAGATCCCCGACGCCATCGCGCGCGGCGATTTCGCGCCGCTGCTCGGCTGGCTGCGCGCGAATGTCCACGCGCTCGGATCCTCGCTATCGACCGACGGCATCCTCCGCCACGCCACCGGCCGGCCGCTCGACCCCACGATCTTCAAGGCGCATCTGGAGCGGCGATATCTCGGGTGAGAGTCTGGCGCGAAGTCGAAAAAAATCTATATATTTGAATTGCTTATGACCCGATCCCGTGCGGCTTGCCGGGTCCGGGGTCGGGGGATAGGGTAGCCCGCCTCCGGCCATTCCTTCCAGGGACACCACGGTTTTGCGCTATCTCAGCACCCGCGGCGCCGCGCCTGCGCTGCCATTCGAGGATGTATTGCTCGCCGGCCTTGCGGCCGATGGCGGGCTCTATCTCCCCGAAAGCTGGCCGCAATTCTCCGCGGCCGAGCTGCGGGGCTGGGCGGGGCTGTCCTATGCCGATCTCGCGATCCGCGTCATGGCCCCCTTCCTCGGCGGCAGCATCCCGATGGCGGATTTCGAGCGCATGGTGCGCGAGGCCTATGCGGCTTTCGATCATCCGGCGGTGGTGCCGCTGAAGCAGCTCGAGGATCGCGTCTGGCTGATGGAGCTCTTTCACGGGCCGACCTTCGCCTTCAAGGACCTGGCGCTGCAGCTCGTCGGCCGGCTCTACGCCCATCTGCTGAAGAAGCGCGGCGGCCGCGCGACGATCGTCGGCGCGACCTCGGGCGATACCGGCTCGGCCGCGATCGAGGCCTGCCGCGACCGCGAGGCGATCGAGATCTTCATCCTGCATCCGGAGGGCCGCGTCTCGGAGGTGCAGCGCCGGCAGATGACGACGGTCGCCGCGAAGAACGTCCACAACATCGCGATCCGCGGCAGCTTCGACGATTGCCAGGATCTGGTGAAGGCGATGTTCGCCGACGCGAAGTTCCGCGACGCCTACAGCCTCGGCGCGGTGAACTCGATCAACTGGGCCCGCATCATGGCCCAGATCGTCTATTACGTGCGCGCGGCGCTTTTGCTGGGGGCGCCCGATCGCGCCGTCGGCTTCGCCGTGCCGACCGGCAATTTCGGCAATGTCTATGCCGGCTACGCCGCGAAGCGGATGGGGCTGCCGATCGAGCGCTTTCATGTCGGCTCGAACCGCAACGACATCCTGGCGCGGCTCTTCCGCACCGGCGAGATGAGCGTGCGGCCGGTCGAGCCGTCGCTCAGCCCCTCGATGGACATCCAGATCTCGAGCAACCTCGAGCGGCTGCTGTTCGACCTCTATGACCGCGACGGCAAGGCGCTGGCGGCCGACATGGCGGGCTTCCGCAAGACCGGCACGCTGAACCTGACGGCGGCGCGGCGTGCGAGGCTCGATGCGCTCTTTTCGGGATTCCGCCTCGACGATGCGGGCACGCTCGCCGTCATCGCGGATCTGCAGAAGCGCACCGGCGAGATCGTCGATCCGCACAGCGCGATCGGCGTGGCCGCGGCGCGCGAGGCGGCGAAATCCGGGGCGGTGCCGGTGGTGGCGCTGGCCACGGCCCATCCCGCGAAGTTCGGCGACGCCGTGCGTCAGGCGGTGGGAAGGGAGCCCGCGCTGCCGTCCCGGCTCGCCCGCATCATGACCGAAACCGAGCGCTGCAAGGCGCTGCCGAACGATCTCGCCAAAGTCGAGGCCTATATCCGGGAGACCCTGCCGTGAACGTAATGCCGGGCACTGCGTCGGTGCAGATAACGACGCTCGACAACGGACTCCGCGTGGCGAGCGACAGCATGAGCGGGGTCGAGACGGTATCGCTCGGCGTCTGGGCGGCGGTCGGCACGCGACACGAGCCGGCCGCGGTCAACGGCGTGTCGCATCTCCTCGAGCATATGGCTTTCAAGGGCACCGAGCGTCGCAGCGCGCGCGACATCGCGGTCGAGGTCGAAGCGGTCGGCGGGCAGATCAACGCCTATACGACGCGGGAGCGCACCGCCTATTACGCGAAGATGCTGGCCGACGACCTGCCGCTCGCCATCGACATCCTCGCCGACATCCTGCAGCACTCGACCTACGACGCCGAGGAGCTGGCCCGCGAGCGGCAGGTGATCCTGCAGGAGATCGGCCAGGCGGAAGATACGCCGGACGATATAGTGTTCGATCATTTTCAGGCGGTCGCCTATCCGGGCCAGGCGCTCGGCAGGCCGGTGCTGGGCGCGGCCGAGATCGTCGCCCGCATGAGCCGCGAGGAGGTGGCGGGCTACCAGCACCGCAATTACGGGCCGGAAGCGCTCGTGCTCGCGGCGGCGGGCCGGGTCGAGCATGACCGGCTGGTGGCGCTCGCGAAACGGCATTTCCGGAACTTGCCCGACGGCGCGCCGCCGCCGCCCGAGCCGGCGCGCTTCGTCGGCGGCGTCCGCTGCACCGAACGCGATCTCGAGCAGCTCCATCTCGCGCTGGGTTTCCAGGGCGTCGGCTATCTCGACCCCGACTACTACACCCAGAGCGTGTTCTCGACGCTTTACGGCGGCGGCATGTCCTCGCGCCTCTTCCAGGAAGTGCGCGAGAAACGCGGGCTCGTCTACAGCGTCTACAGCTTCGCCTCGCCCTATGCCGATGGCGGGCTCTTCGCCGTCTATGCCGGTACCGGAAAGGAGGAGGCGAAGGAACTGCTTCCGGTGGTGGCCGATGAGCTGAGGAGGCTCCCCGCGACCCTCGAGACCGCCGAGGTGGATCGCGCCAAGGCGCAGCTCCGCGCCGACATCCTGATGGCGCGCGAAAGCACGAGTGCGCGCGCCGAGCAGCTCGCGCATCAGCTCCTGACCTACGGCCGCGCGGTGTCGCCGGCGGAGCTCGTCCGGCGGGTCGAGGCGGTCGACGAGGCGCGTGTCGTCGCCTTCGCGGAGCGGCTGCGGCGGGGTGCCGTGGCCTTCACGGCGCTCGGCCCGGTCGGCGGCCTGCCGAGCGACGGCGCACTCGGTCGGCTCTTCCACTGACCGGCCGCGACGGGCTCGGGGCGCCGATGACCTGGTTCCGCAAGCACGGGCTGCCCTCCGGCTACGGCGTCCTGCTCGAGGGGCCGAAGGTCCGGCTCCGCCCGCCGGCCGAGGTCGATTTCCGCGCCTGGCGCGAGCTTCGCGAAGCGAGCCGCAGCTTCCTCCTGCCCTGGGAGCCGACCTGGCCTTCCGATGCCACGACGCAGATCGCCTATCGCGTGCGGCTGCGCTACAACGCCCGCGAATGGCGGTCGGACCAGAGCTACGGCTTCTTCATCTTCCGCCGCGAGGACGGTCAGCTCGTCGGCGGCGTGACGCTCGGGCATGTGCGCCGCGGCGTCGCGCAGGCGGCGAGCCTCGGCTACTGGGTGGGGGCCGCCCATCAGCGCCGCGGCTACATGACCGAGGCGCTGGCGCTGCTGATCGAGCAGGGCTTCGGTCCCTTCGGGCTCCGCCGCATCGAGGCCGCGTGCCTGCCGGAGAACGCGGCGAGCCGCGGATTGCTGATCAAGCTCGGATTTCGGGAGGAAGGCCGCGCGCGCGAATATCTCAAGATCAACGGGCGATGGCAGGACCATCTGCTGTTCGCGCTGCTCGCGGGCGATCCGCGCCGCGGCGTGCGCTGACGCGCGCCGCGTTCAGGCGTGGCCGGCTTCGCCCGAAAGCTTGCTGAAGTCGATCCCGATCTTCGCGATCGCCCGTTCCCACTTGTTGTCGAGATCGGCGTCGAAGATCAGGCGATGGTCCGCCTGGACGGAAAGCCAGCCATTGGCGTGGATCTCCTGATCGAGCTGGCCGGCGCCCCAGCCCGCATAGCCGAGCGCGAGCAGGCTCTGGCGCGGGCCCTGGCCGGACGCGATGTCCTTGAGGATGTCGAGGCTCGCCGTCAGCGACACGCCGCCGGTCACCGGCATGGTGCCGGTGGCATTGTACTCGGCGGTATGGAGCACGAAGCCGCGGCCGGTCTCGACCGGCCCGCCGAAATGCACGCGGATCTGGTCGGACTCGGCCGTCTGCTCGATCCCGAGCTGCGCGAGGAGATCGGGGAAGGTGACGGAGCCGACGAGCCGGTTCAGCACCAGCCCCATGGCGCCTTCGGCGGTGTGCGCGCACATATAGATGACGGTGCGGGTGAAGCGGGGATCGCGCATGCTCGGCATGGCGATCAGAAGCTGCCCCGTCAGATAGACGCCATCGTCCCGACTGATGGTCATGATCGGTACCGGAAAGTGGACAATCCTTAGCTAGGTCGCTTTGTCGCGGGTCGCAAGCCCGCCTTGTTCCCTCGAAAGAACCACACGCTATTGTGAGGGCGACATTAATCTGCCGCGATTATAGTCCGCCGCCTCGGAGGACAGAAGCCTTGCCCGGCCGGAAGCTTCGGCATCAATTCTGGAACTGGTTCCTTGCCGCACTCTTAACGATTGTGGCAGCGGCTCCGGCGGTGGCGGCGAGCTCGGCCTGGGCCGAGCGCGATCAGTTGCGCGTGCGTCTCATCGCCGCAACCGAAGCGGTGGGCGAAGCCGACACGCTGCGACTCGGCCTCGAATTTGCCCTGGCGCCCGGCTGGAAGACCTATTGGCGGTCGCCGGGCGATGCCGGCTATCCGATCACCATCGACTGGGGCGGATCGACCAACCTCGCCGATGCGTCGCTGCTCTGGCCCGCGCCGCATCGCTTCCAGCTCTTCGGCCTCGAAACCTTCGGCTATGAGGACGAGGTGGTGCTGCCGATCGTCGCGCGGCCCGAGACCCCGGGCGAGCCGATAGAGCTTCGCGCGCATCTCCGCTATCTCGTCTGCGAAGAGATCTGCATTCCCTACGAAGAGACGCTGTCGCTCGACCTCCCGGCCGGGGTTGCGACGCCGGCGGCGGAGGCGCAGCAGATCGATCGCTATGTGGCGCTCGTGCCCGGCGACGGCCGGGCGGTCGGGCTTGCGATCGACGCCTTCGAGGTCGAGGAAACCGGCGACGGGGCGGTGCTTCGGATCCGGGCGCGCTCCGATCTGATGCCGTTCGAGAGGCCGGATGCGATCGTCGAAGGGCCGGCGGGCTACGGCTTTTCGGCGCCGGAGGTGTCGCTCGGCGGCCGGACGGCGGCGCTCCGCATTCACGTCTCGGTTCCTGCCGGGGCGACGCCCGTCGGCGAAACCCCCTTCACCGTGACGATGACCGACGGTGCGCGTGCGATGGAGGCGGTGTTGACCCCGTCGCCCGTCGCCGGCGGGCTCTTCGCCGGCGGCCTTGTCGCGGCGCTCGCCGCCGCGCTCCTCGGCGGGCTCATCCTCAATGTCATGCCCTGCGTCCTTCCGGTGCTGGCGATGAAGCTCGGCGGCGTGCTCGGCCTCGGCGGCGCGGAGCGCACGCGGATCCGCGCCGCATTCCTCGCGACCGCGGCCGGTGTCGTCGCGACGTTCCTCGTCCTGGCGGCGGTGCTGATCGGGCTGAAGGCCGGCGGCGCCGCGATCGGCTGGGGCGTGCAGTTCCAGCAGCCCTTGTTCCTCGCCGTCATGGCGTTGCTGGTGACGCTCTTCGCCGCGAACCTGATGGGGCTCTTCGATATCCCGCTGCCGGGCTGGGTCGGCGCCCTCGGCGCGCGTCCCTTCGGTCAGCCGGGCAGCCGGCTCGGCGATTTCGCGACCGGGGCGCTCGCGACCCTGCTCGCCACACCCTGTTCCGCGCCTTTCGTCGGGACGGCGGTCGGTTTCGCGCTGGCCCGCGGCCCGGGCGAGATCCTCGCGATCTTCCTCGCCCTCGGGATCGGCCTCGCGGTGCCCTATCTGCTGGTGGCGGCGATGCCGGCGCTGGTGCGGTTCCTGCCGAAGCCCGGCCGCTGGATGACGGCGATCCGCGCGATCCTCGCCCTCGCTTTGCTCGGCACGGCGGTCTGGCTCGTCTCGATCCTCGCCGCGGAGCTCGGCGATGCGGTCGGTTTCGCGGTCGGCATGCTGCTGCTGGTGTTGCTGCTGGGCCTGCTCGGGGCGTCCCGTTTCGCCGGGCGCTCGCGGCTCTTCGCCCGCCTGGCGCTGGTCGTCGCGGCTTTGGGCATCTTGACCTTGCCCGTCGTCTCCGCGCGCGACGATAGCAGGGCGCTCATCGCGGACGGGAGCTGGCAGCGCTTCGAGGAATCCCGCATTCCCGGGCTGGTCGGCGACGGAAAGGTGGTCTTCGTCGATGTGACGGCGGAATGGTGCATCACCTGTCTCGCAAACAAGCGGCTGGTGCTCGAGAGCGCGGCGGTGCGCGACGAGCTCGCGCGAACGGGCACGGTTGCGATGCAGGGCGACTGGACCAGCCCCGACGCCGCGATCCAGGCCTATCTCGCGCGCCACGGGCGCTACGGCATTCCCTTCAACGCGGTCTATGGACCCGCCGCGCCCGACGGCATCCTGCTGCCCGAGCTGCTGACCCGCGAGGCGGTGCTGGCGGCGCTGCGCCAGGCCCGCGGCGGGCCCGACATCGCGGCCGGCGCCGACTGACGCAAAGCGCCGCCGAGCGTGGCATTGGACAGCCGCGGAGCGCCATGGCTATGCTGCCGGCCGCAATTCCGGCCGTTCCGCGCCGGAGAAACGGTGCAAGGGGACGGGCGATGACCATCAAGACCGGCGAAAGGATTCCATCGATCCAGTTGAAGACCCTCGGGGCCGACGGCATGAAGACCGTCAGCACCGACGATCTTTTCAAAGGCAAGAAGGTCGTGCTGTTCGCGCTGCCGGGCGCCTTCACCCCGACCTGCTCGATGCAGCATCTGCCGGGCTTCGTGAAGAATGCGGACAAGCTTCGCGCCAAGGGCGTCGATACCATCGCCTGCCTCTCGGTCAACGACGCCTTCGTGATGGATGCCTGGGGCAGGGACCAGAAGGTCGGCGACAAGGTGCTGATGCTGGCCGACGGCAATGCCGATTTCTCGAAGGCGGTCGGGTTGACGGAGGACGATTCCGAGTACGGCATGGGGATCCGGGCCTGCCGCTATGCGCTCGTTGCCGAGAACGGCGTGGTCAAGACGCTCGCGGTCGAGGAAGGCGACGCCTTCGACGTCTCGAGCGCGGAATCGATCCTCGCGAAGCTCTGACCGCCGCCGGGTTTCCCGGCGGAAACCGGGGCACTGGAAATTTTTCTTCCTCCGGTTCTCGATCGGTCGGCTTGCGCTGCGGCGTGCCGGCGTCAAGGACGCCTGACGCGCCGCGCCGGCCGGCAACGGGGTGGACAGCGGCCGGTTGCGACCTATCTTATGGAGGAAACCGGCGGGCGCGCGGCCCGGCCCGGCATTCCATTTCTCCCTTCAGCAAGGAACAGACAGATGGCGATCAAAGTCGGCGACAAGATTCCCTCGGTCCAGCTCAAGACCATGGCGGCTGACGGCATGAAGACGGTCAGCACCGACGATCTCTTCAAGGGCAGGAAGGTCGTGCTGTTCGCGCTGCCGGGCGCCTTCACCCCGACCTGCTCGGCGAAGCACCTGCCGGGCTTCGTGCAGAACGCGGACAAGCTCCGCGCCAAGGGCGTCGACACCATCGCCTGCCTCTCGGTCAATGACGCCTTCGTCATGGACGCCTGGGGCAAGCATCAGAATGTCGGCGAGAAGGTCGTGATGCTGGCGGACGGCAACGCCGATTTCTCGAAGGCCGTCGGCCTCACCATGGACGGCACCGGCTACGGCATGGGCACGCGCGCCAGCCGCTATGCCATGGTGGTGGAGAACGGCGTGGTGAAGAAGCTCAACATCGAGGCGCCGGGCGCCTTCGAGGTGTCGAGCGCCGAGGCGGTCCTGAAGGCGCTCTGAGCCTTCGCCCGAACCCGAACCCGAACCCGAACTGCGGCGGCGGGCCGCTTCTCCGGAAGCGGCCCGTTCCGTTTCCGGCGCGCAACGTCTCGTGACCTATCCGATCATGCTTTCGCGGAGCTGGCGGATCGCCTCGCGCGCGATCGCATCGGCGCGCTCGTTCTCGACATGGCCGGAATGGCCGCGCACCCATTGCCATTCGACCCGGTGCGGCCCGAGGGCCGTCTCGAGCCTTTGCCAGAGATCGACATTCTTCACTGGCTTCTTGTCGGCGGTCTTCCAGCCGCGCTTCTTCCAGCCGTGGATCCAGCGCGTGATGCCGTCCTTCACATAGCTGCTGTCGGTCCAGATCCGCACCTGGCAGGGGCGGGTGAGGCTCTCGAGCGCGCCGATCGCGGCCATCAGCTCCATGCGGTTGTTGGTGGTGGCGGCCTCGGCCCCGGACAGCTCGCGCTCATGCCCGTTCCAGCGCAAGACCGCGCCCCAGCCGCCGGGGCCCGGATTGCCGCTGCAGGCGCCGTCGGTGAAGATCTCGACGAGGTGCCGCTTGCCGCTCACGAATCGAGCCCGTAGGCGCCCGCGCTCTTCACCGCCCGATGGAAGCGGAGCTTCCGCACATATTCGATCGGATCCTTCGGCTTCACGAAGGCGCCCGGCGGATGGTTGAGCCGGTCATAGAGCCGGGTCAGCAGGAAGCGGAGCGCGCTGCCCCGGGCGAGCAGGGGAAGCGCCGCATATTCCGCCGGCGGCACGGGGCGCGTCTTCGCATAGGCCGCCAGCATCATCCGCGCCTTGGTGGTGTTGAAGGAGCCGTCCGTCTCGAAGCACCAGGCATTGATGCAGACCGCGAGGTCGTAGGCATAGAAATCGGTGCAGGCGAAATAGAAGTCGATGATGCCGCTCAGCCGGTCGCCGAGGAAGAAGACGTTGTCCGGAAAGAGATCGGCATGGATGGTGCCGGTCGGCAGGCCCTGCGGCCAGCGCGCCTCGAGCTCGCCGAGATCGGCGGCAAGCTCCTCGGCGAGGCCGGGCATGACCTCATGCGCGCGTGCGCGGCAGGCCTCGAAAAGACGGCGCCAGCCGGCGACCGCGAGATCGTTCGGCCGCTGCATGGGGAAGCCCGCGCCGGCGAGATGCATCTCGGCGAGCGCCGTCCCGAGAAGCTGGCAATGGCGCGCGGTCGGGCGGCGCGGCCACATGCCGTCGAGGAAGCTCACGATCGCGGCCGGCCTTTCGCAGAGCTCGCCCAGTGCATTGCCCTCGCGGTCCCGGATCGGCGTCGGGCAGGCGATGCCGCGCGCCGCCAGATGCTCCATGAGGCCGAGGAAGAAGGGCAGGTCCTCGCGCTTCACCCGCTTCTCGTAGAGCGTGAGGATGTAGCTCGCCGATCCGGTATGGAGCAGGAAGTTGCTGTTCTCCACCCCTTCCGCGATGCCCTTGCAGGACACCACCGGGCCGATCGCATAGCGCGCGACGAAGGCCTCGAGATCGCCGTCGGGAACTTCGGTGTAAACGGCCATGGCGGATCGGCGGATGGGACGGAGGCGGGGGCGGGACGATCAGGGAAGCGGCATCGGGGCCGCGCAGCGACATGCAGCGTTATGGAGCGACTCGCAGCCCGATGCGGCGCCTAGGGTCGGGGCCGGGCGAGCTCCCGTCAAGCGGTCCCGCGATCCGGCGACCCGCCCCCTTGCCGCCGCTCAGACGGCGAGCGCGCGCGGCAGCTTGAAATGGGTAGTTTCCTTGGTGACGGTCACTTCCTCGATCTCCACCGCGTAGCGGCGCTTGAGCGCCTCGATCAGCTCCCGCACCAGCTCCTCGGGCGTCGAGGCGCCGGCGGTGATGCCGAGCCGCTCGACGCCGTCGAGCAGGCCGAGATCCAGCTCCGCGGCGCGCGACAGGAGGAAGGCGGCGCCGGCGCCATGGGCGAGCGCCACCTCGACGAGGCGTCGCGCGTTCGAGGAATTGGGCGAGCCCAGCACGATGACCAGGTCGGCGCTGGGCGCGATCGCCTTCACCGCCTGCTGCCGGTTGGTGGTGGCGTAGCAGATGTCGTCGGTCTTCGGCCCGTTCAGCATCGGGAAGCGCTTGCGCAGCACCTGGATGACGCCCGCGGCCTCGTCGACGGACAGGGTCGTCTGGGTCGTGTAGGCGAGCTTCGCCGCGTCCGGCACCTCGATCGCCTGCGCGTCCTCGACGGTCTCGACGAGGGTGATGGCGCCGGGCGGGAGCTGGCCCATGGTGCCGACCACCTCGGGATGGCCGCGATGGCCGATCAGCAGCACATGGCGGCCCTGGGTGTGATGACGCGAGGCCTCGTGATGCACCTTGCTGACGAGCGGGCAGGTGGCGTCGAGATAGAGCAGCTTCCGCCGGCTCGCCTCCGCAACCACCGCCTTCGCGACGCCATGCGCCGAGAACACCACGGGCGCGTCGGCCGGGACGTTGTCCAGCTCCTCGACGAACACGGCGCCCATCGCTTCGAGCCGCTCGACCACGAAGCGGTTATGGACGATCTCGTGCCGCACATAGACCGGCGCCCCGTAGCTCTCGAGCGCGCGCTCCACGATCGCGATGGCGCGCTCGACGCCCGCGCAGAATCCGCGCGGCGAAGCCAGGAGAACAGTCAAGCGGCGCGTCGCGGCGGCCTCGTTCATCGTCGATCCTTCGATGGCAGGCCCCGGGCCTTGTGCATCCGGAGGGCGTTCACTAAAGTCCGCTTCCAGCGGAACGCCGCGGCAAAACTAGTCCTGCGACGCGCGCGAGGGAAGGGAAAGATGGCCGAACCGATTGTCGCACAGAAATCGCCCTATCCGGTCGAGCTGGAGGCCGGAAAGACCTATTTCTGGTGCGCCTGCGGCCGGAGCCGGAAGCAGCCCTTCTGCGACGGTTCGCACAAGGATACCGGCATCTCGCCCGTGGCCTACAGCGCCCCCGAGGCGAAAAAAGTCTGGTTCTGCGGCTGCAAATCGACCAAAAAGAGTCCCCTTTGCGACGGTTCGCATAATGCGCTTTAGACCTCTGGCGGCGGTTGCATCTCTGGTCGCCGCCGCAACCCTGCTCACGGGCTGCGATTTCACTTTCGGCGACAACGATCCGATCGGCCCGCCGCCGCCCTGCCCGCGCATCGTGAAGGTCGGCGACGCCGCCACGCTGACCCGCTTCCAGGGCGCCGGTCGCGACGTGAAGGACGTCGCCTTCCAGGCGCAGGTCGGCGAGGTCGCCTCCGCCTGCAGCTACGTCACCGTGGATACGAGCACCAGCATCAACACGACGATGCGTGTGCAGCTCATCGCGTCGCGCGGGCCGGCGCTGCAGCAGGACGAGGCGAAGTTCGAATACTGGGTGGCGGTCGCGCGGATCGGCGGCGAGATCCTGACCCGCAGCAGCTTCGACGTCGAGGTCGATCTCTCCGGCAATATCACGCGCGCGCAGTCGGTGGACGAGCTGGAACAGAGCATCCCGCTGCGTTCCGGCGAGGCCGGCGACAACTACGTCATCTATGTGGGTCTGGTGCTGACGCCGGAAGAGGTCCGCTACAATCGCGGCGAGGCCGGCACGGCGCTTCCCGACACGTCCCTCGATTCGGACATAACATCCGACGCGCCGGCCCCCTAGGAGGCCTCCGGACCCGGCCAGAACTCGCTTGACCGTCGCGTCAAGGGAGAGGACAGTGGCGCCCAGTTCGCCCGTATTTCCTGCGGGAGAGACCGACCGCCCTCGGCACAGAGATCGCCGCGGCCGGCCGGCGCCGAAGGAGCAACCGCCCCGGAAACTCTCAGGCAAAAGGACCGCAGGAAGAAGGGCACTCTGGAAAGCAGGCGGTTCCGGTCCGTGGTTCATGGGATCGTGATCGCCTCACCGAAGAGGTAGATCGGCGCGTTCGCGGCGCTCGCCGCAGGCCGACAAATCTTTCAGGTCCGAAGACAGAGGGGGCACTCGGCCGTACCGGCGCGGTATGGCCAGGCCCTTGGTTGTCGGAGGACGTTCGATGGAAAATTCGGCGGATTTGAAGCGCACGCCGTTGCACGCGCTGCATCGCGAGCTCGGCGCCAAGATGGTGCCCTTCGCCGGCTACGAGATGCCGGTGCAGTATCCGGCCGGTATCCTCGCCGAGCATCAGCATACCCGCAAGGCCGCGGGCCTCTTCGACGTATCCCATATGGGCCAGATGCGGCTCTCGGGCGGCGACACCGTGGCCGCGCTCGAGCGGCTGGTGCCGGGCGACATCGCCGGCCTCGCGCCCATGCGCCAGCGCTATACGCAGTTCACCGACGACGACGCCGGCATCCTCGACGACCTGATGGTCGCCAATGGCGGCGACCACCTGGCGCTGGTGGTGAACGCCGCCTGCAAGGAGCAGGACGCCGAGCATCTGCGAACCTACCTGCCGCCGGAGGTGAAGCTCGAGCGGTTCGAGGATCGCGGCCTCCTGGCGCTGCAAGGCCCGGCCGCCGCCGCCGTGCTCGCGAAGCTCGCGCCCGAAGTCGCGGCGATGAAGTTCATGAGCGTCGCCAACGCGACCCTCGCCGGCATCCCCTGCACGCTCACCCGCTCCGGCTATACCGGCGAGGACGGCTACGAGATCTCGGTGCCGGGCGACGCGGCGGAGAAGCTCGCGCGCCGGCTGCTGGAAGATCCCGCGGTGAAGCCGATCGGCCTCGGCGCCCGCGATTCCTTGCGGCTCGAAGCGGGGCTCTGCCTCTATGGCCACGATATCGATCGCAGCACGACGCCGGTCGAGGCCGACCTCGTCTGGAGCATCGGCAAGCGCCGGCGGGAGCAGGGCCGCTTTCCGGGCGCCGCCAAGATCGTCGATCAGATCGCGAACGGCCCCACGCGCAAGCGCGTCGGCATTCTGCCGGACGGCCGCGCGCCGATCCGCGAGGGAACCGAGCTGCAGGATGCGAGCGGCCGCCAGATCGGTAAGATCACCAGCGGCGGCTTCGGCCCGAGCTTCGGCGGCCCGATCGCCATGGGCTATGTCGAGATGGCGCAGGCGGCGCCCGGCACGGCGCTGTCCGCCATCCTTCGCGGCACGCCGCAGCCGGTCAAGGTCGCGCCGCTTCCCTTCGTCAAAACCAACTACCACCGCGGTTGAGAGGAACGCCAAACCGATGAGCAACGTCCGCTACACGGAAGATCACGAGTGGATTCGCCTCGAGGGCGACACCGCCGTCGTCGGCATCAGCCAGTACGCCCAGGAACAGCTCGGCGACGTCGTCTATGTCGAACTGCCCGAAGTCGGCCGCAAGGTCGAGAAGGGCAAGGAGATGGCGGTCGTCGAATCGGTGAAGGCCGCGAGCGAGGTCTATGCGCCGATCTCGGGCGAGGTGGTCGCGGCCAACGCGGCCCTCACCGCCGAGCCCGCCAAGGTCAATGCCGATCCGATGGGCGACGGCTGGTTCGTCAAGCTCAAGATCGCGAACAAGGCAGAGCTCGACAAGCTCATGGACGAAGGCGCCTACAAGAAGTTCGTGGAAGGGCTGCACTGATGCGCTATCTGCCGCTGACGCCGGAAGACCGGCGGTCGATGCTGGCGAAGATCGGGGTCGCCTCGATCGACGATCTCTACGAGGACGTGCCGGCGCGCGCGCGACGCACCGGCACGGTCGATCTGCCGCCGCATCAGGGCGAGCTCGAGGTCGAGCGCGCGATCTCGGCGCTGGCGCGGCAGAACCTCGGCACCGGCTCGGCGCCGTCCTTCCTCGGCGCCGGCGCCTATCGCCATCACGTGCCGGCGTCGGTCGATCATCTGATCCAGCGCGGCGAGTTCCTCACCTCCTACACGCCGTACCAGCCCGAGGTGACGCAGGGCACGCTGCAATATCTCTTCGAGTTCCAGACGCAGGTTGCGCTGCTGACCGGCATGGATGTGGCGAACGCCTCGATGTATGACGGCGCCACCTCGGTCGCCGAAGCGGTGATGATGGCGAACCGGGTCACGCGACGGGACCGCGCCGTGCTCTCGGGCGGGCTCCATCCGCATTATGCCGAGATCACCGCGACCCACGCGCGGTTCCTCGGCTTCGATCTCGCGCGCCAGGCGCCGGATCCGACGGGCACCGAGGACCTGATCGCGACGATCGACGCCGACACCTCCTGCGTCGTGGTGCAGTATCCGAGCTTCTTCGGCCATATCCGCGACCTCCGGCCGCTGGCCGAGGCCTGCCGCAAGGCGGGCGCGCTCCTCATCGTCGCGATCGGCGAGATCGTGGCGATGGGCGCGCTCGAGCCGCCGGGCGCGATGGGCGCCGATATCGTGACCGCCGAGGGACAGTCGCTCGGCAATTCGCTCGGCTTCGGCGGGCCCTATGTCGGGCTCTTCACCACGCGCGACAAATATGTGCGCCAGATGCCGGGCCGCCTCGTCGGCGAGACCAGGGATGCGGACGGGCGGCGCGGCTGGGTGCTGACGCTCTCGACGCGCGAGCAGCATATCCGGCGCGAGAAGGCGACCAGCAATATCTGCACCAACTCGGGCCTCTGCGCGCTCGCCTTCACCATCCATCTGACGCTTCTGGGCGAAGCGGGATTTGCGCGGCTCGCGGCGCTCAACCATGCCGCGGCCGGAAAGCTTGCGGACAGGCTCGCCGGCATCGGCGGGCTCGAGATCCTGAACAAGAGCTTCTTCAACGAGTTCACGGTAAGGCTGAAGACGCCGGCGGCGCCGGTGGTCGAGGCGCTCGCGAAGCGCGGCATCCTCGGGGGCGTGCCGGTCTCGCGGTTCTTCCCGAAGGAGAAGTCGCTGGAATCGCTGCTGCTGCTCTGCGCCACCGAAACCAACACCGACGAGGACATGGCCGCGCTCGCGGGCGCGCTCAAGGAGCTGCTGAAATGAGCAATCTCGACCCCGTTACCGGCACCTTCAGCGGCAATCGCGGCCTGCAGATCGAGGAGCCGCTGATCTTCGAGCAGGGGCAGGAGGGCCGGACCGGCGTCGACCTCCCGGCGCCGCCGAAGGGCGCCGATCGTCTCGGCGGCATGGCGCGCAAGGGCGCCGTCGGTTTGCCGGGGCTTTCCGAGCCGCAAGTGGTGCGCCACTACACCCGGCTCAGCCAGAAGAACTACGCCATCGACAGCGGGCTCTATCCGCTCGGCTCCTGCACCATGAAGCATAATCCGCGCCTCAACGAGAAGATGGTGCGGCTGCCGGGGCTCGCCGATCTCCACCCGCTGCAGCCCCTCTCGACGGTGCAGGGCGCGCTCGCCCTCATCGACCAGGTGGCGCACTGGCTGAAGACGCTCACCGGCATGCCGGCCGTCGCCATGTCGCCCGGCGCCGGCGCCCATGGCGAGCTCTGCGGCATCATGGCGATCCGCGCCGCGCTCGAGCATCGCGGCGAGACGCGGAAGCGCATCCTGGTGCCGGAATCGGCCCATGGCACCAATCCCGCGACGGCGGCGGCCTGCGGCTACGAGGTCGATGCGATCCCCGCCAATGCCAAGGGCCGGGTCGATCTCGAGGCCTTCCGCGCGAAGCTCGGGCCCGACGTCGCCGGCATCATGATCACCAACCCGAACACCTGCGGCCTGTTCGAGCCGGACATCGTCGAGATCGCCGAGGCGATCCACGGGGTCGGCGGCTATTTCTACTGCGACGGCGCCAATTTCAACGCGATCGTCGGGCGCGTGCGGCCGGGCGATCTCGGCATCGACTGCATGCACATCAACCTGCACAAGACCTTCTCCACGCCGCATGGCGGCGGCGGTCCCGGCGCGGGACCGGTGGTGCTGTCGGAGGCGCTCGCCCCCTTCGCGCCGCTGCCCTATGTCGTGCATGGCAAGGACGGTTTCGATCTCGTCGAGCATGACGAGAAGGGCCGGGCCTTCGGGCGGCTCAAGGGCTTCCATGGCCAGATGGGCATGTTCGTGCGTGCGCTCGCCTACATGATGAGCCACGGCTCGGACGGGCTCAGACAGGTGGCCGAGGACGCGGTGCTCAACGCGAACTACATCCTCGCGAGCCTCAAGGACGTCATGTCCCCCGCGTTCGACGGCACCTGCATGCATGAGGCGCTCTTCGACGACGCCTTCCTCAAGGACACCGACGTCACCACGCTCGATTTCGCGAAGGCGCTGATCGACGAGGGCTACCATCCGATGACGATGTATTTCCCTCTTGTGGTCCACGGCGCCCTGCTCGTGGAGCCAACCGAGACCGAGAGTAAGGATTCGCTCGACCTCTTCGTCACGGTGATGCGCGGCCTCGCCGCGCGGGCGAAGGCGGGCGAGGCGCAGCATTTCCACGATGCGCCGAAGCTGACGCCCCGGCGGCGGCTCGACGAAACCGCGGCGGCGCGCTCGCCGGTGCTGCGCTGGAAGCCGACGGTCGAGACGAAGCAGGCGGCGGAATAGGGTCGGGCGGAGCAGGCCTGGGGCGGTTGCCGCGCGGGCGGCGGCCGCTCAGTTCGCGCGACGGAACAAGAGCTCGAGATGCTGCCGGAAGAGCCGCGACTGGCGCTGCACCAGCGCGCGGTCCCGATAGGCGTTCGCCATGATCAACGCGCCTTCGATGATGCTGACGATCATCTCGGCGAGTTCCGTGGCGGTGACCGGCAGGACCGGCGGGCGGTCGGTGATCAGGGCGTCGAACTTCCGTTCATAAAGGCTCTGCCATCGCCGCAGCTCCCGCTCGATGAAGCGCTGCATCTCCGGGCCGAACTTGCTGATCTCATGCATGTAGGCGGCGAAGACACAGCCGGCATGCGGCGTCGGCAACGCGTCGAGAAATTCCTCGAACAGCCTGAGAAAGATCAGCGTGCGTTCGAGCGGGTCGTCGGAAAGCCGGTCGGCGTGGGCCGACCATTCGTCGAACATCGCGCTTTCCTGCGCGACGAACCGCTCGATGATGGCGCGGCCGAGATCGGCCTTGCCCGGAAAATGATGAAAGAAGGCGCCTTTGGTGAGGCCTGTCGCGGCCAGCACGTCGTCGAGCGATGTGCCCGCGAAACCCTGCTTCAGCGTCAGGGCCTCGGCCGC
>CADEFF010000010.1:45680-55828 GCA_902826565.1 uncultured Rhodospirillaceae bacterium | reverse complement strand
CGATGACAACGATGCTGAACGGAGTCGACCGGCAGGCGCTGGGCGATGTGACCGAAGCGGTTAAGGTGCGGCCGGAACTCGCGAAGTTCGAGTTTCGGCTGGAGAACCGGTGGGAGGACGGCGCGCGCAACCGGTCGCTGGTCGATGGATTTGCCGGTGTCGGCACGGAGCAGGAGCACCCCGCGCCGTTCGCGCTGAGCAACGACGAGCCGCTGGTGCTGCTCGGCACCGACAGCGCGCCCAACCCGGTCGAGTATCTGCTGCATGCGCTGGCGGGCTGTCTCACCACGAGCCTCGTCTATCATGCCGCCGCGCGCGGCATCGCGGTGCGCGGCGTGAAGACCCGCTTCGAAGGCGATCTCGATCTGCGCGGCTTCCTCGGCCTGTCGCACGAGGTGCGCAAGGGCTTTCGCGAGATCCGTGCGGTCTTCGAGATCGAGGGCGACCTCACCCATGCGCAGAAGCGGGAGCTGATGAAGGTCGGCCAGGCCTTCTCGCCGGTCTTCGACATGGTCTCGCGCGGCGTGCCGGTGAGCTGCCGTCTCGCGGAAGAAAGCTTCCGCGCGATGCCGAGCGCGGCGTAGCCCGATCCCCAGGGAAACGATCCTGGCCGGCCCCGGAACTCCGGCCCGGCCTTGATCGAACGGCCACGGCACGGGAAGCTGCCCTCCCGGCAGTCCGGAGACATGCCCCGTGCCCAGCAGCAAGACCGCGGACAGGTTCCGCCTCCGCCCGGCCGCGCCCGCCGATGCGGCCGAGATCGTCGCCATGGTGCGCGAGCTCGCCCTGTTCGAGCGGGAGCCGCTCTCGAGCGTGAAGGTCACCGAGGCCGATATCCTGCGCGACTGCTTCGGCGAGCCGCGGCGCTGCGAGGTGCTGCTGGTCGAGCGCGAGGGCCGGGTCGGCGGCTTCGCGCTCTATTTCCACAACTATTCGACCTGGATGGGCCGCGCCGGCCTCTATCTCGAGGACCTCTTCGTGCGCGACTGGGCGCGGGGGAGCGGCGTCGGCCGGCTGCTCATGGCGGGCTTGGCCCGCATCGCGGCCGAGCGCGGCTGCCCGAGGCTCGATCTCTGGGTGCTGCACTGGAACCCCGCCCGCGCCTTCTACGAGAAGCTCGGCATGATCGACATGGCGGATTGGCGCCCCTATCGTCTCGAGGCGGGCGGGATCGCGGCGCTGGCGAAGGAGGCGGGTGATGGATCTTGGCATCAAGGGCCGTAGGGCGCTGGTGACGGCGGCGAGCAAGGGGCTCGGGCGGGGCTGCGCCCTGGCGCTGGCGCGCGAGGGCGTGCAGGTGACGATCACCGCGCGCGATCCGGATGCGCTGCAGAAGACCGCCGAGGCGATCACGCGCGAGACCGGCGGCATCGTCATCGCCGTGCCGGGCGACATCACCACCGAGGCCGGCCGCGCCGCGGCGCTCGAGGCCTGCCCGGAACCCGACATCCTCGTCACCAACGCCGGCGGCCCGCCGCTCGGCGATTTCCGGCAGTTCGGCATGGAAGACTGGCAGCGCGCCGTCGCGGCCAACATGCTGGCGCCGATCATGCTGATGAAGGCGGTGATCGATCCGATGATCGCGCACCGCTTCGGGCGCATCGTCAACATCACCTCCGGCACGGTGAAGGCGCCGATCGCCTCGCTGCCGCTCTCCGGCGGCGCCCGGGCGGGCTTGACCGGTTTCGTCGCCGGCCTCGCCCGCGACGTGATCCGGCACAATGTGACGGTCAACAACCTGCTGCCGGGCTCGATCGAAACCGACCGCTCGACCGTCTTCATCGAGAGCCATGCGAAGGAAAAGGGCATCAGCCTCGCCGCGGCGCGAGCCGAGCAGGAGGCCGAGATCCCCGCCCGGCGTTTCGGCACCCCGGCCGAGTTCGGCGCCGCCTGCGCCTTTCTCTGCGCGGCGCAGTCCGGCTATGTCACGGGGCAGAACCTGCTGATCGACGGCGGTTTCTATCCCGGCGTCTTCTGAACGGCGGGAGGATGGCTAGGGCGTGGCGCCCATCCGCGTCTCTTCCACGAAGCTCTCCATATGGTCGTCCGTCGCGCGCCCGGCCCGGCCGCGCGGCGCATGGACATAGAGCTTGGCGGGCTTGATCTTGCCGATCGCGGCGACGGGCGGCGGCGGCGCCATCTCGTAGCGCAGCGGCAGCGCGTGATCCGCCAGCAGCGCGGCGGCGTTGAAGACGCTGTTGAACTTGAAGAGACTCTTCAGGAAGTTGGTCTGGCCGCGCATCAGATGGCCGGCGGCGGCCCTCGCCGCACCGCGCGCGTTGCGCCAGTCCATATGCTTCCTGAAAAGCACCTGCTGGGTGCGCACGAGCTCCGCATAGAAACGGTCGAGCGGAAGCTTCGTCGGCAGCACCGCATGCTGGATGTCGAAGAGCCGGTAGTCGCGGGTCGCGAGACGCCGGCCGTCGGTCAGCCAGCTCTCGGTGCCGGGATAGGGCGTATTGACGCTGATGTTCACGATCTCCGGCACTTCCATGCACCATTCGCGGATCGTGGCGAAGCGCTGCTCGTCCCAGTCCGGGTCGGCGATCAGGTTGATCGCGACGCGGATGCCGAGCGAGCGGGCAAACTCGAGCGCCTCGAAATTGCGGCCGAGCGGCACCCGCTTGCGGTATTTCCGCAGGCCGTCCTCGTCGATCGCCTCGAGCCCGAGGAACATGTAGCTGACGCCGAGGGTCTTCCAGAACCTGAAGACCTCCTTGTTGCGCAGCAGAACGTCGCCCCGGGTCTCGAGATAGTATTTCTTCCGGATGCCCTTGCGCGCGATGGCCTCGCCGATGGCGAAGCCGTGCTGGTCCTGGATGAAGGCCACGTCGTCGACGATGAAGATGCCGGGCTCCTGGATCGATTGCAGGTCCTCGATCACGCGCTCCGGGCTCACCAGGCGATAGCTGCGGCCATAGAAGGTCCAGGCGCTGCAGAAGGAGCAATCCCAGGGGCAGCCCCGGGAGAACTCGATCGAGGCGCAGGGGTCGAGCACCCCGATGAAATATTTACGGCGGTGCCGCAGCAGGTCGCGCGCCGGGCGATGGTCGTCGAGGCTGTGGACGAAGGCGGGGGCGGGGCCGTCGCCTTCGAGCGTGACGGCGCCCGGCACGCGCGCTATGTCGCCCCGCTCGCCGTCGAGCGCCGCGAGCAGCGACAGGATCGCCGTCTCGCCTTCGCCCTTGAGCACGCAATCGATCGTCCCCTCGCCATGCTCGAGGATCGCGTTCGCGGTGAAGGAGGCGCTGTGGCCGCCGACGCAGACGAAGGTCCGGGGATGCTGGGCCTTCGTGGCTTTGGCGAGATCGACGATCTCCGGAACATTGGCGAGATAGTTGCAGGAGAAGGCGACGAGGTCCGGCTCGAAATCCGACACGAGCCGCCGATAGGCCGCATGGTCCTCGACCTGGAGGTCGATCAGCTTCACCGTATGGCCGGCGGCGCGTGCGGCGCCGGCCACCAGCTCGAGCCCCAGCGGCTCCAGCCGCAGGAACACCTTGGTGTACATGAGCGGGCCGGGATGCACGAAGAGCAGCTTCATGGAAGACCTGCCTTGGTTGGTGGGCCGGGAACGTGCCGATGCGAAACCGCGAAGGCGGCAGGCCGGTCCGATCGGAAGATCCCCGCGGGCGCGGGCAGGGAGGTCGCGAAACCTCCTGGATACCGGGACATCAACCCACGATGTCCGGCTCCCGTTCCGAAAGAGCCGGAGCGTCGTCTGCGATAGCAACTTTATCGCGACCTTCCGGGGCGAGGTCGGGGCAAGCTGGTGGCGATGCGAGGGCAGGCGGCGCCCGAGGCGCGAAAGGAGCGCCTTTCGGCGGGCCGCCAAGCGAAAACGGCCCGGAACCTGGGGTCCGGGCCGTTCGATTCGGGTCCGATCTTGCGCGGAATCTAGTGGAGGCGCTTCTCCAGATCGCCCAGCGCCTGGTCGATGAGGGCGCCCGAGCGGGCGGGATCGAGGTTCTGGGTAAGGGCCTGGCGCGCCGCCGCGATCGCGATCTCGACCGCCTGGTTGCGCAGCGCCTTCACCGCATGGGCTTCCGCCTGGGCGATGCTTTCGGTGGCGGCCCGCTCGCGCCGCTTCAGGCTCGCCTCGAGGCTCGCAGCCGCCTCGGTGCGGTAGCGCGCGGCTTCCTCGCGCGCGGTTGCGACGATCGCCTCGGCGTCCTTCAGCGCGTCGCGCTGCTTCTTCTGGTATTCGGCGAGGAGGGCGGCCGCCTCGTCGCGCAGCCGTTCGGTCTCGGCGAGCTCGGCGCGGATCCTGGCCGACCGCTCGTCCAGCCCCTTGGCGACCGCCGTCGACACCTTCTTCGCCGCGAGCGCCACGAAGATCACCGTGGCGATGGCGACCCAGACCGTCGGATCCTGGAGGAATTCCATCAGCCTCGCTCCCCGGCCGCCGCCTTGACCGCCGCTTCGGCGGCGCTCCGCGGCAGCTCGAGCCCGACCAGCTTCCGCGTCACCGACTGGGTGAGATCGACCGCGACATTGCGGAGATCGGCGAGCGCGGTCTGCCGGGCCGCGTCGATGCGGCGCTCGGCTTCGGCCGACTGCTTCGCGAGCGTGGCGCCGAACGCATGCTCGCGCTCGGTCGCGACCTTGGCGAGCTCGGCCTGGGTGCGCTGGATCTCGGCCTGCGCCGTCGCCCGCGCGTCCGCCATGGTCTTCTGGTAGGTGGCCAGCACCGTCTCCGCCTCGGCCTTCAGGCTTTCCGCCCGGGCGAGATCGCCCTCGATCTTCTGCTGGCGCGCCGAGAGCACCTCGTTGATGCGCGGCAAGGCGATCCGCGACATCAGGAAGTAGAGCGCGACGAAGGTGATGGCGAGCCAGATGAGCTGCGGCTGGAACCCGGCCGGGTCGAGCTGCGGCAGGCCCGCGCCTTCGCCCTCCGCGGCGACGGCAGGCGCCGCCGCCAGGACGGAGCCGAGCGCGGCGAACCGGAACGCGAGGGATTTCAGGATCGGCATGTCGGGCGAACCCGGCTGCTCTGCTGTCCCGTCCGGCCTAGCCGAACAGGATCAGCATCGCGATGCCGAGCGCGAAGATCGCGGTCGCTTCCGACAGCGCCATGCCGACGAACAGGTTGCCGGTCTGGCCCTTGGCGGCGGCGGGGTTGCGGATCGCGGCGCCGACGAAATTGCCGAACAGCACCCCGATGCCGATACCGGCGCCGAGCACGCCCATCGTCGCGAGGCCTGCGCCCAGCATCTTTGCGGCTTCAACTTCCATGGTGGTGTCCTTTCCTGACTTTCGGTGAAGGGAGTGAGCGTTTCAGCGGATCAGTGATGCGGATGGATCGCATCGTTCAGATAGAGGCAGCTCAGCACGGCGAAGATGTAGGCCTGCAGCACCGCCACGAAGAGCTCGAAGCCGATGAAGACGACGATGAAGACGAGCGGACCGACGCCCCAGATTCCGAGCAGGAAGACGAAGCCGGCGAACACCTTCAGCATGGTATGGCCGACCATCATGTTGAGAAACAGTCGAACGGACAGCGTGATCGGCCGCACGCAATAGGAGATGACCTCGATCGGGATCAGCAGCGGCATCACCGCGATCGGCACGCCCGACGGGTAGAACAGGCGGAGGAAGCCAAAGCCGTTCCGTACGAAACCAATGATGGTCACGCCGATGAAGACGAGTGCCGCCAGCGCGAAGGTGACGATGATCTGCCCGGTCACCGTGAAGGAGAACGGGAACAGCCCGAGCACGTTGCAGAACAGCACGAACATGAAGAGGGTGAAGATGAAGGGGAAGTACGGCTTCCCTTCGTTCCCCACATTGTCGCGCACGAGATTGGCCGTGAACTCGTAAGTGACTTCCGCCATCGACTGCCAGCGGCCCGGCACAAGGGCGCGCTGCCGCATGCCGTAGGTCAGGAACAGCGTCACGCAGGCGATGGCGATCACCATCCAGAGCGAGGCGTTCGTGAAGGAGGCGTTGATGTCGCCGAACTTGAGTTCGACGAGCTCGACGATCTTGAATTGCTCGAGGGGGCTATGGTGGCCGGCCGCCAAGATCTCTAGTCCTTCTTCCCTTCGTCCCGCGCCTCTTGCGAGGCATCACCGGGCGCGACGCGATTGGCCTGCATCATCGCCCGATAGGAATTGAGCAGGCCCGCTGCCGCGCCGAGCAGGAAGAAGAGGACCATCAGCCAGGGTTTGGTATCCAGCCAACGATCCAGCAGCCATCCCAAGCCGCCGCCAAACAGCATTCCCGCGAAGAGCTCGACGCTAACCCTGTAGCCGACTCCTGCGCCCGCTTCGCCCCCGAGCACCGGTCCCCGCGGACCCTGGCCCTCATCCTGGCGGTCGCGCGCGGCCTTGAGCCGGGCGTCCAGATCCTTCAGCGGTGACGAGCCTCCCCCATCGGTCATCGACGCCACACAAAACAGCCGCCGGAGCGAAAGCGCCCCGGCGCCGCAAAACGCCGCGCACCTTAGGGGCGGGCCCCACCCCTGTCAAGCGCGGGAAAGTGCCATAAGGCGCTGAATTTTCGAGCGAAAGCTTTGATCCGTTTCAGGCGATTTGTCGCAGGCTTTCGGCCTCCTGCAGCTCGACCGATACCAGCTTCGAGACGCCCCGTTCGGCCATGGTGACGCCGAAGAGCCGGTCCATCCGCGCCATGGTCATGCGGTGGTGGGTGATGACCAGGAACCGGGTGGCGGTGCTGCGCGACATCTCCTCGATGAGGGTGCAGAAACGGTCCACATTCGCGTCGTCGAGCGGCGCGTCCACCTCGTCCAGCACGCAGATCGGCGCGGGATTGGTGAGAAACACGGCAAAAAGCAGCGAAAGCGCCGTCAGGGCCTGCTCGCCGCCCGAGAGCAGCGACATGACCTGCAGCTTCTTGCCGGGCGGGCTCGCCATGATCTCGAGCCCGGCCTCGAGCGGGTCCTCCGCCTCGGTCAGCGCCAGATGCGCCCGTCCGCCGCCGAAAAGCCGGGTGAAGAGGTTCTGGAAATGGCCGTTCACCACCTCGAAGGCGGCGAGCAGCCGCTCGCGCCCCTCGCGATTGAGACTGTTGATGCCCTGGCGGAGCCGCGCGATCGCCTGCACCAGGTCGTCGCGTTCGTTGCGCATGCCGGTGATCTGCTGCTCGAGATCGGCGGCTTCGGCCTCCGCCCGGAGATTGACCGGCCCGATATTCTCCCGCTCGCGCATCAGGCGCTGGATGCGGGCCTCGGTCGATTCGCGGTCCGGCAGCTCGACGCCCGGATCGAGCTCGGCGAGGGCGAGCGCTTCCGCCGGCGCGCATTCCAGCCGTTCGCGCGAGCGCTCGCGCACCAACTCGGCCGCCTGGTCGGCCTGGGCGACGCCGCCCTCCGCCCGGATCCGGCTTTCGCGCGCCTCGGCGAGCCGGGCTTCCGCCGCCTTCAGCTCGCGATCGAGCTCCGCCTGGCGGGTTTCCGCCTCCGCAAGCCGGTCCGCGGCCGCGTTCCGCGCCTCGGTCGCGGTCTCGATCTCCTCGAGCAGCCGCGCCCGCTGCGCGGCCAGCTCGGCCGGCAGGCGCGAGAGCCGCTCGATCTCCTGCGCGATCTCCTCGGCGCGCTGCCGATAGGTCGCAAGCTGCCGCTCGGCCGCCTCCGCGCGCTCCCGCCAGGACCCGGTCTCGGCGGCGATCGCGGTCAGCCGCTCCTCGCGGACCTCCGATTCGCGCCGCAGCCTCGCCTCGGCGCCGCGGGCCTCGATCAGATGCGAGCGCTCGTCGGCAAGACGCGGCCTGAGCTCGCCGATCCGGTCGCGCGCCTCGGCGAGGTCGGGCAGCGCCGCGAGCTCGGCTTCCGCGGCGCGCGCCGTCGTCTCGGTCTGGTCGCGCTCGGTCTCGAGCTCGGCCAGGGTCCGCTTCAGCGACGTCAGCCGCGACACGGCGTCGGCGAGGCGTTGCTGCACGGCCACCAGCGCGTTCCGCGCCTGATCGACCGTCTGATAGGCCTGCTGCACGGCGACCCGCTCGGTCTCGGCGCGATGCTGCGCGGCGGCGCGCGTCTCGGTCGCCGCGGCGAGCGCCGTCTCCGCCTCGGCGAACCGTGCCCGGGCCGCTTCCAGCTCCCGCCGCACCACGTCGAGGCGGTTGCGCTGCCTGAGGCGCGTCGCGGCCGAGCTCGGCGCGCCGGCGGCGACGGTGAAACCGTCCCAGCGCCACATCGCGCCGTCGCGCGTGACGAGCCGCTGGCCCTGCTGGAGCTGGTTCACCAGCGCGCGGCAGCCATGCTCGGATTCCACCACGCCGATCTGGCCGAGGCGGCGGGCCAGCACGGGCGAGCCCTGCACGAAGCGCGAGAGCGGCTCGGCCCCCATCGGAAGGGAAGGCGGCTCGCCCGGCGCGCCGACATGCTGCCAATGGACCGGCGAGTCCGTGTCGGTGCTGGCGGCGAGATCGTCGCCGAGGCCGGCGCCGAGGGCCAGCTCATAGCCGGGCTCGACGGTGAGCTGGTCGATGAGCGGGGGCAGGCTCGCGGATTCGGTGCCGCCGAAAAGGGCGGCGAGCGCCGTCGCTTCGGCGGCGAGATGGGCTTCGGCGGATTGCGCCGACTGATGCGCGTCCCGGTGCGAGGCCTCGGCCGCCTGCGCCGCGGCGAGCGCCTCTTCCGCCGCGTTGCGCGTCGCGGTCGCGGCGGCGAGCTGGGCCTCGGTCTCGGCAAGGCGATGGCGCGCGGCCACCAGCTCCAGATCCTGCTCGGTCTCCGCCTGCAGCCGGTCGCGCTCGACCGTGCTGTCGCCCTGGCGCGCGACGAGGCGGGTCAGCCGCTCCTGCAGCTCGGCGATGCGACGTCCGAGCGCGGATTGCCGGGCTTCGCCCTCGGCCACGGCCTGGGTGAGCTGCTGCAGCTCGGTTTCGGTCGCCTCGACGGCGGTTTCGGCGGCGCTCGCGGTGCGGGCCGCCTCGGTCAGCGCATCGGCCTCGCGCTCGCGCTGGCCCCTGAGGTCGCCCGCCTCGCTCTCGAGCCGCGCCCGCGCCTGGCCCGCATCCTCCAGCAGCACGGTCTCGCGGCCGATGTCGGCCGCGGTCTGCTCGCGCCGCCGCCCGGCTTCCGCCTGCGCCGCCTGGACGCGCGCCTCTTCCTGCTCGAGCGCGCCGCGCGCGATGGTGAGGCGCTGCAAGGCCGCTGCCGCCTCGACCTCGGTGTGCCGCAGCTCGGGCAACGCCGCCGCCGCCTCAGCCTGGGCCGTCGCCGCCGTCGCGGCCGCCTGGGTCGTCTCGGCGACGCCGCCTTCGGCCTCGACGAGAAGCGCGCGCGCTTCCTCGATGCGCGCCTCGGCCTCGGTCCATTGCAGATGGATCAGCACCGCCTCGGCGCGGCGGAGCTGGTCGTTGATGTTGCGATAGCGGGTCGCCTGGCGCGCCTGCTTCTTCAGCGCCTGATACTGCGCCTCCAGGGTGACGATCACGTCCTCGAGCCGCGACAGGTTCGCTTCGGCGGCGCGCAGCCGGAGCTCCGCCTCGTGCCGCCGGGAATGGAGGCCGGTGATGCCGGCGGCTTCTTCCAGCAGGGTGCGGCGGTCGGTCGGCTTCGCGCTGATGATGGCGCCGACGCGGCCCTGGCTCACGAGCGCCGTCGAGTGCGCGCCGGTCGCTGAATCCGCGAAGAGGAGCTGCACGTCGCGGGCGCGCGTCTCGCCGCCGTTCACGCGATAGGCGGAACCCTCGCCGCGGTCGATGCGGCGGCGCACCTCGATGGTCTCGTTGCCGTTGAACTGGGCCGGCACGGAGCGGTCGGCATTGTCCAGCACCACCGCCACCTCGGCGACGTTGCGCGCCGGGCGGCTCGAATTGCCGGCGAAGATGACGTCGTCCATCTCGCCGCCGCGCATCCGCTTCGCCGAGGTCTCGCCCATGACCCAGCGCAGCGCCTCGACGAGGTTCGATTTGCCGCAGCCATTGGGGCCGACGATGCCGGTGAGGCCGGGCTCGATCGGCACGTCGGTCGGATCGACGAAGGATTTGAAGCCGACGATCTGAAGCTTGGTGAACTGGACCAATGCCAACTCCGAATGTTCAGGCGGGTGCGCCGCTCAGGGCTGCGCCGCGTCGATCGCCTTCTGGAAATCCTCGAAGGCGTGGGTGCCGGTCAGTTTGGTGCCGTTGACGATGAAGGTCGGCGTGGAATTGACGCCGAACTTCTGCTCCGCCTCGAGCGC
>CADEFF010000010.1:0-45580 GCA_902826565.1 uncultured Rhodospirillaceae bacterium | reverse complement strand
TGGAAATCCGCGCAATGCGGGCAGGAGAGCGAGGCATATTCGATGATCGTCACCGGCGCGTCCGGATCGCCGAGGATCATGTCGTCGGGATAGAGCGCGGGCTGCTCCGCGTCCGTCACCGCGGCGGCGGATTCGGCGGTGGCGGCGACCTGCGTGGTCGGGGTGCCGTAGCGCTCGTAGAGCACCACGCCCGCCACGACGACGACGACCAGGGCCGCGATGGCGATCACATATTTCGTCACGCCGGAACCTCCGTGAGCCGATGGCTCAAACTAGACCGCGCCCCGACGGGGCTCAAGCCGTGCCCGCGGTCCGTCGCCGCGGGAAATGCGGCGGTCGGCGCGGTTATTGGCAGGAATCGTGCGAGTCGCGCAATCGCGGATTCTTTCCCGCGGGAAGGGGTCCGGCGCGGCCGGTCAGCGCGATTTTTCCGGCTTGCGCGGATGCGCGATCGCGCGCCCGAGTCGCGCGAGCGAGTCGCGCAGACCCGCATCCTCGACGGCGCTCACCCGCGCGGCGAGCTCGGCCTCCGCCGCCGCGCCCAGAAAGACCGGCGCCGCCGCCTCGGCGAGGCGTCGCGCGCGCGGCACGGGACCCCGTTCCATCCGCAGCCGTTCGACGCCGCGATAGCCGAGATAGCCGTTGATCCGCTCGAGGAGCTGCGGCGAGAGATGCTGCAGCTCGAGCGCGAGCGCGCCCGCGACCCGCACATGAAGCGTGCCGTTCCGCCGCTCGCCGCGCGGGAAGGCCAGCTTCACCGGGAGCGTGTCGGCGGCGAGCCGCTCGCCCACGATCGCCGCCCAGTCCGCCACCAGCCCGGCCTCGGCGAGCCCCTGCTTGCCGAGCGCCTTGCCGGCGATCTGGGGCAGGTTGCGCGCGATCGCCCGCATCGCGCCCTGGCGCGGGCTCGCGACCGGCGCGGCCGTCTGCCGCTGCGGATCGGCGCGTTCGGGCTTGTCGTTCTTCGGGGCGGCCATCGTTGCGATTGCCTCTGCCGATCGGGCTCACGGGGGACCGTGCGGATCCCGTCGATCCCGGACATGAAACTTGATCTACTCGATCCCGCGGCGCAGGACTGCAGACCGCCATGGTAGTCGCGACGATGCCCAAACGCCAAACCTCCGGAGACCGGCCGGCGCCGCGCGCGATCGCAGGCAATCTGCTCGCCTGGTACGACCGGCATCGCCGGCGTCTGCCCTGGCGCGCCGCGCCCGGCGAGCCGGCCGATCCCTATCGGGTATGGCTCAGCGAGATCATGCTGCAGCAGACCACGGTCGCGGCGGTCGGCCCTTATTTCGAGCGCTTCGTCGCGCGCTGGCCCCGCATCGAAGCGCTGGCCGCGGCGCCGCTCGACGACCTGCTGCATGGCTGGCAGGGGCTCGGCTATTACGCCCGCGCGCGGAACCTGCATCGCTGCGCGAAGGAAGTGGCGGCGCAGGGCGGCCGCTTCCCCGACACCGAGGAGGGGCTCCGCACGCTCCCGGGGATCGGCGGCTATACGGCGGCCGCGATCGCCGCCATCGCCTTCGGCCGCAAGGCGACGGTGGTGGACGGGAATGTCGAGCGGGTGGTGGCGCGGCTCTTCGCCCATGAGGAACCGCTGCCGAAGGCGAAGCCGGCGCTCTACCGCCTCGCCGCGCGCCTGACGCCGGACCGCCGCGCCGGCGATTTCGCGCAAGCCATGATGGATCTCGGCGCCACCCTCTGCCGGCCGCGCGCGCCGCTCTGCCTCGCCTGTCCCCTGAACGGGGATTGCGCCGCGCGCGCCGCCGGCATCGCCGCCGAGCTGCCGCGCCGCGCGCCCCGACGCGCGCGGCCGCTGAAGCATGGCGTCGTCTTCTGGATCGAACGCAAGGACGGCGCGGTGCTGCTGCGGCGGCGCGCCGAGGCAGGGCTGCTCGGCGGCCTCATGGAGTTCCCCTCGAGCGACTGGCGCGAGCGGCCCTGGTCCCCGGCGGAAGCGAAACGGGCGGCGCCGATGGCGGCGGAATGGCGGGCGGTGCCCGGCGCGGTGCGGCACGGCTTCACCCATTTCGAGCTGGAGCTCACCATCCTCGCCGGCCGGACGCGCCGAGCGGCGGCCGATGCCGGACGCTGGTGCCGGCCGGAGGAATTCGGTGGCCAGGCGCTGCCGACCCTGATGAAGAAGGTGGCGCGCCACGCGCTGGCGGCGGTTCCGGCGCTCGACTAGGCTCGGTCCGGCGATGGTCAAGCCAGCTCTCACCGACTATCCGGGCGACACGGATCTCGCCTTCGGCGCCGTGCTCGACCGGCGCCTCGCCCGGGGGCGGGACAAGGTCTTTCTGCTGACGCCGGAGGGCGAGTTCAGCCTCGGCGCGCTCGACGACCGCGCAACCCGGCTCGCGCACGGGCTCGCCGGTCTCGGCCTCGCGCGCGGCGACACGCTCCTCGTCATGCTGCCGAATGCGGTCGCCGCCATCGAGATCTGGTGGGCGCTGGCCCGGCTCGGCGTCATCCAGGTGCCGGTCAACACCGCCTATCGCGGCAGCATCCTGCGCCATGTGATCCGGGATTCCGGCGCCGCCACGATGATCGTGGCGGGCGAGTATCTCGACCGGCTCGCCGATATCGCGGGCGAACTCGATGGGCTTGCGCGGCTGGTGCTGGCCGAGGCGGCGCCGGTCCCGCCCTCGCTCGCCGCCGGCCGCGAGATCCTGGATCTGGCGGCGCTCTACCGGGAGCCGCGCGGCGCCCTGCCGCCCGGGCCCAGCGAGCGCGATCTGATGGCGGTCATGTACACCTCCGGCACCACCGGCCCGTCGAAAGGCGTGATGGTGACCCATGCCCACGCCTATCACTATGCGCTGGCGGGGGTGGACCTGATGGCGCTCGGGCCCGAGGACGTCTATTACGCGCCGCTGCCGCTCTTCCATATCGCCGGCCAGTGGAACGTGACCTATGCCTCGCTGATCGCGGGCGCCCGGGTCGGGCTGCCCTTTCCGTTCCGGCCCGAACGCTTCTGGGCCGAGGTCGCCGGCTATGGCGCCACGACCACCTTCCTCCTCGGCGCCATGGCGAGCTTGCTGCATCGCCAGCCGCCCAGCCCGAACGATGCCAGGACGCCGCTCGCCAAGGCGCTGATCGTGCCGCAGCTTCCCGAGGCCGCCGCCTTCGAGCGGCGCTTCGGGCTTCGCGCCACCACGACCTATGGGTCGACGGAAGCGAACGTGCCGGTGAAGGCGCATTTCGACCTGGCCGATCCTCGCATCTGCGGCCGCGCGCGGGACGAACTCTACGAGCTTCGCATCGTGGACGAGCGCGACGAGGAGGTGCCGGTCGGTAAGGCGGGCGAGCTTACGATCCGCGCGAAGCGCCCCTGGATCCTGATGGCGGGTTACTGGAACCACCCGGAATGGACCGCCCAAGCCTGGCGCAATCTCTGGCTCCATACCGGCGATTCCATGATGCGCGACGCGGCCGGAAACTATTACTTCGTCGACCGGCTCAAGGATGCGATCCGCCGCAAGGGCGAGAACATCTCCTCGATGGAGGTGGAGAACGAGATCCTGGCCCATGCGGCCGTGCTCGAATGCGCCGTCTTCCCCGTGCCGGCGGAGGGCGGCGAGGACGAGGTGATGGCGGTCGTGGTGCCGAAGCCGGGCGAGCGGATCGATCCGGCGGCGCTCGTCGCTTTCCTCGCGCCGCGCCTGCCGCATTTCATGGTGCCGCGCTATATCGAGCTCGCCGACGGCCTGCCCAAGACGCCGACCGGCAAGATCCAGAAATACCCGTTGCGCGAACGCGGCCCCGGGCCCGAGACCTGGGACCGGGAGCGCGCGGGCATCAGCCTCAAATCTCTCGTGAAGAAGGAACGGACCGCATGATCAAGACCCGCAAGGACGGCGCCATCGCCTGGCTCGTCTTCGACCGCCCGGAGAAGCTCAACGCCATGACCATCGATAGCTGGGCGGAGATGGGCGAGACGCTGACGGCGCTGGGGAAGGATCCGGCGATCCGCTGCCTCATCCTGGCGGGCGAGGGGCGGGCGTTCCTCGCCGGCCACGACGTGCAGGAGATGAAGGACCATGCGCGCGAGATCGACGAAGGCGTATTCAAGCCGGGCAAGCTGCACGAGCTGCAGAAGCATCTGCAGGAGACGACGCGCATCATCCGGCGCTTGCGCTTCCCGGTGATCGCCGCGGTGCATGGCTTCGCGGTCGGGGCCGGCTGCGAGGTGACCTGCGCCTGCGACCTCGTGGTCGCGGCCGAGGGCACGCAGATCGGCTTCCCCGAGGTCAATGTCGGCGTCACCATCACCAATGGCGGCAGCTTCTTCCTGTCCCGGAAGATCGGCCTCGCACGGGCCCGCGAGATGGCTTTCACCGGCGAGTTCATCGATGCGCGCCGCGCCGAGGCGATCGGGCTCGTCAACAAGGTGGTGCCGGCCGGCGAGGAACGCCGCGAAGCGGAGAAACTCGCCCGCCGCATCGCGAGCCGCGCCCCGCTCGCGGTCCAGCTCCACAAGACCATGCTCGACCGCGGCCAGGAGGCGTCGCTCGAGACCATGCTGAATTTCGAGACGGAAGCGCTCGTCGTCACCGCCATGAGCGACGACCACCGCGAGGGCGTCGCCGCTTTCTTCGAGAAGCGCGAGCCGAATTTCAAGGGGTGGTAGAAGGGGGGCTGCTCCGGGATATCCAGGGACGCCCCGTATATCCCGGTTATGAAGTCCTTGTAGAGGTCGAGACCATGACGGCCCTGGAGTCTCGCCGCATCGAATGAAGAGCCCGGCGGATCAACTGCTGCGCGTGGTACGCGGCGAGGCGGACTGGCCGTCGCTGAAGCCGCTCGGTTTCGGCATCGAACGCGAGACGGTCGAAGGCGGGGTGGCGTGGAAATTCGCGGCGCAGATGCCGGCCTCCGTCGACCCCGCAATCGAGGATTTCGCGGCGGCAGTCTTGCAGTTGCGCGGAAATCCCGAGCGCCTGCGCGACTGGGCGCGCTTCATCCTGGCGTCGAACGATCTGGTGAGCTTCGATGCTCTCGAAAACCGGCCGGACCGGGACGAGTTTATCGGCGCGCTTTGGGATTTCAGCGGTCACGGCGACAGGGCAGCCATGGCGACGCTTGTTCGCATCGCGGAGTCGATCCGGACGGAGGCTGGCTAGCGATGCGAAGGAAACGGGAAGGGGGAGCGTCGCGGTTCCCCACGATCCGCGACGCTCCCCGCCTCCTCTGCCCGGTCGGATGGAGGCCGTCCAATCCGGCCGGGCCGTGCTCCCCCCTTTTTGGCGTTCGCCTTAGTGCAGTTCCGCCCGGAGCTTCTGGCGGAACAGGTCGATCGGCACGAGCTTGCCGTCGGTCGGCACGCACCAGAACTGCCAGCCATTGCAGGCGGGCGCGCCCTGGACCGCGGCGCCGACCTGGTGGATCGAGCCGCGATGGTCTGCCGAGATCAGCGTGCCGTCCGCGCGGACCTTCGCGGTCCACCGCTTGTTGGGACTGACCAGCACGGTTCCCGGCGTAAGAAGTCCCCGCTCGACGAGCCAGCCGAACGGAATGCGCGGCTCCTCGCGCTTCTGCGGCGTGGCGACGAGGTCGGGATCGGCGACGGCGACGGTCTTGTCGAGCCGTTCCTGCGCGATCCTGGCGTAGCTCTTGTCGCGCTCGATGCCGAGCCAGCGGCGGCCGAGCCGCTTCGCCACCACGCCCGTCGTGCCGGAGCCGAAGAAGGGATCGAGCACCAGGTCGCCGGGCCTGGTCGCCGCCATGATGACGCGATGGAGGAGGGCTTCCGGCTTCTGCGTCGGATGCGCCTTTTTGCCCTTGCCGTCCTTGATGCGCTCGCCGCCGCTGCAGATCGGCAGCAGCCAGTCGCTCCGCATCTGTAGATCGTCGTTCAGCGCCTTCATGGCCTCGTAGTTGAAATGGTAGCGCGCCTCGCGGTCCCGCGCGCACCAGATCATGGTCTCGTGCGCGTTGGTGAAGCGCCGCCCGCGGAAGTTCGGCATCGGGTTGGTCTTGCGCCAGATCACGTCGTTGAGGATCCAGAAGCCCAGATCCTGGAGGCGGGTCCCGACGCGGAAGATGTTGTGGTAGCTGCCGATCACCCAGAGTGAGCCGGCGGGCGTCAGGAGCCGCCGCGCCGCCTTCAGCCAGTCGGCGGTGAAGCTGTCATAGGCGGCGAAGTCGGCGAACTTGTCCCAGTCCTCCTCGACCCCGTCGACCTTGCTGTTGTTGGGCCGGTGCAGCTCGCCCTGAAGCTGCAGGTTGTAGGGCGGGTCGGCGAAGATCAGATCCACGCTCTCCGCCGGCAGGGCCTCCATCAGCGCGACGGCGTCGCCCTGCAGAATTCGATTCTCCACGGAACCTTCCCCCTTGTTGGTCCGCAACCATCCATCGCGGCCAGCATGAGTCGGGTCGATTCCGTCGTCAAGAATCTTTTTGATTCAATCGTCTATAAGTCGATCTTCAGGTAGAAGACTAAAGCTGCGACGGTGTTCGGCGCAGGGCCCAAGATGTAGTAGGGCAGCGCGGTGCTCGGCCGTGCCATAGCCCTTGTTGGTGATCCAGCCATAGCCCGGATAGGTCGAAGCGAGGCTCGTCATGAGCCTGTCCCGTGTCACTTTTGCAACTATGGACGCGGCGGCGATCGAAAGAGAGATGCCGTCGCCGCCGACGATGGTGCGCACTTCGCAGCCGAGCTTCGGCGCCTGGTTGCCGTCGACGAGCGCGATCGCCGGCACGCGCGGCAGGGCAACCAGCGCGCGGTACATGGCGAGGAAGGTGGCCTTCAGGATGTTGTAGCGGTCGATCTCCTCGACGCTCGCCTGGCCGATGCCGATCTCCGCATAGGGCCGGATCGCCTCGAAGAGGGTTTCCCGCGTCTCGGGCGCGAGCTTCTTCGAATCGTCGATCGCGCGGGCGATCTTCCGCGGCAGCCGCGCCGCATCGAAGATGACCGCGGCCGCCACCACCGGCCCGGCGAGCGGCCCGCGCCCCGCCTCGTCGATCCCGGCGACCGGCGCCGCCGGGCAGGCTTTCTCGAAGGCGAAGTTCGGCATCTCCCCGCGACGCTCCCGCCGTTCCGGTCCCGCTGCCGGAGTTTACCCGGTCGCGCGAGTCGGATTGAAGCTCGAAGCAGGCCTCGTTCCTGTGCATTAGCAGGACGGGATGCCATCAAAGACCGTCATGCTCGGGCTCGACCCGAGCATCCATGGCGGGTGCGGACCGGATCGCGATAGGAGTCGCTGCCGGCCTTCCTCGTGCGTCGGCTGGATAGACCCTCGGGTCAAGCCCGAGGGTGACGGGGTATGAGGAATGGGCGGTATGAAAAAGGCCCGTCTGTGCGTTGGCGGGACGGGATGTCATCCAAGACCGTCATGCTCGGGCTCGACCCGAGCATCCATGGCGGGTGCGGACCGGATCGCGACGGGGGTCGCTGCCGGCCGTTCTCGTGCGTCGGCTGGATGGACCCTCGGGTCAAGCCCGAGGGTGACGGGGTAAGAGGGCGATGGGTAGCCGACGGTGACAAGGTAAGAAGGCGACGGGGGCTGACGTGGCGGGGTAAGAGGGTAACGGCGCCCGAGACCGAAGGCGGGGTTCAGAAGAGCTTGAGCTGCTGGCTGTCCGGCTCGGGGCGCTGGAAGAGGTCGAGGCGGAGCGGCGGGCGGCGGCGGTCGAGCGCGAGCCGCTTCACGGCGAGGCGGAAGCGCTGACGCAGGAGATCCGCATAGGCGCCGGTGCCGCGCTGGCGCTCGCCGAACCCGGAGCGGTAGAGCTGGCCGCCGCGCGTGTCGCGGACGAGATCGAGCACATGCTTCGCGCGTTGCGGGGCATGCTCGGCGAGCCACTCCGCGAAGAGGTCCTTGATCTCGAGCGGCAGCCTGAGCAGCACATAGCCCGCCATGCTGGCGCCGGCGGCCTTCGCCGCCTCGAGGATCGCCTCGAGCTCCTGATCGTTGAGGGCGGGGATCATCGGCGCCGCCATCACCCCCACCGGCACGCCGGCGCTCGCGAGCGTCTCCATCGCCTTCAGGCGAAGCCGGGGCTGCGGCGCGCGCGGCTCCAGCGTTCGCGCGAGCTCGCCATCGAGCGTGGTGACCGAGAAGCTGACATCGACCAGCCGCCGCGCCGCCAGGCGCGACAGGATGTCGAGGTCGCGCACCACCAGCGCCGATTTGGTGACGATGGTGACCGGATGGCTGTAGCGGTCGAGCGTCTCGAGAATGCCGCGCGTGATCTTGTGGGTGCGCTCGATCGGCTGATAGGGGTCGGTATTGGTGCCGAGGCCGATCGGCTGCGGCCGGTAGCCCGGCTTCGCGAGATCCTTCACCAGAAGCGCCGGCGCATCGTTCTTGGCGAAGAGCCTGGTTTCGAAATCGAGCCCCGGCGAGAATCCGAGATAGGCGTGGGTCGGGCGCGCGAAGCAATAGACGCAGCCATGCTCGCAGCCGCGATAGGGATTGATCGAGCGATCGAAGCCGACATCCGGCGATTCGTTGAAAGTGATGACGCTCCTGCTCCTGTCGGGCTGCACGATGGTCGCGAGCGGCGGCAGCGCCTCCGCGAAACCATCCGCGCCCCAGCCATCGTCCTCCCGCGGCCGCTCGCCCGGCTCGAACCGGCCCGGACGATTGCTGACCGCCCCCCGGCCCTTGCGGGCCCGGTCGGGGAGCGCACCCTCCGGCAGCGGCCGGTCCGGCGGCTCGGCCCCGACGAAGGGATCGGGTTTCGAGGCAGCGCCCTGCTGGGGGCGAAGAATGTCGGGCAGTTTCGGCATGGGTAGATAGTAGAACCGCCCGCAGGAACAAATCAAGAACATACGCTGTGGCAGCTTTGGCCCCGGGAAATGCCGGGGAACGCCGGCAGCCCGGCTTTCATTTTCCCAAGGAGGGACGAAGAGCGCCGTCGAAGCCGCCGGGGCTGAAGGAGGTCAGCGATGCCGCGCGAGACGCAACCGCCGCCGGAAGACAGGGAGGCCTGGACGCAGCAGACGGTCGCTAACCGCCGCCGCTGCGCCGTGCGCGGAGCCCATCCGCTGATCGGCGAGCAGGGCGTGCTTCTCCAGACCGGCCTCGAGGCCTCCGACGGGGAGGTCGCGGCGCCTGCGGCTTGAGAGCGCGCCGGACCGCCTAACGGGCCTTCTGATGCTCCTGAAGCCGCGGCATGAGCTCGACCAGGTTGCAGGGGCGATGCCTGTTGTCGAGCTGCCAGCGCAGGATCTCTTCCCAGCCGTCGCGACAGGCGCTGGGCGATCCGGGCAGCGCGAAGAGATAGGTGCCGCCGGCGACGCCGCCGGTCGCGCGCGACTGGATCGTCGAGGTCTTCACCTTCTGGAAGCTGATCCAGCGGAAGAGCTCGCCGAACCCGGCGATCTCCTTCTCATAGACGGATTCGAAGGCTTCCGGCGTCACGTCGCGCCCGGTCATGCCGGTGCCGCCAGTCGAGATCACCGTGTCGATCGCCGGATCGGCGATCCATTTCCGGAGCTGCGCGACGATGGTCGGGACATCGTCCCTGACGATGGCGCGGGCCGCGACCTCGTGGCCGTCGCGCCGGATAAGCTCGGCGAGCGTGTCGCCGGAGGTATCGGTCGCGGCGGTCCGCGTATCCGAAACCGTCAGTATTGCGATGTTGACGGGAAGGAAGGGCCGGCTGTCGTCAATTCGAGACATCGGCGGTCAGCAGGTCGCGCTGCGGCACGTAGCCGGGCCAGGCGCCGGCGGCGAGCGCATTCAGGGAGGGCGAGGCCTGACCGAGCTTCTGCTGGTAGATCCACATGCTGGCGAGGACGCGCTTCACGAAGCCGCGTGTCTCGCGGACCGGAATGCTCTCGAGGAAGAGCAGGGGATCGGCGTCGTAGGCGATCCGGTCGCGCCATTGGGCGAGCTTGCCCGGCCCCGCATTGTAGGCCGCGGCCAGCAGCAGGAGATCGCCCTGAATATTGGGATCGTCCATCAGGTAGTGGATATATTCCTGGCCGAGGGCGAGGCTGACGGCGGGATCCTTCCAGTCGACCCGGGCGCTCTCGCCGAGCGTGGCGCCGAGACGCTTGCGCATGGCCTTCAGGGTCGGCGGCATGAGCTGCATCAGGCCGAGCGCGCCGACCGGGCTCTGGGCGACGGGGTTGAAGCCCGATTCCTGGCGCGCGAAGGCGAAAAGCAGCGCGCGATTGATGCTGTAGCCGCCGGTCGGCTCCCATTCCGGCATCGGGAAGAGCGCGTTATCGAGCCGGAAGCCCGACTGGTCCTCGAGCGTGACGCCGAGGCCCATCATCAGCGACGGCATGCGGAGCTGGTCGGCGATCGCAAGCATGCCCTGGGCGAGCTCCGGCGTCGCGCGGGCGCGCATGACGTGGAACTCGGCCGCGGCCCGCTCGATCTGGCCGACCTGGATGAGGGCGAGCGCGCGCTGCCCGACCCGCGAGCTCATCAGCGCCTCGGCGCCGGCCGGCGTCAGTTGCGGCGTCGCCCAGGCGAAGGCGGTCTCGACGCCGAGCGCCCGGCGGGCGAGCTGGCCGTAGAAGGTGCGCGGCTCCGCGGCCGCGAGGCGTAGCCACTCGCTGACCTGGTCCGGCTCGCGGTTGCGGATATGGCAGCGCGCCGCCCAATAGGCGGCGGCGGCCTGCAGCCAGGGATTGTTGCCGCTCGACTTCGCGGCCTGCTCGAAATGGGTGGCGGCCGAGACGGTATCGCCCTTGCGCCAGGCGGCGAGGCCCTTCTCCCACTCGGCGCTTTCCTCGCCGGCCGCGACGCCGTCCGGCGTGCCGCCGCGGAAGCTGCTGACGTCCGGCTCCTGCGGCTCCGGCTGCCCGCTCGGCAGCCGTTTCATGGCGAGGCGGTAGATCGCGGGCGCGTCCGGATGGTCGGCGTATTTACCGAGCCAGGCAGCCAGCTCCACATAGCGCGAGCGATAGTCCGGATGGAGGTAGCGCTGCGCCAGCACCTGGCCCAGCAGCCGCAGATCGGTCAGATCGCCGATCACCTCGTCGGCGCCGCGCCAGTCGCCCGCCTCCTGCAGCCGGAAGATCTGGCGGTAGCGGGCGGCATCGACGGATTCGAGCGGCGAAGGAATGCGCGTCTGCGGTCCGTCCTCGAGGACGGCCGGCGGCAGCGCCGCAGTCAGCGGCAGCGGTCCGAGCGCCTGCGCGAAAGCCTCGGATGCCCCCGGCGGAACCGCCAGGATGCTTCCCAAGATCAGCCCGCTGACCCCCGCGCGTCTCGCCCAACCCCGAGCGCGCAACTTTATTTCCCAAGCCATACCAGCCCTCCTTAGACCAACACGGAAGAGCTTGGCAAGGGTTCATTCAGTGACAAATGTCTATGTATTGTGGTTAATGGCGGCTGACCTACTATATATAGCTAGTCAAGAGAATCTAACTTATCTCGAATGGCGAGCAAATCCCGCCAGACTTCCCGTTTCTGGGCCGGTTGCCGGAGCAGAAAGGCCGGGTGGAAGATGGCCATGGCGGGCACCGGGCGGGTCATGCCTGAACTTTCGTACAGCATCCATCGGCCGCGGAGCCGGGTGATGCCCTCGTTGCGCGCGAGGAGGGTTTTGGCCGAGGCCGCTCCCGCCAGAACGAGGATATCGGGCGAGACGAGCTCGATATGGCGCTCGACGAAGGGCAGGCAGGCGGCGATCTCGGCCTGGGTCGGGGTCCGGTTGCCGGGCGGGCGCCAGAACAGCACGTTCGTTATGTAGACCTTCGTCCGGTCGAGGCCGATCCAGCCCAGCATCCGGTCGAGGAGCTGCCCGCTGACCCCGACGAAGGGGCGGCCGACCCGGTCTTCGCCGGCGCCGGGCGCCTCGCCGACGATCATCACCCTGGCCGCCGGGTTGCCGTCCGCGAAAACCAGATTGGTCGCGGTGTGCTTCAAGGGGCAGCCCTCGAACTGCTCGAGCGCCTTGCGGAGCTCCTCCAGGGTCGTGGCGGCCTGGGCCGCCTGATGGCCCGTCGCCTGGGCGGGCAGCATCGGGGCGGCGGGTGCCGGGCGTCTCGCGGGCGCCAGCGCCGGGGGTTTGGGTGCCGGGGGTTCGGGCGGCGGGGCCGTCCGGAGGGCCGGGGCCGCGCTTGTCTCGCGCAGGGCGCGCCGTGCCGCCGAGGCCGCGAAGCGGTCGACCGGCTCGGCCAGAATCGCCTCGTCGGCGCCGGCCTCGACCTGCCAGCGGAGCATCGCGCGAAGGGCGGCTCGATCCATCGTTCCCGATCGGTAAATGGGGCGTTTCGCGAAACCCTAGCATCTCCGCCTTCCGGCTTACAGGGCGCGGGCGCCCCGTGCTAAACCGCTGCGGCAGTCAGGCAAGGGAACGGCGACGGCGCATGGAACGCGAATCGATGCAGTATGACGTGGTGGTCGTGGGCGGCGGGCCTTCGGGGCTCGCGGCGGCGATCCGCCTGAAGCAGCTTGCGGCGGAGCGGGGCCGCGAGCTTTCGGTCTGCCTCATCGAGAAGGGCTCGGAGATCGGCGCGCATATCCTGTCGGGCGCCGTGGTCGAGCCGCGCGCCCTCAACGAGCTGATCCCCGACTGGAAGGCGAAGGGCGCGCCGCTCAACACCCCGGCGAAGGAGGACCGTTTCCTCTATCTGACCGCGACCCGCGCCATCCCGCTCCCGACGCCGCCGCAGCTCCATAACGAGGGCAACTACATCGTCAGCCTCGGCAATGTCTGTCGCTGGCTCGGCCAGCAGGCGGAGGCGGCCGGCGTCGAGATCTATGCCGGCTTCGCCGGGGCCGAGGTGCTCTATGACGAGAACGGCCGGGTGAAGGGCGTCGCCACCGGCAATATGGGCGTCGGCAAGGACGGGCAGCCGACCGAGAATTTCCAGCCCGGCGTTGAGCTGCACGGCCGCTACACGCTCTTCGCCGAAGGCTGCCGGGGCTCGCTCACCAAGATCCTGGTCCAGCGCTTCGGGCTCCGCGACGAGGATCGCCCGCAAACCTACGGCATCGGCATCAAGGAGCTGTGGGAGGTCGAGCCCGCCAAGCATCGGCCGGGCCTCATCACCCACAGCGTCGGCTGGCCGCTCGACAGCGGGACCTATGGCGGCACCTTCCTCTATCACCTCGAGGACAACCTCGTGTCGGTCGGCCTCGTGATCGGGCTCGACTATGCGAACCCGTTCCTCTCGCCCTTCGACGAGTTCCAGCGCTTCAAGACCCATCCGGCCGTGCGGCCGCTCTTCGAAGGCGGCCGACGGATCGCCTATGGCGCGCGCGCCATCAACGAGGGCGGCTTCCAGTCGATCCCGACGCTGGTCTTCCCGGGCGGCGCCCTCATCGGCTGCGCCGCCGGCTTCGTCAACGTCCCCAAGATCAAGGGCAGCCATACCGCCATGAAGTCGGGGATGCTGGCGGCCGAGGCGGCGATGGACGCTTTCGAGCGCGGCGAAACCGGCGAGCTCGACGACTATCCGAAGCGGCTCGAGGCGAGCTGGGTCTGGGAGGAGCTGAAGGCGGTCCGCAATATCCGCCCGGCCTTCCATCACGGGCTCTGGCCGGGCATGGCCTATTCGGGGCTTTCGCTCTTCCTGCTGCGGGGCAGGGAGCCCTGGACCTTCCGCCACAAGCCGGACCACAAGAGCCTGACCCCGGCCCGCAAGGCCCGGCCGATCGCCTACCCCAAGCCGGACGGCAAAATCTCGTTCGACAAGCTTTCGTCCGTTTACCTCTCGAACACGAACCACGAGGAGAATCAGCCCTCGCACCTGCAATTGCGCGACCCCGGTATCGCCATAAAGGTGAATTACGAGATCTACGACGCGCCGGAGCAGCGCTACTGCCCGGCGGGCGTCTACGAGATCGTGAAGGAGGCGGCCGGGCCGCGGCTGCAGATCAACGCGCAGAACTGCGTGCACTGCAAGACCTGCGATATCAAGGATCCGGAGCAGAATATCAACTGGGTGGTGCCGGAAGGCGGGGGCGGCCCCAACTACCCCAATATGTGACGAAGCCGGCGTTACGGGCGGCGAAGACCGATAGGGCCCCGGCTATGGCCCCGGTACGCTAAGATGCGGTCGGCATTCGGCGAAAGGCGAAACATTTGAGCAAGCATGGGTTCCTGCGTCTCGGCGACTGGCGGCGTCCCCTGCTGCTGGGCGCGGCGGTGCTGCTGACGGCGTGCCAGCCGCAGTCCGAGAGCAAGGCGGAGAGCGCCGCGGAGGCCACGAGCGAGGCGCCGCTGACCCCGTCGCCCTACGGCCATTACCTCGCGGCGCGCCAGGCGGAGGTCGAGCGGGACAACAGCCGCGCGGCGGACCTCCTCGCCGTCACCATCGCCGAAGATCCCGACAATCTCGACCTGCTCAACGAATCCTTCCTGTTGCTGGCGAGCGAGGGACGGATCGAGGAAGCGTCGCAGGCCGCCGAGCGGATCGACGCGCTCGACCCGAAATCGCCGACGGCGGGCATGGTGCTCGCCGCCCGCGACATGATCGCCGGCGACTACAAGACGGCCGACCTTCGGCTTGCCAAGCTGCCGCCGGAAGGGGTGAACCGTCTCGTCCTGCCGATGGCGCGCGCCTGGCTCGTTCTCGCCAACAAGGGGCCTGACGAGGCGCTCAAGGTGCTGGATGAGCTGAAGGCGATTCCCGGCCTCGAGCCGATGGTCCATCTCCATGCCGGCGCCATCCTGGACGTCGCGAACCGCATCCCGGCGGCCGAAGCGGAATTCAAGCGGCTGGTCGAGGCCGAGGGCACCACGCTTCGCGTGGTGGAGATCGTCGGCAATTTCTATCAGCGGCACGGCACGCCCGCGCAGGCGCGCGCCGTCTACGACAAGTTCCTCGCCGAGAACCCCGAGAGCACGTCGCTCGATGTTCCGATGGCGGCCCTTGCCGCCGGCAAGGCGCCGGCGCCGGTGATCGCCGACGTCCGCGACGGGCTCGCCGAAACCTTCTTCAACCTGGCCTCGATCCTGTCGCGCGAAGAGGTGATCGATACGGCCATGGTGTTCCTGCGCGTCTCGCTCGCTCTCAAGCCGGACTACCCGATCGCCCAGACGCTGCTCGGCGAGATGCTGGCCGGGCAGGGCCGGACCGCGGATTCGGTCGCCGCCTATCGCAAGGTCGCGCCGAACTCGTCCTTCGCCTGGCCGGCGCGCCTCGAGGTCGCCAAGGGGCTCGACGAGATCGACCGGACCGACGAGGCGATCGAGATGCTGCACGCCATGATCGAGGAGCGGAAGGACCGCAGCGATGCGGCCACCACCCTCGGGAACATCCTGCGCAGCCACGAGCGCTTCGAGGAGGCGGCCGCCGCCTACGACATCGCGGTCGCGCGCATCGAGAAGCCGAGGCCCGAGAACTGGCCGCTCTTCTATTCGCGCGGCATCGCGCTCGAGCGCATCAAGCAGTGGGACCGCGCCGAGGTCGATTTCAAGCGGGCCCTCGAGCTCGAGCCCGAGCAGCCCTATGTGATGAACTATCTCGCCTATAGCTGGATCGAGCAGGGGCGGCATTTCGACGAGGCGCTGAAGATGCTGGAGCGCGCGGTCGATCTGAGGCCGGAGGACGGCTACATCGTCGACAGTCTCGGCTGGGTGTATTACCGCCTCGGCCGGTACGACAAGGCGGTGGTCACCCTCGAGCGCGCGGTCGAGCTCGAGCCCGCGGACCCGACCATCACCGATCATCTCGGCGACGCCTACTGGAAGGCCGGGCGGAAGAACGAGGCCCGCTACCAGTGGCGCCGCGCGCTGCTGTTCGATCCCGAGGAGGATCAGGTCGCGCCGATCCAGGCGAAGGTCGAGCGCGGCCTCGTCGGCGGCACCTGACCGCCTTGGCCGGGGCGGCGATCCGCGTCACGGCGCGGGCCAAGATCAATCTCTATCTGCAGGTCACCGGGCGGCGCGCCGACGGCTACCACGAGCTCGACAGCCTCGTGGCGTTCGCCGATCTCGGCGACAGTGTCGAAGCCGCGCCGGCCGCGGATCTGAGCCTCGTGATCGAGGGCCCGTTCGCCGCCGGCCTTTCGGATGGCACCGACAACCTTGTTCTCCGCGCGGCGACGGCGCTGCGCGACGCGCTCGCCGCGAAGGGCGTCCGGGTCGGCGGCGCGCGCCTTCGCCTCACCAAGAACCTCCCGGTCGCCTCCGGCATCGGCGGCGGCTCGGCCGATGCCGCGGCGGCGCTGCGTGCGCTCCGGACGCTCTGGAAGCCGCTGCCCGGCCTGGTCGATCTCGCGGCCCTCGGCCTCGGGCTCGGCGCCGATCTGCCGGTCTGCCTCGCCTCCGGCCCGCGCTTCGTCGGCGGGATCGGCGAGCGGCTCGACCCGGTGCCGGGCTTGCCGGCGGCGTGGCTCCTGCTGGTCAATCCGCGCGTCGCCCTGCCGACGCCCGCCGTCTTCGCCGCGCGTCAGGGAAGCTTCTCCCTGCCGGCGCGCTGGTCCGACGCGACCCCGGATCTCGCGGCCCTCGTGCGGCGCCTGATGGGATGCCGCAACGATCTCACGGCGCCCGCGCGCTCGATCGCACCGGCGATCGGGGAGGTGCTGGAAGCGATCGAGGCGTTGCCGGGCGTCAGGCTCGCGCGGCTCAGCGGCAGCGGCGCGACCTGCTTCGGGATCTTCGCAACGGCGGCCGAGGCGGCCGCGGGGCGCGCGGAAATCGCACGCCGGCATCCGGCATGGTGGTGTGCGGCGGCGCCGATGCTGACCGCCGATGCGGAGCCGCCCCTGAGCTGACGCAAACCGAAGCTGACGCGAACCGGCGCTGACGCCAGCCGGCGTTGCGGCTCGAGCGCGGGCTCTACCGGCGGGCGCTCCTCGGCGCCTGCCGCCGCGCGGCGTCTTTACGGCCTGCCGCCGCGGACGGCGGTCTCTACGGATTGAGGTCGGCGACCACTTCGCGGAGCTCGTCGCGAAGCCCGACCGTCGCAACGCCGGTCGGCTCGCGGCCCGAGGCCGCCTCATATTCGCGGATCGCGATCTCGGTCCGGTCATCGAGCAAGCCGTCGACGGTTCCGGGCTGGAACGCGGTCTTCTGCAGCATCTCCTCGATTTCCCTGATGCCGGCTTCGTCGGTGATCGCCGTCGCCGGATCCACCGCCGCGCTGCCGGCGGCGGGCGCCAGGGAGTCTTCGAGCGAAACCCCGCCCGCGGCGGGCATCATGCTGTCCTCGATCGAGGCATTGTCGGCGATCGCCATCGCGCCGTCGTCGTCGCCCCGCGGCAGCACGGTCCAGGTGAGGGCGCCGATCGAGAGCGCGGCGAGCGCGCTCATGGTGAAGCCCTGCACCAGCGTGCGCTGCGGCGGCGCCTTCCGGATCGGCCGCGTGTCGTCCTCGCGGATGGAAAGCGGCGAGAGCCACGCCTGCATCTCCGGATCCTTGACCGGCGGCGTGGCAATGATCAGACGTTCGGTATCGGCGCTCCGGAACGCCTTGCGCATCGGATGTCCGATATCCTGCATGCTGACGATCCTCCCCTTGGCAAGATAATCTGCCGCGACTTTTCGCAGCATCACAATAAAATTTGTGGCAAATCTTGGTTAACGTTCAGTCAAACGTTCCGATAGGGAAGGATGCTTTTCCCGTTAACGGTAATGGACTAGCGTGCCGGGCCATGACAGAAAAAGTCGCACTTATCACGGGCGTCACCGGCCAGGACGGCGCCTATCTCGCGGAATTGCTGCTTTCCAAGGGCTATGTCGTCCATGGGGTGAAGCGGCGTTCCTCCTCCTTCAACACCGGGCGGATCGACCATCTCTACCGGGACACCCATGAGGCGAACGTCCGGTTCTTCCTGCATTTCGGCGACCTGACCGACGCCACCAACCTGATCCGGCTGGTGGCCCAGACCCGGCCGACCGAGATCTACAATCTCGCGGCGCAAAGCCACGTCCAGGTCAGCTTCGAGACGGCCGAATACACGGCCAATGCCGACGGCCTCGGACCCTTGCGGCTGCTCGAGGCGATCCGCGTGCTCGGCCTCGAAAAGCATACGCGCTTCTACCAGGCCTCGACCTCGGAGCTTTACGGCAACACGCCGCAGCGCCCGCAAAGCGAGGCCACGCCCTTCGAGCCGCGCAGCCCCTACGGCGCCGCGAAGCTCTATGCCTACTGGATCACGGTCAATTACCGCGAGGCCTACAAGCTGCATGCCTCGAACGGGATCCTCTTCAACCACGAGAGTCCGATCCGCGGCGAAACCTTCGTCACCCGCAAGATCACGCGCGCCGTGGCGGCGATCGCGACCGGGCAGCAGAAGACGCTCTATCTCGGCAATCTCGACGCCAAGCGCGACTGGGGCCATGCGCGCGACTATGTCGAGGGCATGTGGATGATGCTGCAGCAGCCGACGCCGGACGACTATGTGCTGGCGACCGGCGAGACTCATTCCGTGCGGGAATTCGCCGAGATCGCCTTCGCCGAGATCGGCCGGCCGATCCGCTGGGAAGGCCAGGGGCCCGAGGAGCGCGGGCTCGACGCCAGGACCGGCGAGACGCTGATCCGGATCGATTCGCGCTATTTCCGGCCGACCGAAGTGGACTATCTGCTGGGCGATTCGACCAAGGCCAAGGCGCGCCTCGGCTGGCACCACCGTACCAGCTTCAAGGAGCTGGTGCGGGAAATGGTGGCGTCCGATCTTCAGGATCACCGCGACGGAGCGAAGCCGCATGACGGACAGGATTGACCCGCCCTTCGCGCTCGCCGGCCGCCGCGTCTTCGTCGCCGGCCATGGGGGCATGGTGGGCTCGGCGCTGATGCGCCGTCTCGGCCGCGAGAGTTGCGAGATCCTGACGGGGCGGCGCGCGGAAGCCGATCTCCGGCGCCAGGCCGAGACCGAGGCGATGCTTGCGGCCAAACGCCCCGATGTGGTGATCGTGGCGGCGGCGACCGTCGGCGGCATTCTCGCCAATTCGACGCGGCCGGCCGAGTTCATCTACGACAACCTCGCGATCGTGACCAACCTCATCGAGGCGGCGCGGCGCGTCGGCGTCACGAAGCTCCTGTTCCTCGGCTCTTCCTGCATCTATCCGCGCGATGCCGCGCAGCCGATGGGCGAGGCGGCGCTGCTCACCGGCCCGCTCGAGCCGACCAACGAATGGTACGCGATCGCCAAGATCGCCGGGATCAAGCTCTGCCAGGCCTATCGCCGGCAATATGGCGTCGACTACATCTCGGCCATGCCGACCAACCTCTACGGGCCCGGCGACAATTTCGACCTCGCCTCGAGCCATGTCGTGCCGGCGCTGATGGCGAAGATCCATCGCGCGAAACAGGAAGGCCGCGATGCGGTCGAGATCTGGGGCTCCGGACGCCCGCGCCGCGAGTTTCTGCATGTGGACGATCTCGCCGACGCGCTCGTCCATCTGCTGCAGCGCTATTCGGGCGAGAGCCACGTCAATGTCGGCACCGGCACCGATCTCTCGATCGCGGAGCTCGCCGCCTTGATCGCGCGCGTGGTCGGCTATGGCGGGGAGTTCCGCTACGACGCCTCGAAGCCGGACGGCACGCCGCGCAAGCTGCTCGATGTGAGCCGCCTCGCCAAGCTCGGCTGGCGCGCCTCGATCCCGCTCGAGGAAGGGCTCGCCCGCACCTATGGCTGGTATCTGAAGGAGGGGCTCGCGGCGGCCTGAGGCGGCCGCCTTGACACCCCCGCGCCGCCGGCCCTCCGATTGCGGCTCATCCCGGTTTGCGCTAAAGCTGCGCCCGCGCTCGCAGGGGGGAGGCCGGCCGGCGCGCGCCGGCCCGTCGCGAAACCCTGCGCCGGCCATTGGGGCGTAGCCAAGCGGTAAGGCAGCGGATTTTGATTCCGTCATTCGGAGGTTCGATCCCTCCCGCCCCAGCCAGCCGACTTCCTGTCCTTCCAAAGCCGCGGCCGCGCAGCGCGGCAGGAAATGCTTCCTCGGCGCCCGACGCTCACACGACCGTCAGCTTGACCGGGACGTTGTTCCGAGTGGCGTTGGAATAGGGGCAGACCTGATGCGCCTTGGCGACCAGCGCCTCGGCTTCCGCGCGGGGCACGCCGGGGAGCGAGATATCCAGACCCACCTCGAGGCCGAAGCCGCCTTCCGACCGCGGCCCGATGCCGACCGTCGCGGTCACCTTGGTGTCGTTCGGCACTTTCGGCCCGCCCTGGCTCGCGACGAACTTCATGGCCCCGAGGAAGCAGGCAGAATAGCCCGAGGCGAAGAGCTGCTCGGGATTGTTGCCGGGGCCGCCGGCGCCGCCGAGCTCCTTCGGGGTCGCGAGCTTCACCTTGAAGCTGCCGTCGGCCGTCGCCGCTTCGCCGTCGCGGCCGCCGGTCGCCGTGGCCTTGGTCGTGTAGAGCACCTTCACGGTCATGGATATCTCCTTCGTTTGCGGGTTCCGGACGATGCCGGCGGCGCGTTGCGAGAAAGGCGACAGCGGGCGCGGGGAACGCCGGGCGTCCGGTCTCGCAGCGCCGCAACACCTTCGAGACTAGTCCCGGGTCTCTTTCGCCGTCCAGCCGAGCTCCATCGCCTTGCGCACCGCCTGGGTGCGGTTGGCGACGCCGAGCTTGCGATAGATGTTGCTGAGATGGCCCGCGACCGTCACCACCTCCACCGCGAGCCGGCGGGCGATCTCCTTGTTGGAGACGCCCGTTGTCAGGAGCGAGAGAACATGGCGCTCGCGATCGCTGAGCGCGCCGCTCGGCCCGTTCACATGCCCGTCGGCGGCCGTGCCCGAGGCCAAAGGATGGTCGAACGCCATCCCCTCGAGGAGCTGCGGATCGGGAATGTAGCGCTGTCCCGACAACACGAGCTGGAGCGCCGCGATCATGCCCTTGGAGGACATGGTCTTCGGGATGAAGCCGGCGGCGCCGGCGGCCATGGCGCTTTCCACGAAGGCGGGCTCGGTCCAGCCGGTCAACAGCACCACCGGCACGCCCGGATGATACTGCCGGATCCGTTCCAGCCCGACGAGGCGATTCATGCCGGGCATCTTCACGTCGAGCAGGATCAGGTCGAGCTTGACGCCCTGAGGCACGCGCGCAAGCGCCTCGCCGAGGGTGCCGGCATGGAGGACCTCGACCGTCGGGTTCCAGCGCTTCAGCAGCAGCTCGAAGGTCTCGCGCACCAGGTCGTGATCGTCGGCGAGCAGAATTCTCATCGTCCTTGCGGCCTCGCAGGTGAACGACATCGCGCCGCCCGGAGGCGGTCGCGCCAGCGAACCGGCCTCCGCAACCGCCGGAACGGCGGCGGAACGCCGCAGCCTCCCGCCGGCAACACTATACGAACATATGGGTCGGACAAACGAATGAAGGGTCGGCCGGGCAACCCGCCGTCAAGCATTTGCGGCGATTCTGTTCTCGCGGGGCCGACGAATTCGCACGGTCTCGACGGTTTGCCAGGAGGCGGGCCGTCAAGCGGCGGGCCCAGTCCTTCGCCGCGAAGCGTCGGGATCTTTCGGCAGATCCCGTGCGCCAGTAGCCGGCCCCGGCGACCTGTCCCCCCTTCAGGTCGGTCGGGGCCGAACTGCTTCAGAAGAGAGGGTCGGGCAAAGGCTGCGCTCGATCCTTGTCGTTGTCTTAACCAAACCGCCGCCGACGGCCCCGTCGCGCCCGGTGGCGCAGAGTCGATGTGATGGATTCCGACGTCGATAGCAATCTGCTCGAACTTCGCTCGAATCTGCGCGGGCAGGAACAGCTCGCGGTTCTGGACTACTGGTGCGAACGGCGCGGCTCGCGCCGCATGCCCGCACGTTCCGACCTCGATCCGCTGGCGCTCGCCAGACTCATGCCGAACATCATGCTGGTCGAGACCAGCGACATCAACTGCGCGCGCTACCGCTACCGGCTGATCGGCACGCGCGTGGTGCAGGCGACGGGCGAGGATCGCACCGGCCGGCATTTCGCCGAGGTCGCGTTCTTCCGGCAGCATCCCGACGAGTTGCAGCGCTATGCGGCGGTCGCCATCTCGCGCCGTCCGGTCTTCACGCTCGAGCCCTTTACCAACCAGGCGCACGGCACCACCTACGATGCGGAGCGGCTGATGCTGCCGCTCGGCCGCGCGGACGATCATGTGGACATGATCCTCGCCCATTTCCGCTTCCGCAGCGGACCCTATCGCTCGGCTTCCTAACGCTTGATCGTCCTCCGGCCGGTCCGGCGCGCGGCGCGAATCCCGCCCCGGGGGCCGCTTCCCTAGTCGCGATCCCTGAACTCGCCGAGCAGGCTTTCGGCTTCCGCCTCGTAGCCGCGCTCCTCGGCCCTGAGCCGCGTCAGCCCGACGATCTCGTTGAAGCTCGCGAAATCCACCATGCGGTCGGCGAAGCCGAGCGTGCTGCCCTCCCGCTTCAGGAGCGCATAGAGCTCCGCCACGGCGGCGGCGATCGCATAGCTGGCGGCGACCGGGAACGCGACCATGGCGTAGCCGATCGCGTCGAGCGCGGCGGCGTCGAGCGGCGGGGATTTGCCGCCCTCGACGTTGTTCGCCATGCAGGGCGCCGGGATCTCAGCGCAGATCCTGCGCATCTCCTCGACCGACAGCGGCGCTTCGACGAACAGCATGTCGGCGCCGGCTTCGCGATAGAGCTGGGCGCGCCCGATCGCCGCATCGAGCCCCTCGACCGCGCGCGCATCGGTCCGCGCCATGATGACGAGGTCGGCGTCGCGCCGCGCATCGAGCGCCGCCTTGAGCTTTGCCACCATCGCCGCGGGCTCGATCACGCGTTTCCCGTCCATATGGCCGCAGCGCTTCGGCGCCACCTGGTCCTCGATGAAGAGGCCGGCGACGCCGGCCCGCTCGTAGGCGCGCACGGTCCGGGCGACATTGGCGGTGTTGCCGTAGCCCGTATCGGCGTCGGCGAAGACCGGCAGCTCGGTGAGGTCGCAGAGCCGCGCGTAGGAATCCGCCATCTCGCTCATGCCGAGCTGCCCGATGTCGGGCGCGCCGAGAAGGCTCGCGGTCGTGGCATAGCCGCCGCAGGTCACGGCGGCGAAGCCCGCTTGTTCGGCGAGGCGCAAAGTGAGCGCGTCATGCACGCCCGGCAGTAGCAGGATCTCCGGCGCTTCGACGAGCTGGCGGAATCGGGTGGTGCGTCGCATGGCGCTCCTGCTCGGCAACCGGCGGCCTCCCGCGCGGCAGTCAACGGGAGCATAGCGGCGGAGAGCCGGGCAATCGATGCCCCGTCGGGCGGAGGCCCGACCGATCGATGCCCTGTCGGGGCGGAGGCCCGACCGATCGATGCCCTGTCGGGAGGATGGCCCGACCGATCGAGGTCCTTGTCGCCCCGGCGACGGGCGGATGCCATATTTATGCCTCGATCGGGGCCCAGGCTCCCGACCTTCGCTCCATCCGAGGGGGACATTACCGGTGACTGGCTGGCTTGGCAGCGCATTGGGTATCGCCATCCTCGCGATCGCCGTTTCGCCGGCAGTGGCGGGGCCGCGGCCCACCGACGTTTTTTTCCGCTATCACGCGGCGATCAATGCGGCACAGCTCTGCGAGGGCTGGCGGCTGGAGCCGAAAGGCTATGCGGACCCCGAATGGTCGCGCATCGCGGCCGATCGCCATCGCATGGATCGCGTGATCGCGCAGAAGACGCCCGGCGAGCTTTCCTCGACGCAGCGCCTCGGGCTTATGCTGTCGGCCAAGGACATCTCGACCCGGGTCATCGCCGAATCCGGCTGCGATGCGCCCCGGGTGCAGGGCTGGCTCTCCGTCTTCCATTCCGATCTGGAAACGGTGCTGGCGCGCTAGCCGGCCCGCCGGAACCTTGCGCAAGCGCGCGAGTTCCTAGAGCTTGGCGTCGCCAACCATCGCCGAAGAGGGTTCGTCCATGGCTACCGTTCGTTCCACTGGCCTCCTGGCCGGCGGCCTGCTTGCTTTGCTCGCCTTCGCCGCCGGGCCGCTCCGCGCCGACGATGCGACCGACGAGATGCTCTTCAAGCGCTATCACCAGGCGATCCACACCGCAGCGCTCTGTGAGCATGAAGCGCTCGAGCAGAAGGGCGTGGACGATCCCAACGCCGCCGAGGCGCAGGAGGCCCAGGATCGCATGGGCGCGGTGATCAATGATCGGCTGATGGGTCAGATCTCTGCCGGCCGGCGCCTCGCCCTCATCGAGGAAGCCAAGGCCGAGGTCGATCGGGTGATCGAGACCGAAGGCTGCGACAGCGGTTCGGCACAGAACTGGCTCGCGGTCTTCTACGCCGAGCTCGAGCCGGCGCTCGAACCCTGAGCCCCGGCGGGCCGCGCGGGCGGCGGGGCGCCGGCCCGACGCTCCGCCCGCCCTCGCCTCGCTATTTCGCCGCGAGCTTCGTCGCGATCTCCGCGACGTGGCGGCCCTGGAAGCGCGCGAGCTCGAGCTCGTTCGGGCTCGGCTTGCGGCTGCCGTCCGGCCCGGCGAGCGTGGTCGCGCCGTAGGGCGTGCCGCCGGTGACCTCGTTCATCACGACGAGGCCCGGCGCGGAATAGGGCAGGCCGACGATGACCATGCCCTGATGCAGCAGCGTGCTGTGGAAGGAGGTGATGGTCGTTTCCTGCCCGCCATGCTGCGTCGCCGTGCTGGCGAAGACGCTGCCGACCTTGCCGATGAGCGCGCCCTTGCCCCAGAGCCCGCCGGTCTGATCGAGGAAGTTCCGCATCTGCGCCGCCATGTTGCCGAAGCGGGTGGGGGTGCCGAAGATGATGGCGTCGTAATCCGGCAGCTCGTCGACGGTCGCGATCGGCGCCTTCTGATCGAGCTTGAAGCCGGACTTCTTCGCAAGCGCTTCGGGCACGATCTCCGGAACCCGCTTGATCGTAACCTCGGCGCCCGTGACGCCGCGCGCGCCTTCGGCGATCGCCTCGGCCATCGTCTCGATATGGCCGTAGCTGCTGTAATAGAGGACGAGAATCTTCGACATGGCTGTCTCCTGAATCGTGACTCGGCCCTTGGCGGCCGGCCTCCGCGATAAAGCTGGTGGCTCGCTGCGGCGGCGATAACCGCGCGAAGCGGCAAAAGACTGGCCACGCCCCGTCAACAATCGCCGTCGGGCGCGGTTCCATAGTGCTGTCGCGGCCCGGGATCGCCGGGCCGGGCCCCGAGGGCCGGGGCGAAGCAGGCGGCAGGCCCGCTTCTCCACGAGCGGTCCGCAACCTTTTCTTACGTCACCCTCGGGCTTGACCCGAGGGTCCATCGTGACGGGGCGCGAGACTGGCGTGGGCGATCGTCGGACCTTGCCTCCGCCATGGATGTTCGGGTCAAGCCCGAACATGACAGGGGAGGTTGGGGCCGGGGCGAAGCAGGTGGCAGGTCCGCTTCTCCACGAGCGGTCCGCAACCTTTTCTTACGTCACCCTCGGGCTTGACCCGAGGGTCCATCGTGACGGGGCGCGAGACTGGCGTGGGCGATCGCCGGACCTTGCCTCCGCCATGGATGTTCGGGTCAAGCCCGAACATGACGGGGAGAGATTGAGGGCCGAAAAAGTCAGCCCGAACATGACAGGGAGCGATTGAGGGCCGGACCGGTCAGCCCGAGGATGACGAAGAAGCGAACGCCCAATCGTCGCGATGCCCGGTGAGGGCCGGGAAACTATCGCCCCTCGCGGCGCCAGCCGAGGAGGGCGGTGCCGAGCAGCAGGATGAGCAGCAGCCAGACCGGCAGCAGCGGCGTCGCATCGACGCCGGTCACGACATAGTCCTCGTTGCTGCGCAGCCCGATCCAGTTGCTGCCGGCGGCGTCGCGCCCCGGCCTTACCCGGCGAACCTGCGGCAGGGCGCCGTCGGCGATGCGGATGATGCCGCCGCCGCTCGCCTCCACCAGCGGCTTCGTCAGCGCATCGGTCGAGCGGAGATCGGCATACTCCCTGGAATTGAGCGCGCCCGCCGCGGCGAAGGCGGTGCGCTCGCCGTCGCCGACCTTGTAGAGGCCGTTCTCCTCCGCCAGCGTCTCGGCGACGGCGCGCCCGTCGCCTTGGTCGGACAGCGGCACGGCGATGCTGCGGCCGGAGGGCAGCGTGACCTCGACCGTCTTCGGCTGATCGCCGAGGCTGCGCCGCGTGATGCCGAGCTTGCCCTCGGCGATGACGGCGCGGAGATCCTCCTCCTCGAGCTCCGGCTCCTTCATCAGCCAGTGCGCCACGCGGCGCAGCAGCTCGGCCTGCGGCCCGCCGCCTTCGTAGCCGCGCGACCAGAGCCAGATCTCGTCCGAAAGGAGCTGCGCGACGCGCCCCTTGCCGATGCGGTTCAGCACCAGCAAAGGCTGGCCTTCGAGTCCGGTCATCACCGCCGAGCCCTGCATGACGTTGGCACCGACCTGCCGGAACCAGCGACCCCAGGCCGGCGGCTCGCTGCCGCCGCCGGGAAGCCCGGCCGTCACCGGATGGCGCCGCCCGATCTCGCTGATGGCCGGCTTGAAGCTGCCCTGCAGCACGTCGCCGGTCGGCGCCGCCGGGAAGATGCGTCCCAGGGGCGAGTTGTAAAGCGTGTAGGCGCCGGCATAGGAGCTGCCGGCGGCATCGAGCAGCGCCCCGCCATCCTCGACGAAATGGGCGATGTTCTCGAGATAGGTGCGGGGCAGCACGCCGCGCCGCTGATAGCGGTCGAAGATGATGAGGTCGAACTCGTCGAGCTTCACCTCGAAGAGCTCGCGGATCGGGAAGGCGATCAGCGAGAGCTCGCCGATCGGCGTGCCGTCCTGCTTCTCCGGCGGGCGCAGGATGGTGAAATGCACGAGATCGACGCCGGGATCGGCCTTCAGCAGATTGCGCCAGGTGCGCTCGCCCGGATGCGGCTCGCCGGAGACCAGCAGCACGCGCAGGCGGTCGCGTACGCCGTTGATGGTGATGAAGGCGCGGTTGTTGGCGAGGGTGAGCTCGCGCGGGCCCGCCTGCACCTCGATCTCGAAGAGCGTCTGCCCCGCGTGGTCGAGCTCGAGCTCGATCGGCACTTCCTCGCCGATCGGCACGGTGACCGGCGGCTGCGGCTCGCCGTCGCGAAGGATGGTGACCTGGGTCTGGCGCGGCAGGCTTGCCTCGGCCTCGGGCGGGGCGCCCAGATCCTCGACGCGGATCGTCATCGGCACCGGCTGGCCGACGAGCCCGAAGCTCGGCACGGTCGGCACCGAGAGCCGCCGGTCGCCCTCGTCCGGCAGCCCGGTCAGCAGCAGATGGACCGGCGCGTCGAACCCCAGCTTCGCGAGGTCGGGCGGCAGATCGTGGATCTGGCCGTCGCTCAGCAGCACGATGCCGGCGATGCGGCTCGCCGGCACATCGGCCAGCGCCTGGGTCACCGGCCCGAAGAGCGCGGTGCCGTCGTCGCCCTCCTCGCGCCGCGGTTCCACGCGCACGATGCGCAGCTCCATGCCAGGGATCTCGCGGAGCCGCCGCTCGATCTCGGGCGCGGCGGCGGCGAGCTGGTCGGGACGCGGCTCCACCCGCTCGCTCGAGGACTGGTCGATCGCGAGCACCGCCACATCCTCGATCATCCGCCGCTGCTCCTCGACCAGCGAGGGATTGGCGAGTCCGGCCAAGAGGAGAAGGATCGCGGCCGCGCGCCAGCCGGCGCCGCGCGCGCGGCGCCAGACCGCGAGCGCCAGCATGAACAGCGCCACGCCGCCCAGCGCCGCGATCAGCCACCAGGGCAGCAGCGGCGCGAAATCGATGCTGAGATGGCCGACCGTCATGGCGCGCTCCGGCGCGCATCACCCAGCGCATAAATTTCCCCCGCCCCCTGGAGGGGGGAGGGTGGAGAGGGGGTGATTATCACGAAGGGGGAGGGGGATTCGTTACGGACGCGCCTACCCCTCACCCCTCCCTCTCCCGCAAGGGGAGAGGGGGCTTCGACATGTGCGAGGCGGGTCGACGCGCTCATTGCCCGAGCCTTTCGAGAATGGCCGGCACATGGACCTGATCGGATTTGTAGTTTCCGGTCAGCGCATACATCACGAGGTTGACGCCGAAGCGGTAGGCATATTCGCGCTGCTTCTGCCCGCCCGGCACGGTCGCGTAGATCGGCTGGCCGGCATCGTCGATCGCCCAAGCGGCGGCCCAGTCGTTGCTGCCGATCACGACCGAGGAGACGCCGTCATTGACGCGGCCCTCGCCCTGCTCGACCCAGAGCGTGCCGCCGGCCCAGCGGCCCGGAAACTCCCGCAGGAGATAGAACGCCTTGGTCAGCACATGGTCGGGCGGCACGGGGATGAGCGCCGGAATATCGAGCCCGTGCACGAGCTCGTTGAAGCGTGCCATGCCGGTGCCGGCATCGCCGTCGCGCGTGTCGAAGAGAATGAGGCCGCCATTGCGGAGATAGAGGTTCACCCGCTGCAGCGCGACGTCGGTGAGCGGGCGGTTCTCCGGCGCGATCGGCCAATAGATCAGCGGGAAGAAGGCGAGCTCGTCGCGCGCGAGATCGATCCCGACCGGCGCGCCCACATCGACGGCGGTGCGCTGGCGGAGCACGAGGCTGAGGCCGAGCAGGCCCTGCTCGCTTTCGCGATCGACGGGCCCGTCGTCGGTGCGCACGAAGGCGAGGCGCATGGCGCCGGTCATCTCCAGCGCGTAGTCGTCGCTGCCGGGGTCGGTCTCCTGCGCCGAGAGCGGTGCCGCGGCGGCACAGAGCAGGATGAGCGCCGTCACCGCGCCCGCAGCGGCGCGCCTCGGGCGCGGCAGCAGCCCGCGCAGCGCCAGCGAGATCAGGAGATCGCCGAGAAACAGAAGAAGCGCTGCGGCGAGGAGCCAGGGTTGAAGGTCGAACGCCCGGTCCGCGGCGCCGTAGGATTCCGTCGCCACCCCCTGCGGCAGGGCGCCGAGCGGCCGGAAATCGGCGAGGCCGGCGCCGAGATTGAGGGCGCGTTGCGTCGTCTCGCTGCCATAGAAGCCGGGCGGGTGCTGCGGCCCGACCTCGCCCTTGTCGAAGATCGCGACGGGCGCCGGGAGCGCCAGCGGCGGCGGCGATCCGAGCAGCCCGAAGCCGTCGAGGCTGAGGCGCGGTGGGAGGCTGGCCTCGGCCGCTTCGCCGGCGACGCCTTCGCTGAGCGCCACGATGCGGTTCAGCATTTGCACGAAGAGGCCGGAGAGGGCGAGGTTCGACCAGTCGGCATTGGCGGTGGTGTGGACCAGCACGAGCCAGCCCTTGCCGCGATGCTCGGCGGTGACGAGCGGCGTGCCGTCGGTCAGCGTCGCCCAGGTCTTCTCGCCGAGCGAGAGCTCCGGCTCGGCCAGCACCTGGCGATAGATCCTGACGTCGGCCGGCACCGCGAGCCCCGCGAAGGGCGTGCTCGGGCCGAAGGGGGCGATCTCCGCCGGCTGCTCCCAGGTGAGGGCGCCGCCGAGCGTGCGGTCGCCGCCGCGAAGCTGCACCGGGAGCAGCGCATCGGCATTCTGCGCCAGCCGCGGTCCGGCGAAGCGCAGCAGCAGGCCGCCGCGCTCGATCCAGCTCTGGAGCGCCCCGGTCTCCTCCTCGGTCAGGCTGCCGACATCGGCCAGCATCAGCACGGCGAGCCCGCGCTGGAGCAGGTCGGCGATGGTGCCTTCGCGGAGATCGGTGCCGGGGCCGAGCGCGCGGCGGAGATAGTAGAGCTCGCCGACCAGCGTCTCCTCCTCGCCGGCCTGGCCGCCGGAGACGACGCCGATCGGCCGCTGGCGCCATTGCGCATCGACGAGGAAGGTGGCGCCCGCCGAGGGCTCGCTCTCGACCCGCACCGAGGCGATGCGGTTGCGCAGCTCGACCGGCAGCCGGATCGCATGGCTCGTGCGGCGCTGGCCGGGCTCGAAGCGGAGCGTCTCGCGCGCCACGGGCCGGCCCTGCAGGTCGCTCGCGACGATCGTGAAGGGGTGCTCGCCGCCGGCGGCGACGCGCTCGAAATTGAGGGTAAGGGCGTCGGCCGCGCTCACCGGCGGCCGCTGCAGGAAGGCGCGCGCCTCGGGCGGATCGAGCATGACGCGGAGCGGGCCGCGCTCGCGCAAGGCCAGCGCCAGACGCTCGGCGCCGTCGGCGGGTTCGGTAGCACCCTCGCTCGCGGCCTCGGCGATGCCGTCGCTGAGCCAGACGCTTTCCAGGGCGCCGGCCGGAAGCTGTTCGAGCGCCACGGCGGCGGCGCGCCGATCGGTCGACCAGGGCTGCGGTTCTATGAGCTGCAGCGCGCGCGCCGCTTCGCCGGCCTCCATGAGCCCGCTCGGCGAGATCGGCCGGCCGTCGCCTGCGGGCGCCGTCGCGAGAAGCGCCACCGGACGTTCGGCGCGCCCCGCCTCGGCGACGAGGTTGCGCATGGCCGCGGCGCGCGATTCCCAGCGCGGCGCCGACGCCCAGCCATTGTCGACGACGATGAGGAGCGGCCCGGCCCCCTCGATCGGCGGGCGCGCATTCAGCAGCGGCCCGGCCAGCGCGAGGATGAGGAGCCCCGCGATCGCGAGCCGCAGCAGCAGCAGCCAGAGCGGGGTGCGATGCGGCGTCTCCTCGCGCGGCGCCAGCCCGAAGAGCAACCGGATCGCCGGGAAGGCGATGCGCTTCGGCGCGGGCGGCGTCACCCGCAAGAGCCACCAGAGCACCGGCAGGGTCAGCAGCGCCACCAGCACCCAGGGCGTCACGAAGGAGAGCGGACCGAGCCCCAGCATCGCTCAGCCCGGCCGCTCGGTGAGGCGGCGATGCAGGGCGAGGAGCGGCGCCTGCGGCGGCCGGTCGGTGGTGGTGCGGGTCGCGCTCCAGCCGATGGCGCGCGCGAGATCGGCGAGGCCCGCGCAATGGGTCTCGAAGCGCTCGCGATACTGGTCGCGCACCATCTCGACGCGCCCCAGCAGCAGCTCGCCTTCGGTCTCGAGCCCTTCGAACCGGACGCGGCCGAGGAAGGGCAGGGTCTCCTCCGCCGGATCGAGGAGCTGCAAAATATGGCCATGCAGGCCGGCCTCGGCGAAGCGCGCGAGGCTCCGCTCGATCTCCGGCAGGGGCGAAAGGAAGTCCCCGATCAGCACCAGCTCGGCATGGCGCGGCAGGGCGGCCGGCAGGGGCAGGCTCGCCTCGCCGTCGCGTTCGGCGAGCAGATGGCGCGCGATGCGGTCGATCGCGCTGCGGCCCGCCGTCGGCCGCATCCCGGCGCCGAGCAGCGCGACGCGCTCGCCGCCCGCCAACAGCAGGATCGCGAGCGCCAGCGTCAGGAGCTCCGCCTGCCCGGACTTCTCGGGCAGGTTCCGGTCCGAGCGGTAATGCATGGAGGGCGAACGGTCGCACCAGAGGAAGATGCTCTGCGCCGCCGCCCATTCGGTCTCGCGCACGAAGACCGGATCGGCCTTCGCGGACTGCCGCCAGTCGATGGCACTGGTGGCGTCGCCCGGCTGGTAGCGGCGGAACTGCCAGAAGGTCTCGCCCTGGCCGACGCGGCGCCGGCCATGCTCGCCGAACTCGACCGTGGCCGCGATGCGATGCGCCGCCACCAGCAGCGGCGGCACGCGCGCGGCCAGCGCCTCGGCCCGGTTGCGGAGCGCGCCGCTCCCGGCGGTCATGGCTCGATCCCGAAGGGATGCGCCGACGAAGGAGACAAGGTCGCCGCCTAGCGAAGCGGCGCCGTCAGCCGCGCGATGATGTCGTCGAGCCCGACCCCGTCGGCGCGCGCGGCGAAATTGAGCGCCATGCGATGGCGGAGAATGCTGGGCGCCAGCGCCAGCACGTCGTCCACCGAAGGCGCGAAACGTCCCTCCATGAGGGCGCGGGCGCGGGCGCCCAGCATGAGCGCCTGGCTCGCGCGCGGACCCGGCCCCCAGGCCACATGCTTGCGGATGTCGGGAAGCTCGCTCTCGTCCGGCCGCCCGGCGCGGACGAGCGTCAGGATCGCCTCGACCACGCTCTCGCCCACGGGGATCATCCGCACGAGCTTCTGCGCGGCCTCGAGCTGCGTCGCGGTCATCACCGGCACCGCCTCGTCCTCGCGCGCGCCCGTGGTGGCGATCAGCATGTCGCGCTCGGCATCGCGCGCCGGGTAGCTCACGTCGATCTGCATCAGGAAGCGGTCGAGCTGCGCCTCCGGCAGCGGATAGGTGCCCTCCTGCTCGATCGGGTTCTGCGTCGCCAGCACATGGAAGGGGCGCGGCAGATCGTGCGGCTGGCCGGCGACGGTCACGCGATGCTCCTGCATCGCCTGCAGCAAGGCGGACTGCGTGCGCGGGCTCGCGCGGTTGATCTCGTCCGCCATGAGGAGCTGGCAGAAGACCGGCCCGCGCAGGAAGCGGAAGGAGCGGCGGCCCGTCTCGCTCTCCTCCAGCACCTCGGAGCCCAGGATGTCGGCCGGCATCAGGTCCGGCGTGCATTGCACGCGCTTGTCGTCGAGGCCGAGCACCACGCCGAGGGTCGCGACGAGCCGCGTCTTGGCGAGGCCCGGCACGCCGACCAGCAGCGCGTGGCCGCCCGCCAGCAGCGTAATTAGGGTTTGATCGACGATGGCCTGCTGGCCGAAGATCACCCGGCCGATGCTGCGGCGGACTTCTTGCAGCAATCGGCCGAGATCGGCGATGTCGGCCGCCAGCCGATCGCCGGTCGCCACGCTGTCGGGAGAATTCACCGCCGGCGTCTCCTGAAATAAGAGTGAAGAATGAGCATTCTATGACCGGCGACAGGGGCTCAGAAAGCACTCTTTCGTTACTGTCTCCGGGCGGCAGGAAGCTCCGCGATTGTGGCGATTTGGCGATGCGGATCGCCCGCGACGGAACCTGGTACTATCAGGGTTCGCCGATCGGCCGGAAGCCGCTGGTGAAGCTGTTTGCGTCGGTTCTGCGGCGCGAGGCGGACGGTCGCTACTGGCTGGTCACGCCGGCGGAGCGCGGCACGATCGAGGTCGAGGACGCGCCCTTCACGGCGGTGGAGGTGACGGCCACCGGCAAGGGCCGCGACCAGTGCCTCGAATTTCGCACGAATCTGGACGAGATGGTGACAGCGGACGAGGCGCATCCGATCCGGGTCGCGCACCACCCGGAGACGGACGAACCGCGTCCCTATATTCTGGTGCGCGACGGGCTCGAGGCGCGCATGCTGCGGCCCGTGTTTTACGAGCTCGTGGCGCTCGGCGAGATGCGCCGCATGGAGGGCGAGGAACAGCTCGGCGTATGGAGCAACGGTCGATTCTTCAGCCTGGGACGCGTCGAGACGCCGCGCTGACCCTTGCCACGATCCGCGAGCGGCTGTCGCAGCACCGCCCCGGTCGCCGGCGGGCGCCGCCGGGCCCCGCGGCCGAAACCCTGCCGCTCGCGCCGCGCGGCGATCACGATCTCAATCCCGACATGCTGCCGCCGGCGCCGCTGGTGCCGGCCGCGGTGCTGGTGCCGCTCGTCGCGCGCGACGGCGCCATGACCGTGCTGCTCACCCGGCGCACGGCGACCATGACCTCCCATGGCGGGCAGGTGAGCTTTCCCGGCGGGCGCATCGATCCGGAGGATGCCGATGCGGTCGCCGCCGCGCTGCGCGAGGCGGAGGAGGAGATCGGCCTCGCCCCGCGCCATGTGGTGCCGCTCGGCCGGCTCGATACCTATGTGACGCGCACCGGCTACGAGGTGGCGCCGGTCGTGGGTCTGGTGACGCCGCCCTTCGATCTGGTGATGAACCCGGCGGAGGTGGCGGCGATCTTCGAGGTGCCGCTCGCCTTCTTCCTCGACCCGGCGAACCATCGGCTCGGCAGTCGCGTTTACGAGGGGGTATTGCGGTACTTTTATGAAATGCCGTGGGGCGAGCATTATATATGGGGGGCCACCGCCGGAATGCTGGTGAACCTCGCGGAGGTGCTGGGCGAAAGCGAATGAGACAGTTCCTCACGATCGTCATTCCGCTGCTGCTGCCGACATTGCTCTATTTCGGCTATCTCTCGCTGGTCCGCCGTCGGTCCGCGGGCGGCGCCGCGACGGTCGCCTCCACCGACATTCCCTGGGTCTGGCTTGTCGCTGCGGGCGTGCTGCTGCTGGCGGTGACCTTGATGGCGATCGCGCTCTTCGGCGGCGCCGACCCCGGCAGCCACTATGAGCCGCCGAGGATGATCGACGGGCAGGTGCAGCCCGGCGGCTTCAGCGACTGAGGCGACCGGACCCGTGATGCAAACGCGTCGCCTGCCGCCGCAACCCTGGATGAACGATCCGGCGACCGAGGCCGTGCTGCGCGCGCTCGCCGCGGACGGCGCCGAAATCCGCTTCGTCGGCGGCTGCGTGCGCGACGCCGCGGTCGGTCGCCCGGTCAAGGATATCGACATCGCGACGCCGGACCGGCCGGAGGCGGTGACGGCGCTGCTGGAGCGGGCGGGGATCAAGGCGGTGCCGACCGGCCTCGCGCACGGGACCGTGACCGCGGTCGCCGACGGCCGGCCCTTCGAGGTGACGACGCTCCGGCGCGACCTCGAGACGGACGGCCGCCACGCCAGGGTCGAGTTCACCGACGACTGGCTCGCCGATGCCTCGCGGCGCGACCTCACCTTCAACGCGCTCTCGCTGCGGCCTTCGGGCGAGCTCTTCGATCCCTTCGACGGCCTCGCCGATCTGCAGGCGGGCCGGGTGCGCTTCGTCGGCGAGCCGCGCGCGCGCATCGAGGAAGACGTGCTGCGTCTGCTTCGCTTCTTCCGGTTTTACGCGCATTTCGGCAAGCCGCCGCCGGACGAGGCGGCGCTCGCCGCCTGCACGGCGCTGGCGCCGAAGCTGCCGGATCTCTCCGGCGAGCGGGTGCAGTCGGAGCTCTTCAAGCTGCTGGCGGCGCCCGATCCGGCGCCGGTGCTCGCGCTGATGCGCGACCGCGACGTGCTGAAGCATCTGCTGCCCGAAGCCACCGCCATCGACCGCCTCGCCGGGCTGGTGCGGGTGGAGAACGCCTCGATCAAGCCCGCCCAGAAAGCGGCCCAGACCTCGGAGGCCGCCCCGCCGAAAGCCGCCGAGCCGAAAACCGCCGAAGCCATCGCCGCGAAACCGGATTCGCTTCGCCGTCTCGCGGCGTTGCTGGTGGGCGGGGAAGGGGCGGCGCGCCGGGTCGGCGAGCGGCTGAAGCTCTCCGGCGCGGATCGCGAGCGGCTGGTGCAGCTCGGCGACGCCTCCGATCTCGTGCCGTCGCTGGACGAGCGGGAGCGCCGGCTCCGGCTCTATCGCTTCGGGCCGACCTTGTTCCGCGACCGCGCGCTGCTCGGCTGGGCGATCGCGCCGAAGAGCGACGGCGACTCCTGGCACGGTCTCGTCGCCATGGCCGAGGCGCCGATCCCGGAATTTCCCCTGAAGGGCCGCGATGCGCTGGAGCTGGGGCTTGCCGCGGGCCCCGAGGTCGGGCGGCTGCTCGCCGCGGTGGAGCGCTGGTGGACCGAGGGCGATTTCCGCGCCGATCGCAAGGCCTGTCTCGCCCGGCTGAAGGAGCTCGCCGGCCGTGCCGGCTGAGCCGGGCGGCGCGCCCGGCGCGCGCGATCGGGCGGCCGCCCGCTGCCGGGAGGGCGACGCGTTCCTGCGGCAGGGCCGGCTCGATGACGCGGCGGCGGCCTTCGCGGAATCGCTCGCACTCGATGCGGGGTCGCTCGCCGCGCGCGCGGGCCTCGCGCAGGCGGAGCAGCGGCGCGGTCGCCCGCGCGAAGCGGCGGCGCATTATCGCGACCTGCTCGAGCGTGAGCCCCGCAACGCCTCCCTGCTGACCGCGCTCGGACTTTGCCTCGAAGCGATGGGGGATGCCGCCGGCGCGGAGGATCGCTTCCGGCAGGCCGTCGCCCTGACGCCGCCCTTCGATGCCGCCCGCATCGCGCTCGCGCGCATCCTCGCGCAGCGCCACGAGCATCACGCGGCCTCGGTCCTGCTGCGCGAGGTGCTGTCGCGCGATCCCGGAAACCATCGCGCGCGCGGCAATCACGCGCTGTCGCTGGTCGGCCAAGGGCTGGTCGCGGAAGCCCTCACGGAATATGACCGCATCCTTGCCCGCGACCCGAACGACCTCACGGCCGGCAGCAACCGCCTGCTGGCGATGGCCTATCTGCCCGAGATCGATCCGCTGGCGCGTCGCGCGGCGGCCGTCGAATGGGGCAACCGCCTGACCGCCGGGCTGAGGCCGCTCCCGCCCGCCATCGTCGATCGCGATCCCGACCGTCCCTTGCGCATCGGCTATGTCTCGGGCGATCTGCGCGGTCATCCGGTGGGGTTCTATCTGGCGGCGGTGCTGCCGCATCACGACCGCGCGAACTTCGCCGCGATCTGCTACGCGAACCGGACGGGCGGCGACGGCATCACCGCCATGCTGCGCAAGGCCGCGGCCGGATGGCGCGAGGTCGCGGCGCTCGACGATGCCGCGCTCGCCGACCGGATCCGCGCCGATCGCATCGACATCCTGATCGATCTCTCCGGCCACACCGCCGGCAACCGCCTCGGCTGCTTCGCCCTGAGGCCGGCGCCGCTCGCCATGAGCTGGATCGGCTATGGCGGCACGGTCGGGCTCGCGGCGATCGACCGCATCATCGCCGACCGCCGCCTGCTGCGGCCTTCCGAAGCCGGGCAGTTCCTCGAGAAGCCGCTCTGGCTGCCGGACAGCTATGTCACCTTCGCGCCGCCGCCGGGCGAGCCGCCGGTCGGGCCGCCGCCGATGCTGGCTCGCGGGCGCGTCGCCTTCGGCTGCTTCAACAACGCGACCAAGATCGGCCCGAAGGTGGTGCGGCTCTGGGGCCGGCTGCTGCGCGCCGTTCCCGACGCCACGCTGGAGCTCCGGACCGGCGCCTTCGGCGAGGCCGCGACCGCCGAGCGCTTCCGCACGCTGTTCGCGGCGGAAGGCGTCGACGCGGCGCGGCTGCGCTTCGCCGGCCATTCCGACCATGCGGCCTTGCTCGCCGCCTATGGCGGCATCGACATCGCGCTCGATCCCTTTCCCTTCAATGGCGGGATCACCACGGTCGAGGCGTTGCGCATGGGCGTGCCGGTGGTCTCGCTCGAGGGCCGCAGCTATTACGGCCATCACGCCGAGAGCGGCCTTGCGGCGCTCGGCCTTCGCGAGCTCCTGGCGCCGGACGAGGCGGCTTATGTGGCGACGGCCGTCGCGCTTGCCGGCGACCCGGCGCGGCTCGCCGATCTGCGCGCGGGGATGCGGGCGCGCTTCGCCCGGACGACGCTCGGCGACAATCCGCGCTTTGTGCGCGATCTCGAGGCGGGGCTGCGGCAGGCCTGGCGCGAATGGTGCGGGCGGTAGCGCCGCGTCGGGCTCAGGGCCAGATCGCCTCGGGCGGCAGCGACATCAGGATCGCTTCCGTATTGCCGCCGGTCTTGAGGCCGAACTGCGTGCCGCGGTCATAGAGCAGGTTGAACTCGGCATAGCGTCCGCGACGGATGAGCTGGTGGCGGCGCTGCTCGGCCGTCCAGGGCCGGTTCATGTGGCGGCGCACGAGCTGCGGGTAGATCTCGAGGAAGCAGGTCCCGACCTCCTGGGTGAAGGCGAAATCCGCCGCCCAGTCGCCGCTGTCGAGATAGTCGTAGAAGATGCCGCCGACGCCGCGCGCCTCGCCGCGATGCGGCAGGTAGAAGTAGCGGTCGCACCAGGCCTTGTATTCCGGGTAATAGGCGGGGTTGTGGCGGTTGCAGGCGGCTTCGAGCGCCGCATGGAAATCGGCGGTGTCCTTTTCGTCGGGGACCATCGGCGTCAGGTCCGCGCCGCCGCCGAACCAGCGCCGCGTCGTCTCGATATGGCGCGTGTTCATATGCACCGCCGGCACCAGCGGCGAGCGCAGATGGGCGACGAGGCTGATGCCGCTCGCCCAGAAGTTTCCGTCGGCCTCGGCGCCGGGAATTTGCTTGCGGAATTCCTCGGAGAAGCGGCCCTCGACGGTCGAGACATTGACGCCGACCTTCTCGAAGACGCGGCCGCGCATCACGGCCATGGTGCCGCCGCCGCCCGGCGCGCCGTCCGCGTCGGCGCGCTCCCAGCGCTTGCGCTCGAAACGCCCGGGCGGGAGCTCGGCATGGGTCCCGGCGAGCTCGTCCTCGATCCTCTCGAAGGCCGCGCAGATGCGGTCGCGCAGGGTCTCGAACCAGGCGGCCGCACGACCCCGCTGCGCGTCGCTCTTCGTGGCTTTTCTCGCCGGATCCATCGCATCCCTTTCCGCTGGCGCCGCCGATGGTGGCGGCCGCTCGCGGGGGAGGCAAGGGCGCCTTCAGTCGCGGCTGGCGGTCGCGGCTGGCGGTCGCGCCCGGTTCAGCCCTTCCCCGGCATGCCGCCGGTCTGGCGCAAGGCTTCCCCGGTCGCCATCGCGACGGCGACGGCAAGATTGAGCGAGCGCAGGCCCGGGCGGATCGGGATCACCAGCCGCGCGTCGGCCGCCTCATGCACGGCGGGCGGCACGCCGCCGCTCTCGCGCCCGAAGAGCAGCGTGTCGTCGGCGCGATAGGCGAAGTCGAGATAGCTCGCCTCGCTCCTGGTGCTGAACAGCAGCAGCCGGCGCGTCGCCGCGCGGCGGAAGCCCGGCCAGTCGTCATGGCACGCGATCTCCACCCGGTCGAGATAATCCATGCCGGCGCGCCGCATGCGGCGGTCGTCGAGCGCGAACCCCGGCGGGCCGACGATATCGACGCCGAGGCCGAAGCAGGCCGCGAGTCGCAGGATGGTGCCGGTGTTCTGCGGAATATCGGGCTCGTAAAGCGCGATGCGCATGGCTTGCGATCCCCCGCGGAACTGCGACGTTCGCGCGCCTTCCGATGCCTAGGCAAGGGCGCGAAACTCGATTATATCGCTTGGCCTTGAGGGGGCCGCATGGCTGCCGGATTCCGTGCGGCGGATTGTCGCATAAGGGCCGGAAACGCCTGCAAGGTCCGGATGCTATAAGGACGCGCGCAATGCCGGCCGGGGCAAGGGTCGGCGAGGGCGGAGAGGCCCTCACCGGTCTCCTGGCGGGATCGGCCATTCGGGAAGGCACTAAGGAGCGTTAGCAACATGGCGAACAGCCTGCAGGCCGGGGCAGCAACGGGACATGGGCCCGGCGCCGGCGGCGAAGCGACACGGCGGGATTTCCTCGTACTGGCCACCGCGGCCCTGGGGGCGGTCGGGATCGCGTCCGTCGCCTGGCCGCTCATCGACCAGATGAACCCGGCGGCCGACGTGCTCGCGCTCTCGACGACCGAGGTCGACATCGCGCCGGTCGAGGTCGGGCAGGCCATCACGGTCGTCTGGCGTGGCAAGCCGGTCTTCGTGCGCCATCGCACGCCGGAGGAGATCAAGTCGGCCGAGGACACGCCGCTCGGCGACCTCAAGGACCCGCAGCCCGATTCGGCGCGCGTGCAGAAGCCGGAATGGCTGGTGATGATCGGGGTCTGCACCCATCTCGGCTGCATCCCGAAGGGCCAGATGCCGACCGACGACAAGGGCGAGTACGGCGGCTGGTTCTGCCCCTGCCACGGTTCGGTCTACGACACCTCGGGCCGCATCCGCAAAGGCCCCGCGCCGCTCAACCTCGCGGTGCCGCCATACAAGTTCCTGACCGACACCAGCCTGCTGATCGGCGAGGCGCCGGACGCGAAGCCCGCAACCGGGGAGGCCGCATAATGGCCGCGCCTGCCTTCAGCAATCCGATCGTGCGGTGGATCGACCACCGCCTGCCGATCTTCAGCTTCATGCATCACGAGATGCATGAATATCCGACGCCGAAGAACCTCAACTACTTCTGGAATTTCGGGTCGCTCGCCGGCTTCATGCTGATCACGATGATCGTGACCGGCATCGTGCTCGCGATGCATTACACCCCGCATGCCTCGCTCGCCTTCCAGAGCGTCGAGCGCATCATGCGCGACGTGAATTACGGGTGGCTGGTCCGCTACCTGCACATGAACGGCGCGTCCTTCTTCTTCATCGTGACCTACATCCACATCTTCCGCGGCCTCTATTACGGCTCCTACAAGACGCCGCGCGAGCTGCTCTGGATGCTGGGCGTCGTCATCCTGCTGCTGATGATGGCGACCGCCTTCATGGGCTATGTGCTCCCCTGGGGCCAGATGAGCTTCTGGGGCGCCACCGTCATCACCAACTTCTTCACGGCGATCCCGATCGTCGGCGACGCCATCACCACCTGGCTCTGGGGCGGCTACTCGGTCGACAACGCGACCCTCAACCGCTTCTTCTCGCTGCATTACCTGCTGCCCTTCGTGATCCTGGCGGTGGTCGGCGTGCATGTGATGGCGCTGCACCGGCACGGCTCGAACAACCCGCTCGGCATCGACATGAAGGGGCCGCAGGACAGCATCTCCTTCCACCCGTACTACACGGTGAAGGATTATTTCGGGATCGCGGTCTTCCTGCTCTTCTATGCGGGGTTCGTGTTCTTCGCGCCGAACTTCTTCGGCGAGCCGGACAACTACATCGCGGCGAACCCGCTCTCCACCCCGCCGCATATCGTGCCGGAATGGTACTTCCTGCCGTTCTACGCGATCCTCCGCGCGGTGCCGGATCTCTGGATCATCGATGCGAAGCTCGCCGGCGTGATCGCGATGTTCGGCTCGATCATCCTGCTGTTCTTCCTGCCCTGGCTCGATCATTCGCCGGTGCGCAGCGCCCGCTTCCGTCCGGCCTACCGGTTCTTCTTCTGGGTGCTGGTGCTCGCCTGTCTCGTGCTCGGCTGGGTCGGCGCCAACTCGCCGGACGCGTCGTTCCACGGCGTTCCGTTCCTGTGGATCGGGCGGATCGCGACCTCCTACTACTTCCTGCATTTCCTCGTGATCCTGCCGATCCTGGGTTATGTCGAGAAGCCGAAGCCGCTGCCGCTCAGCATCAGCGAACCGGTGCTGAAGCGAACCGCCTACGGTGCCAAGACGATGGAGAAGGCCTGATGCGCCGCGTCCTTTCCGTGTTCGCCGCGCTCGCTTCCCTCGCCGCAACGCCGGCCCTCGCGGCGGAAGGCGGGCCGCTGCCGGAGCATCACTGGTCCTTCCAGGGGCTCTTCGGCACCTTCGACCGGCCGGCGGCGGTGCGCGGCCTGCAGGTCTATACCGACGTCTGCGCCGGCTGCCATTCGCTGTCGCTGGTTGCCTATCGCAACCTCGCCGATCTCGGTCTCTCCGAGGATGCGATCAAGGCGCTCGCCGCGACCGCGACCGTCGCGGACGGGCCGAACGACCAGGGCGAGATGTTCGATCGTCCCGGCCGGCCGGCCGATCATTTCGTGAAGCCCTTCCCGAACGACCAGGCGGCGCGTGCGGCGAACAACGGCGCCCTGCCGCCGGATCTGTCGCTGATCGTGAAGGCGCGCGTGGGCGGTCCCGACTACCTCTACGGGCTCATGACCGGTTACGAGGAGCCGCCGGCGGACTTCAAGCTGTTCTCGGGCATGAACTACAACAAGGTCTTCCCGGGCCACCAGATCGCGATGCCGCAGCCGCTCTCCGACGGCGCCGTGACCTATGCGGACGGCACCGAGGCGACGCTCGACCAGATGGCGCAGGACGTGACCACCTTCCTCGCCTGGACCTCCGAGCCCGAGCTCGAGGCGCGCAAGCGCATGGGCGTCAAGGTCATCCTCTTCCTGCTGGTGCTGAGCGGCCTGCTCTACGCCTGGAAGCGGAAGGTCTGGGCCGAGGTGCATTGAGCGCCGCTGCCCGTTAGACTGGCTCTCGGAAAAGGGCCGGGGCGAAGCGTTCCTTCGCCCCGGCTTCTTCTTTTGCGGTGCGCTCAGCGGGAGAATCGGGATGACCGAAGCGGCGCTCAGAGGCATCGACCATACGCTGGTCGGGGTGCATGACCTGGAGGCGGCGCGCGAGCGCTGGCAGAGCCTCGGTTTCACCGTCACGCCGCGCGGTCGGCATATCGGCTGGGGCACGGCCAATTACTGCGTCATGCTCGGCGAGGGCTATATCGAGCTGCTGGGCATCATCGATGCGAGCCTCTTCACCAACGATCTCGACCGGTTCCTCGCGACGCGCGAGGGGCTGCTGGGCATTGCCTTCGCGAGCGACGATCCGCAGGCGACGAAGGAACGGCTGGTCGCGCGCGGCCTGCATCCCGACGGCCCCAAGGACCTGAAGCGGCTGCTGGAGCTGCCGGAAGGCACCGTGACGCCGGAATTCCGGCTGCTCTATCTGCCGAAGGAAGAGACGCCGGACCTCTCCGCCTTCGTCTGCTGTCATCTGACGCCGGAACTGGTCCGCCGGCCGGCCTGGCTCGATCATGCGAACGGGGCGAAGGCGCTCGCCGGCGTGACCGTGGTCACCCGGAAGCCCGAACGGGCCGCCGCCGGCTATCGGCCCTATTTCGGCGGTGATCCGACCGCGCCCTCGGCGGGCGTGGCGGAGATCGCCAGCGCAGCCGGCACGCTCCGCTTCGCGACGCCGGACGCCTTCGCCCGTCTCTTCCCGAAGCACGGGCTCGATCTGAAGCCGCCGATGGCGGCCGCGATGACCCTCGAGGTCGCCTCGCTCGCGAAGACCGGCGCCTTCCTCGCGCAGCACGGCTTTCCCACCACCTCGACGGATGCGAACACGCTCTATCTGCCGTCCGAGGCGGGCAATGGCGCCGTGCTGGAGTTCCAGGTTTCGGCCAAGGCGCCGTAACGGGCCTCCGCCGACCTCGATCCGGGATCACGAGCGCCGCTCAAAGCTGCGATTCGATCGGCAGGAAGCCGATGATCGTCGCCGTCAAGCGACGCCAGAATCCCGCCTCCGGCTCCTCGCGCAGCGTCCGGGCGGCGCCGGCCAAGCGATCCTCCCAGATCGTCTCGCCATCGTCGATCCGGACGCGGTAGCTCTTCTCCGGGGCGGTTTCGTCGGCGAAGATCGCGCGCACCTCGCCGACGAGACGGCCATCCTCGAAGAAGACGCCCATCTCGGAATTCAGCGAAATCGAGCGCGGATCGAAGTTCATGGAGCCGATGAATCCGGATCGGCCGTCGACCGTGAAGGCCTTGGTGTGCAGGCTGGCGCCGCCCGATCCGAACAGGGAAACATCGCTTTCGTTGTCGTAGGGCTTGAGCTCGAACAGGCTGACGCCGCCCTCGATGAGCGGTTTGCGATAGCGCACATAGGCGCCATGAACGGCGGTCACGTCGGTCGCGGCGAGAGAATTGGTCAGGACGGCGACCCGGACGCCCCGTTCCGCGATTTCCACGAGCCGGCGGGTGCCGGCGTCTCCGGGGATGAAATAGGGCGAGATGATCTCGAGGTCGGCGGTGGCGGAGGCAAGAAGCGGCGCGACGCCGTTGATCAGCCATCTCTCCTCGCCCGCGCCGGCGACCTTTTCCGGCGGATCCGAGACCACCTTCGCCCTGGCTGTCCAGTGGATCGGCGTCCGGCCGGCGAGCAAGGCCTGGACCGATTCGTTCTCGGCGACGCGGTCGAGATAGGGACGCGCGTCCGTGTCGGCCACCGCGCCTGCGAGCGCCGTCCGGAGCGCCGCCAGATCCGTCGCGCGCGGTTCCCCGAGCGCGTCGATCGGGATCACGGCCCTGCTGTTCCAGTACTCGTCGAAGATGGTTTCGGTTTGCCGGACGGCGGTTCCGAGCAGCAGCAGATCGAGATCGCGGAAATTCGAGGCGGCGGCATCGAAGTAGGCATCGCCGATGTTGCGGCCGCCGACGAAAGCCATCCGGCCGTCGGCGATCCACGCCTTGTTGTGCATGCGTCGCGTGATGCTGACGGCCCGCAGCAGCATCTCGATGCCGCGGAGCAGCGCCCCATCGCGGTTCCGGCTCGGGTTATACAGACGGACGGCGATGTTCGGGTGGGCGTCGAGCGCCAGATGGATATTGTCCCGTCCCTGCGCATTGATGTCGTCGAGCAGCAGCCGGACCCGGACGCCGCGGTCGGCAGCCTTGACGATCTCGCTGGCCAGCAGACGCCCGGTCAGATCGTCCTGCCAGATGTAATATTGCAGATCGAGGCTGCGCCCGGCCTGTCTCGCAGCATGGACGCGCGCCGCGAAGGCGTCGAGGTTCCCCGCCAACAGCACGAGGCCGCTCTGATCCGGCCGCGCCGTCAGCAGCGGCGCGATATCTCTGTCGAGCGGCGTGGCGTCATCGGCAGCGGGAAGCGAAAAGGACGGTTCGCCCTGCGCCTGCTCCGCGAACCGGCCGTAGGAATAGAGCGCGGCGGCCGAAGCCAGCGCGATCGCGGCCAGTGCAGCAAGGATGATAAGCACCAGCCGCATTCCGCCTCCGGATCGGCGCCGCCCCGCGGTTTCGGCGGTGGACCTAGATCGCCGGCTCCACGATCGGGTGCCGGGTTTCGGCGCCTTTCGGCGCCATCATCCCGGGCCCGGCCGGCGCGCACGGTGCCGCCGCCTCAAGCTCGATCCACGCCTTGACCGGCAGATGGTCCGAAGCGATCCGCGCCAGCGGCGTGTCATGCACCTCGATCCCGGAAATGAGGCTCTGCGGCCTTGCCAGAATGCGATCGAGCGCGAACAGGGGAAACCGCGCCGGGAAGCTCGGCAAGGCTGCGGTCACCGGGCCGAAAGCAGGATCGAAATGCAGCAGCGACGATCTCGAACCGACCCGCCACTCATTGAGGTCGCCGAGCAGCAGGGTCGGCCGCTCGGCACGCGCACCGACCGCCTTCAGGATGGTCCGGGCCTGCTGCGCGCGGCAGCGGCGGCGCAGACCGAGATGCGTCGTGACGATGCGCAACGGGCCGCCGGCGAGCTCGATATCCACCACCAGCGCCCCGCGCGGCTCGACGCCCGGCAGGCTGATCGGATGAACGTCGCGAACCGTCCCCTTCCGGAAGAGCAGAAGGTTGCCGTGCCAACCCTGCGACCTCGATCTGCCGGCGAGCGGCACGGGAACGAGGCCGCTTTCGCGCTCGAGACGGGCGAGGTCGATCAGCCCGGCCCGCCTGCCGAACCGCTGGTCCACCTCCTGGAGCGCGAGGACATCGGCGCCGAGCTCCCCGATCACGGCCGCGATCCGGTCGGGATCGAACCGATTGTCCATGCCGACGCATTTATGGACGTTGTAGGAGGCGATCCGCATATGCGCCGGCGCGCCGCTGCCGAAGACCCCAATCGGCCGGTCCTGCTGCAGGGCGGCGAGAATGCGCGACGGGAGGCGCTCGCTTCGGCGATGCTTGGCTGCGTTCGGCACGGGCGTCAGGACTCTCCTTTCTACGAGGCGCGTCGCGAGCTTCGCACCGGGTTCGCGAGCGCATCCGGTTCGAGGGGTGCTCGATGCTATCGGATCGACACGCCCGCTTCCCGGGCTCCGACGGAAAGCCATCGCACGCGACCGGTATATAGGGGCGATCTCCGGGTTTGTCAGGACGGTTTCCCGGGTCCCGGCGCGCGGAGGCGCCGGATGAGCCGCCACGGGCGGCCTGGGGCCCTCCCGAGAGCGCTGCCAGGCATCGGGCGTATGGCTCGAAGGCGCCGACAGGGGCCGCCCGCGCCTTAAGCTCCGCCGACCTCGATCCGCCCGTCCGCCGCGACGGTCGCGCGAACGCCGGTCGCGAGGCGGGCTTGATCGGCGAGCGGCAGCAGCAGCACCGGTATCGCGCCCCAGCCCATCTCCCGCGCGACGATGACGGCGAGCGGCAGGATGGCGTCGGGCTCGGGGATCACGAGCGCCGCGGGGCCGTTGCCGTCCATCAGAAGCTCGGTCAGCACGTAGCTCGCCGAGCTCGAACCGATCATCCCCGGCAGGACGAGGATCTTGCCGCCGATCGAGACGCCGTGCTGCGGGTGCCGCGGGTCGGAAATGCGCCCGGTCTTGGCATCGACGCCGCCCCAGACGCTGAGCGGCTTGGTGAGCTTCAGGATATCGCCCGCGGCCGTTCCCGCGCTCTCGCACTGCCCC
>CADEFF010000009.1:66421-95646 GCA_902826565.1 uncultured Rhodospirillaceae bacterium | reverse complement strand
CGCGAAGGAGAGTAAGGCTTCGCGGCGGCGCGGCCAAGCGGCCCGCCCGCGGGGAGGATCGCCCGAAGGAACCGGCCGGAACGGCTAGGCGGCGCGCTGCTCGAAGGGCAGGTCGAGCGAGCGCCAGACGGTTTCCAGCGCCGCGACGAGCTCGGCGATATGGCGCTCGCTGTGGAAGGGGGTCGGGGTGAGGCGGAGCCGCTCGCTGCCGCGCGGCACGGTCGGGTAGTTGATCGCCTGCACATAGATGCCATGGCGTTCGAGCAGCAGCTCGCTCGCCTGGCGGCAGAGCCGCGGGTCGCCGACCAGGACCGGCACGATATGGCTCGGCGACGCGATGCAGGGAAGCCCCGCTTCCGCGAGCCGTCGCTTCAGCAGCGCCGCGCGCGCCTGCTGGGCGTCGCGCTCGGCGTTGCTCGCCTTCAGATGCCGCACGCTCGCGAGCGCGCCGGCCGCGGCCGCCGGCATCATCGCGGTCGAGAAGATGAAGCCCGGCGCGTAGGATCGGATGAAATCGATGAGGGCGGCGGAGCCCGCGATATATCCGCCGATCGTGCCGAAGGCTTTCGCGAGCGTGCCCTCGATCACGGTCAGGCGGTCCATCAGGCCCTCGCGCTCGGCGATGCCGCCGCCATGCGGGCCATACATGCCGACCGCATGCACCTCGTCGAGATAGGTCATGGCGCCATGCCGCTCGGCGGTGTCGCAGATCGCCGCGATCGGCGCGATATCGCCATCCATGCTGTAGACGCTCTCGAAGGCGACCAGCTTCGGCCGCGCCGGATCGACCGGCCGCATCAGCGCCTCGAGATGCTCCGGATCGTTGTGGCGGAAGACATGCTTCTCGGCGCCCGACTGCCGGATGCCCTCGATCATCGAGTTGTGGTTGCCGGCGTCGGAGAAAATGACGCAACCGGGCAGCATGCGGCCGAGGGTCGCGAGCGTCGTCTGGTTGGAGACGTAACCCGAACCGAACAGGAGCGCCGCCTCCTTGCCGTGCAGCCCGGCGAGCTCGCGCTCCAGCAGGACGTGATAGTGATTCGTGCCGGAGATGTTGCGGGTGCCGCCGGCGCCCGCGCCGCAACGGTCGAGCGCCTCGTGCATCGCGGCCAGCACGGCCGGATGCTGCCCCATGCCGAGATAGTCGTTGGAGCACCAGAGCAGGATGTCCTGGACGCGGCCATCGGGCGCGTGGCGCCGCGCGCGCGGGAAGGCGCCGGCCGCGCGCTCGAGATCGGCGAACACGCGATAGCGCCCCTCGCGCTGCAGATCGCCGATACGCTGCCGGAAGAAATCCTCGTAATCCATCCGCCTCGCTCCGGCCCGCAGTCTACCGGGCTTGGACATGGCGGGCGACCGCTCGCGCGATTCCCGCCCGGATCATTGTCCATGAGATAACGGGGCAATTGCAGGCGCGCAACCCGCGGCTGCGCACGGCAGATCCGACGGCCTGTAGCCTAGCGTGCGCTGCTGCGGATCGCGCCGCCATCGACGGGTTCCGCGAGTTTCTCTGCGGCGATCCGACGCAGCCCGAGCTGGCGGAGCTGCGCGGTCAGAAGGCCGAGCACCACGAGCGCCGTGCCGATGAGCTGCGTCACGGTCGGCCATTGGCCCAGCATCGCGAGAATCACGAGCGCGAAAATCGGCACCATGTTGAGGAAGAGCGACGCGACCGTCACCCCCAGCACCTTCACCCCGTAGTTCCAGGTCGCGACCCCGCCGCAGACGCAGGCGAGCGCGATCCAGGCGTGCAGACCGAGCTCGGTCATGTTGCGTGCCGGCTCGGGCGAGAGATCGGCTTGGCCCAGCAATCCGGCGACGATGTAGATGCCGATGCCGGCGATCGTGCCGTAGACCAGCGTCACGCCGGTGATGCGGATCTGCGACCATCCGTCGAGCCAGCGCTGCGCAGCGATCGAGTACCAGCTCCAGCAGGCATTCGCGACCAGGATCAGGAGCTCGCCGCCGCCGAAGGTGAAGGGATCGGTCTCGTTGGTCGGATCGTAGGTCGCGAGCGAGCAGCCGACGAAGGCGAACATGATCGCCGGGATCATGCGTCGGTCGATCGGCGTGCCGAAGAAGACGCGCGCCACGATCGCGGCGACGGCCGGCGAGGTGGCGGTGAAGATCGCCGCCATGACCGGGCTCGAATAGGCGAAGCCGACGATGAGGCAGGGGGAGAAAAGCCCGATGCCGACGCCGCCGAGGAGCCAGAGTCGGTGCGGGGGGACGAAGTTCGGGATCAGCGGTCCGCGCTCGGTCAGCTTCACCGCAAGCAGCAGGACCGGCGCCGCCCAGGAATAGCGAAGCGTCGCCAGGAAGTAGGGATCCCAGTGCTCGAGCAGGATGTCGAAGGCGGCGATCTGCGTAGCCCAGGTGAAGGCCGTGAAGAGCAGACCGAGATTGGCGCCGATCATGGAAAGGTCCGAGGCGTTGCGGCGCGCTGATGATGTGCGGGGATCGGGAGGATCCGGGCCGCATGTTGCAAGCGGGGGATGAACGAGTCAATAAAGAGCGCCGCCAACCGGACGCTCAGGGGAACCCACATGTCCTACGACACCATCCTTTTCGAGACGCGCGGGCCCGTCGGGCTCCTGACGCTCAACCGCCCCGACCGGTTGAACGCGATCAGCCAGCACATGATCGGCGAGGTGCACGATCTCCTCGACAGGATCGAGCAGGACGAAAACATCCGCGCGCTCGTCGTGACCGGCGCCGGTCGCGCCTTTTCCGCCGGCTTCGATCTCAAGGACGGCGCCGACCGCGCCTGGGGCACGGTGGAATCGGTGACGCCGATCCTGAAGAAGGATTTCGACTTCATCATGCGCTTCTGGCATTTCGCCCTGCCGACGGTGGCGGCGGTGAAGGGCTATGCGCTCGCCGGCGCCTGCGAGGTGGCGATGGCCTGCGACATCACGATCGCCGCGGCCGGCACGCGGTTCGGCGAGCCCGAGCTGCGTTTCGGCAGCGGCATCGTGGCGCTGCTCATGCCGTGGTTCTCCGGGCCGAAGAAGGCGAAGGAGGCGATCCTCACCGGCAACGACAAGATCACGGCCGAGGAAGCGCTCGCCATGGGTCTCGTCAACCGCGTCGTTCCGGAGGGCCAGGAGCTCGATGTCGCCCTTGCGATCGCCCGCGAGATCGCGATCAACGACCGCCAGAAGGTCGCCATGACCAAGAAGGCGATCAACCGCACCTACGATTTCATGGGCTTCCGCGAAGCGCTCGACATGGGGCTCGACGCCGACATCATGATCGAAGCGCTGGAGACGCCCGAAGGCAAGATGTTCAAGGAAATCTCGAAGAAGGACGGGCTCAAGGCGGCGCTTGCCTGGCGCGACGCGCGGTTCGATCAAAAGAGCTGACGATAGCGCCGGCGCGGGCGACGCCTCGCCCGCTCAGCCGGGCGAGGGCGGCTCCGTCTCGTCGCCGGTCCGCCGGCCCGCGCGGTGCTCGCGGATCGAGATGTAGGTGCCGGACCCGACCAGGATGACGATGCCGATCAGCGTCCAGAAATCCGGGAAGTCGCCGAAGATCGCATAGCCGATCGCGACCATCGAGATCATCTCGCTGTAGGTGAGCGGCGCCAGCAGCGAGGCTTCGGCGCGCTCATAGGCCATGACGATGAAGAGATGGCCGGTGGCGGCGATCAGGCCCATCGAGACCATGAACGCCATCGCCCAGGCGGTCGGTTCGACCCAGACGAAGGGGACGATGGCCGAAGTCACGATGGCGCCGAGCAGCGCGGTGAACGCGGCCGTCACGAAGGGCGGTGCCGTGCCGGCGAGCTTCCGCGTGGTGATGGTGTAGAGCGCGTAGATCAGGCCGCTCGCGATCGGGAAGAGGGCGGCGGGCTGGAAGACGGTCAAGCCGGGGCGGATGATCACCATCGCGCCGATGAAGCCGATCAGCACCGCGATCTTCCGGCGCATCCCGACCTGCTCGCCCAGCAGCTTCGGCGCCAGCAAGGTCACGATCAGCGGCGAGATGAAGAAGATCGCCAGCGTATCGGCGAGCGGCATGTTCGAGACGCCGCCGAAGAAGCAGAAGGTCGAGGCGAGCAGCAGCCCGCCGCGGAGGATTTGCAGCAGCGGTCGTTGCGGCCAGAGGTCGGCGAGCCGGTGCCGGATGAGGACGACCGGCACCAGCAGGAGGAAATGGAAGAAGAAGCGCGCCCAGGTGATCTGCAGCAGGGGAAAGGTGCCGCTCAGATGCTTCGCCATGGCGTCCATGACGGGCAGGATCGCCATGGCACCGAGCAGCAGCAGCAGGCCTTTGAGCCGTTCGGCGCGCGATCCGTTCATGTCGGCCGGGTCGCGGTCGCGGGATCGGCCGCGGGTGCTGCCGCGGGCGACGGCGCCTGGTAGGCTTTGAGCACCTCTTCCGTCGACCCCGACATGCGGATCTGTCCGCCCTCGAGCCACAACGCCTTGTTGCAGAGCGCGCTCAATATGTCGCTGTTGTGCGAGGCCACCACCAGCACCTTGGCCTTGTTGGCCATGGCGGTGAATCGCGCCCGCGCCTTCTCGGCGAAGCGCCGGTCGCCGGCGCCGATCACCTCGTCGATCAGCAGCACGTCCGGCTCGATGCAGGTCGAGATGCCGAAGGCGAGCCTGAGCCGCATGCCCGCCGAATAGGTGCGAAGCGGCAGCTCCAGATGGTCGCCGAGCTCGGTGAAATCCACGATGTCCTGGAGACGGCTCTGGATCTCCGCCCGGCTCATGCCGAGGAGCCGCCCGCGGACGAAGATGTTCTCGTAGCCGTTGGAGTCGTTGTCCATGCCGAGGCTGATGTCGAGAAGGGCGCTGACCTTGCCCTTTACCAGCACCTCGCCGCGCGTCGGCTCGTAGATCCCGGCCAGCACCGCGAGCAGCGTCGATTTGCCGGCGCCGTTGGAGCCGACGAGGCCGACCCGATCGCCGTCGTGGAACTCGCAGCTCACGTCCCGCAGCGCGCGGACGAGGAGATGGCGGTGGCTGCCGCTGCCGATGCGGCCGCGCGAACCGCTGCCGACGAGCCGCAGCTTCAGGGAGCGCGCGCCGATCTGGTAGATCGGAAAATCGATCGCGAGATCGCGGACGGAGATGACCGTCATCGCGTCACAGCCAGTAGGTGATGCGCGGCCGGTAGCGCGCGAACATGGCGAAAGCGCAGGTGCCGAGCAGGAGCAGCACGGCGATGACGACCGGCCAGGTCAGGGCTTCGGGCGGCTGGCCCATCAGTGGCGCGCGCACCGCATCGAGAAAATAGCCGAATGGATTCCAGTCGATGAGGTAGCTGTACTCGCCGAGCACCTCGCGCCGGTAGAGGATGGGCGTGAAGAAGAACAGCATCGTGACCAGGCTCTGGGTGAAGGAGGCGAGGTCGCGGAACCGCGCGCCTACCATGCCGAGGATGAGCGCCAGAAAGGCGCCGAGCGCGAGCAGGGCGAGCATCCCGGGGATCAGCAGCAGCGTCCATGCCGTCGGATAGACGCCGAACCAGAGCAGCACGACGAGCACCACCGGCAGGTGATGCAGGAACATCATCAGGTTCCGCCAGACGACCGCCATGACGAAGGTCGATTTGGCGAACCGCATCTGCTGGAGATACCCGGTCCAGCCCACGAAGGTGAGCGGGCCCTCGTTGAGGAAGGCGGCGATCATGGTCCAGGTGAGGTAGCTCGCCGCCACATAGGGGATGTAGTCGGGGTGCGATGCGTTCAGCAGCCGCGCGTAGAGCAGGCTCACGAAGCCGATGAAGGTCACCATGCTGAGGGTGATCCAGAACGGGCCGAGCGCCGAGCGGCGATAGCGGCGCCGGATCTCGTTCCATCCGAGCATCGTCCAGACCTCCCAGCCCGACACGCCTTCGCGGAGGTCGGCCCAGGCCAGCCGCCAGCTTCGCCGGGACCAACCTCGGTCGGCAGTCCCGGTCAGATGGAGCAGGTCGTGCGCGGTTTGCATGGCGGCTGCCGAAAGCGGGTCCGTTCCGGTTCGGCCGGCGTGGGCGGAAGCGGCCGGCAAACTATCGCCGAGACAAGCTCGGCTGCAAGACGGGAGTTCGGAAGCGGAGCGGCGGGCGGGCGCGCCGGCGCTCAGACCGGATAGGGCGGGCGATGCAGGCCGCGCGGCGACTCGGTGAAGATCTCGTAGCCGGTCGCGGTCACGCCGATGGTGTGCTCGAACTGCGCCGACAGCGAGCGGTCGCGGGTGACGGCGGTCCAGCCGTCCTCCAGCAGCTTCACCTCGAAGCGGCCCGCATTGATCATCGGCTCGACGGTGAAGAACATGCCTTCCTGCAGCACCGGGCCGCGCCCGGGCCGGCCGAAATGCAGGATGCTCGGCGCGTCGTGGAAGATGCGTCCCACGCCATGGCCGCAGAAATCGCGCACGACCGAGTAGCGATGGCTCTCGGCGAGGCTCTGGATCGCGTGGCCGATATCGCCGACCGTCGCACCGGGCCGGACCGCTTCGATCCCGCGCATCATCGCCTCATAAGTGACGTCGCAGAGACGCTGCGCCTTAACCCCGACCTTGCCGACATAGAACATGCGGCTCGTGTCGCCATGCCAGCCATCGAGGATGACCGTCACGTCGATATTCACGATGTCGCCGTCCTGCAGCTTCTTGTCGCCCGGAATGCCATGGCAGACGACGTGATTGATCGAGGTGCAGATGGATTTCGGAAAGCCGCGATAGTTGAGCGGTGCGGGGATGGCGTCGCGATCGACGATGAAACCATGGCAGAGCCGATCGAGCTCGCCGGTGGTGACGCCGGGAAGGACGTGCGGCGTGATGAAGTCGAGGGTTTCGGCGGCGAGCTTGCCGGCGCGACGCATGCCGGCGAAATCCTCCGGCCCGTGCAGCTTGATGCGCCGCTCTTCGCTGTGCCAATCGACAGCCATGTCGTTCGGATGCATGGGGCCTCGGAAGGGTCTGAGTTCGTCGCCGGGACGTCCTGTCGGACAATAAATGGTGCCGGTCGGCAATTTGCAAGCCTGCTGCCTAAGCGGCTGCGCAAAAACGCGGATTCGATGCGGGATCCGGGTCCGGCGGCGGCGCGCGCCGACCCCGCGGGCGCGGCTCTTTCCAGGGGTGCGGCGGGGTCTCGTTCCCTTTGGCGAAGCAGGGGTCCATCCCCATGTAAGAGAGACATGCTTCATCCGAGGCGGCGGCGCCGGCCCGTCGTCGAAACGCGCGGGACCCGACGCGCGACCCCTCGCGCCGAACCCGTGCTTCGCAAGGGAGGGCTCGATGGCATCCTTCGAAATCTTCCGCACCGACACCGAAGCGCGCGATCGCCCGACCGGCATTGCGCTTGGCTTGCGCCCGCGGCTAAGCTCGGCGCTGCGCCCCAGAACCAGAACATCAGAACGGGAACCTATGCGCGCCGTTATCCTTGCCAGCCTCCTTCTGCTCTCCGCCTGTTCCTATTTCGGCCCGAAGGACGACTGGAAGCGGAGCGGCATGAACGAGGACGTCACCAGCAGCGATCTCGAATCCTGCCGGCAGCAGGCGCGGGCCATGATCGACCGCGACGAGCGCATCGACGCCGATATCAGCGCGCAGAACATCCAGTACGACTACATGCAGAGCACGGGCACGCTCGAGTCGAACCTGAACCAGTATCAGCAGGGCAATCGCTACGATACGATCGTGTCGGACTGCATGGCGGCCCAGGGCTATGGCGTGGACGCGCCCGAAGATGCGCCCGAAGCGCAAGCTGCCCCCTGATCGGCGGCCGGTATCCGCACCCGAACCGCCGCGATGCCAGAGCCCGCCCCCGTCACCGCCGCCATCCTGATCATCGGCAACGAGATCCTGTCGGGGCGCACGCAGGATGCGAACGTCGCGTTCCTTGCGAAGGAGCTGGGCGCGCTCGGCATTCGCATGCGCGAGATCCGCGTCGTCCCCGACATCGAGGAGGAGATCGTCGCGGCGGTGAATGCGCTGCGCGAGCGGTTCAGCCTCGTCTTTACCACGGGCGGGATCGGCCCCACCCATGACGACATCACCTCGCCCTCCGTCGCCAAGGCCTTCGGCGTCGAATGGGTCCGCCCTCCGGCGGCGGTGGCGTTGCTGCGGCGCCATTATACCGGCGACGACCTGAACGAGGCGCGGTTGCGCATGGCGACCGTGCCCGAGGGCGCCACCCTCATCGACAATCCCGTGTCGACCGCGCCCGGCTTCCAGATCGGCAACGTCTATGTGCTGGCCGGCGTGCCGGCGATCATGCGGGCGATGTTCGAAGGGCTCAAATCGCGGCTGCCGGGCGGACGCCCCGTCTCGTCCCGCACCGTCAGCACCTTTCTCGGGGAGGGTGCGATCGCGGCCGGGCTGGGGGCGCTGCAGGATCGGTTCCCCGAGCTGGAGATCGGCAGCTATCCCTTCTTCCGGCGCGGCAAGTTCGGCACGGCGCTGGTGGTGCGCGGCACGGCCGAAGCGGCGCTGGAGAAGGCCGCCGACGGTCTGCGCGGATTGATCCGGAGCCTCGGCGAGGAGCCGATCGACGGCGAGGTGGCCTAGAAGGCGGCCTGGATCTCCGCAGGCGAGGGAACGCGGCCCGCCCGCCGGGCGTTCAATCGGAGCGAGCCCGGCCGGTTTCCCTGGCGGGCGAGGGCATCGATCCGGAATCCCGGCCCGGAATTTTGGCTATTGCCGATCGGTCGCCTTCAGGGTGGAGTGCATCGCGTCAACTGCGGTCGAGCTTCGATGGAAAAGCGATCCAAGCCCACGGCTGCGCGCGCTCTGGTCGATCGGCAGATCGGCCGCTTCGAGGCCATGCCGCCGTCGGCCCGGGAGCGCTGCGTCGATGCCTATCAGCGCATCGCCGCCGTCTATGACATCATCGACATGCCGTACGAATATCTCTGGAAGCGGCCGTTGCGGCGCTATCTCTTCGCCCGCACCGCCGGCCGGATTCTGGATGTCGGCATCGGCACGGGCTGCAACATCCCCTTCTATCCCGCAGGTGCGACCGTGACCGGCATCGATCAGAGCGGGGCGATGCTGGCGCGGGCGCGCAAGCGCGCCGCCGGGCTCGGCCGGGAGATGACGCTTCTCGAGCGCGGCTTGCCGGATACGCGCCTGCCCGCGGCCGGCTTCGACTGCGTCGTGGCGAGCTTCATCATCTGCTGCATCCCCGCGGGGGAGCAGCCGGCGGCCTTCGCCGAGCTCCGGCGTCTCGCCGGTCGCGAGGGCAGGATCTTCATCCTCGACTACACCCTGCCGACGCAACCGCTGTTGCGCGCTTTCATGCGGGCGACGGCGCCGATGATACGGAGCGTCTTCGCCGCGCGCTACGATACCGACGCCGAGCGCTGCTTCGGACCTGCGGGGCTTCGGGTCGAGGAATCCCGCAAGTTTCTCGGCGGCGCCGTGACCCTGCATATCCTTGCCGCCGAGGCGGGGGAGTCCTTATCCGCGGGGGCGGCCGGAACCCGCGAGAAGACTCCGCTCTCGGCGATCTAGCGAACCCGCCGCCGGCGATCGTCGCGAAGCGTCCCGCGTCGCGGCAGGCGCGCCGGATGCATCGGCATGCTGCCCGTCGAAGCGCGGCCCCTTGTGCATCGCCATGCACGGTCATAGGGTCCGCTGGCCGGCGGCGGATCGCCTGAGCGCCGCTTCGGCGATCGGCCCCGCGCAACAGGGACGTGGCGGAACTGGTAGACGCTAGCGACTTAAAATCGCTTGGCTTTCAAGCCGTGCGGGTTCGAGCCCCGCCGTCCCTACCAGCGCGAGGCGCGCCGCAGTCCCGACGGCCGGACAAGTCGGTCCCCTGTCGCACAGGGCCCGCCTCGTGCCGGGCTTTTGATGCAGGACGGGCTCTCTCCAGGGTGCCCATTCGGGGGCGGCGGCCAGCGATTCCATCATCCCCATGCCTTGCCTGAAAGACTCGTCGGCCGTATCGCCCAGACTCCGCCCCGCAACTCATAGCGGAACAATCAAGAGAGCCAGGGCTTCGATCAGCACGGCGAACAGCGACAAAGCGGTGAGAAACCCCGCGACTTCGTGAACCGCTCGAGGGCCCTTCGGCTCTATCGAGGCGCGGCTGCGTCGCGCGTACCATAGAAGCAGGATGAGCGCCGCACCGGCTGCAAGCGTCGCGGCCCATGCGAAGAGCCGGATGCCAGACGGCGCAAATCCAAATGCACCGCCAAATCCCACGACGCCATAGATGACACTGAAATAGATGAACCAGATGAGCGGCCCGGCCAGCATGGACAGCAGGTAGCGAACGAAACCGCCAGGCCCGACGCCGATCATCCCGCGATCCTCGGGAAGCCATGGACAATCAGCAGGCCGAGAAGGCCCTGGCCCACCGTGTAGTGGCAGAACAACAAGGTGTTGTCGAAGGTCGCCCGCCGCACCGGCGTGAGCATTCCGGCGGCGCTGCGCGCAATCGTGTAGAGGCCCATGAACACGGCAACGGCGACGAGCTGGCACTGCACGGCGATCACGGCATAGACGAGCGCGCCATAGCTGTTCATCGCGGGGCGCAAGCCGGTCTGCCAGTGCCCTTGAAGCTCGATGAGCGCCCCTGCGGCAAGAGCGAGGCATGCGCAGGCAATCCCGAGGCGTACCGGCCAGTCCCCATATTCCCGCGCCCGCGCCAGCATCTGGCCCGAGAACGCCATTGCGACACTGCCGACCATGAACGCCGTGGCACTCGCCGCGGGCCAGGAAGCGACCGGCAAACGCTGTCCGGTCGCGGCGGGCCACACTTGCGGCGATACGGTCCAGTTGTAGAGGTAAGAGAAGAAGAGGGCGATGAACAATGATGCGGCGACCAGCAGCAGCGCCACCATCGCCCACCAGGAGTGCGAGGCAGGACCCGTGACATAGACCGGCAGCACGAGGTCATCGCCGATATCGACCGGCGGATGGTTGGCTCCCGGATCGGTCTGCCACAGCCACGCAATGATCATGGCGACCGCGAGCACGCCGCAGGCAACTGCCGGCACCACGAGCTTGACGGTCAACAACAGGAAGAATGCGGCGGTGAATGCAGCGGCGAGAAGCGAACGCCAGCTCGGACCCGGTATCTGCAGCAGATATTGCGGGTCTGCGTGGATCGGACTGGTGATCAGCGTTTCGCGCCCGCCCGTCGAGGCGCCCGGCAGGAAGTAGCGGCCCGCCCGCACGTCCTCGGCAAGGTTCGCATCGTCCCACAGCGGCTCCCGGCTCGATACGACCGGGATGCTTCGCGTGCCATACACCTCGTTCGGCAGCCATTCGAGGGTGCCGGCCCGCCAGACGTTCCCGGCGCTCCCGGTTGTGGTGAAACGGAAGTTCAGCGCGAGATCCACGAGGCAGACCAGGACGCCGGCAGCGATCGCGAAGGCGCCGGCGGTCGACAGCAGGTTGGGCCAGTCCCATCCCATCTGCTCGGGATAGGTATAGACGCGCCGCGGCATCCCCATCAGGCCGACAATATGCATGGGGAAGAAGGTCACATTGACGCCGACGAACAGCAGGCCGAAGGACCAGCGGCCGAGGCGCTCGGACAGCGGTCTTGCGCTCAGAATCGGGGTCCAGTGATAGATCGCCGCGAACACCGGGAACACCATGCCGCCGATCAGCACATAATGCAGGTGCGCGACGATGAAGTAGGTGTCGTGAGTCTGCAGATCGAACGGCACCATGGCGACCATGACCCCGGTCAGCCCGCCGATGACGAAGATCGCCAGAAATCCGAGCACGAACAGCGATGGGACGGTCAGCCGAAGCCGCCCCGCGGCGATGGTCGCGATCCACGAGAAGACCTGGATGCCGCTGGGAACCGCCACCGCCACGCTCGCCGCCGAGAAAAAGGCGAGCGACAGTTCCGGAATGCCGGTGGCGAACATGTGGTGCACCCACAGTCCGAACGAGAAGAACGCCGTCGCAACCAGCGCCACCACGACGAGGCGGTAGCCGACCAGCGGCACGCCGGTCATCGCCGGCACGATCATCGACACCATCCCCGCCGCGGGAAGGAAGATGATGTATACCTCCGGATGCCCGAAGAACCAGAACAGATGCTGCCAGAGCAGCGGATCGCCGCCCTTGTCCGGAATGAAGAACGGCCACTGGAATGCGCGTTCCAGCTCGAGCAGGAAGGTGGCGAGGATCACCGCGGGGAAGGCGAACAGGATCATGCCCGCGAATACCAGCATGGCCCAGGCGAAGACCGGCATCTTGTCGAGGGTCATTCCCGGGGCGCGCGTGCGCAGGATTCCGACGATGATCTCGATCGCGCCGGCGATCGCCGAGATCTCGATGAAGCCGATGCCGACCAGCCAGAAATCCGCATTGTCGCCCGGCGAGTATCGTGTACCGGTCAGCGGCGGATACATGAACCAGCCGCCATCCGGGGCCAGACCGAAGAACAGGGAGCCGAAGAAGAACAGCCCGCCAATGAGGTAGGCCCAGAACGCGAAGGCGCTGAGGCGGGGAAACGGGAGGTCGCGCGCCGCCTGCATTTGCGGCAGCAGCAGGATGCCGACCGCCTCGACCACCGGCACGGCGAACAGGAACATCATCACCGTGCCGTGCATGGTGAAGAACTGGTTGTAGGTGCCCTGGTCGATGAGGGTGTTGTCCGGAACGGCGAGCTGAAGGCGCATCAGCAGCGCAAGTATGCCGGCCAGGACGAAGAAGAGCAGCGCCGTAGCGACGTAGGCCAGGCCGATATAGGTATTGTTGACGACCGTCAGAACCCCCGGTCCTCGGGGCAGCTTCCAGATCGCCTCGAGCTCGGCGAGTTCGCCCTTCGGCCTGGGCAGGGCGTTGGGGAAATCGCTCATTTCAGGCTCTCGAGATAGGCGGCGAGGGCCGCCAGCTGGTCGTCCGGGAGAATCCGGAACGCCGGCATGCGGTTGTTGGGCTTGATATGCTGGTTGTCGCGTATCCAGCGCGCAAAGGACGCCGCGGCGTTGGGCAACGTGGCCGCCGCGATACTCAGCCGTCCGCCGACATGGGTCAGATCCGGGCCGATCGTGCCGGCCGCCGGTGTGCCGCGAATGGCGTGGCAGCCATTGCAGCCGGTCGACAGGAACAGCCCTTCGCCCTGCTTCTGCAGCGCGGTGAGCGGGCCGGCAGCGGGCTGGCGCTGCCCGGCAAGCCAGTCCTCGAACTGCGCGGGCTCGAGCGCGACCACGTAAAACGCCATCAGCGCATGAGCGGCGCCGCAATATTCGGCACACTGGCCGCGATAGGTGCCGGTCCGCGTCGCATGCAGCCGGATGCGGTTTACCGTTCCCGGGATCATGTCGACCTTCCCGGCAAGGCTCGGCACCCAGAAGCTGTGAATCACGTCGACCGAGGCAAGCCTGATCTCGACTTGCCTCCCGATCGGGATGCGGATCTCGTTGGCGGTCACGATCTCCGGGGCGTCGCCGGTCGCGGGGTAGCGCACACGCCACCACCATTGCTCGCCCGTGACCTCGATGCGCAGCGCATCGGCCTCCGGCGCCGCGAGCCGGGCCCCGGTGAGAATCAGCCCGTAGGTCAGGAGCGCGGTGAGCGTGACGGCCGGAAAGAGAACGCCGCCGACGAAGACGAGCCTGCGGCTCGCCAGGCGCCGCCGCAGCGTTTCGCCGCCCAGATGGGCGTAGACGGCGAGGCCGATGACGCCGAGAAAAATCGCGCTGCCTCCGGCAAACATGACCCAGCCGAGCGTCGCAATCGTCTCCGCATCCGATCCGCCGGGCGATAGCACGGCCTGGTGCGCCTCCATCAGCCGACCGCCTTCATGGCGTGGCCCTCTCGACCGCGCCCGGGCGCAGTCGGGCGAGATAGAGCGAGACGGCATCGATCTGTTCCGCCGTCAGCCGCTCTGCGATGACCGACATGATTTCGGCGGCCGGCGTATCGCGCCGCCCGCCGGATTTGAACAGCGCAAGCTGCTGCGCCGTATAGGCGGCATATTGGCCGGCAAGGGAGGGGTAGAGCGGGTTGTGCAGCGCCGGGTCCTGCGCGTGGCACGAATTGCACGACGGTATGCCCTGGTTCGGCAATCCGGCTGTCGTCAGCGTCTGGCCGATGGCGAGAAGCCGGTCCTCGGATTCGGCCGGTATTTGCGCCGGCGCCGGCCGCTGCGCGGCATAATATTCGGCGAGCCGGCGCATCTCCGCGACCTCGAGCTCGGCCGCGACCGGCTGCATGATGCCGCTCTGCCGCGCGCCCGCGGCATAGGCTTGCAGTTGCGCGAACAGGTAGTCGGCAGTCTGGATGTCGAGCCGGGGAAACGCGCCGCTCGCGCGGCCGGCGCCGTCGAGGCCATGGCAGCGCGAACAGGCTGCAAGGCCGGTGCCGACCGGTCCGCCTTGCGCCAGGCTGCGGATCGGAATGTCCTGCTCTCGGGGATCGAGGCTCGCGAGTGTCCAGTATTGCGCGGCGTCCATCTGCGGCAAGCGCCGCAGGAACGCCACGACCGCCCATACCTCGTCGTCCCTCTCCTGGGACGCCCAGGCAGGCATGCCGGTGTATTTGAGGCCATGCTTGACGATCCAGAACAATTCCTCGGATTGCCACGACGGCGCGCTGGCGGCGAGGTCGGGCGGTTCGGGCAGCATGGCATGCACGATGGGGCTGGAAGATCGTCCGGGCGCGCCATGACAGGGCGCGCAGCCGCCCTGGAAGTGACCCGCGCCGCGCTCGACCAGCGCCGGATCGTCGAGCTCCGGCACATCGATGCCGATCGCGTGGGTCCGGACCGAGCTGCGCATCCCGAATTCGAGGATCACCTCCAGCACGGCCCAGTGCCCCCGGCTCGCCGCAACGCTATAGAGGCCGGACCATGCGAAGAGGAAGGCGCCGACCGCCAGGGCGATCGCGCAAGCGGCGACCGAGGCGATCGCGATTTTCAAGCGGGGCAAGGCCGCGCCTCCCGGCGGCTCACTTGGCAATGATCGCGCGATCGGTATCGCGCATCCATTGCGATCGGCCGCGGCCGGGCGTTTCGACCGTGGCAAGCCACCGGGCGAACAATGCGATCGCCGCCGCTACGTAGGTCACGGCGCAGGAACTCACCATCAGCAGCCCGGCGAGCTGCTGATCCTCAAGTGCCGAAAGCCCCCAGGCTTCCGGATTCCCGAAGGCTGGATACAGTGCCCGCCGCGAAAAAACGAATATCGCGCCGAGCAGACAGAAGACTTTCGCGGTCGCCAGCAACGCGAAGATCCGAGGCCATGCGGCCTGGCCGTGGGGCCGGAGGACGGCGCGCCAGAACAGCAACGCGACGGCGAACAGCGACATCTGCATGAGGCCATTCAGGATCGGGCTGTGATGCGTCGAGGAGAAAACCGCCGGCATGTGCCAGATCCAGAGCGCCGCAAGCTGCGCCGACGTGACCGCGGTCAATCCCCTGAGGCCGCGCGTCGCCCTACGCGCCGGCGGCGGGTCGTGTTCGCGACGCCCGTGAAACTGCCAGGCCGCTGCGATCAGCAGCGCTCCCATATTCATCACGAGCATGTGCTGGAGCATGTGGGCGGCGAACAGGTCGCGCGCCATACCGCCGAGCGGCCAGATCCACGCGAGGAGGAAAGCGGTCAATGCGCCGACAATCGCAAATGATCGGCCGGTAGGAGTACGGACCATCCACAGCCTGCGCGCCGGCATTGCCCCCGGGCATCGGGTGGCTTCGCCCGCTTTCAACCCGTGCCGGTCGATTTGGTTCCCTCAACGGAGAACCGCCCATCCGCCATCCCTGCCGCGTGAGGCGCGTCATCGCGCCGCCTTACGCACGCAAGAATCCCGGAACGACACGAGATACGCATGCGCGCGTCAGCCCGACTCGGTTGCGACCTCGCCGGTTTTGAGAGCATGATGCCGGCCTGATTCGGGCGGCCGTCGACGGGGGATTCATGCGCCAGCGCAACGACATCGTGTTTCCGATGGCGGAGTTCGAGCGCCGGCTCGCCGAGCTCCGGCGGCGCATGGGGGTGAAGGGCGTCGACGCGATGATCGTGACGACGCCGCAGAACATCACCTATCTCACGGGCTATCAGACCACCGGTTACTATTATTTCCAGGCCGTGGTCGTACCGGTGGAGGGCGAGCCCTTCATGGTCACCCGGCGCCTCGAGGACAGCAACGTCCAGGCGCGTACCTGGGTGGAGCTCAGCCGCCCTTACGAGGATATCGACGAGCCCGTCGCCAAGCTGCAGAAGGTGCTGGACGAGTTCGGCTACGCGCAGAAGCGCATCGGCTACGAGAAGAACTGCTATTTCTTCCGCGCGACCGAGCAGGAGCGGCTCTTCGCGCTCCTCCCGAAGGCGGTCCTCGTGGATTGCTCGGGCCTGGTCGAGCAGGGCCGGGTGGTGAAATCCGAAGCCGAGATCCGCGTCATGCGGCGCGCCGCCCGTGCGCTCGAGGCGGGGCTCCAGGCCGGGATCGAATCCGTCAAGCCCGGCGTCAGCGAGAACGACGTCGCTGCGGCGATCCATTACGCCATGCTGCGCGCTGGCAGCGAATATACCGCGGTCGCCCCCTTCGTCTGCTCGGGCCCGCGCTGCGCGCTCGGCCATGCCACCTGGGAGAACCGCACCATCGGCCGCAACGAGCCGGTCTTCTTCGAGATCGGCGCCGCCATTCAGCGCTATCACGTCGCCATGATGCGCTCGATCTGGGTCGGCGACCCGACCCCCGAGATCCAGGAGGCCGAGAAGGTCCTGACCGAGGCGATCGAAGCGACGATGGCCAGCATGAAGCCCGGCGTTCCCGCCTCGCGCCCCGACGCGGTCAACCGCGCCGTCGTCGAGAAGAACAGCTTCGGCGGGCGCCAGAACACCCGCAGCGGCTACTCCATCGGCATCGCCTACGCGCCGGACTGGGGCGAGGGCCAGCTCCTCAGCCTCCAGGCGCGCGAGGAACGGCCGTTGCAGGAGAACATGGTGTTTCATGTCATCCCCTACATCGTCGTGCCGGGCCGCCTCTGCTTCGGCATGTCCGAAACGGTCCGCGTGACGCCTTCCGGCGGCGAGGCGCTCGTCAATTACGAGCGCCGCATCTTCCTGCGTTGACCGGGACGGAGCCGAGCCGATGTCCGACAGCCGCATCAGCACCGATATCGACTATGACCGCGACGGGAAGCAGGTCGGCTATCTGAACGTTCCCAACTCGACCAACGAAAGCGGCTGGGGCACGCTCCTCATGCCCATCGCCGTGGTCAAGAACGGCCGCGGCCCGACCATCCTGTTCACCGGCGGCAATCACGGCGACGAGTATGAGGGGCCGATCGCGCTGATGAAGCTGCTGCGCGCGCTCGAGCCGGCCGAGGTCAAGGGCCGGGTGGTCATCGTTCCCGGTCTCAACATGCCGGCGCTGATGGCGGGGCAGCGCCTCTCGCCGATCGACGGCATGAACATGAACCGCGCCTTTCCGGGCGCGCGGCGCGGCACCATCACGGCGATGATCGCGCATTATGTGCAGACGCAGCTTCTGCCGCTCGCGGATTTCGTCTGCGACATCCATTCCGGCGGGCGCTCGATGAGCTTCCTGCCCTCGGCCGTGGTGCACCGGCTCGACGACGCCGACCGCATGCGGAAGACGCTGGACGCCGCGCGTGCCTTCGGTGCGCCGGTCGGGCTGGTGCTGAAGGAGCTCGACAGCGAGGGCATGCTCGACACGGCCGCCGAGGATATGGGGCGCATCTTCGTCTCGACCGAGATCGGCGGCGCCGGCGTGGTGAGCCCGGCAACGATCAAGGTCGCCGAAATTGGCGCCCGGAACCTCCTCGTTCATTTCGGTATCTGCCAGGGAAACCTCGTCACGCGCGAGGCGCAGGGCTTGGCGCCGACGCGGCTGATGGCGGTGCCGGACGGCGATTGCTACACGGCCGCGACCGAGAATGGCGTCTATGAGCCGCTGGTCGATATCGGCGAAACGGTGACGGTCGGCCAGCTTCTCGGCCAGGTGCACGACATCGAGCGGCCGGGCGAGCCGCCGGCCGAGAAGCGGGCGAAGCGGGACGGGCTTCTGGTCTGCCGGCTCGGCCCCGGCCGCGTCCGGCGCGGCGACACCATCGCGGTCATCGCCGTCGATCTCTGACGTTTCAGAGGAAGCTCGCCCGCACCAGGAAGTTCCAGAGCGCGATCTTCGCCTCGTTATAGATGAGGGCGTCGTGCAGCACGCCCTCCGGCTCCAGGATCGTCACATTGGGTTCGCCGCCGAGCTTCCGCCGGCATTGCCCGTCGAGCGCCGATTCGTGGTTGGCGTCGAACCAGAGATCGTCACGGGCGATGATGACGAGCGTTGGAAGCTCCGCGTCCGCGATCGGGTCGAAGCGGCAGGGCGCGCCGATGGCGATGCGCCCGAGGATTGCCGGATCGTGAAACGCCAGCACCGCGTCCGCCCCCTCGTCGAAGCCCGAGACGAAGATCCGGTGGGGATCGGCCCAGGGCTGCTCCAGCACCCGGGCGAGGGCATAGCGGAGCTCCGCAAGCCGCAGATCCTGGATGAGCGCGAAAGGCGCATCCGGGAAACGGAGCGCCTGCCGCGCATCGCAGCTCACGGGACGGCCGCTGCGCGCGAAGCTGTTCGGCGCCACCACGATGAAGCCGAGCTCGGCCATGGCGCGCCCCCCGCTCTGGATGTCGCTGAGCCCGTCCGACTTGCCGCAGCCATGGAGATGGATGATGACCGGTTGCGGATCGCCGGTGCTGTACCGCGCCAGCAGCTTCTGGATGTAGGAGGCGTCGAACGGCCCGCCGAGCACCCCATAGGTCAGCTCTTCCGTTTCGTAGCGCACATAGACCTGGCCTTGCGTCCATGTACGGGCGGTTTCCGCGTCGTCGGCAAGCGCCGTCGATCCGGGTGCGGATGGGATGAGGAGGAACAGCACCGTGGCGAGCCCCGGTCGCATGCCGCCGATGATAGCGGTGACGGCGGCGTCGGAGCAATGGGAGGGCCGGCGAGCCCCGCCGCCGCGGCTTCAGGCGGCCGCGGACTCGGTCGCCCGGTGGATCAGGCGGCGAAGGAAATCCTCGCAGAGCGAAAGCTGCTCGAGGCTCACGAACTCGTTCGGCTTGTGCGCCTGGTCGATGCTGCCGGGGCCGCAGATGATCGTCGGCATGCCGGCCTGCTGGAACAGGCCCGCCTCGGTGCCGAACGCGACCTTCCGCACCGAGTTCGCGCCGGCGAGGGACTTCGCCAGCACCACCACTTCCGATTCCTCGGGGATGTCGAGCCCCGGGAAGGACGACAGATCCTCCCAGCTGAAGCCGGTATCCGGCGCGATCTTCCGCATGGCCGGCAGCAGCTCCTGCTCGGCGTAGCGGCGCAGCTCCGTATAGAGCGCTTCCGGATCGACGCCCGGCAGATAGCGGAACTCGAAATCGAAGTGGCAATCCTTCGGCACGATGTTGAGCGCGGTGCCGCCTTGGATCACGCCGGTATGGACGGTCGTGTGAGCCACGTCGAAATCCTCGTCGAACGGGCCTTCCTTGGCGATGCGCCGGCCCATGCGGTTGAGCTGGGCGATGAGCTCGGCCGCATATTCGATGGCGTTCACCCCGTGCGGTGCCAGCGAGGAATGGCATTCGAAGCCGCGCACATGGCATCGGATGCTCTTCTTGCCCTTGTGCGCGACGATGACCCGCATGTCGGTCGGCTCGCCGACGATGACGGCGCGCGGGCGCACCGGCAGTTCCTTCAGCAGATGGATCAATCGTCGGACGCCCACGCACCCGACCTCCTCGTCGTAGGAAAAGACGAGATGGATCGGTGTCTTCAGGGGTTTCGCCAGGAAGTCGGGCACCATGGCGAGGGCGATGGCGACGAAGCTCTTCATGTCGCAGGTGCCGCGCCCATAGAGCTTGCCGTCGCGCTCGACGATCTTCCACGGATCGGTCGACCATTCCTGGCCGTCGATCGGCACCACGTCGGTATGGCCGGAAAGCGCGATTCCGGGCTTGTCCTGCGGCCCCAGCGTGGCATAGAGATTGGCCTTCTTGCCGGTTTCGTCATGGACCAGCCGCGATTCCACGCCCAAGGAGGCGAGGTAGTCGCGGATGAAGTCGATGATCTGCAGGTTGGAGTTGCGGCTCGTCGTGTCGAACGAGACGAGCTTGCGGATCATTTCCAGACTTTGTGCCGAAGGTGACAAGATGGAAAACCTGACGATGTCATTGCGGGGAAACACCGATCATAGGCCAGCGGCTGTGGGGAGGCCAATATCCGTTCGGGCATGACCGATCCGCATGCGGACGCGGAACGCTCGCGCGTGCTGGCGCGTTGGGAGCCTGCCGGTGCGCCGGCACCGGTGGTTCTGGACTCCCCGCATAGCGGCCGCGACTACCCGGAGGATTTCGGGGCTGCCGCTCCCTTCGAAGCGTTGCGGCGCATCGAGGACGCCTATGTGGACAAGCTTTTCGCCGATGCGCCGCTCGCGGGCGCGAGGCTGCTGACCGCCTTCTTTCCGCGCAGCTATATCGACGCCAACCGGCATGAGGAGGAGATCGACCCGCTGCTCCTGTCCGAGCCCTGGCCGCGGCCCTTCACGGTCAGCGACCGCGCCGATCGCGGGCTCGGCGTCATCCGCCGGCTGATTCACCCCGATCTTCCGATCTATGACCGCAAGCTCGCGGTGGCGGAGATCGAACGCAGGATCCGGCGCTTCCACCGGCCCTATCACGATGCGCTCGAAACGATGCTGGCGCAGACGCAAGGCAGGTTCGGCCAAGTCTGGCATATCAACTGCCATTCGATGAAACCGCTCGGCCGCGCGCGCAACGGCGCGCCGGCGCCGATCCGCGAGGATTTCGTGCTGGGCGATCTCGACGGGCAGAGCTGCGATCCCGCCTTCACCGAATTCGTCGCGACGGCGCTCCGCGACCTCGGCTACAGCGTCGCGATCAACCGGCCGTTCCGCGGTGCGGAGATCGTGACCCGTCACGGCGCGCCGGGGCAGGGGCGTCACAGCCTGCAGATCGAGGTCAACCGGCGGCTCTATCTCGACGAGCGCGCGGTCGCGACCCATGCCGGCTTCGACCGGCTTCGCGAGGATCTGACCGAGGTCGTCCGCCGCGTCGCGGACCATGCGACGGCCGCGGTGGACCGGCTCAAGGCGCGAACTGCTCGTTGAGGATCCGTTCCTCGAGATTATGCTCGGGGTCGAACAGCAGCGTCAGCGACCGGCTGTTGTCGACGGAGACGCGTACCGACACCACGTCGCGGACTTCGGTGAAATCGGCGACCGCGCTCACCGGCCGTTTCCCCGATTCCAGGATCTCGAACTCGGTCATCGCGTCTTCGGGCAGCAGCGCGCCGCGCCAGCGCCGCGGCCGGAAGGCGCTGATCGGCGTGAGGGCGAGGAGGCGCGATCCCAGCGGCAGGATCGGTCCGTGGGCCGAGAGATTGTAGGCCGTGCTTCCGGCCGGGGTCGAGAGCAGCACGCCGTCGCAGATCAGCTCCGGCAGGCGAATCTTGCCGTCGACGTGAATGGCGATCTTGGCCGCCTGGCGCGTCTCGCGCAGCAGCGCGACTTCGTTGATGGCGATCGCCTGCACGGTGCCGTCCGCCAGGGTGCGCGCCTCCATCAGCAGCGGCTTCAGCTTCACCGCCTGCGCGCGGGAGAGCCGCTCCGGCAGGCCGTCCTCGCCATACTGGTTCATCAGGAATCCGACGGTGCCGCAGTTCATGCCGTAGATGGCGACGGGGCGATCGAGCTGATGATGCAGCGTCTCCAGCATGTGGCCGTCGCCGCCGAGCGCGACGATGATCTCGGCGCGGTCCGGATCGACATTCGCATAGCGCTTGCCGAGCCGCTCCCGGGCGGCCGCGGCTTCGCTGGTGGCAGCCGCGACGAAGGCGATGGGGCGGTCGGGCAAGGATTTCCTCGCGGGAACAGGGGCCGCCGCGCGCGGCCGGCCACACTATACCCTGTCCGCTTTCGGCCGCCAGCCCGCATGGCTGCCCTTGCGCCTCGGCGCGACGCGCTGCAATCTCGCTCGTCGTTCCAGAAGGAGAGAATCGACCATGGCGATTCGAGGGAAACTGGTGGCGCTCGTCCTGGCCGCGTGCGTGGCCGGATTGCTCGCGGGGACCGCGGCGGCCCAGGAGAATGACGACCGGCATGCGGGCTATTACTATCCCGAGCCGCAGGCGACCGAGACCTACACCGCCCGCGTCACCACCCTCTCCGACAGCGATCGCAGCCGCCGCATCGGCTTCGTCACCGGCCTCACCAAGCAGACGCTCGCGGGCCAGTACGAGCCGAGCTTCGTGGTCTTCGCGAAGGGCGACGATGCCGAGAAGCTGCTTATCGTGGGCCTCGTCGAGGGGCGGCTCGACACGGTCTATCGCGCCCGCGCCCTGCTCGCGCAGCTTACCGCCGTGTCGCGCCTCACGCCCTTCTTCCAGGAAAACACGCTCGCGGAGCAGGCCACGTTCCTCGACCTGCTGAAGCTGCTGGGCTTCAGGCAGCTCACCGTCTCCGACGGCGACAAGTTCGCGCTGCAGATCGCGATCGAGTAGGGCTCGGGGGAAGAGCGGCCGGTGCCGGCGGCGCGGGCGATCAGCCGCCGGTGACGCTCATATGGCGCGCGACGGCCGGCGCCTTGTGCCGGCGGTCGATCACGAAATCATGGCCTTTCGGCTTGCGGGCGATCGCCTCGCGGATCGTGTCCTCCAGCAGGCTGTCGCTTTCGCTCGCCCGGAGCGGTGCCCGCAGATCGGCATCGTCGTCCTGGCCGAGGCACATATAGAGCTGGCCGGTGCAGGTCAGGCGTACCCGGTTGCAGCTTTCGCAGAAATTATGGGTGAGCGGGGTGATGAACCCGATCCGCCCGCCGGTTTCGGCGACCCGGACATAGCGCGCCGGCCCGCCGGTGCGATAGTCGATCTCCGACAGCGTCCAGCGCTCCGCGAGCCGCGCGCGGACCAGCGAGAGCGGCAGATACTGCTCCAGCCGGTCGTCGCCGATATCGCCCATCGGCATCACCTCGATGAAGGTGAGGTCGTGCCCTTCCGCGCCGCACCAGGTCACCAGCCGGTCGAACTCGTCGTCATTGACGCCCTTGAGGGCGACCGTGTTGATCTTGACCGCGAGGCCGGCGCGCCTGGCGGCCGCGATGCCCTCGAGCACCTGCGGCAGCTTTCCCCAGCGGGTAATGGCGCGGAATTTCGTCTCGTCCAGCGAATCCACCGAGACGTTCACCCGCTTCACGCCGATCGCCGCGAGGTCCGCCGCGTGCTTGGCGAGCTGGCTGCCGTTGGTGGTGAGGGTCAGCTCCTCGAGCGCGCCGCTTTCCAGATGGCGGCCGAGCGCGCGGATGAGGGTCATCACATTGCGCCGCACCAGGGGCTCGCCGCCGGTCAGCCGCAGCTTGCGAACCCCGAGCCGCACGAAGGCGGTGCAGAGCCGGTCGAGCTCCTCGAGCGTCAGGATCTCGCTCTTCGGCAGGAAGGTCATGTCCTCCGCCATGCAATAGACGCAGCGGAAGTCGCACCGGTCCGTCACCGAGACGCGGAGATAGCTAATCGTCCTGCCATAAGGGTCGAGCATGCGGGGGCCAGGTCCTTTTCGACCTCTAATATAGGAATGGCCCTTGCCTCTGTCGCCCCTAGAGATGCAAGGGTTTTGCGCGGGCGGACGGCGGGTTTTACCGGGCCTTCCGGAAGGGGCTTCGTCGGTCAGCGATAGCCGAGCCGCGCCATCGCCGGTCCTGCGGCCGCCTCGACCGTCTCGATCAGCGCAGGATCGAGCGCATCCTCGCCGGCGGGCGGTCGAATCTCGATCCGCTCGCGATAGCGGGCGATCATGTCCCCGGCCCTGTCCTCGATGCCGAGCCTGCCGAGCGCCCGGGAGAGCGCGCCCTGCGGATCTTCCGTCAGATCCTCGTAGCGCAGCTCGACATAGCGATCGGGGGCCGTGCGCGCGAAGGCCTCCGCCCGATCGACGCAGTCGAGCCAGAACCGTGCCGCGTCGGTGGCCGTCTTCGGTCCCCAGTTTCGCGACAGCATGGAGGCCGCCACCGGGCGCGGATCGCGCAGGCAATGGACGAAGACCATGTCGGGGAAGAGGCGTTGCAGCACCGGCAGCATCAGGACGTAACGCGGCGTCTTGTTCGCCCAGCCCGGCTTGCCGTCGAGGCGCGCATGCTCGGCGAAGAGCTCGCGAATGAAGCTGCGGAAACCCGTCTCGGCGTCGGTCGCAAGGAAGCTGTCGATGAGCGCCTCGGTCCGCCCCATCGCGAAATCGCGCGTGAAGAGCACATGATGGGGCCCGTGCCAGTAGCGCTCATAGTCCCGTTTCTCGTGCGGGCGGAAGGGCAGGTTGCGCGACCAGCGCTGCATATATCCCCTGATCTCGTCTGCCACCATGAAGGGCGAGAGTCCGGTGTCGCGCAGCAGATAGGCGACGAGATCGATGACGAAGCCGGTTTCGTAGATCGGCGAAAGCCGCGGATGCATGCCGATGAGATCGACCGCGAGCGTCGTTCCGCTGCGGCCGCAGCCGCCGATGAAGATCGGGTTCATCGCAATTTTTCCGCGCTTCCAGCGCAATCAGGGAAATCGCGAGCGGAGAGCCGTTCTGTGCCGATAGAAATCCGGTATCATTTGCCGTTCGTCAAGAAAAGGCGCACAGCATCGAAGGACCGGCGGTTGAAACGATTGCGGAACGCATCTCGCGGATGAACGGAGCCTGGCATGACCGAGCGCCGCGCGCTCAACAAGGCACGGTGACGCAGAGCCTTCCCATCCTGGGGCTCGTGCTCGCCGGCGGGCAGGCGCGGCGCATGGGCGGCGGCGACAAGGGCCTTCTGGAACTGGGCGGCCGTCCCGTGCTCGCGCGCGTCATCGATCGGCTGCGGCCGCAATCGAGGCATCTGGCGCTGAACGCGAACGGCGACCCCGAGCGGCTCTCGCCGTTCGGCCTGCCGGTCCTGCCCGACGATCTCGCCGATTTTCCAGGGCCGCTGGCGGGCGTGCTCGCCGGACTCGACTGGGCCGCGACCCACGCGGCCGACTGCCCCTGGGTGCTGAGCGTTCCCTGCGATGCGCCCTTCATACCGCTCGATCTCGCGCGCCGCCTCTTCGGCGCCTGCGACGGACGCCGCGCGGAGCTTGCCGTGGCGGCGAGCGGCGGGCGGCTCCATCCGGTGGTTGCGCTCTGGCCGGTGCGACTGCGGCACAGCCTGCGGCGCGCGGTGACGGAAGAAGGCCTGCGCAAGGTGGAGGACTGGCTCGCCCGGCATCGTCTGGCGACCGTCGAGTTTCCAATCGACGATGTCGATCCCTTCTTCAACCTCAATCGTCCCGAAGACCTGGCCGAGGCGGAGCGCCTTCTCGAAGACCGCGGCTGAGCCCCCCAGCCTGTCAGTGCCTCCCGGCCCGTCAGTGGCTGTGATCGGGGAAGATCCGGTGCAGCCCCTCCAGCAGGTCATGCGCCATGGCATCGAGGATCGCGACCCCTTTTGCCGCGGAGGCCAGCGTCGGGTCGCCGAAGGCGCCCGTCGCGCTCCAGTCCGGGTCGGCCGGGTCCGCGGTCAGCCGCGCCGGCGCGTCGAAGACCGTCCGCGGCGCATCGGCCGCGTGGCCATAGTCCTTGCGCGCCCGCACGATGCGCACCTTCGAAGGCGCCAGCGCCATCATCACCGAGGTCTCGCGCTCGTCCGCATGGCCGCCCATTTTCTGCTTCAGCAGCTTGTCCGTCTTTCGCCCGAGCCGGCGAATGCCGGCGACATGCACCCGCACCTTGCGCTCGTCGAGGATGCGGCGGGCGGCGATCTCGAGCGGCGCTTCGGTCGAGACGCCGGCATTGACGAGGGCGATGCGCTGCACCCCCTGATCGATGACATTGCCCGCGAGCTCGGTCACCAGCCGGATGAAGGTCTCGGCGGAAACATGCTGGGTCCCCGGATAATCGACGAAGGCGGGGTAGTAGCCGAAGGCGATCACCGGCGCGACCACCACGCCCATATGGGCGGCGATGCGCCGGCCGAGCTCGCGCGCGATCAGAGAGCCCGTATTGAGCGGCAGATGCGGCCCATGCTCCAGGGCGGCGGCCCCGATCGGGAAAATAACGGGCTGGCCCGCCTTGAACCGGGCTTCGGCTTCCGGCCAGGTCAGGTCTTCGAGAAAGGCGCCGGGCATGCGGGGCATGGGAATCCTGCTTTGGAAAGGCTGCGAACGACGAGTCGGGGCGGCAGGCTAGAGCATTTTCCCGCGAAGGGGGCACCGGTTCGCGGCGGAAAATGCCCGGATTAACTTTTGGCTAACGATTGGCTAACGATTGGGGGCGCTATCTGGGTTGCCCGCGCCTCGCGATTCGCTCAGTTTCGGCCGGGCGGCGGGTCGGCGGACGCCAGACGGACGACCGATGCATTAATCAACAGCTTGCCGGCATGCTCGAAATTCACCGTGATGCGCTCGCCGACGACCGACTGAATCTGGCCCGGCCCCCAATCCGGCCGGTCCGGATGGCGAACCCACGCGCCCGGTGTCAGGTGATCCGTCATGCCGGCGATCCTTCCTCGTGCCGTGCGCGGCACCTTGCGACGCCCGGGGTTGTCGCGATAGCAGAAAGCGAGTCCTTGTCATGAATTCCGCCGCCGCCATGGAAAAGAGCCGTCTGGATCCCAGAGATGCCGCTCCCGCCGGTTCGGCCATTGCCGAGGGGCCAATGAAAACCGACCTGAGCGTTGCGGATTTCCTCGCCTCGCGGCTTTGCCACGATCTGGTCGGGCCGATCAGCGCGGTCGGCAACGGGCTCGAGCTCCTGGCCGAAAACCCGCAGCTCGAGGAAGAGGCCGTCGCGCTTGCGCGCCGCAGCGCGCTTCGCGCGGGCGCGCTGGTGCAGTTCTATCGGCTCGCCTTCGGCAATGCCGGCAACCAGCTCGTGCGCCCGACCGAGGCGCAGGCCGTGGCGCAGGGCCTCTTCCACGATGGCCGCGTTCGCCTCGAATGGGCGTCCGGCGACGGCCTCGGCCTGCCGGCAGGCGGCGGCAAGCTGCTGCTCAACATGCTGATGCTCGCGGTCGACGCGCTCCCGCGCGGCGGGCGGATTGCCGTGACTCTGACCGGCGAGCCCAACAGCGTCCTCGTCGAGGTGGCGGCCTCGGGGGCGGAAGCCCGGTTCCCCGAGGATATCGCGGCGGCGCTGGCGGCCGTGCATCCGCCGGCCGATCTCAATCCGCGCACGGTCCAGGCTTTCTACGCCGGCCGCCTCGCCGGGGGCTTCGGGTTGCGCCTCGAACCGACCCATCCGAACCCCGGCGAGCTCATGCTCCGGATGCGCCTTCCGGCCGTCTAAGCCCAGGGATTCCGCGAGCTTCACGGATTATTAGGCTGTTTCGGACACCATTCCGGGGTCCGGGTGCGGTCCGCCGTGCGCCGGTCGCCGGGGCCGTTTGCCTTGGGGGTAACGGCCGCGTTCGCGCGGCCGCAGAGGCAAGCCGATGGACGAACTGCTCAGCGAATTCCTCAGCGAAACCGCGGAAAGGCTCGCGCGCCTCGACCTCGACCTCATCCGGCTCGAGCATGCGCCGGAGGACCCGGCGCTGCTCGCCAGGATCTTCCGCGTGCTGCACACCCTGAAGGGCACCTGCGGCTTCGTGGGCCTGACGCGGCTCGAGCGCATTGCCCATGCCGCGGAAGAGCGGCTGAGCCGGGTGCGGAACGGCACCGAGGCGCCGACGCCGGCGACCGTCTCCCTCATCCTGCAGTCGCTCGACCGCATCCGCTGGATTATGGAGGCGCTGGAAACCGCCGGGGTCGAGCCGCCGGGCGCGGACGACGAGCTGGTCGCGCAATTGAACGAAATTCCCGACGAGATCCCGGCGATGCCGGCGCCGGAAGCGGGGGCAGGCAACCAGAGGATCGCGGTGGAGCGTTCGATCCGCGTCGATCTCGACCGGCTCGACCGGCTGATGACGCTCGCGGGCGAGCTCATCCTCGCGCGCAACCAGGCGCTCGACCTGCTGAAGTCCGATGAGGACAACCCGTTCGCCGGCTCGGTGAAGCGTCTGAGCCAGGTCGCATCCGACCTGCAGGACGCGGTGATGAAAACCCGGATGCAGCCGATCGGCCAGGGCTGGGCCCAGTTTCCGCGCCTGGTGCGCGATCTGGCGCGCCAGCTCGGCAAGCCGATCGCGCTCGATCTCCGGGGCGGGGACACCGAGCTCGATCGCGAGCTGCTCGAGCTGATCAAGGACCCGCTCGCCCATATGATCCGCAACGCCGCCGATCACGGGCTGGAGCCCGCCGAGGAACGCCGCCGCGCCGGCAAGCCCGAGACCGGGACGATCCGGCTCGAGGCGCGCCACGAAGGCGGCATGGTGGTGGTCGAGGTCGCCGACGACGGCCGGGGATTGCCGCTGGCGAAGATCAAGGCCCGGATTCTCGAGCAGGGCAGCGCCACGGCCGCCCAGATCGCCGCCATGTCGGTGCCGCAGCTCCAGCGTTACATCCTCGAGCCCGGCTTCTCGACGGCCGCCACGGTCACCCGGCTTTCGGGTCGCGGCGTGGGGCTGGACGTGGTCCGGGCCAATATCGAGATGCTCGGCGGCACGCTCCAGTTCGAGTCCGAGGAGGGGCAGGGGACCCGCTTCAAGCTGCGCGTCCCGCTGACCCTCACCATCCTGCAGACGCTGGTGGTCGCCAGCGCCGGCGAGCGCTTCGCCGTTCCGCAGGCGGCCACGCGCGAGCTGCTGCAGCTTCAGCCCGGCACCGCCGAGCTCGTCATGCGGGAGGGCAGGCTCGCCCTCGCCTGTCGCGGCGAGATGCTGCCGGCCGTGTCGCTGCGGCGCCTGCTGCATCTGGCGGGCCCGGCCGGACCGACAGCGGCCGAAGGCCATTGCGCGGTCCTCGAGGTCGGCGCCCTGCGCTTTGCCCTGCTGATCGATCGGGCGCTCGAGATCTCGGAGCTTCTGGTGAAGCCGGTCGCACCGATCCTGCGCGGGATCCCGATCTTCTCCGGCGCCACCATCCTCGGGGACGGCGCCGTCGCCATGCTGCTCGATCCCAAGGGTATCGCGGAGATGGCGGGGCTCTCGGGTGCGAGCCTCGCGACGGCCGATCCCGGGCCGCTGCGAATGCGGGGTGTCGCGTGAGCCCGCCCCCCCGGCATTACGTCGTCATGTCGGTTGCCGATCGGCAGTTCGCCATGCCGGTCGACCACGTCCGCGACGCGCTGGGCCCCCAACGCCTCAGCGCCGTGCCGCTGGCCCCGCGCATCGTCGCCGGCGCCCTCAGCCACCGCGGCCGCATCGTCACCGCGATCGACCTTCGCCGCTGCCTCGGCTTCGCCGACCGCGATCC
>CADEFF010000009.1:2922-66321 GCA_902826565.1 uncultured Rhodospirillaceae bacterium | reverse complement strand
CGACAAGGCGATCGTAATCCTCGAAATCGGATCGTTGCTCGATCCCGTTATGGCGGAGGCCTCATGACTTCGAACGTTTCGCTCACCGCCGGCATCTGGCCGGCGGAACCCGCCGCGCCGCCCGTGAAGCGATGCCTGATCGTCGATGATTCCAGGGTGGTCCGCATGGTCGCCCGGAAGATCCTGGAAAGCCTGAATTTCCAGATCGAGGAGGCGGACAACGGCCTGATCGCGATGGATTGCTGCAAGCACGGCATGCCGGATGCGATCCTGCTCGACTGGAACATGCCGGTAATGAACGGGATCGAGTTCCTGAAGGCGCTCCGTCGCATGCAGGGCGGCGAGCGCCCGGTCGTCGTCTTCTGCACGACCCAGAACAGCCTGCGTCAGATCGAGGAAGCGATCGGCGCCGGAGCCAACGAATACATCATGAAGCCATTCGACAGCGAGATCCTCGAATCCAAGTTCTCCCAGGTCGGGCTCATCTGAGGCCGCCCGATGAAGACGACGACGCAAACAGCAACGCTTAACCGACGAGTGCCGGTGAGGACTGCCGCATGAACCGCGCCGATTTCGACATGATCTGCAAGCTGCTCCGGGAGCAATCGGGTCTCGTGCTGATGGCCGACAAGGCGTATCTGCTCGAAAGCCGCCTCCTCCCCGTCGCGCGCAAATGGAAGCTCGCGACCTTCGACGATCTCGCCAAGGCCCTGAGGATCGGCGCCGATACGGCCCTCGTGCGCGACATCGTCCAGGCGATGACGACGAACGAGACCTTCTTCTTCCGCGACGGGCGGCCCTTCGACCAGATCAGGGATTTCATCCTGCCGGCGCTTTTGAAGAACCGGGCGGCGAACCGCAGGATCCGTATCTGGAGCGCCGCCTGCTCGAGCGGGCAGGAGCCCTATTCCGTCGCCATCCTGCTGACCGATATCGCCGAGGCGCTGGCGGGCTGGAAGGTCGAGATCGTGGCTTCCGACCTCAGCGGCGAGATGCTGGCCCGCGCCATCGAGGGCACCTACTCGCAGTTCGAGGTGCAGCGCGGCCTGCCGATCGCGCGCCTCGTGAAGCATTTCCGCCAGCTCGGCGACCGCTGGCAGATCAACGAGCAGATTCGCGGGATGGTCCGGTATCGCGAATTCAACCTGCTGGATGATCCGTCGTCGCTCGGGCGCTTCGATCTGGTGCTTTGCCGCAATGTCCTCATGTATCTCGACCACGAGACGCGGTCGAAGGTGCTGGACGGGATCGCCGGTCAGATGGCGCCCGACGGCTTCCTCTTCCTGGGCGGCGCCGAGACCGTGCTGGGCCTTACCGACCGTTTGCAGCCGATCGACGGCCAGCGGGCGGTTTACGCCCCGGTCGTATCGGCCCCGGCCGCCATCGCGGCGGCGGGCTGACCCGGATCGACCCCGCGCCCCCGGGGGCGTGCAGGGGCCACGAAAAAAGGCGACACCCGTTCGGGGTGTCGCCCTTTTTCGATGATGGCCGGGATGGTCGGCGAAGGGGCAGGGCCCGGTGCCGCGTCCCCCCTGGATCAGGCGTTGACGGCGCTCCGGCGCGGCATCTCGCCCGCGGCCTCGACCGGATCGCGGAGCACGTAGCCGCGGCCCCACACCGTCTCGATGTAATTGTCGCCGCCGGTCGCCGCGCCCAGCTTCTTGCGCAGCTTGCAGACGAAGACGTCGATGATCTTGAGCTCGGGCTCGTCCATGCCGCCATAGAGATGATTGAGGAACATCTCCTTGGTGAGCGTGGTGCCCTTGCGGAGCGAGAGCAGCTCAAGGATGCCGTATTCCTTGCCGGTCAGATGAAGCGGCTGGCCCTCGACCTCGACCGTGCGGGTGTCGAGATTGACCTTGAGCTTGCCGGTCTGGATCACGGAGTCGCTGTGGCCCCGCGAACGGCGGACGATCGCCTGGATGCGCGCGATCAGCTCCCGCTTGTCGAAGGGCTTGGTCAGATAATCGTCGGCGCCGAAGCCGAGACCCTTGATCTTGTTGTCCAGCTCGCCAAGGCCGGACAGGATCAGGATCGGGGTGTTGACGCGCGCCGCGCGCAGTCGGCGCAGCACTTCATAGCCTTCGATATCGGGGAGCATCAGATCCAGAAGGATGATGTCGTAGTCGTAAAGCTTCCCGATCTCGAGCCCGTCTTCCCCCATGTCGGTCGCATCGACCACGAAGCCTTCGGACTTCAGCATGAGCTGAACCGACTGGGCGATCGTAGTATCGTCTTCGATCAACAAAACGCGCATGGACAAGCCTCTGTCGTCTTATGGCCCGGTTAACTCTTTAACCACGATGCAATGAGATTATTAACAATTCCTAAAAGTCGGGGACAGGCAAATTTTCAATCCTTTCCGAATGGTTTGGTAGGCGTTTGCTGAGGTAAGTCGTCTAACATATTAATAAGATTGGTAAATTTATGTTCACCCAGCTTGCCAAAAAACACCGCCAACCGCTTATCGGCCGGGGGTGGACGGTTCAGAAATGACTTTAATTCGCTGCCGGGCCCCGGCCGGGAGCCTGGCGTCCCGGCAAGATTCGGCACCGCCGATGGGGGAGGAGGGGCTCTCGACGCTCCGCCTTTCGGCGTTCGGCCTTCGCCGCGACCCGCCGCGCCGCCCCGAGGATCGCAGCGCCGATTACGCGGCGCTGTTCGATTACGACACGCTGTTCTACGACCTGTTCCGCTCGCCGGACGGGGCCGCGATCATCGGCCTCGGTCCGCCGCTGCTGAATTGCGAGGCGCCGCTGCTGCAGGCCGTGTTCCGCAGCACGGCATCGGAAAGGCCCCTGGCCTGGCGCTACGAACCGCCACGGACGCAGTTCCAGCCGAGCTGCCGGTTCCGGATCGACGCCCGGGATATGCCGTCGGATGCGCCTCTGGTCATGGAGCTCGCCGGCCGCCGGGTCCGCATTCCCGTGCGTCCCTCGGGCGTTGCCGGTTTCGCCGGGCGCCGCATCCTCGTCACCCTTTCCAGGGACAATCCGCTCGGCTGGATCCGCGACTGGGTGGCCTTCAACGTCCGGGTTCATGGCGCGGATGCCGTTCTCTTCTACGACAACGGATCGACCGCCTACGAGCGGGGCGCGCTCATGCGGCTGTTCGAGGCCATCCCCGGCCTCGTCCGGGCGCGCGTCGTCGCCTGGCCGTTTCCCTATGGCCCGGGGACCGGGCCCCGCAACATCCAGGATTCCTTCTATTGCCAGCCGGGCGCGCTGAACCACGCGCGCTGGCGCTATTGCGCCGCCGCGCGCGGCGTCCTCAACAGCGATATCGACGAGCTCGTCGCGATCGGCGGCGGGGGCTCGCTGTTCGACCGGCTCGAGCAGAGCGGCAAGGCGGCGCTCGTCTTTCCCGGGCTCTGGGTGGAACGGCCGGCGCTGAAGGCGGAGCCGGAGCCGGAGCCGGAGCCGGAGCGCGCTCCGGCCCGGCACCTGAATTGCCTCTATCGCGAGCTGCGGCAGTGTCTCCTTCGACGCTTCGGCCGGCGTCATCGGCTCCTGCGCACGAAATGGATCGCCGTGCCGGCGCTGGTGCCGGAGGCGGTGGATTGGGGCGTCCACGACCTCTACCCGACGCGGCGCCAGAGCCGGCGCCATAAGCGATCCTGGCGCCGGCAGCCGCGCGACCTCTTCTATCGGCATTTCCGGCAGATCAACACCGGATGGAAGCTGGCGCGCTGGATGCCGCGTCCCTGGTCGCGTTACCGCCATCTTTATGACCGGGACCTCGCGGATGCCTTTCGTGTCGCTTTCCCGGACGACCCGATCGATCCGCCGATGCGATGGCTCGCCGGGTTGCGGCGACCTCGGGCGAAGCCGCGCTGAGAGCGACCGCGCCCGCGGCTCGTCCCGGTTGTTGTCCCGGTTTCGATTATGCAACCATGCGTCCGCTTGGGGTTGCGAGTCGCTTTGCCGGCGGCGTGCCGGGTTCGAATACCCATCGCTCGCATAGGGGAAGGCAAGGTTTGCGCCGGGTTGTCTATACGGAACTGGTCGGCGGGTTCGACAGGTTGTTGCCGCCGCTTCAGGTCGAACCGGACCTCGACTATGTCGTCTATAGCGACACGGAAGCCGCTCCGCCGGCGCCATGGCAGCTTCGGCCGCTCGCCTGCCGGCAACGCAACGCGCGCATGACGGCGCGGTGGCACAAGCTGCATCCGCATCTGCTGTTCCCCGATCGCGACGAGAGCCTGCATATCGACGCCAATGTCCTCATCAGGGAGCGCGTGTCGGGGCTGTTCGACGTCATGCTGCAGGAAGCGCCGCTGGCGCTTTTCCGGCATCCCGACCGCGAATGCGTCTATGACGAGGCCGAGGTGGTGAAGCGGGTGCGCTACGACGATCCCGAGATCGTGGATCTGCAGATGGGCTATTACCGTGCCCAGGGCCTGCCGCGACGGGCGGGCCTCTATCACGCGGCGGCGCAGTTTCGCCGGCACGCGGATCCGAAGCTGGCCGCGATGCTCGAGGACTGGTGGCGCCAGCTCAAGCTCTTCAGCCACCGCGACCAGCTCAGCCTGCCATACGTGCTGCGGCAGCACGCCATGGCGGTCGCGATCCTTCCCGGCGGTGCGGCCATCAATAGCTGGTTCGCCACAGCCCCCCATGAACGCTTCCGGGTCGAGCTCGCTTCCAACCCCTTGCCGCCGGAGGCGGATGCGGGCGACTGGCTGCGCGCCGCCTTCATCGCGGCCGAGCGGGAGCGGAACCTTCGTCGTCAGGGAAGCTGGCCGGCGCGGCGGCAGGCGATCGTCCGGAGCGCCCGGGCGCCGCTCGGCCGGCTGCGGGTCGAGTTCCGGAAATATCTCTGGCGCCGCTACCTGGCGCGGCTGCAACGCGCCGGCGGCACCTCCGCATAGCCGCCCTTCGGATCTCCCGCCTTGAAAAGGCTCGCCATCGGACCTGCCCGCGATTTCCCGTCCTGGCACTGGATCGGCCTCGATATGGCGCGCGCGCTCGGCGGTTCCTTCGCGACGGCCCTGTTCCAGGGTTTCGGCTGCGTTCCGCCCAGCGATGCGGTCGTCGCAATAAAGGTGGCGCCACCCTTGCGCTTCGTCCGGCGCGTTCAGGCGGGCGGCGGGCGCGTGATCTTTCTGCCGATCGACGGCTATGCCGACGAAGCCGCCATTCGTGCCGATCGGGCCCGGCTCGGCGCCTGCGATCTCGTGCTGGCCCATAGCGAGAGCCTGGCGGGCTGCCTCGCGCCCCATTGCCGCCGCGTGGGTTTCGTCGAGCATCACGGCAAATACACCCTGCCCGAACCCGCCGCCTGGCGGCCGGAAGGCTTCGTCCTCTGGGTCGGGGGCATGCAGAACATTCCCTATCTGGTCGCCTGGATCGAGCGGCATCCGCTGCGGCATCCGCTCAGGATCCTGACCGACACCGAAAATCCGCGCGCGCTTCGCGCCGCGCGCCGCGTCGCCGCCGGTCTCGGTGTCGGGCTTCGTGTCGCCGCCGGCTCGATCAACGGCCATGAGATGCGGCCCTGGAGCGAGGCGGCGCAGCGCGCGGCCTTGCGCGAATGCAAGGCGGCGCTCGACATCAAGGGCGACGGCTTCAATCAGCGCACCAAGCCGCCGGCAAAGGCGCAGAAATACGTGTCCTCTGGAATCCCCTTTGCCTGCAATCCGGACAGCGAAGCCGCCCGCTATTTCCGCGATCGCGGCTTCGCCCTCGCGAGCCCCGAGGCCGAGGCGCGCTGGTACTCGGAAGAGTACTGGCGGGAGACGCAGCGGTTCGCGGCGACGCTTCGTCGGACCCTTGCGCTGGAGTCGGTCGCTGAGACCTATCGCGCGCATATCGAGGCCGTGCTGAAGGATTAGAGCAATACAGCGCAAGGCAACTCCCATCATGCTCCTCAATCGCCGCCTCTATGATCTGGAAACGCGAATGGAGATCGCAGTCGAGGAAGGCGACCTGGAAACCGAGCGGCAATTGCACCGCGAGGCCCTGTGGCTGGAAACCTCGATAGCGACGGCGCCGGCCGAGTGCCTGAACGATGTTGGGCTCAAGCTCGGCCTGCTCCTCGATCACTCGCCCTGCGGCGGTATCCGCGAGGCGATCCAGACGCACAACCTCCAGGCAATCGGGACCGTGATGGCGTTCATCCTGAAAGCGGATGGCGTTGTGTCGGACTACGGCGCGAAGCTCTTGCACATGGACGCGGTATCGACGCATCGCGGGCCGGCAGGAAGGATGCGGCGGCTCAGCGATAGACCAGCCCCTCATGCCGAGAGCGGGACGGAGGCCATCAAACGCGCGCTCCAGTCATCTCCAGCTCGCAAACAAAGCCTTCCGGGTTGAATTCCATCCGCCTCAGAGCATCGCCCCCTTGGAAGGCGCGCACCAGCAACTGTGAGCCAAAGCCTTGGCGCTCAGGCGTCCTTACCGGCGGGCCGCCCCGCTCCTGCCAACACATTTTGAACCGAGCGCTTGACTGACTATCGGGAACAACCGACCAGGAAATCTCTACCGTTCCGTCGTGATTGGACAGCGCCCCATACTTAACGGCGTTGGTCGCCAGTTCATGCAGGGTCATTACCAGCAAAACAGCTTTGTTCGCTTCCAGTCTAAGGTCACGGGGGCCATCGACGATGAAGCGCTGCCGATGCGTGTCCTCAAAGGCTTGAAGCGCCATTGCGACGATTTCCGAAAGCGCAGTGCCATCCCAAACTTCGACATTCAGCAGATCATGCGCTCGTGAGAGGGCGTGCAACCGGCCTATAAACGCCTTTCGCTCTTCTGCAGACGTGCTGCGGAGCGTCTGGGAGGCGATGGCCTGAACAGTGGCGAGACTGTTCTTAATCCGGTGCCGCATTTCGCCGACAATCAATCGTTGCTGCTCTTCCGCCTGCTTGCGATGCGAAATGTCGCGGGCAATCTTAGACGCTCCGACGATTCGTCCATCCATATCCCGCACGGGGGATACGGTCAGCGAGACATCCACGCGGGTTCCGTCTTTTCGCCGGCGAACCGTCTCGTACGTTTCAACACGCACGCCGGCTCTAACCCGATCGAGAATCGTGGTTTCCTCATCGAGACGATCCCAAGGAATCAGAATTGTTACCGACCTGCCGATTGCCTCGTCGGATTTATAACCAAAAAGGACCTCGGCGCCCCGATTCCAGCTCTTGATGACGCCATCTAGATCCTTGCTGACGATTGCGTCGTGGGATGATTCAACGATACATGCGAGCTGCTGTGCATATAGTTCGGCGCGGTAACGATCGGAGACATCCACAATCAGGTTGATCGCACCACGGAGTTCTCCCGATGCATCGCGAAGGGGTGTAGGAAAAGGGAGACATCGCACGCGGCTCCCGTCTGGTCGCTCTATGATTACTTCGATGTCGCGAACGCTTCGGTTCTCCCTTAGGCTGATTGCCATCGGGCATTCGGCGTGGGAAATAGGTGTCCCGTCGGACCGATACAGTTTCCACGAACCGCAAAACTTAGTCTCACCCAGCTTTGGACGCGCCCCCCATAGCGCAGCTGCTGCGTCGTTGTAGTAAGTGACCAACCCGGCAGCGTCGGTGGTGTAAATAGCGACGGGCAGGCTATCCATCAGACGCTGAAAATAGTCAACTTCGTGCTTCCGCGCCTTCGACGCATTCTTGAAAAAGACAACAGAAGACTCTTCGCCAAGGGGGGATCGGTCCGTCTCTTCGGTCATAGCTTCACCTGATAGGTCAAAGGCGCGGCACGGTAGAAGCAGCAGGCCGGGCACGCATCGCGATTTCCGCGGACCAAAAAGGCAGAAGACCAACCTCCGAGCATTTCGTCGGGAGGATGTGTACTTCGCCAAGTGCAAATAAGAGAGGGGCTTAGACCCCTGGCGCCTGCGGCTCATTGGCCCGCGGCATAGGACTACTCTATACCGATTGAGTGCGGCGAGAAATGCACAATCGCTAGAACTCGAAGTAAGGCAAGATCACCGGCCAATCGCTGAACAATCAGTGGTCGCCAATGCTTGCCGCATTGCCGTCTCCACTTCCGCACAGTCGTAGGGCTTTGCAAAGAAGCGGTTTTCCGCAAAAAGTTCTCGTTCTCTCTCGCCCACCCCGACATTGCCCGAGGTAAGAAATACCAGCGTCAGGGGGTGGTTCACCCGATCCCAGCGCGCTAGCGCAAATCCGTCCATCTCCCCCGGCATCCGAATGTCGGAGAAAACCAGGTCCACCTTGTTGGATCCGAGTAGGGCGACAGCCTGAGCTGCGTTCCCGGCTTCCAAAACTTGGTAGCCGGCGCCTCTAAGATGGACGGCAATGGAAATTCGGACAGCCACCTCATCCTCCACGGATGACGGGCTGCGGAAGCGGCGAAGGGCGCATTTTGAGCGATCCCCTTCGACGAGGAACGCTCGCCCCTGGGGACGGTTCCATCGATGGTCCAACCTTTGTAATAGCAGATGTGGCAGAGGTTCCGGCTTTTCCGGAAAGAGGGCACGCGCCCGGCGGCATGTTGGCCCGAACACGATCCGCCGAGCGCGCGCTGGTGCCACCGTCGCGGACGGTGGTCACGGGTTCGCAGGGCGACGGGAAGCCCCGCGACCGGCCAGTGAGGGTCACCGACTCTATGCCCTATTCAACCAGCCCTGTGGAGTTCCTCAACGGCCAGTGGCTCCTAGGAGGGAATCCATGGAGCCACGGGCCGAGGCGCTGGCTCCCTCTAACTTGGCCAGTGCTTGGACCAACGGCGGGCTGGTAGCTCTGTTCCCGATCGCTCGTATTCACCTTGGTTGCGAGCGCAGGTTCATCTTGGAACTTGGAGGCCAGTGGGCAGGTTGACTCGCCCATGGTCCGAAAGCCCGCGCCCAAGGGGAAAGCCAGAGCTCCGAAACCTCCAAAGGGGTCACGGTGGCAATTGCACTTTACCCGCCCAGTCACGGTTACACGCGGCCCGCAGGCGACGCTCGCGTCCCTCGCCGACGCCCGCCGCTTCATCTTGAAAAATTTTGGGGGAGTGACGCGAGACGCCGGATTGGGGCGCGCCGTCGAGCTGTTATTCACCGCGGCCGAGACCGGGCGCCTCGCTGACCGTCAGAAGGCAGCGGCGCAGATGGAGTTGCTGCTGAGGCGCCGTCATTGGCTGTAGCGCGGAGCCGGCCCACTATCGCCTGGCGCACTTCTCGAAGTTGCCTCAGCTCCTCCATGATCCTTCCCGCGTCTTCTCGAAGATGGGCGCTCAAGCGAGCCAGCGCCTCCACGCCATGACCCGGGACCACCGTTACCGGCCCCGCGCACCATCCGATCGCCTGCATCCGCTCCCACGTCCACCCGTCGCCTGCCGCCTTCACTGTCCTATCGACGGCATTGCCGAGGCTATTGCTGATCTCGCCATAGTCCGAACGGGTATGGGTAGCCCAGCGGTTCTGGATGCGGGCGGGGGGGTTGTCATCCATGGCGTGCTCCTGTGACTCGGGGGGCGCCGATTCTCCCTAAGACGCCGCCCCGCGGGCAAGGGTAGGCTGGTCGCATGTGCAGCCGATTTACCCACAGGCTGACCTGGAAACAGATCAACGAGCTTTACAGACTCACCGGCGCTGAGCCGATGGAGTTCGATCCCCGCTACAATTTGGCGCCGCGGCAGAAAGCCCCCGTCATCCGGGAATGCCCGGACGGGTTGCGCGAGGCGGTCATGATGCGCTGGGGCCTGATCCCGGCATGGGCAGGCGATCCGTCGATTGCCTACAAGACCATCAATGCCCGCGCGGAGACAGTCGCAACGGCGCCGTCTTATCGAGCCGCCTTCAAGACGCGCCGCTGCATCGTACCGGCGAGTGGATTCTACGAATGGCAGAAGACGGGCGGCCCGAAGCAGCCCTGGCTTATCGAGGCGATTGACGATGCGCCGCTGAGCTTGGCCGGCCTGTGGGAGCGGTGGGAGAAAGGCGAGCAACCGGTCGAGACCTTCAGCATCATCACGACGACGCCGAACGAGCTTGTGGCGCCGATCCATGACCGGATGCCGGTCATCCTGGCACCGGAGGATTTTGACGCCTGGCTGAAGCCGGAGCCATTGCCGGCGGCGACTTCCCTGCTACGCCCCTATCCGGCGGATCTCATGAAGGCCTGTCGCATCAGCACGCGCGTCAACAGTCCTAAGAACGACGATCCGGCGATCATCGAGCCGGTGCAGTAAAGGTGTGCGGCCGAACGGTCTCCCGCCCAAAAAAAACACAGAAATTGTCGTTTTCCGGCGATGGCCGCGAGGATAAATTCGACCAGCTTTTGCATCCTCAAGACGGGAGGTTGTGATGGTCAAATCATCCATACCCTATCTCTGCCGCTTGCTCGGCGCCCAGGACGACGTGTCTGTCACCACGCAGATCACGGCGAAGACGGACACCGATGCGATCCTGCTGGGTAACACCCTCATGCACGACCATCCTGGTTGCGCCGGGGTCGAAATCCGCGCGGGAGACCGCCTGGTCTATATGCGAAGGGCGGAGCCGGCCCCGATCGTTCCCTCGGCCGCGTAAGAGCCGACGAAAAACGACTCCAGCCCCGCCCCGGCGGGGCATTTTCTTGAGCGTGCTGAGGAACCCGCGGCAACCTCAGATTTGAAAGATCGATGAGCTCGCGCGGCTCCAGCGACCAGCGGCTCCGAGGAGGGAATCCGTGGAGCCACCGGCCGGGACTGGCCCGCCATCTCGGGGCCAATGCGCAGGACAGCGGAGGGCGAGAGTGGCTGTTCCGCCCTCACTTGCGGAAATAATGCGCGCCCGGCGGTTGTCCGCCGAGCGCGCTGGTGACCACCGTTGCGGCAATGGTCACGGATCGCGGTTCGGCAGGAGCTCACCGCGACGGCCAGTGGGGGTTCACCGGCTCTAACGCTTCAATGCCAGTTCCGCCTCAGGGTTCCCAGCGACCGGAGGCCCCGTCGGAGGGAACCAATGGGCCACCGGCCGAGACACCAGACCGGCGCTTGGGTGCAACGGCAAGCTAATATCCCTGTTCCTGATCGCAGGTGTTCGCCCCGGTAGCGATAGCGGTTCTATGTGAGAACTTGGAAACCGTTGCCTAGGTGTTGCCACCCGTTCCTCCCCTGCCGGGCGGTCGCGAGCAGCCGGCGCTTCGCCTTACCCCCGTCCGTGACCCCGCGCTCCCATGTTCGACTCGCCATGGCCTTAGCCGCGATATAGTGTTTCCAATCGCTGGCGGCTTATGCCTTGGGCGCTGGCAGTTGCGAGAAGGCCGGACGGCTCTCGCCCCCATTCGCGGAGCGAGACGTCCTATGACGGAATTGTCCTATTCTTGCCACCTGCTTCATGCAGATGGCCGCGCTTCCGAACCCATAGAGCTACAGTCCCACGACGACGCTGGCGCTCTTCTGGCGGCTCATCGCCTCAAGCTCCGCACGCCCGACTGCATTGGATATGAAATCCGACGCATCGGCGTCCTGATCTATCGGCACGAGTTCAACCCGGAGAGAATCGCCCCTCGCGGTGGCCGACAAACGATCATGCTTGTTGATGACGACGCAATCTTCCGCATGGCGGCGACGGCGCATCTTCGCAACGACGGCTTCCGCGTGGTGGAAATCGGAGACGCAATGTCGGCTCTCGATGTATTCGACGGACCTGTCGCAATAAGCCTGTTGGTGACGGACGTTAAATTCGAGTCCAACCAATCGCGTGGCATAGCGCTCGCCCGGACTGTCAGCGCGCGCCTCCCGCGCATTCCCGTTATCTTTGTGACGGGATTCCCCGAACTCTTGGATGGGCAAAGCGAGTGGCCCGTCCTTGTCAAGCCATTCGATTTCTCAGCGCTCTCTAAGATCGTTCGCGAGGAATTAGCTCGGTAGGCTGTTCGGTGAGGCGTGATTGCATCGGGCGTCGATGCCCCTCGAAAGTCCCTCATCGCCTGACAGGCTCACCGCCAGCTTTTCAGAATTTCCTCGTGCGTCGCGGTTTCGATTTGCACGCTGAACCGCTGTTGGTAGAGGCGGATCAAAGCGTCGTGACCTGCATCGGAGAAGCTGCAAACCGCGTCCTCTGCAATCACGACCCGATATCCACGGTCTATCGCCCCCAGCACGGTCGCCAAGACGCACATATCCGTTTCCGCCCCCGTTACCACCAATGCATCGACATGTCGGCTCGATAGAAGTCGGGCGAGGGATGAGAAGGCGAAGGCCGAGTAGCGGGTTTTGTTCATGATGGTCGCGGGCGGTACTAGATCGCATAGCGGTGGAACGAGGTCCACAAGATGGGGATCGAGAGCTTCCCGCGTAGCCTTGCGCCATTTCGAGTAGTAGGCGTTCCAGACGCCCGGCATCTGCTCAGGGCGATATGGCGGGATCATGCGAGTGAACACTGTCCGCTCCGGGAACCGCTCCGCTATAGCGACAACCGCCGGCAGGACGCGTTCGAGCCAAGGCGTAGGCCATGGTCCATCCTCCGAGAACAGACGTTGCATATCGACGCAAAGATGGACCGACCGCTCGGTAAGAGGCGTATCGACCACGAGTTACCGCCAAGTCATGCGCGAGGTGCCCAAGCCGGTTTCTGGGTAAAGCCCATCAACCTCGCCGGTAATCTCAAGTTCCAGATGGTTTGCCCCAAGGGTTTCCTTTAGCCCTCAAGGACCCTCATGGAACTCCCCAGCCATCCCCTATGTTGCCCTAACCGCGCCCAGCACCCCTGTCTGGCGCGTCGGGGCAAGTGGCTTCTATGAGCGGCAGAATCGAGGGAAGAGGGGAACAGCCCTTCCTCATGCGGGCGAAGGCCGGCGGCCTTCTGAGCCTCGCGGGGGTATGGGAACGATAGGCGCCTTCGAGTACTAGGGCACGGCGCCTCCCGGGATCGCCCGGCCGTGACCGGCGGCCTCGCGCTCGTCCACCGGGCTCTCAGGGGGCGCCGCCGAGGCTCGCGCGCGCCTCGGCAGGGGCCGGTCGTTAGCGGCTTCGTAACGTTAACGAAAAAGCACCGGCCTGAATTTACCGAAGCTTAAAGGCGGCGGCGGCAAAATCCCGGTTAACACACGGATTACAAGCATGATTTATTCCGATCGCCCGACCGACGACCGGCCCGCCGGCCTCGCCCTGCTGGACGAGGAAATCGGACGCCTGCCTGCCGCCCGCCGCTATGGGCGCGTGGCGTCCCTGCTCGGCATGCTGGTCGAGATCGGCGGCATCGCCAGGCATCTCTCGGTCGGGGCGCGCTGCGATCTGCAAGGCCATGCCGGCCACCGCATCCCCTGCGAGATCGTCGGCTTCCGGGACGACCGCGCGCTCGCCATGGCCTTCGGCGCGCTCGACGGGATCGGGCTCGGCTGCCGCGCCGATCTGGCGGCGGCGGAGCCTTCGGTCCGTCCGACCGCGGCCTGGCTCGGCCGGGTGGTGAACGCCTTCGGCGAGCCGATCGATTCCAAGGGGCCGCTGCCGGCGGGCGAGCGCGCCTATCCGCTCAAGGCCAATCCGCCGCCGGCCCATGCCCGCCGCCGGGTCGCCGGGAAGGTCGATCTCGGCGTCCGGGCGATCAACAGCTTCACAACCTGCTGCCGCGGCCAGCGCATGGGCATTTTTGCAGGCTCCGGCGTCGGCAAATCCGTGCTGCTCTCGATGATGGCCCGCTACACCGCCGCCGACGTGAACGTGATCGGCCTCGTGGGCGAGCGCGGCCGCGAGGTGCAGGAGTTTCTCGTCGACGATCTCGGCGAGGACGGCCTCGCGCGCAGCGTGGTGGTGGTGGCCACCTCCGACGAGCCGCCGCTGGTGCGGCGCCAGGCGGCGCATCTCACCCTGGCGCTGGCCGAATATTTCCGCGATCTCGACAAGGACGTGCTTTGCCTCATGGATAGCGTGACCCGGTTCGCCATGGCGATGCGGGAGATCGGCCTCAGCGCCGGCGAGCCGCCGACGAGCAAGGGCTATACCCCGTCGGTCTTCGCCGAGCTTCCGCGTCTGCTCGAGCGGGCCGGCCCCGGCATCGGCGAAGGCAGCATCACCGGCCTCTTCACCGTGCTGGTCGAGGGCGACGATACCAACGAGCCGATCGCCGACGCGGTGCGCGGCATTCTCGACGGCCATATCCTGCTCGACCGCAACATCGCGTCCCGCGGTCGCTATCCCGCCGTGGACGTGCTGCGCAGCCTCTCGCGCACCATGCCCGCCTGCAACAATGCCGAGGAAAATGCGCTCGTGACCCGTGCCCGCCGCCTGATGGCGACCTACGAGAACATGGCGGAGCTGATCCGGCTCGGCGCCTACCGGACCGGCAGCGATCCGGAAGTCGACGAGGCGATTCGTTACAATGCGGGTCTCGAAGCCTTCCTGAAACAGGACAAGAGCGAATGCGCGCCGCTCGCCGCCGGCTATGCGGCGCTCGGCAGCCTGTTGGCCCCGGCTCACGCGGCCGAGGTGCAGTCATGAGCGCGCTCGATCAGCTCATCCGGCTGCATCGCTGGCGCCTCGAGGACGAGCGCCGCAAGATGGCGGAGCTGCAGCGGCTGGCGGACCGGCTGATCGACCAGATCGCCGGGCTCGACGAGGACATGACGCGGGAAGCGGCGACGACGCGGGCCGTCGGGTCGCCGGAGCTGACCAAGGCCTTCGCGGCCTATGCCGACCTGACGCGGCTCCGGCGCGAGAAGCTGGAGCGTTCGCGGCAGGACGTCCAGATCCGGATCGAGACCGCGCGGGAGGTCGTTCTGGAGACCTTCCGGGAGCTCGAGAAATACGAGCAGGCGCACCGCAACCGCCAGGCCAAGAAGCAGGCCGAGATCAAGCGGCGCGATCAGCTCCTGGCCGACGAGATCGGCATCGACCGGCACCGCCGGCGGCGCTGAGCCGCCGCCCGGCGCGGGTTTCCCGACGCCGGTTTCCTTTGCGGAATCTGGATCACTACCGGTTACGGCGGGAGAAGGAAAGGTGGCCCCGGCGGAACGGGAGGGGGTAACCCTCGGCCGCCCTACGCGAAATCGTCGCCTCGTGTCAGCGAGGATTCGGGATCGGGGCCGGCCAGAAACATAGGGGCCGCCGTCGCGGTCGGCAATGCGGCGCCCGAGTATCCCGACGCCGGCTTCCTTTTCTAGAACGTCGACGTCATCGGCGGCTGCAGCCCGAGTGCCGGGGCCGCGTCCGCGAGCAGGCGCACGAGCGCGTCCGCCTCGGTCTTCAAGGCCGCCTTGTCGATCGCCGGCACATTGTCATGGTGCAGCACCCGGCCGAGACGCTGGATCTGGGCGGTGAGCTGCTGCGCGCGCGCCGGATCGGCGGCGGCGAGCGGCTTCGCGAACACCGCCGCATAGAGCGTGCGGAGGCCGTCATAGCTGTGCTGCAAATCGTAGATCGCCGTGTTGCTGAGGCGCGATTCCTCGCCGTTCGACTTGGCGGTGGCGAGTTCGCTCGCGACCTTCGCCATGCCGTTCAGCAGGGCCTGCGGCGCGAGGCTCGCGCTTTGCAGGGTCTGCCGCAGCGCGGCGAGGTTGCTTTGCAGCTTGCGCGCGGCGGGAAGCGCCGCCGCGGCATCGTTCTGCCCGAAGAGCGCCGCCTCCACCGCATGGAACCCTTGCGTCGGGTTCGGCCAGGGATCGATGAGGGCCGCCTGCGGCGGGAAGCTTTCCTCGACGGCGCTTTCCGAGCGTTCCCAGCCGACGCGCGCCGCGACATAGGCCTGTTTCGCGCCGGCGAGGTCGCCCGCCTCGAGGCGGCGGACGAGGTCGTCCACGGCCGTGGCACTGCGCGAGATGTCGGCGCTCACGATCTTCTGGTAGTTGGTCGGATCGAGCATGGCCTGTGCTTGCCCATCGGCGGCGAGCAGCAGGAGCCCGATCGCGAAGGCGCCGAGGCCTGCGCGCAGGGATAGGGATTTGGGACAGGAATGCGTCATGCTTTCCTCCGGAATCGCATCAATGAAAGGAAGGGGCCGAGGGAGCTCGCGGGCTTGCGGGAGATCTCGACGGTTTCGATTTCCAGCCTGCAGACAACGCGTCCGGCGGAGGCCGGTTCCCGCATTCCGGCAGAGGCCGGTTCCCCTATTGACGTCGCAAAAGGCGTCGGAATCGGTGCCGATTCGGGCGTTTCAGGCGGCTTAAACCTGCATTTTGAGCGCCTTACGCGTACGTTTTCGACGCCTTAAGCGTGCATTTTCGACGGTTCGAGCGTGCATTTGCCGTCGGATTCGCGGGGCGCGGCGAGGCCCGTGTCAGGCGATGATCCGGGAGAGATTGCTGTCGCTGCCGGTGCGCAGGAAGGCCGCGCCGGCCTGGAAGAAGAGCTGGCCGGCATAGCCGGTCGCCTGCTGCGCGTTCTGGAAGATCTCGGCGAGCTCCTGGCGCAGCGGCGCATCGAGGGGCTTCTGGCTGCGCAGCATGAGGTCGAGGCGCTTGCCGCGGATGAGCCCGTCGAGCTGCAGCGGTCCGAGCCGGCTGAGCTCGACATCGAGCAGGAAATGGATGCTGCCGACCGCGCTCGGATCGGCGCCGTCCTTCGGCGGATCGCGGCGCACCGAGAGCTTCGCCTGCTGCAGCCGGTTCTCGTCGACCAGCGGCAGGATCACGCTGCGCCAGCCCTGTTCCGGCGGCGGCAAGGCGCGATTGAGCTCGGCGAATTCCTGATGGAGCTGCTGGGCGAGCTCCGGCCGCCCGATCCTGGCGAGCGCCGCCTTGAGCTCCGACGACGCCGGGCCGGGTTCGTCGGCGGGGAGCTTGAGGCGGGCGGCAAGCCCGACCGCAAGATGCGGGCCGATGCGCGGCAGGGTCTTCTCCAGCAGCGCGACCAGCGCCGGCTGGTCCGGAAGATCGAAGAGCGCCGCCGCCTGCTGCATGCCGGTCCAGCCGCGCTGCGCCGGCTCGCGCCCGGGCAGCGGCGGGGTTTCCGCGGCGAGGAAGCGGGCGACGAGCTGCGTCCCGACCGGCCAGTTCACAGCCTTGTCGAGCGCCAGCATGCCGAGCGGCGCGTCGATGACCGGCTGGCCGTTCGGCATTACGGCGCGAACCGTCGCGACGAAGCCGGCGGCCGGCAGCGACGGCGGCAGCGCCGGCTCGCCCGGCGGCACCACCGCCGAGACATGCAGGGAAACCCGCTGCCCGGTCGCCAGCGGCAAGGGCGCCGCCGCCGGGCTTGCCGAAGCGGGAGCGGCCTGGCCGGGCGCGGGCGGCGAAGCCGGCGGGGCGGCTGTCTGGCCCCGCACAGGCGGCGGGGCGGCGGGCGGCGACCCCGGCGCGGGCAAAGGAGGCTCCGCCGCGCGAAGCACGGTCGCGGCGATCTGCGTGCCGCTGGAGGCGGCGGCATCCGCCGCCGGCGGCGTCGGGATGGCGGGGGCGGCGCCGGGTCGCGCGGCGGGCGATTGTTGCTGTGCCGGGACGGGGACCGGCGCGCCGTCCGGCGTCTCCATCGCGAGCAGCACGACCTGCATGCGGGCGCCGGTCGCGCGCACCTCGAGCGTCACCTTGCTGCCGTCCGGCGCGTCGGCGGCGCCGGTGAGCGCGATGAGGCCGCGGTCGGTGCGGACGATCATCGGGCCGTCCTGCCGCTTGCCGGTGACGATGCCGGTCAGGATGTCGCCGATCGCGAGCTTGCCGATGAGCGCCAGCCCATCCTTGCTGATCGCCGCGATGAGCAGCGGCGTCAGGCTGGGCGCCGTCGTGGCGGTCGCGAGGGGCGGCAGCAGGTTCACGGCCGGAGCGCGTTCAGTTTCCGGGCAAGCGCGAGCACGTCGGTCGTGGCCGGGCAGTCGGGATGGCGAATGCCGACCGGCGTCTGGGCGCGGATGCTGTCCTTCACCCGCGCATCCCGCCGGATGATGCCGGCGAGCGGCGGCTCGATCTTGAGGAAGGACTGGCAGGCGCGCAGCAGCGTGCCGTAGGTGCGCTCGCCTTCGCCGATGGAGCCGGCCATGTTCACGACGATGCGGAAGTCGGTAATGCCGGCCTGGGTCAGGCCGAGCTTGATGAAGGCATAGGCGTCGGTGAGGGCGGTCGGCTCGTCGGTGGTGACGACGATGCAGCCGTCGGCGCGGCGGCAGAGCTGCCGCACCGTGCGTTCGACGCCGGCGCCGAGATCGAGGATGACGCGGTCATAGCTCTCTCCGAGCGTCAGGAGGTCGTCCGCGAGGCGGGTGAGGCGGTCGCCCGCGAGCGCCGCCAGCGCCACGGTTCCGGCGCGGCCCGCGATGACGTCGAACCCGCCCGGCGCATAGGCCGTGACGGCGCTCGCGATCGGGCGGTTCTGCTCGACGATCGCGCCGAGGTCCGAGCGCGGCATGAGCCCGAGCTGGATGTCGACATTGGCGAGGCCGAGATCGCCGTCGAACAGCAGCACCCGCTCCTTGAATTTGGCGAGCGCCTGCGCGAGCGCGATCGCAAGCCAGGTCTTGCCGACGCCGCCCTTGCCGGACGCGATGGCGATGACCTTCAGCCGCTTCGGCACGGCCGCGGGCTGGGGTTTCGGCAGGACGGCGGCGGTCATCGGACGGGTTCCCTGGTTGCGGCAGGCGCGGGGGTTGCGGCAGTCGCCGGCGATTTGCCGAGGAGGAGGCGGGCGAGGGAGACCGGATTCACCGGCATGAGGCCGGCGCCGATCTCGGGCGAGCAGCCGAATTCGGCGAAGGCGAGGCGCCCTGCGTCGGCCGCGGCGAGCAGCCCGCCGAGGCGAAGCACCAGATCGAGCTTGGTCGCGACGATACGGCGGCAGCCGAGCCCGGCGAAACCGGTCGCCTGGTCCGCCATCTCGAGTGTATCGCCGCCGGCCGGCAGCACCAGGATCGGCTCCGCATCGCACTGGCCGAGGATGCGGGCGAGCTGCTGCAGGTCGCGCGGTTCGCGCGGATTGGCCCCGGTGGTGTCGATGAGGCGGAAGGCGTCGTTCGGCAGCGCCGTGAGCGCGCGGGCGAGGCCGTCGCCATCGGCGGCGCGGAAGGCGGGTATCTCCAGCCGGCGCGTATAGACCGCGAGCTGCGCCTCGGCACCGGCGCGCACCAGGTCGCAGGTGATCGCGCCCACGGCCTGTCCGGCGAGCCGGGCGCGGGTTGCGAGCCGCGCGAGGCTGCTTGTCTTGCCGGCGCCGGGGGCGCCGACGAGCGCGAGCGGCCGGGCGCCGGCCGTCGCGACCGGCTCGAAGGCGAAGAGACTGTCGAGGGCGCCGGCGAGCGCCAGCACGGGGTCGGCGCTCGCAAGCTCGCCGGCGGCCGCAGCGAGGCGGTCGGCGAGGCGGGCGGGGACGCCGTGAAAGGCAAGCGCGGTCGCGATGCGGTCGAGCGTGTCGTTCGCCGCGTCGGCGGCGGGCGCCGCCGTTTCCGGCGCATCGAGGCCGGCGCGTACCTCGTGGCTCCGTCGCCCGATGCGGCGCGTCTCGAGAATGACCGCGTCGGGACCGAGCTCGGCGCGAACCTGGCGGATCGCCTCCTGCAGGGTCGCGCCGGTAAATGTCCGGAGGCGCATGGTCTATCGCCCTCTCAGATCTGCCCGAGCGTCTTGATGCGCGCGCGCGGGTGGATTTCGTTCTGCGACATCACCATCGTCACCGGCCGGAACCGCTCGATGATGGAGCGCACGAAGGGCCGGATTCCCGGGCTGGTCAGCAGCACCGGCGATTCGCCGCGCATGGCGTGGCGCTCGAAGGCCTGGCGGACGGCCTGGATGAATTGCTGCAGCTTGGTCGGCGGCATGGCGAGCTGGCGCTCGTCGCCTTCGCCGCGGATCGATTCGCCGAACGCCTGCTCCCATTCGGGCGAGAGCGAGAGGATCTGCACGATGCCCTCCGCATCGCCCGCCGCATCGCTGATCTGGCGGGCGAGCCTTGCCCGCACATGCTCGGTGATCTGCGTGATGTTGCGGGTGTAGCCGACCGCCTCGGCGATGCCTTCGAGCACGCCCGGCAGGTCGCGGATCGAGATCCGCTCGTTGAGCAGGTTCTGCAGCACGCGCTGGATGCTGCCGACGGAGATATGGGAGGGCACCAGGTCGGAGATCAGCTTCTGGTGCTCCTTGCCGAGATCCTCGAGCAGCTTTTGCGTCTCGGCGTAGGACATGAGCTCGGCCATGTTGTCCTTCACCACCTCGGTCAGGTGGGTGGTGATGACGGTGGCGGGATCGACCACCGTGTAGCCGCGGAACATCGCTTCCTCGCGCAGCGCCGGATCGATCCACATGGCGGGCAGGCCGAAGGTCGGCTCGACCGTCTCCTCGCCGGCGAGCCCGATCTTCTCGCCGCGCGGATCCATGACGAGGATCATGTTCGGGCGGAGCTCGCCGCGGCCGGACTCGATCTCCTTGATGCGGACGACGTAGCTGTTGGCCGGGAGCTGAAGGTTGTCCTGAATGCGCACGGCCGGCAGCACGAACCCCACGTCGCGCGCCATCTGGCGGCGCAGCGCCTTGATCTGGTCGGTGAGCTTCTGGCCGCGCTCCGTGCCGATCAGCGACAGCAGGCCGTAGCCGAGCTCGAGGCGGATGTTGTCGATCTGCAGCGTCTGGGCGATCGGCTCTTCCTTGGGGGCGGCGGTCTCCGCCTCCTGCTTCTTCGCTTCCGCCTCGACTGCCGCGGCGCCTTGCCGGCGGGTCAGCATCCAGGCGGCCCCGCCGCTGATGCCGGCGAGCGCGAGGAACGGGATCGCGGGAATGCCCGGCAGCAGCGCCATGGCGCCCATCAGGAAGGAGCAGAGGCCGAGCGCGCTCGGATAGCTGCTGAGCTGGGCGAAGAGCGCCTTGTCGGTCGAGCCGGTGACGCCGGCCTTCGAGACCAGCATGCCGGCCGCGGTCGAGACGATGAGCGCGGGAATCTGCGTGACGAGACCGTCGCCGACGGTGAGCAGGGTGTAGGTATGCGACGCCTCGGAGAAGCTCAGCCCCGCCTGCGCCACGCCGATCACGATGCCGCCGACGATGTTGATGACGGTGATGATGAGGCCGGCGATGGCGTCGCCGCGCACGAACTTCGCGGCGCCGTCCATCGAGCCGAAGAAGCTGCTCTCGTCCTCGAGCGCCTTGCGGCGCGCGCGGGCTTCCGTCTCTTCGATGAGGCCGGCCGAGAGATCGGCGTCGATCGCCATCTGCTTGCCGGGCATCGCGTCCAGGGTGAAGCGCGCCGCGACTTCGGCGATGCGCCCGGAACCCTTTGTAATAACGACGAAATTCACGAGCACCAGGATCGAGAACACGATGATCCCGATGACGAAGTTCCCGCCCATGATGAAGTTGCCGAACGCCTCGATCACATGGCCCGCGGCATCCGTGCCTTCATGGCCGTGGGCGAGGATCAGGCGTGTCGAGGCGAGATTGAGCGAGAGCCGCAGGATCGTCGTGATCAGCAGCACCGTCGGGAAGGAGCTGAAATCGAGCGGCTTCGAGATGAAGAGCGACGTCATCAGCACGAGGACGGAGAGGGTGATCGACAGCGTCAGCGCGATGTCGAGCAGCCAGGCCGGCAACGGCAGGATGAGCACGACGAGGATCGCGATGACGGCAAGCGCCAGCGCGATCTCGCCCCGCTTCAGGGTCGCCTGGAGCTGCTTCCACCAATAGTGCGGATTGGCGGAAGGGCCCTGCGGCATAGCGATATTGGCCATGGGTTCGGGTTTCCGGCCCTAGGAGGTCAGACCGCCTGCCGCTCGAGCTCGCTCGTCCCGTCCGACAGGGGCACGCCTTCGGTGCTGTATTGCTTCAGCTTGTTGCGGAGCGTGCGGATCGAGATGCCGAGGATGTTCGCGGCATGGGTGCGGTTGCCGAGGCAATGGCTCAGCGTCTCCAGAATGAGATCGCGCTCGACGGCGGCAACGGTGCGCCCGACCAGCGGGGCAGCACCCGCCGGCGCCACGACGGCGCGCGCCGCGTCCGTCGCGGACGCGCCGCCCAGGGTCTCGGCCGGCGCCGTGCGCTGGCCGGTCAGCAGGATCGCGTCCGGCCCGAGCTCCGTGCCGCGTCCGAGCAGCACCGCGCGATGCATGGTGTTCTCGAGCTCGCGGACATTGCCGCGCCAGGGATGCACCATCAGCATCGCCTCGGCGGGCGCGCTCAGCTTCAGGGCCGGCAGGCCGTTCGCCTGCGCGTATTTGCGGATGAAGTGGTCGGCGAGCGCCGGGATGTCGCTCGCGCGCCCGCGCAAGGGGGGCAGGTTGAGCGTCACGACATTGAGGCGGAAATAGAGGTCCTCTCGGAAATTGCCGGTGTGCGTTTCGGCCTCGAGATCGCGGTTCGAGGTGGCGATCAGCCGGATATCGACGCGGACCGGCTGGGTCCCGCCCACGCGGTCGATCTCGCGCTCCTGGATGGCGCGCAGGAGCTTCGCCTGCAGTCGCGGATGCATCTCGCTGATTTCGTCGAGCAGCAAGGTGCCGCCGTTCGCTTCCTCGAACTTGCCGATCCGCCGGGCGACCGCCCCGGTGAAGGCGCCGCGCTCATGGCCGAAAAGCTCGGATTCCAGCAGGTTTTCCGGGATCGCCGCGCAGTTGACCGAGATAAAGGGCTTGGATGCGCGCTTGCTCCGGCTATGGAGGTAGCGGGCCATGACCTCCTTGCCGGTGCCGGACTCGCCGGTGATGAGGACGCTCGCGTCGGAGGGCGCGATCTGGTCGGCGAGGCGCATCACGCCCCGCATCGCGGGATCGCGGTAGATGAAGGCGCTGCTCTCCTCGGAGACCGCCGCGAGGATGGCGGCGATCAGCTCGGCGTCGGGCGGCAGCGGCAGATAGTCCTTGGCGCCCGCCTTGATCGCGCGCACCGCCGTCTCGGTATCGGTGCCGATGCCGCAGGCGACGACCGGCAGGCTGATGCGCTCGGTCTTGAGCTGGTCGATCAGCTTCGCGATCTCGAGCCGCACGTCGCAGAGCAGGAGGTCGGCGCCCTGGCCGGCGCGCAGCGCGTCCATGGCGGCGTCGATGCTGCCCACCTGCGCGACCTTGGCGCCGCGGGCGAGCGCGATCTTGCCTGCCGCGGCGATATGGCCTTCGAGCGAGCCGACGATGAGGAGACGCATGATCCGATACTCCGTCTGGTTTCAGCCGACGCGGTTCGCGCTCAGCCGAAATGGGTAAGCCGCTGTTCGGGCGGCAGCACGGTATTGAGCAGGGTGGCGAGGCGCCGCGGATTCTCCTGCCGCGCGATCGAGGTGGCGCCGATCAGGTAGATCCGGCGCAGCAGGGCCTCGGTCGCGGCGTTGCGGTCGAGCTTGGCCGCGAGCGGGCCGAGCACGACGTTCGCGAGGAGCGCGCCGTAGAAGGTGGTGAGCAGGGCCAGCGCCATGCCGGGGCCGAGCTGGCCGGGATCGTTGAGATGCCCCAGCATCTGCACCAGGCCGACGAGCGTGCCGATGAGGCCCATGGCGGGCGCCACTTCGGCGGCGCGCCGCAGGATGCCGGCGCTGCGCGCCTGGCGCTCGCCGGTGGCGCTCGCCTCGGAGGTCATGATCGTCTCGACCTCCTCGGGCGTCGCGCCTTCGACCACGAGCGAGACCGCGCGGTGCAGGAAGGGATCGCGCTTCAGCGCGGCGAGCCGCGTCTGGAGGCCGGTCACGCCCTGATGGCCGGCGAGATCGGCGAGCGCCAGCATGCCGCGCGCCGCGTCCGCCGCATCCGGCATCGAGGTGGTGAGCGCGCCGAACACGGCAGGCTGCGCCTTCAGCACGTCGGCGGTCGAATAGGAGATACAGGTCACGGCGAAGGTGCCGCCGAGCACGATCATGAGCGACGGCAGGTCGAAGAAGGCGGTCGGCGCGCCGCCGAGCGCGATGGCGGCCGCCACCAGCATCAGCGCGCCCGCAAGCGCGATCAGCGCGCCCGGATCGGCCGGTCGTGTCGCGAGCGCCGCAGCCCGCGCGCCCAGCGCGTCGGTGGCGGTCCGGGCCATCTCAGGAGCGGTCCATCTTGATGATTTCGGTCATGGTCACGCCGAGACGGTCCTCGACGATCACCACCTCGCCGCGCGCGACGAGCCGGTTGTTCACATAGATGTCGATCGCCTCGCCGACCTTGCGGTCGAGCTCGACGACGGCGCCGCGGCCGAGCTTCAGGAGCTGGCTCACCTGCATCGAGGCCCTGCCGAGCACGGCGGAGACCTGGACGGGGATGTCGTACACCGCCTCGAGCTCGCGCGCATTCACCGGCGGTGCGGCGGGCGCGGCGGCGGCCGGATCGGCCTCCGCGCCGCCGTTCAGTTCGTTGAGGTTGAGGTTCTCGTCGGCCATTGAATCCTCCTAGCGGCCCGTTTCGGGGCCGGGATCGGACAAGGTGGGGTGGGCGAGCAGCCGCAGGACGCGCTGCTCGATATCGGTCCAGAGGCGCTGGGCCTGGCGCTCGATGCCGCCTTCGGCCCATTCGACGCGGCAATCGCCGGGGGCGATCGCATCGTCCTCGATCAGCAGCAGCCGGCCGACGAAGCCGGCCTGGCGGCAGATCTCGGCGACGGCGGGCTGCATCGGCTCGATCATCGCGGCCGGCATGCGCACCACGACGCGCGGCTCGTCCTCGATGTCCTGCAAGGTATTGACGACCATCGCCTCGATCTCGCTCTGGCCGTGACGACGAACGAGCTCGGGGAAGAGCTTCTGGACCATGCCGAGGGCGCTCTGCAGCGCCCAGCGCGTCATGCGGACCTCGAGCTCGGCGTTCAATGCCTTTACCGCCTGCAGCCCTTCGGCCATGGCCGCGGTCGAGCGGGCGACGAGCTGCTCGCGGCCGCTCTCGACCTCGCGGGTTCCGGCCTCGCGCCCCTGCGCGAAGGCGGATTCGCAGGCCGCCTTCACCTCCGCCTCGGAGAATCGGCGCGCCGGCGGCGGCGCCTGCCGGGCGGGCTTCAGGGCGTCGAAGGCGTTGTCGAAAAGATATTTGCGGGTGATCGACATGGCTTCGCTCAATACACCAGCTCGTCGTCGCCCTTGCTGTCGGCGATGATGATCTCGCCTTTCGCGGCGAGGTCCTTCGCCGTCGCCACCATGGCGACCTGGGCTTCGTCGACGTCGCGGAGGCGAACCGGCCCCATCGCGGCCATGTCTTCCTTCATCATCTTGCCGGCGCGCTCCGACATGTTGGAGAAGAAGAGCTCGCGCAGCGTCTCGGAGGCGCCCTTGAGGGCGAGCGCGAGCTTGTCCTTCTCGACCGCGCGCAGCAGGGTCTGCACGGCGCCGGAGTCGAGCTTGCCGAGGTCCTCGAAGGTGAACATCAGCGCCTTGATGCGCTCGGCGGAGTCGCGGTTGCGCTCCTCGAGGGCGGCGATGAAGCGCGCCTCGGTGGTGCGATCGAGGTTGTTGAAGATCTCGGCCACCACCTCATGCGCGTCGCGCCGGTTGGTGCGGGCGAGGTTGGACATGAACTCGTTGCGCAGCGTGCGCTCGACGTCGTCCAGCACCTCGCGCTGCACCGATTCCATGCGCAGCATGCGCATGATGACTTCCATGGCGAAGGCGTCGGGCAGGTTGGCGAGCACGCGCGAGGCGTGCTCCGGCCGGATCTTGGAAAGCACGACGGTGACGGTCTGCGGGTACTCGTTCTTGAGGTAGTTCGCCAGCACCACCTCGTTCACGTTGCCGAGCTTGTCCCACATGGTGCGGCCGGCGGGGCCGCGGATCTCGTCCATGATCGCCTGGACGCGCTCCTTGTCGAGCACCTTGGTCAGCAGCCGCTCGGTGCTCTCGAAGCTGCCGACGAGCGAGCCGGTGGCGGAGAGCCGGTCGGCGAACTCGACGATCAGCTTCTCGACGATCTGCGAGCTGACGTTGCCGAGGTTCGCCATCACCTGGGACAGCTCCTTGATCTCCTCGTCGTCCATCAGGGCGAAGAGGCGCGATGCGTTGTCCTCGCCGACGGCGAGCATCATCACCGCCGCTTTCTGCGTCCCGGAAATATTGTTGGCATCGTTGAGCGGCACTGTGCGGTCGTCCTGTTATTGCGATCTGTCGCGCGCGGCTACTGGTTCTGGTACATCCAGCTGCGCATGATGTTCACCGCCTCGTCGGGATGGTTCTGCACCAGCTCGCCGACCTTCTTCAGCGAGGAGGCGCGGACCCGGCCCTCGATCTGATTGACGTCGAGCATGCGATCGATCTCGGTGGTGAGCGACCGGCCCCCTTCGCCGGCATCCTCGCCGGCGGCCATCACCTGGCCGGACGCGCCGCTCCCGGGGGGAAGCTGGACGGCGCCCGCGGGCCCGGCGAGCTGCGGGACCATTTGCGCGGGCGCGACGGCGGAGAGCCCGCGCAGGATCGGACGCACGCCGAACAGCAGGGCCAGCACGCCGAGCAGCCCGAGCACGCCGATCTCGATCATCCGGATCACGTCGCCGCGGGTGAAGCCCATCATCAGGCCGGCGCTCTCGTCGGCGCCGACCTCGATCGGCTCGGCGAAGCGCATATTGACGATCTCGACGCTGTCGCCGCGGCTTTCGTCGAAGCCGATCGCCGATTTCACGAGCTTGGCGATCTGGTCGAGCTCCTCGGGGCTGCGCGGCGCGTAGGTGGCCGTGCCGTCCTCGGCGACAGCGTAGGTGCCGTCGACCAGCACCGCGACCGAAAGCCGCTTCACCTGGCCGCTCTGCTGGATATGCACCTCGGTCTGCTTCGAGATCTCGTAGTTGACCGTTTCCTCGGTGCGCGAGTTGCTGCTCGTGCTGACGCTCTGGCCCGGAAGCCCGGCGTTCGGATTCGGCAGGTTGTTCGCGACCGTGACCTGGCCGTCGCCCTGGCCGTCGCTCGAGCTGCCGGTCTCCTCGACGGTCTGCGTCGAACGCACGACCTGCCCGTTCGGATCGAACGTCTCGGAGTTGGTGGTCACGCGGTCGAAATCGAGGTCGGCGGTGACTTCCGCGCGGATCTTCCCGTAGCCGAGCGAGCGCTGCAGCAGCTCCTCGATGCTGCGGCGCATCCGGTTCTCGTAGGCGAGCCGCATCTCGTCGCCGTTGCTCGCGTCGCCGAACGCGTCGTCGTCGCTGCCGCCCCCGGCGAGCAGGTTGCCGGCGGCGTCGATGACCGAGACCTCGCCCGTCTTGAGGCCGGGAACGGCGGCGGCCACGAGATGCTGGATCGCGACCACCTGGGATTTGTCGAGGACCGCGCCGCCCTTCATGGTGAGGATGATCGAGGCGGTCGGCTGCGGCTGCTCGGCCGCGAAAAGCTGGCGTTCCGGGATGACCAGATGCACGCGCGCGGTGCGCACCTGATGGATCATGCGGATGGTGCGGGCGAGCTCGCCCTCGAGCGCGCGCAGGCGGTTGACCTGCTGCTCGAAGCTGGTGGTGCCGAGCGGCTGGTCGCGATCGAAGATCTCGTAGCCGATCGTGCCGCCGCTCGGCAGCCCTTCCTCGGCCACCTCGAGACGGAGCTTCAGCACCTGGTCCGCGGGCACCCGGATCGTGGTGCCGTCGCCGCCGAGCTCGTAGGCGACGCCGATCTGCTCCAGCTTCTGGACGATCTGGTTGCTGTCGCCGGCGTCGAGGTCGCCATAGAGCAGCGCCATGTCGGGCGCCGTGAGACGCGACACCAGGAAAAGGAAGAAGGCGACGAGGCCAGCCGCGACCACAGCCATCGCGGCAAGGCGCGCGGGGCCGAGGCGGCGCAGGCTCTCGATCACGAGGGGCTCCGGCGCCGCGGTGCGGCGGCGGGCGAGGTCGGTTCGAACTGGATATACATGCCGGGGATTGCGTGGGTCCGTTTGCGAACCGCGACGCTATCCCCGGGTCGATAAAAAAGCTGTTAATCGGCGGCAAGTTTTGCCGCCTTGCCGGCAGTTCTTGCCGAGAGCGCGTTTCCTCGACGTTAAATCGGAACGCGCTCCGGATTCATCGGTCTGGTCGCATTTTCCGCCGCGGACCGGTGCCCACTTCGCGGAAAATGCTCTCGGGGGTCGGATCGCCGCGCGCCGGTTCGCTCGAGACGCGCATCGACCTCCGCCCCTTGAAGGCGGCAAGAGTCGCGGGATCGATCGGATCTTGTTCGAGCTCGGAACGACGGCAGGCGAAGAAGGGTCCCGGGCGACGGGCGGCCTCAGGCGGCGCCCAGGGTCTCGCGATAATCCTGCAGCCGCGTGACGCGCAGCCCCTTGATGCCGTGCAGCTCGATCTGACGCTGCCAGCTCAGGAACTCTTCGACCGAAAGCTGATAGCGCGAGCAGGCTTCCTCGAGCGTGAGCAGACCCGCGCGCACGCCGGCCACGACCTGGGCCTTGCGGCGGATCACCCAGCGCTGCGTGCCCGGGGGCGGCAAGTCGTCAAGCGACAGCGGCAACCCATCCGGGCCGATAATCCTGCTCGACCTACCTGGACGATCGGGTGTCATTCATTCGCTCCGTCTTGGACCGAGGACCGGAACTTCTGTTCCGTCCAGGCGCAAGGATAGGCCGGCGCCATTTAAGGAAGGGCTAAGTCGCAGCGTTAACTTAGGCTTTGCGAGGCGGGCCGTTCCGGGCGCGCCGGTGCGGCGGCGCCCGGATTCGGTCATGCCCCGTTAAGCTCTCCTAACGCCGGATGTTGATCAGCTCATCCAGCATCTGGTCGGCGGTCGTGATGATCTTCGCGTTGGCGGAATAGGCCCGCTGCGTGACGATCATGTTCGTGAACTCCTCGGCGAGATCGACGGTCGAGGATTCGAGGGAGCTCGGCGCGATCTTGCCCGAGCCGCCCGTGTTCGCCTCGAGCAGCACCGGATCGCCGGAGAAGCTCGTGGTCAGGTAGGCATTGCCGTTCCGCGATTCGAGGCCGTTCGGATTGCGGAAGGTGGCGAGCGGCAGCTTGAAGATGTCGCGCTGCTGGCCGTTGTCGAACAGCGCCGTCACGGTGCCGCGCTCGTCGATGACGATCCCGGTGAAGGAGCCGAAGGTCAGGCCGTCCTGCGAGATCACCTTCGGCGAATATTCGCCGGAGTACTGAGTGATGCCGTCGCCGACGCCGGGGCTGCCGATATCGAGCGAGACCAGGGCGCGATCCTGGGTCGAGGTGGTGGTCGCGCTGCCGTCATAGTCGATGTAGAACTCGAACTGGTTGTCGGCGTTCACCGCGGCATAGGGCGCGGTGGCGGTAACGGTGCCGAGGGTGCCGTCGGCATTGAAGGTGACGGTGCCGAGGGCGACGGGCGTGGTCTGGCCGTTGTCGGTCGTCGCCGTGCCGGTATCGTCCGACGCGAAGCGGGCGGTGCCCGGCAGGTCGGCCGTCAGGCTCCAGCTATTGGTCGCGGTCTTCGTCCAGTTGAGGTTGACGGTCTGCGTCGCGCCCTGCTTGTCGAAGATCTGCATGGTGGTGGTGAATTCCTCGCCGTTCGCGACCTGCGCCGGCAGGTTGAGGGCGAGCTGCATGTTGCTGGTCGCCCGCGCCGCACCCGTCAGGTTCGAGACGTTGACGGTCTCGAGCGTGGTGAGGAGCGAGGTGTTGGCCGGCAGCGCGCCGCCGGCGTCGAGGCGCCAGCCCTGCAGATAGTAGCCGTTCGCCGTCAGATTGCCGTTCTGGTCGGTCGTGAAGTTGCCGGCGCGGGTGAAGAGATAGTCGTCGCCGACGCCGGGGCTGGAGTCTTCGTTGACCACGAAGAAGCCGTTGCCGACGATGGCGATGTCGGTCGGCGAGGCGGAGCCCTGCAGCAGGCCCTGGCGGTCGATCTTCTGGTAGGGGATCGAGCGCACGCCGCCGGGCGAATAGGTCGTCCGCGACGCGGCCTCGGTCACCAGCGTCTCGAAGCGCGCCGTGGTGCCCTTGTAGCCGATCGTGTTCACGTTCGAGATGTTGTCCGAAATCATGCCGAGCGCCTGGCTCTGCGCCGCGAGACCGGAAACGCCGGAAAACATTGCCCCGTACAAGCTCATCTTTTTTCTCCTTATGCGACGGGTTGTTCGTCAGTGTCGGGTGATCGAAATCGCATTCCGTCCGCCGGGCGTCACGCCGCCGGCGCGTTGGTGATCTTCTGGACCTTGCCGATCGGGACGCGGAGATCGCCGATCGAGAGCCAGATGTCGCCGCCGTCGAGCTCCACGCCCGAGACCGTGCCGCGGAAGCCGGTGACCGCCTTGATCGAGGCGCCGTCGCCGTCGACCGCGTTGACCTCGACGCGATAGACGCCGTCCGGCAGGTCGGCGCCGTCATTGTCGGTGCCGTCCCAGGCGACGCTGTGCGCGCCGGCGTTCCGGTCGATATCCAGGGTGCGGACGACGTTGCCGTCGGCATCGCGGATGGTCATCTGGGCGAGCGAGGCCGTGCCGGAAAGGTTGTAGGTGATCGTGCTTTCGCCGTCGCCGAGCCAGATGTCGTTGCTCGCCGCCTCGACCGAGGTGTTGAGGAAGTCGAGCGCGCCGATCGCGTGGTTGCCGACCTGCAGCGCGATCAGGTCGTCGAGCCGCTGGTTCATGCCGATCTGCTGCTCGACGCCGGTGAACTGCACGAGCTGCTGGGTGAACTCGTTGGTGTCGAGCGGCGACAGTGGGTCCTGGTGCTGGAGCTGCTTGGTCAGCAGCAGCAGAAAGTTGTCGAAGGTCTCGCCGATCGAGCCGAGGGCGCTCGCCGCCTTGGCGCCCGTGCCGCCGGTTACTGAGCTGACGTCCATGGTTCTCTCCTAGACCTCGATATCGAGCCGGCCATCGGCGATCGGCCGCACGAAGGCCGGCATCGCGCCGGCATTGCGCTGTCCGGCGTCGTGCCAGCCCTGGCTATGGGTTTGCGCGGCGAGCCAGGGCATCGGCTGGTTCTGGTGCTGCCGCTGGTCGCCGCGAAGATTGAAGCTCAGGCTGCCGCTGTCGGTCTTGAAGCCGGCGTCCTGGAGCGCCCGCTCGAGGCCGCGCTGATCGCGCTGCAGCAGGTCGAGCGTATGCGGCTTGTCGGCCGCGATCATCGCGGAGAGCTTGCCGCTGCGGTCGAAATCGAGCGAGATCTCGATGCGTCCGAGCTCGGCCGGCAGCAGCTCGATGCTGATCCGGTCGCGGCCGGCGACATGCGCGCGCTGCAGATGGGCGGCGAGGAGATCGGGCCGCGCGAGGAGTGCCGCGAGCCGTTCGACCGCGGCCTGCGGCGGCGCGGTCGGGGCCGTCGTTGCGGGGCGATCGACGAGGCCGGCAGCCGGCGATTGCGGCGCTGTCATATCGGTCTCGTGCGCGTGCGACGGCAGCGCGTCGTCTTTGGTGTCCGCGGCGGCGGCGTGCGCGACCGTCGTTTCGGGTGCCGTCGGCTTCGCGGGTTCGGCCGGTTTCGCGGCGGCGGGCTTCGGCGCTTCGGCCACGGCCGGCTCCGGCGTCTTCGCGACCAGCGGCGGGGCGACGTCGTTTGCCTTGCTCGCCGTCTGCTTGATCAGCGGCGCGTTCTCCTCGGCGCCGAGCAGCGCCGGCGGGATGACGGGCGCGGGCGGCGGCGCCGACGGGCCCGCCGTCGCGGTCACGCTCTTGGCGAGGCCGGTATCGGCATTCGGCGCTTCGTTGCGATCCTGCTTCCGGTTCGCGAGGAGAGCCTCGCCGGGTTCGGCCGCGCCGGCCTCGCCCTCGACGACACCCGGCTGCTTGCCGGGCGTTTCCGCGGGCGCGACGACCGGCGCGACGCCGTCCGGGTCGGGTGTCGTCTCGCCCTCGGGGGCAGCCTCGGCGGCTTGCTGCTGCAGCGCGGGGTTCTGCGGGAACAGCAGCGCCAGGAGTGCTGCTGCGGCCGCGTCCGGCTTGCCGCCGTCGGCATCGCCCTTGCTCTCGTCGGCGCCGGACGCTTCGGCGAGCATCATGCCGAAGACGCCGTTGCCGCCGTCGGCGGAAGACGCGTTTCCCGCCGGCGGGACTGGGGCCGTGCCGGCGGGAAAGCCGTCGAGCGGAATCATATCCATGGTCCGTCGCCTTCCTGGCGCAGGTGCAGGTCGATCAGGCGGCGTTGGAACGGTCCGTCTGTCCGCTGCGTTCGAAACCGCCGACCGAAATCGAGTTGGCGAGCTCGTTCCAGGAGTCGCGCAGCGGCTCCAGGATCGCGATCACATGCTCCGCCGTCTCCGCGTCGTTGTGCATGTTGACGCGGGGAAGCTGCGAGAGGATGTGGGCATAGAGCGACCCGAGATTGGCGGCGATCTCGCCGCCGAGCTCCGGATCGAGCGTCAGATAGAGATAGCCGACGATCTCGCTGGCGGCGGTGACGCCGTTGCAGCGGGTCTCGATGTCGCCGGCGGTCGCCGCCATGCTGGCGGTGCGCAAGGCCGAGATCGCCTCGTCGTAGAGCATGACCACCAGGCGCGCCGGCTCGGCGTCCATCATGGTCTCGAGATCGTGGTGACGGATGATGTTCATCGTCCTGTTCCTTCGGGGCTGTCGATTGCTGGAGCGGCGGCTTACTGGAACAGACGCAGCAGGTTCTGCGGCATCTGGTTCGCCTGCGCCAGCATGGCCACGCCGGCCTGCACCAGGATCTGCTTGGAGGTGAAATTGCTCATCTCCGCCGCGATATCCAGGTCGAGCAGGCTGCTGCGGGCCGCTTCGGTGTTCTCGACCGCGGAGGCGATGTTCGCCGCGGCGAATTCCAGCCGGTTCTGATAGGCGCCGACCGACGCGCGCGAGGTGTTGATGAGGTCGATCGCCACGCCGAGCAGGTCGGAGGCGAGGTCCGCCGTCGCCGTGGTGGTGATGTCGGTGCCGTTGATGCCGAGGTTCGAGCCGCTGATGCCCTCGATCGTGACGTCGATGATGTCTTTCACGGCGTCCGTGCCGGTGCCGACCTTGAAGCTGTAGGTCGAGGAGCTCTCGCCCTGGAAGTAGAGGCCGCCGGCGGAGGAAGCGGCAATGTTGGTGGCCGACTGGAAGGCGGTGTTGAGCCCGATCACCAGATCGCCCGTAACGCCGCTCGCCGTGAGCTTCACGGCGGCGCCGGTGATCATGACGCCGTCGGCATCCACCGCGCCGCTGTCGATGGCGCCGGTATAAGAGGTGGTGCCGTCGGAGAGGGTGAAGGTGAAGCTCGTGGAGGCGTAGGAGAGCGTGTAGTTCTCGGCGGCGCCGGTCGTGAGACCGTGCGCGACGATGCTGGCGACGCCGTCGGCGGTCGCGAAAGCGCCGCTGGTGCCGACCGCCCCGCCCAGGGTCGAGAGCGAGCCGTTGACCATCTGGTTGCCGTTGAACTCGGTCGCGGCCGCGATGCGGGTCACTTCGGCCAGCAGGAGCTGATACTCGGTGTTGAGCATGCCCCGCTCGGTGCTGGAGAGCTGGCCGGAGCCGGCCTGCACCGAAAGCGTCTTCATGCGGATGAGGACGTCCGTCACCTTGGCCATCGCGCCGTCGGCGATCTGGAGCATCGATACGCCCTGGCCGGCATTGACGCTGGCCTGGCGGAGGGCCTGGACCTGGCTGTTCAGGCGCGAGCCGATCGCCATGGAGGCGGCGTCATCCTTGGCGGACACGACGCGGCTACCCGACGACAGCTTCGCCAGGGACGAGGTCGCCGCCATATCGGACGTCTGCAGATTGCGGTGCGCCACGTTGGCGGCGTAGTTGGAAATAGCATTGAGAGCCATCGTTTCGTCTCCTGCGCTGTCGGCATCCGGCCGCCGGGCAGTGGCCCTGTCGCGGGTGGCGGCGCCATCGGCAATCCGGAGCTCAGGCCCCGATGCCTTCGCGAGGTAACAGGGCAAGCGCGGTGCCAACTCGGGCAGGAGGGTGTTAGAGCATTGAGGCGAAAGGGTTATGCCTGTCGGGCGATCCGGGTCATGCCGGGGGTCGCGCCAGGCGCGGGGCAAGTTCTTCAGCGCCGCTTAGGCAAACTCTGCCGCCGGTTCGCGACCGGCCGGCAGGAACCGCCGGGCGGAGCCGTCGCCGGAGGCCAGGAATCGAAACGCCCCGCGACCGGACCGGCGCGGGGCGTTGCAGCCGCCGAAAACGGGAGGAAACGTCAGGCGGAGAGGGCGAGCGGCTGGGGCGCCGTTGGACCGTTCGCGTCGGCGCGCTGTTGAAGCTGGGCCTTCGCTTCCCTGGCGGCGATCTCGTGCCAGGAACGGCGCAGCGGCTCGAGCAGGGCCGCGACCGCGGCCGCCGGTTTCGGGTCGTTCTTCAGATCGACAAGCGTCAGATGCTGCAGCATGAAGCTGTAGAGCCGGTCGAGATTGGCCGCGATCTCGCCGCCCTTCTCGAGGTCGAGCGTCATCCACAGCGTCTCGATGATGGTCACCGCCTGATTGTTCGCCTTCCAGCGGCCCTGGATGTCGCCGCGCTCGATGGCGCGTCCGACCTCGCCCAGCGACGCCGTCGCCCGATCGAGCAGCATGGCGACCCGTTTCGCCGGAGAGGCAGCCGAGAGCTCGCGGGCAAGATAGGCGGTGTGCTGCATGATGTTACCTTCGGGAATGAAATCTTTTTCTGTCGTGTCCTCGCCGCCGGAGGTTGCCGGCGGTCGTCGTCTAGTCCTTCTTGTACCAGGCGTCGGTCTGCTGCTTGATGCCGTCGAGGATGCGCTGCATCGTGGAAAGCGACGTCTCCAGGACGATGAAGCGCTGGGTAAGCTGCTCCCGCTGATAGTCGAGGCGGGTCAGCATCTCGTCGATGCGGTCCTGGTTCAGGTCGTTCTGGTCGGTCAGCGTATTGAGCTCGGCCTGGATCGAGCCGTCGGTGGTGTCGAGCGCGTCCTCCAGTTCCGAGAACATCTGCTGCGCGGCGCCGACGGTGAAATCGAGCTGGATGTCGGAAAGGTCGCCGCTGCCCGAATAGAACAGCACCAGCCCTTCCGCGCCGGTGGCGTCGGTCAGGGTGATGGTGTTGCCGTTGACGGTGGCCGAGGCCGGGAGCCCGTTGATGGTGGCGCCTGTCACGCCGGTCCCGTCATGGGTCAGGCTGAGGCTGTAGCCGGCGGGATCGAAGGTGGTCTTGCCGGAGAAGCCGAGCAGCGTGATGCGGGGATCGGAGGCGGAGAAGTCGAAGGCGAACAGGCGCTGGATGTCCTCGGGGTTCGAGAGCAGCACCCCGTCGAGCTTGGTCCCGTCGATCTTCAGCGTATCCTTCAGCATCGGATCGTCGAGGCTGGAGTTGTCGACGAGCTCGATGCCGGCCTGCGCCAGGACCGAGAAGGCGCCGTCGACGCCGTCCGTGCCGTTGCCGACGATGCGGCCGAGCGCCGCGGTGATGCTGGCGAGGGTGCGCGAGCCGAACAGCGGCCCGGCGTCGGCCGAGCGCTGGCCGGTCTTCTCGTCGACCTGGCTCTGCTCGTTTACGAACTGGCGGATCGCGTTATAGGCGTCGACGAAGCCGGTGATCGCGCTCTTGACGTCGGTGAGGCTGCGGTCGATCTCGAGCTTGATGCTGGTGCCCGCCTCGGCGCCGTAGAGGCTGAGGGTCACGCCGGCGAACAGATCGTCCACCGTGTTGCTGTCGCGCTCGATCAGCAGCGGCTGCTTGGTAAGGGCGAGGCCCGTCAGCAGGTTGCCGCTATCGCCGCCGAAGGCGATCGGGCTGCCGTCGTCCTTCGCGATATTGAGGCGGAACTGGGTGCCTTCCTGCACCACGCTCGCGGTGATGCCGGCGCCGCCCGCGGTGATCGCCTGGGCGAGGGTCTGCAGGTTGTCGGTGTCGCTGTAGCTCACCGTCTGCAGCACGGCGCCGCCGGCGTCGCGGATCTCGAAGCTGTTGCTGCCTGCCGGGACGCCGAGCAGGCTGCCGAGCGTCGCGCTCTGGCTGGAAACCGCGGCCGAGCGCCAGCTCGAGGGGTCGAGCAGCCCGTCCGCATAGAACTGGGCCGTCTGCGGCGCCTGCAGCTCGTTGGAAAGCGTGACGCCGCCGTCGGCGGAGATGCCGAGCCCGGCCAGGATCCCGCCAGTCTCGCCGGAGAACTCGATCCGCTTGCCGGTCTGCTCGGGGGTGAGGACCAGATAGTTGATGTTCGGTCCGACCGAGACGATGCTGGCCGAAATGCCGGTCTTGTTGGCGCCTGTGTTGGCGCTGTTGATGCGGTCGCGGACGTCCTGCAGCGTGTCGGTCGCGGAGAGCGTGAGGGTTGCCTGCGGGCCGCCTTCGACGCCGAGCGCCACGCTGCCGGCGAGGCCGAGGGGCGAGGTTGCCGCGCCGAAGGCCTGGCTGCCGACCTTGTGCGCCGTCGCGGTGCGCAGCACCTCGATCGTATGGGTTCCGAGCGTGGCGCCGTTGGCGACCGTGACGCCGAGGAGGTTGCCGACCGCCGACGGGGTCTGGCCGTCGACACGGCTGGCCGAGGCGAAGGCCTGCTTCGCGCTGAAAACATTGCCGCTGCCGCCGAAATTCACCGCCCCGCGCAGCTCCGCCAGCCGGTCCTTCAGGCCGGAGAGCAGGGTCTTGAAGTCCTTGTAGGCGGCGATTTTGTCCTCGTTGGCGGTAATTCTTGCCTTGAGGGAATCGGCCGGAATGCGCTTGGCGGCGATGATGCTGTCCACCGCCGCCTTGAAATCGATGCCCGAGCCGAGGCCCGAGAAGGACACCCGGCCGCTGCTATCGACCGAGAGATTGCTCAGATTGAGCGCCATAACCTGTGCCTCAGCCCTACGCCTCTGCCTTCAGCAGCTTGCCGATCTGCTCGCGCGTGACGCGGAGATAGCGAAGCTGCTCCTCCGTCGGATATTCGCGGATGACCGTGCCGTCGTTGCTGTCCACAAGACGGGTATGCACGCGGCGGGCCGCTTTATCGACCGACAGCTCGGCGCGGACGTAGGGCAGGTCCGGAAGCTCGATTTCCGGGGCCGGCGCGATGGAATCGGCGAGCTCGCGGGGGGCGGAAGCGCGCTTGGCGCGCTCGACGTCCTGGGATAGCTGAGCTCCCGACGTCGTCTGCGGCCCGGCGCGATCGACCGTCGTCGTGCTGGCGGGAAGCTGGGTTGCGGCTCGAATGTCCATGGCCTTGAACCTCTAGAAGAGGCCTCCTGGAGGGTGGCGGCCGGAGGTGTGGGGACCCTCCGGCCGTACCCGTTGGCCTTACTGGAACAGACGCAGCAGGTTCTGCGGCATCTGGTTCGCCTGGGCCAGCATCGACACGCCCGCCTGAACCAGGATCTGCTTGGAGGTGAAAATGCTCATCTCCTGAGCGATATCGAGGTCGAGCAGGCTGGAACGCGCCGCTTCCGTGTTCTCGATCGTCGAGGCGAGGTTCGCCGCGGCGAATTCGAGACGGTTCTGGTAGGCGCCGACCGTCGAACGAGCGGTGTTCAGCGTGTCGATCGCCGAGCTGAGGAGGCTGGAGGCCGCATCAGCCGTCGTCGTGGTGGTGATGTCGGTCGAGGTGAGGCCGAGGTTGGCCGCGCTCACGCCGCTGATCGACACCGCGATGACGTCCTTCGCCGCATCCGTGCCGGCGCCGACCTTGAAGCTGAGGTTCGTGGTCGAAGAACCGGTGAAGTAGAGGCCGCCGTTGGTCGCAGCCGCGGCCACCGTCGTCGCCGACTGGAACGCCGTGTTCAGCGAAATCACGACATCCGCGCTGGACGCCGAGTTGCTGAGACGGACCGACGTGCCGGTCGCCAGGTTGTTGCTCGAAAGCGCGCTGGAATCGATGGCGCCCGTGAAGGAGGTGGTGCCGTCGCTCAGCGTGAAGGCGAAGCCGGTCGAGTTGTAGGACAGCGTGTAGTTGGCGGCAGCCGCCGTGGTCAGGCCACGGCCGGTGATGCTGGAAACGCCGTCAGCGGCGGCAAACGCGCCACCCACGATCGCCGCGCCATTGGTCGTCTGCGAGCCGTTCACGAGCTGCTGGCCGTTGAAATCGGTCGCCGCCGCGATACGCGTGACTTCCGACAGCAGGGCCTGGTACTCGGTGTTCAGCATGCCGCGCTCGGTCGCCGAAAGCTGACCCGAACCCGCCTGCACGGCGAGGGTCTTCATGCGCACGAGAACGTCGTTGACCTTCGCCATCGCGCCGTCTGCGATCTGCAGCATCGACACGCCCTGGCCGGCGTTGACGCTCGCCTGCTTCAGCGCCTGCACGGCACTGTTGAGGCGGGAGCCGATCGCCATCGAAGCGGCGTCGTCCTTCGCCGACACGACGCGGCTGCCCGAGGACAGCTTGGCGAGCGAAGAGGTCGCCTGGCCGTCCGCGACGCCCAAATTGCGATGGGCGACGTTGGCAGCGTAGTTCGAGATGATGGACATAGACATTGTGACGTCTCCTACATGGATCCATGGGATGCCCCGTGACTTCCTGCCACGGGGTGGCGGCGATCTGCCTTCCTGGCGGACACCGACGCGAGAGGAAGCACGCAAATGCGATGCCAAGCTCGCGAGCGGCGGATTTCCGCCGGATTTGCCGACACAGGGCCAAGCGTTTCGGCAAATCTTGCCGGCCGCCGACCGGAAGGGCCCGGCAAGAATTGCCCGGCCCGGCAATCCTTTCCCTAGAACCTTCTGATTCAAAACGATTTTCGTTAAAGGCTCGTCAACCATATCCGGGCAGGATGGTGGGGACGGGAGGCATCATGGCCATCGGCGTACCGCACCGGCAGCTTGCACCGGAGTCCACAGCTTCGCGCGTTCCGGCCGCCGGAGCGCCGCAACGTCCCCTGACCCAGACCCTGTCGCGACGCCTCGAGGAGGCGGTCGCGCGGCATCGCGGCGGCGACCTCGCCGGTGCCGCGTCGCTTTACGAGGCAGTGCTGCGGGAGCGGCCCACCCAGAGCGACGCGTTGCACATGCTGGGCGTGCTGCACCATCAGCAGGGCGACAGCGCGCGCGCCGTCTCGATGATCCGGAAGGCGCTCCGCACCGACCCCGGCAATGCGAGCTGCTACATCAATCTGGGCGCGGCCCTGCTCGGGCTCGGCCGGCACGGCGAAGCCGAAGCCACGCTGGCCGAGGCGGCGAAGCGCCTGCCGGCGAGCCCGGAGGTTCATGCCAACCTCGCCGCGGTGAAGCATGCCGCCGGAAGCCATGCGGATGCGCTGCTGCATCTGCGGCGCGCCCTCGCCCTCAACCCCGCCAACCCCGCCCTTCGCCGGCGGCTTGTCGACTATGCGGGTGCCGCCGGCGATTACGCGCTGGCGGCGGCGACCTGCCGCGAGCTCCTCGCGCTCGATCCGCAGGATATCGCGGTTCGCAACGATCTCGGCGTCGCGCTCGAGAAGCTCGGGCGGTTCGACGAGGCGGCCGCGGCCTATTCGTCCGTGCTGGAACTGGCGCCGGACCTCGCCGAGGCGCACAGCAACCTCGGCAATGCGAGGGCGCGGATGGGCGACCTCGGCGCCGCAGAGCGGCATTTCCGCCATGGCTGGATGCTGAAGCCGGAGGATTGGCGCTTCGGCATCAATCTCGCGAACCTGCTCTGGGAAACCGGCCGGATCGAGGAGGGGGACTCGATCTACCGCGCGATCCTGCGGGCCCAGCCGGAAAATGCGGCGCTCTGGCAGGATCTCGGCAGCCGGCTGGTGATCGCCCGCCGCTTCGAGCAGGCCCGCGCGGCGTTCGAGACGGCGATCGCGATCGATCCGGCGCTGGCGACGGCGCATAACGGCCTCGGCAATCTGCGCGCGAACCTGGGCGACTATGACGGCGCGGTCGCCGCCTACGAGAAGGCGGTCGGCGCGGATCCGAACTATCTGCTCGCCCACATCAACCTCGTGCTGGCGCTGCAGCAGGAGAAGCGTCTCGACGAGGCGGCCTTCCGCGCCTACGGCTTCAAGCTCCTGCCGGGCTATGACGCGAAGCTCTGCGACGGGCGCACCTTGCAGATCATGAAGCTGATCTGCGATTTCGACGGCATCGAGACGCTCGGCGACATCTGGACGGCGGCGGCGGAGATGGAGCCGCAGACCCTGATCCAGATGCTGCTGACCCTCCTCGCGATGGCCGAGGACGAGCCGGAGCTGCGGCAGCTCGTGGCGCTCGCCGGCAGGATCGGCGCGGCGGAAGAGGCGAAGCTGCAGCGCGCCGGTTTCCCGGCGCCGGCGGTTCACCGTCGCCCGGGCCGTATCCGGCTCGGCTTCGTCTCCTCGGACTTCCGCAACCATTCGGCGGCCAAATGCATCCGGCCGCTCTTCGACAATCTCGATCGCGACCGCTTCGAGATGCATTGCTATTCCGCGGTCCCCGCCGCGGAAGACCCGGTGCAGCAGGAGCTCGCCGCAAAGGTCGATTCGTTCCGGCCGATCGACGGCATGACCGATATCGAAACGGCGAAACTCGTGCGGTCGGACGAGATCGACGTGCTGTTCGATCTCAACGGCTGGACCGCCCATTCGCGCCTGCATGTCTTCGCGCATCGCCCGGCGCCGCAGCAGGTCGCCTGGCTTGGCTGGCCCTTCACCACCGGATTCCGTTCGGTCGGCCATTTCATGGTGGATCGCTTCAACGATCCGACCCTCCCCGATCTCATGACCGAGCGGCCGCTCCGCCTGGCGGACGGCCCCTGGATCGCCTTCCAGCCCCTGACCGGGGAACCGGTCGGGCCGGCGCCCTTCGCCGCGGCCGGCCATGTCACCTTCGGCACGCTCAACAACACCTACAAGATCACCCCGACCATCGTGGCGCTGTGGTCGGAAGTGCTGACCCGCGTGCCGGGCTCCCGCTTCCTGCTGGTGCGGCCCGAAGCGCGCTCGGCGATGCTGGTCCACAACCTGCTGCAGGAATTCGGGCGCCACGGAATCCCGGCCGATCGCATCGACCTCGTCGGCCAGCCGCGCGATACCAGGACGCATTTCCCCTATTACAACCGCATCGATATCGCGCTCGACAGCTTCCCGGTCACCGGCGGCATCACCACGATCGACAGCCTCTGGATGGGCGTGCCGGTCGTCAGCCTCCGCGGGCCCGCCTTCCATCAGCGCATCAGCCACAGCCTGCTCGGCCATGCCGGGCTCGGCGATCTCAGCCATGCCGCGCCGGCCGGCTTCGTCGGAGCGGCCGTATCGCTCGCGGGCGATCCGGAGCGGCTGGCGGCGATGCGGCTCGGGCTGCGCGACCGGCTGCTGGCGTCGCCGCTCTTCGACGGCGCCGCCTTCGCGCGCAATTTCGGCGAAGCCGCCGCCTCGCTCGTCCGAACCTGATCCTCGCGAGAGACCGCCCATTACGGAGCCCCAAATGACGACTGCAGACGACAGCAAGCTTGCCGCCGCGCTCGGCGCCATCGGCCGCGACGAGGAGCTGAGAGCCCGGTTCCTCATCCTGCTCCGGCAGGTGGAAGCCCGGCTCGCGCGCCTCGATCTCGATGTGCGCGAAACCGTCACGGGGCCGATCGTCGATGCGCTGCATCGGGATCTGGGGCCGCTGCAGAAGCAGCTCGCCTCCGGCGTCGAGTTCCACTTCCACTACCGCTCCAAGATCGCGCGTGAGTTCGTGCTGGCGCCGGACATGCGGCCCGACCATGTCTGGGAGCCGCAGACCACCCGCCTGCTGCTGGAGCTCGGCCGCGACGTCGCCCATGCGGTCATCGGCGGCGCCTATTCGGGCGACCAGGCGGTGCTGCTGGCGCGGCAGATCCTGAAGCAGGGCGGCGTGGTGCATTGCTTCGAGCCGAACGCCGACCAGCTCGCCATGCTGAAGCTCAATGCCAGGGTCAACGGCCTCAACAACCTGAAGTTCAACCCGATCGGGCTCTGGGATCGCGACCGCGACCATCTGCAGCTCGTGGGCGACGATTCCTTCGCCTATCCGGCGCCGGCCGCGGCCGATGCGGAGGGCGCCTTCCTCACCACGACGATCGACAGCTATGGCCGGCTCGACGGCATCGAGCGGCTCGGCCTCATCATGCTCGACATCGAGGGCGCGGAATTCGCGGCGCTGCGCGGGGCCGAGCGCTATCTCGGCCAGCCGCGGGACGCGGCCCCGCATATCGTGTTCGAGCTGCATCGCCACTATGTCGACTGGTCGCAGGGCCTCGACAGCACCCCGATCTGCCAGTATCTGACCGGGCTCGGCTATCAGCTTTTCGCGGTGCGCGACTATCAGTCGAACGTGCCGATGGGCAACCAGCCGATCGAGCTGATCCGGCCGGACGAAACCTATCTCGAAGGCCCGCCGCACGGCTTCAACATGCTGGCGGTGAAAAATCCCGTCATCCTCGCCAATCCGGCCTTTCGCTTCGTTTCGGGCGTGAGCCCGAAGCTCCTCAAGCATCGCGACCCGAAGCTGCATCAGCCGCTCGCGGGTGCGGCGTAACGCATCCGGCCCCGGCCGGTCCGGCGATCCCGGGTCGGCCTGCATTCCTCAAGCTGCGTGGCCCCGCGGGCGCGGGCCGGCGCTTGGCCTGGCGCCCGTCCTGGCCTATTCATGCCGCTCTCGAAGGGGCCGGCGGGGCGGGGCACGCATTCCATGGCGCGGATCGTCATCATCGGCAATGCCGGGGGCGGCAAATCCACGCTCGCGCGCAAGCTCGCCGAACGGCGCGGCCTGCCCTTGACCGAGATCGATCGGCTCTACTGGAAGCCCGGCTGGGCGATGGCGCCGGACGATGAGTACGAGACGGCCCATGCGCAGGCGATCGGGGGCGAGGCCTGGGTCATCGACGGGCTCGGCCGCCTCGAATCCCTGGCGCAGCGCTTCGCGCGCGCGACCGGGATCGTCCTCGTCGACATGCCGCTCTGGGTGCATTTCTGGCTGATCGCCGAGCGCCAGATCGCCTGGGCCACGGGAACGCTCGCTTATCCGCCGGGCGGCATTACCGAGATGCCGTCCACCGAAGCGATGTTCAGCGCCGCCTGGGAAACCGAGCGGGACTGGATGCCGGCAATCCGCGCGCTCTGCGATGCGGCGGAGCGGGAAGGCAAGCCGGTCGAGCGGATCGGCGATGTGACGGCGCTGAACGACTATGCGGCGCGGCTCTGAGGGACAACGGCCGCTCAGAGCCGGAACAGGTCGGCGAGGATGTCGTGCTTGGGCTTCCTGAAGACCGGCCGGCGGTTCTCATTGAAGACGAGGCAGTCGCCCGGCGTATCGGCATCGACCAGCGAGCAGCCCTGCGCGATATAGCTCCGCGCCTTCACCTTGCAGTCGCCGATGATCGCGCTGCCCGGATACATGACGAGCCCGTCCTCGAGGACCGGCGTCTTGCCGTGGCTCTTGCCGACGGTGCAGCCCTGATAGATCGCGAAATATTCCGGGTATTTCAGCCGGACCAGCACGATGCCGACCGAATGGCCGACGAGGAAGCGCTCGGGCAGCTCGGTATCGTAGAAGCAGTGGAAACCGTTCAGCGACTTGTTGAGATAGAAGACCTTGGTCGCGAGATTCGCGTCCCCGCCATTGCGCCAGATGGTGTTGGCGAGATAGGCGAGGAAGATCGTGTTCTGCTCGGAATGGAGATGGTGGAACCGGTTCTCCGGCCACATGCGCACGGCGTTGATGCAGCGATTGAGCCGCGCCAGGGCCTCGTCGAGCGCCCTGGCGATGCCGCCCCGCGTATCGCCCTCGCGATCCGGAAAGTGATGGTCGATCTGGCGCGCGAGATAGTCCGCGAGCCCGTCGCGCGTGAGGCCGACCAGTTCCATCTTGCCTAGGCGGCGCCCTTCGCCCGGCCGCCGCGTCCGAGCAGGTTGGGCAGGAGCATCACCAGCGGCTTCGGCACCAGGCCGAAATCGGCCTTGAGCGGGCGTACGTCGATGACGGGATCCGGGCGGCCGGTCGGCGGGAGCTGGGCGTCGATCTGGCAGCCGTCGATCCGCCGCACCAGCCGGAAGAGCTCGGCGTTGGTCATGTTGACGCCGCTCGCCACGTTGTAGATCGGGCGCTTGCCGCGCTCGGCGATGGCGAGGAGGGCCGCGATCACATCGTCCATATGGATATAGTCGCGCGCCGAATCCGGCGGCACGTCGAACCGGGCGTGGCGCTCCTTGCGCGACGCCCAGACGACGCGATGCAGGAAGCCGTCCGAGGAGAGATCGTCGGAATAGACGCAGGCGAGCCGCGCCGCGCGCACATTGGCGCGACCGGCATTGATGCAGAGGCTTTCGCCGAGCGCCTTGCTGAGATCGTAGAGGTGGCGGGGCTCGTTCGGGTCGAGATGCAGGGTCGCGCTCTCGCCGCCGCTGCCGTCGGCGCTGTCATAGAGCCGCGTCGAGGAGAGGTAGGTGAGGCTCTGGAACACCGCGTCCTTCAGCATGCGGGCGAAGAGGGTGACATGCGCCTCGACCGTGTCGAAGGGCCGCTCGAGGAAATCCGAGGTGAGGCCGGCGCAATAGATCACATGGCCGAGCGGACGCGAGAACAGCCCCGCATTGTCGCGCGCGGGCGTGAAAGGGGTGCTGCCCTTGGCCAGCAGATGCTTGACCAGGTGCCTGCCGACGAAGCCGCGCGCGCCGACGATGGTATACATGGTTCTACCGGGCTCCTCAGGCTGCGGCGGATGCGATGAAGGGGAGGGCGCGGTCGCGCGGCGAGATGATGCGCTCGACCGCGGGCGGCCAGGCGATCGCGAGCGTCGGATCGTCCCAGCGTATGCCGCGCTGCAGCTCCGGCCGATAGGCCGCGGTGATCTGGTAGAAGAGCTCGCTTTCCGGCTCCAGCGTCTGGAAGCCGTGCGCGAAGCCTTCCGGCACATACATCATGCGCCGGTTGTCGGCGCTGAGCTCGGCGGTGTACCAGCTGCGACAGGTGCCGCCGGGGCGAAGATCGACGATGACGTCGAAGATGCGTCCCCGCGTGCAGCGGACGAGCTTCGCCTCGGCGCCGGGCGCCGCCTGGAAGTGGAGGCCGCGCAGCGTGTCGCGCCTGAGGTTGAAGGAGGTCGCGCAATGCTCGAACCGCGTCGCGAGCCCGCGCTCGGCGAAGGTCTCGACCGACCAGGTGCGCGCGAAGCTGCCGCGCTCGTCGCGCTGCGGCTCCGGCTCGATCAGATAGGCGCCGGCAAGGCCGGTCCCGTGGAAGATCATGGCAGGATCGCAAGCTGCGGAACGGCGACCACGAAACGGCCGCCCCATTCCGCGATATGGGCGGCGTCGCGCTGGATTTCCTCGGTGAGGTTCCAGGGCAGGATCAGAACGTAATCGGGCTTCGTTTCGGCGAGCTTCGCCGGCGCCTCGATCCGGAGGCGGCTTCCCGGCAGGTAGCGGCCCTGCTTGTGCGGGCTGACATCGACCACATAGTCGAGGAAATCGCCGCCGATGCCGCAGCTATTGAGCAGCGTGTTGCCCTTCGCCGCCGCGCCATAGCCGACGATGCGCTTGCCCGCACCCTTCGCCTCGATCAGGAAGCGAAGCAGGTCGCGCTTGAGGTGCGCCACGCGATCGGCGAAGCCGCGATAGCCGGCGAGATCGGCGAGCCCGGCCTGGGCCTCGCGGTTGCGCAGCTTCGCCACGCGCAGGCTCGGGATCGCTCTGCCGTGATGCTGCGCCGAAAGCCGCAGCGAGCCGCCATGGGTCGGCAGCTCCTCCACATCGACGAGATCGAGCCCGTGGGCGGCCAGCACGCGCTCCGCTGCGCCCATCGAGAAATAGGAGAAATGCTCGTGATAGATCGTGTCGAACTGCGTCTCGGCGATGAGCCGCAGCAGATGCGGGAACTCGAGGCTGATCGTGCCGGTCGGCTTCAGCAGGCGCGCGAGGCCGGCGACGAAATCGTTGAGGTCCGGCACATGGGCCAGCACGTTGTTGCCGACGATGAGGTCCGCCGCCTGGCCTTCCGCGAGAAGCTGCTCGGCCGCGGCGCGCCCGAAAAAGCGGGTGACGGTCGGAATGCCGCGGGCCCGCGCGACCACGGCCACGTTCGCGGCCGGCTCGATGCCGAGCACCGGAATGCCGCGCTCGCGGAAATATTGCAGCAGATAGCCGTCGTTGCTCGCGACCTCGACCACGAGGCTCGCGGAATCGAGCTTCAGCCGCTGCGTCGCCTGCTCGGCGAACTGCTTCGCATGCGCGAGCCAGCTCTGCGAGAAGGAGGAGAAGTAGGCGTAATTGCCGAAGATCTCGGCCGGGGTCTGGAACGCCTCGAGCTGCACGAGGAAGCAGCGCCCGCAGACATAGGCGCGGAGCGGGAAGGCGAGCTCGCCATGGGAGAGGCGGGCCGGCTCGATATAGGCGTTGGCGGGCGGCGTCGCGCCCAGATCGAGAAACACATGCTCGAGCGGTGTGCTGCAGAACCGGCAGGTCGCGGCCGGCTTGGCGATCGGGCGGTCGGCGGCAAGAGCGGCGGCGCTAAGCGGCATTCGCATATTCCTCGATCTGCGCCGTCGAGACGGCGCGCATTGATTGACCCGCGATCTGCGCGCGGTACCAGGGCACCGTGCGCGCGAGCGCATCGCCGGCGGTCCAGCGCGGTTTCCAGCCGAGCCCGGCCGCCGACTTCGCCGCATTCACCGCGAGTAGCTTTTCCTCGTAGGGCGCGTTGCTCGGATTGTGCGTTTCCCAGGCGGCGCCCTCGCCCCAGAGCCGCGCGAGCTCGCCGGCGATCCAGGCGACGGGGCGGCTGTCGGCCGGTGTGGGGCCGAAGTTCCAGGCGCCCGCCGCGAGCGCCGCCTCGTCGGTCAGCGCCCGCGCCAGCATGAGATAGCCGGCGCAGGCCTCCAGCACATGCTGCCAGGGGCGCGTTGCGTGAGGATGGCGCAGCCGCAGCGGCTCCCGGCGGGCGAACGCGCGGATCGCGTCGGGAACCAGACGATCGGCGGACCAGTCGCCGCCGCCGACGATGTTGCCGGCCCGCGCCGTCGCGATCGCGATGCCGCGATCCTCGAAATAGGAATGGCGATAGCAATCGACCACGAGCTCGGCGCAGGCCTTGCTCGCGGCATAGGGCTCGCGGCCGCCGAGCCGGTCCGCCTCGCGATAGCCGCGGGCGAGGCCGCGATTGAGATAGACCTTGTCCGACGTCACGACGACGACGCTGCGCAGGCTGTCGCAGCCGCGCAGCGCTTCGAGGAGATGCGCCGTGCCCATCACATTGACGGCGAAGCTATCGATCGGTGCCGCATGGGCGCGCCGGACGAGCGCCTGCGCCGCCAGATGCAGCACGATTTCGGGGCGGGTGGCCTCGATTGCGGTCTTGAGGCGGGGGGCGTCGCGCAGATCGCCGAGATGGGAGTCGAGGCCGGCTTCGAGCCCGAGCGCTGCGAAGAGCGATTGCGACTCGGGCGGCAGGGCGAAGCCCGAAACCCGGGCGCCGAGCCCGGCGAGCCAGAGGCAGAGCCAGCCGCCGGTGAAGCCGGTATGGCCGGTCACCAGCACCCGACGCCCGCGCCAGAAATCCCGATCTAGGCCGTGAGCCGGCATGGCTGCCATAGCTGCCAGGGCGCACGGCCGCTGCTCCACATCTCGTTCAGCAGGCACATCTCGCGGTAGGTGTCCATGCATTGCCAGAAACCGTCATGCTGATAGACGGCCAGCTCCTGGCGCGACGCGAGGCTCTCGAGCACGCCGGTCTCGAGCGGCAGGTTGTCTTCCGGCTTCAGCGTGTCGAAGGCGCGCCGCTCCAGCACCATGAAGCCGCCATTGATCCAGCCTTCGGTGACCTGCGGCTTCTCCTGGAAGGAGCGCACCAGCCCCTTGTCGATGGCGAGCTCGCCATAGCGCGAGGAGGGATGCACGGCGGTCACGGTCGCGGCGCGGCGGCTGCGGCGGTGATGCGCAAGGAGCGCGCCGAGATCGACGTCCGAGAGGCCGTCGCCGTAGGTCGCGAAGAAGGTCGAGCCGCGCACGAAGCGGAGCGCGCGCTTGATCCGGGCGGCGGTCTGGGTGTCGGCGCCGGTCTCCGCCAGCACCACGCGCCAGTCTTCCTGGTCGGCCGGGTTCAGCACATCGACGGCGCCGCTCTGCAGATCGACCGCGAAGTCGCTCTGGCGCAGGCGGTAATTGAGGAAATAGTCGCGGATCAGGTCGCCGCGATAACCGAGGCAGAGCACGAAGTTCCGCACGCCGAAATGGCGGTAGTGCTTCATGATGTGCCAGAGGATCGGCCGGCCGCCGATCTCGACCATCGGCTTCGGCTTGAATTCCGTCTCCTCGCGCAGCCGCGTGCCCTGGCCGCCGCAGAGGATGACGGCCGTCAGGGCGCCGGGGCCGCTGGACTGCCGTTCGATCGATTCGAGGATTGGGCCCGTCGCCATGGTGATCTCGCTGTTCGGGATCGCCCCATGGTCCCCCGTTTCGATTAAAAAGCTTTTAACCTTAAGCAGTTGACTTGGCGGCCCCGATCGGCGCCCGGATCGCGTAGGCGGCGTTGGCGAGCACCACCTGGCGCGCTACATGACGGTGAGGGTCGAGCAGCACCGGCGCACGGAGATTGCCGGTCAATTCGATCGCTTCCCCCAGGGTGCGGACGGTGACGATCACATAGAGACAGAGATTCTCCGCCGTCATGCCGGCGGCGTTCGCGGCGTCGCGCAGGTCGTCCGCCATGATCGGCCCTTCCTCGAGCGGGCAGGGCATCACGATGAAGGAGAGATCGGCATCCTCCAGGCTCTGCATCAGCCGGAACTGGGCGAGCTTCGGGTTGGGGATCTGCAGCAGCGCGAAGCGGCGATGCTTGGCGAAGCCGAGCGGGCCCTGGGGCATCTCGAACGCATCGTCCCAATGGCCGTTGATCGCGCCGAACCGCGTGGCGACGGTGAACTCGCCCGGCGGCGGCATGATCGCGGAGGCGGTGGCGGTTTCGGCGATGGCTTCGGATGTCATGTCGGTCGCTCCTCCAGAACGCAGGATTTCCGCGCCTATTTCAGAAAATTGAGCAGGCTGAGCTGGGACAGCCGCGACAGCATCGTGTAGGACGCTTCGAGCTGGGTTTGCTGATTGCTGAGCTCGGTCAGGGCCTGGGCGACATCGACGCTCTGGATGTCGCCGATGTTCTGCTCCAGATGCAGCGCATATTCCTGATGCCGCGTATTGGCTTCCTCGATCGCGCGGCGCGAGGTGCCGACGAGGCTGCGCAGGTCGGCGAGATCGCGCTGGATCGGCTCGACGCCGCGCGCGGCATTGGGCTGCTCGGTGCCGAGCGCCGTGTTGATCAGGGCGAGCGCGCTTTCGAGCGCGTCCCGATTGGGCGGCGACCCGGCGGTTTCCACATACTGCATGGCGCGCAGCACATATTCGAACGCATCCTCGTCGCCGGTGATGCCGTAATCGACCGTCAGGTCGGCGTCGATCTCGGCAGCCTGCTGCACGGCATCGCCCCGATAATACTCGGCCGTGATCTGCGGCAGCGGCAAAGTGAGGGGCGGGGTAAGGCTGGGCGGCGGCGTCCAGCCCGCAAGCTCCACCGGCTTCACGTCGGTGCGCGAGCCCGCGAAGAGGTAGCGGCCGTCGACCTGGACGTTCAGCAGGTTCGCCACCTGCTGCTTGAAGTTCCCGGCCTCGGCCGCGATCTGCAGGTCGCTCCCGTTGGAATTGTTGAGCGCGTTCATCAGGAGCGTGCGGAACTGCGTCGCGGAATCGAAGACCTGCGCGATGTTGGTTTCCATCGCCGTCAGGCGGCCGTCGACGATCTTGTTGTTCTTGACGAACTGGTCGGTGCGCGCCTGCGAGGCCTGCAGGCTGACGAGGCGATGCGCCTCGCTCGCGACGCCGGTGTAGCGCTGGGCGCGGAGCCCGCTCGAAACCTGGATCTGCAGGTCGGCGACGCGCTTCTGCGTGCCGAGGGTCTGGGCGAGCGTGAGCTGATGGAGCGCGAGGTCGGAGATGCGGGTCATGGTCTTGCTCCTAGCGTCCCAGCGACACGAGGATGTCGAACATCTCGGTCGCGACCGTCACGACCCGCGCCGACGCGGCGTAGGCGTTCTGCAGCACCACCATGTTGGCGAGCTCCTCGTCCATGTTGACGCCGCTCTGGGCGCTCATCCGGCTGTCGAGCTCCTGCTGCATGGTGGTGGTGAAATCGACGTCGTGATCGATGGCGGCGGCGGCCGTGGCGTTCGCGGCCAGGATGTTCGCGGCATAGCCCGCAAGCGTCGTGCCGGCGGAGGGCAGTCCGCCCACAGCCGTGAAATCGATCTGTGCGTTGAACTTCGCGACGATCCGATCGAGCACCGAATGATCGCCCGCGCCGACATAGTCGCCGCCGCCCGAATCCTGGCGGAGCTCGCCGCGCGAAAGCAGACTGGGGTCGGCACGGATGTCGCTGCGCACCGCGAGCACGCCGGCGAGATCGGCGCCGGTTGCGTCGTTGCCGACGAAGAAATCGTTGAGATGCAGGAAGTCGGACAGGTTCGTGCTCGGCTGCCCGCCGCCCGGATCGATGGTGCCGCCGCTGACGACGGCGCCGTAGCTGCCGCCATTGACCGTGACCGTGCCGCCCGAAACGCTCGCGGAGGCCCCCGGATCGAGGGCGGCAAGAGCGGTGTTGAGGGCGGCGGCGAAACCGGCGGCGTCGAGCGTCGCGGGCGCCGGCAGGGTGCCCGAGAAGGCGACCGTGCCATCGGGGTTCGTCAGGGCGACCGTGACCGGACCGGCATAGCTCGCGGCCGTCCCCGTCTGCGGCCGGCTGCCGGTCAACGTCGTCGCGGCCGGCAGGCCGGTGCCCTGATTGTGGATGCGGTTGATCTCGTCGCGAAGCGCGGCCGCGAGCTGGTTGGTCTGGGCGGTGAGCGCCGGCAGGGTCCGGTCGCGCAGCTCGATCGCCGCGGCGATCGAGCCGCTGCGGAAATCGGCGGTGATGTCGTTACCGCCGAGATGGATGCCGTCGATGCCGCCCGGATAGGTCACGGCCGCCTGCAGGCCGGAGGCGGCGGCATGGGAGAGGAACTGCGGCTGTCCGTCGAGCAGCGTGCGGCCGCCGCTCGTGAAGACGGTGATCTCGCCGTTCTCGCGCGTGAAGGTGCTGATCTGCATCTTTTCGGAGATGCGCGAGAGCGCGAGGTCGCGCTGGTCCTCGAGGTCGCCCGTCGGCAGATTGCGCAGCTTCGCCTGGGTGATCTGGTCGTTCAGGTCCTGGATGTTCGTGAGGTCGGTATTGACCGCCTCGATCGCATCGGCGATCTGCCGGTCGGCCTCGTAGCGAAGCTGCTGCGTATCGCGCGACATCGCGTTGAAGCGTTCCGTAAGGCGCACGCCGCTCGCCACCGCATCGAGGCGGAGCGAGACGCTCTCGGGATTGGCCGTGAGCCCGGAGAGCCGGTTCGAGAAGTCGGTGATCATCGTGCCGACGGAGCTGTTCGAGCCGAGCGAGCCGAACATGTCCTGCATGCGCTCGAAGAACTGCTGCTTCAGCTCCAGCCCCTTGAGGGAGGTGGTGGTGCTGCGCACTTCGGCGGCGAGCGCCGCGTCCACGTTGCGGTGGATGGCGCCGAGCTGCACGCCGGCGCCCTGGCCGGCGATCACGCGGCTCTGCGGGTCGGCGATCTTGCGCGTGTAGCCGATCGTGTTGACGTTGGCGACGTTGTTGGAGACGACGCGCAGCGCCGACTGGTTCGCCTGCAGTCCGCTGAGCGCCGTGTAGAGGGTGGTGGTGAGGCTCATGGCGCAATCCTCAGAGCCGTTGGTCCAGCGTCACGGCGCCGACCGAGCCGGCGCGCCGCGGCATCGCCATCGGCGCGCGCCCGCGCTGGCCGTAGCCGACCGGCTGTCCGCGCTCGCGCTCGACGGCCTCGACCACCGCCTTGAGCACGCGGTCGTTGACGGCCCGGGCGGCGCGGAGCGCGCGCTCGTTCTCGATCATGCAGCGGCTGAGGCGCGTGGAGGCGATCGCGAGCGCCTGCCGGCGATCGGCGCCGAGGCCGGCCAGCAGCTCGCGGGACTGGCGGATCTGCTTGACCTCGATCTCGTAGGCCGCGGTCAGCTTCGTCTTCTCGCGATGGAGCTCCGCGATGACGTCGAGGCGGCGCCGGCGGAGCGCCGCGAGCTCCTGCTCGAGGCAATCCGACAGGCGGTCGGTGAGGGCGATCAGCGTGTCGATGCGTTCGGCGGGCATCATTGGCGGGCGGCCTCCTGCATTTTCAGCATCTCGGCCTGCACCGAATCGGCGAGACCGATGCCGCCCTGCCGGACGACCGCCTTGCCGTATTCCTGGAACAGCAGGGAGCGATAGGCCTCCTCCGCGCTGCCGCCGCCGAAGAGCGGATCCGGATCGATGCCGGCGAACATTTCCTCGAAGGTCTGCGACAGGAAGAAGGCTTCGAAATCCTCGGCCGTGCGCCGCGCCGTGGCGGCGTCGCGCGTGCCGTGGACTTCGGGCGTCGGACGCAGCGAGAATCCCACCGTCGGATCGACCGGAAGCGCGCCGAAACCGTCCATCAGCGCACCTCGATGTCGGCCTGGAGCGCGCCGGCCGCCTTGATGGCGCGCAGGATCGAGATCATGTCGCGCGGACCGATCCCGAGCGCGTTCAGGCCGTTGACCAGCTCCTGCAGGCTGACGCCGGCGGGGACGACCGCGAGCTTGTGGTCCGACTGCTCGTCCACCTGGATATCGGTCCGCGGTACGACCACCGTGTCGCCGGTGGTGGAGAAGGGCTGCGGCTGCGAGACCTGCGGCGTTTCGGTGATGCGGATCGTCAGGTTGCCCTGCGCGATCGCGACCGTGCTGATGCGCACCGCGTCGCCCATCACGATGATGCCGGAACCTTCGTCGATCACGACGCGGGCGATGTCGTCCGGCTTCACGCTGAGCTGCTCGATCTCGGTCAGGAGCCCGACGACGTTGCCGCTGTAGCCCAGGGGGACCTGGAGCTCGACCGTGGCCGGGTCGAGCGGCATCGCGGCGGGCGAGCCGATATGGGCGTTGATCGCCTGGGCGATGCGGCCGGCCGTGGTGAGGTCCGGGTTGCGCAGCGCGATCTTCAGGCTCTGCATCGAGGCGAGCTCGAAGCCGACCTCTTTCTCGATGATGGCGCCGTTGGCGATGCGGCCCGCCGTGGGGGTGCCCTTGCTGACGGTCTCGGCGTCGCCCGTGGCGGTGTAGCCGCCGATGGCGACGGGACCTTGCGCGACGGCATAGACGTCGCTGTCGGCGCCGAGCATCGGCGTCACCAGCAGGGTGCCGCCCTGCAGACTTTCGGAATCGCCGAGCGCCGCGATCTCGACATCGATGCGGGTGCCCTGGCGGGCGAAGGGGGGCAGGGTGGCGGTGACCATCACGGCGGCGACGTTCTCGGTGTCGAGATCCACGTCGCGCGCGTTCACGCCGAGCCGCTCGAGCATGCCGATCAGGCTCTCGCGGGTGAAGACCGACTTGTCGAGGCTGTCGCCGGTGCCCTGCAGGCCGACCACCAGGCCGTAGCCGACGAGCTGGTTGTCGCGGATGCCTTCGAAATCGGCGATGTCCTTGATGCGCGAATTGGCCGCCGCGCCGTTGGCGACGAACAGCAGGAGCCCGCAGAGAAGCGCTGCGATCACGCCGACGACCGGCGCGCGGCGCTTCAGGAAGAGCCGGCGAGCCGGCGGGAGCGGGTTGGAACGGTGGGTCGATGGGGCCATGGCGTCGGTAAACAAGCGAATGGCGTGCCAAGCCGGCGGCGGCGTCCGGCGCCCTGCGGCAGCGCGCTTTTCTCGCGGACGGGTGTCAGACGCGCGCCGCTCCCCGGCAGATTTTTCCGGTCGCCGGGAGGCAGCTTCTGCCGGGACTTAAACTCTTCTTTACCGAGGCGACCCTACGGTGCCGTCGGTCGAGCATCCTGACAGGCGCGAACCCGATGAAGATCGATTCCACCGCTCCCGTCCGTGCGCCGTCCCTTTCCCGCGCGCGTGCCAATGGGCGCTCCGGCGTCGGCTTCGCCGATCTCCTCGGCGAAGCGCAGAGCGCGCCGGCCGCCACCAAGGCGAGCCCCCTCAACGCGACCGAAGCGATGCTCGCCCTGCAGGAGGTCGGCGATGTGCTGGAGCGCCGCCGCCGCGCCCGCGAGCGCGGCAACGCGATGCTGGACCGGCTCGAAGCCATCCGGTTCGGATTGCTGGACGGGCGTCTGGGCAGCCATGAGCTGGTCCAGTTGCGACGCCTGGTTTCCGATCGGCAGGGGGATCTGGCCGATCCGCGACTCGGCGAAATCCTCGACGACATCGAGCTCCGCGCCGCCGTCGAGCTTGCCAAGCTCGAGCAAGTCAGCTAGTCCTTCAAAAATTATCGTTTTGTTTCAATGACCTGACGGAATGGCGAGGGTGCTGTGCGGCCCTTGCGGGGCAACGAAGAATCCATATACTCCGCTGGCCTTTGAACCAGCGCCCCGACCGAAGAGTGCGGTTTATGAGAGAACGTGCGACGTCGCTTCGGCCCCTCCTCCCGCCTGACTACCGGCCGAGCGAAAAAGAACCTTTCATGAGTCCCCTCCAGCTCGAATATTTTCGCCAGAAGCTGCTGCGCTGGCGCGCCGAGCTGCTTGCGGAATCGAACGGCACGCTCCAGCACCTGCAGGAGGAGAGCCTGGCGGAACCGGATATCGCGGATCGCGCCTCGCTCGAAACCGACCGTTCGCTCGAGCTGCGCACCCGCGACCGCGAGCGCAAGCTGATTACCAAGATCGACGAGGCGCTGCGCCGCATCGAGGACGGTTCCTACGGCTATTGCGAGGAGACCAGCGAGCCGATCAGCCTGAAGCGCCTCGAGGCGCGGCCGATCGCGACCCTCTCCATCGAGGCGCAGGAGCGGCACGAGCGGATGGAACGGACGCATCGCGACGATTGACGATATTCGATATCTGCCGGGCGATATCCGCCAGGCGATAACTGTCAGGACTGCGAAGGGCCGCCGGCGATGCCGGGCGGCCCTTCTTCGTTTCCGCACCCGGGCTGACCGGACCGATCGGAACGGCCCCGGATCGGCGCAGGCCGATCAGAACGGGAACACGATGTCGTAGATCTGCTGGCCGTAGCGCGGCTGCTGCAGATCGCTCAGCATGCCGCGGCCGCCATAGGCGATCCGCGCCTCCGCGATCTTCTCGTAGTTGATGGTGTTGACCGACGTGATGTCCTCCGGGCGGATGATGCCGGCGACCATCAGCTCGCGCACCTCGGCATTGACGCGGACTTCCTGCCGGCCCTGCAGCACCATGTTTCCGTTGGGCAGGATCTGCGTGATCACGGCCGCGACCTTGAGCTCGATATCCTCCTGGCGATCGACCGAGCCGCTGCCCGTGGAGGTGCTGGCGCTGTCGGCCGTGACCAGGTTGGTGGGATCGATGGCATCCGGGAAGATCTTGTGGAGCTGGCTTTCGAAGCCGAGGAAATTGTCGAGCCCGGCTTCCTCCGCCGCATCGCGCGTCCGGACCGTGCTGTTGTCGAGCGTCGCCTGGTCCTCGATCTCGACGAGAACCGTCAGGATGTCGCCGACCTGGGTCGCGCGCTGATCCTTGAAGAAGGCGCGGCTGCCCGGCCGCCACAACGAGTTCGGCTGGCGCTGGTCGGTGATCGGCGCGGGCATCGGCATGGTGACCGGCTGATAGCTCGCGGTCAGCGTCGGGTTCTGGATCGGCGTCATGGAAGGGTCCTCGCCGACGCTGGCGAGCCGCTCCAGCGTCCGGCACCCGCCGAGCGCGGTGGCGAGGATCAGCAGGGCGGCGAGAACGGGACGATGCTTGGCATTCATTGGACGGCTCCGAAACGCGGCGTTGAAGGCAGGATCGCGACCTCGCTTGGGCTGACGACGACGCCCTCGAGGGTGCGGTTGCTCGTGGTATTGAGAACGCGGATGGTCTCGCCCACGGCGCCGTTCTGCATCGCCTTGCCCTGGATGGTGAGCTGCATGGTCGGCGATTGCAGGGCGATCGTCACGAGCGTTCCCTTGGTGATGGCGATGGCGACGGCAAGGTCGGTGAGGCGGATCGGCACGCCCGGCCGGATCGGCCGGCGCGGCGTCTTCCCGAGGAGCTCGCCGGCATCGACCACCACCGTGGCGCCGACGCGGTCGGCCGGCAGGGTGGTCCATTCGATATCGGCTTCGGCGACGGTGTCGCCGGGCGCGAGACGGCGGTTGAGGACCGGCACATCGACCAGTCCGTAGGCGCGGCCGGTGACCGTGACGGCGACTTCCGGCGTGCCCGCGGCCGGCGCGGCGAGGGCTGCGCTGAAGCGCCCGCTCTGCGGGTCGAAGGCGAGGCGCCGCACGGCGACGGTCGGCTCGCCGTCGGGGGAGATCGCGAGGGCGGGCATGCCGCCGTCGATATCGAGCCCGATCTCGCCGGCAAGGCCGCGGTCGGCGAGCGCGTCCGCGATCGCCATCCGCAGCACGCCCGGCTCGATGCGGAGGCTCGCGCGCGTCAGGCGGACGCTGTCGAACTGCGAGGCGGGGCGCCAGGGCAGCTCCCAGTTGCGGGCGAGCTGGCCGAGCCAGTTGGCGTCGAGCTGGTAGCTCTGGCCGGGCGCCGGCGCCTCGAGCACCGGGCGCTCGGGGCCGGGCACGCTGCCGCGGAAGAGGTCGCCGAGCGTGACGAGGCGTGCGTCCACGGTCACGTCCTGCTTCAACTGCATCGGCGAGGCGGCGCTGTCGGCTTCGGCGCGGGCGGCCTCGGCGCGGGCACCGAAGAGCGCGAAACCCAGCAGCAGGGCGAGGGCGGCGGTGCGAAGCTTGCTCATCTTGCGGGGCCCTTCGCTTAGCGGAGCTGGGTGAGGGTGCCCATCATCTCGTCGGACGCCTGGATCACCTTGGAGTTCATCTCATAGGCGCGCTGGGCCCGGATGAGGTCGGTGATCTCGGCCACGACATTGACGTTGGAGGTCTCGAGGAAACCCTGCTGCACGGTACCGAAGCCGGCGGAGCCGGGCGTCGCCACGATGGCGGCGCCGGACGCCTCGGATTCGAGGAAAAGGTTGTCGCCGATCGCCTGCAGGCCGCCTTCGTTGGCGAAGGTCGCGAGCTCGAACTGGCCGAGATTCTGCGGCGCCACCTGGCCGTCGATCTGGGCGAAGACCTCGCCGGTGGCGTTGATCGAGATCGAGACGGCGTCCTCGGGAATGGTGATGCCGGGCATCACGAGATAGCCGTCCGCGGTCACGATCGTGCCGTCGGAGCTTCGCGTCAGGGCGCCCGAGCGGGTATAGCCGATCTCGCCGCTCGGCAGCTCGACCTCGAAATAGCCCCGGCCCTGGATCGCGAGGTCGAGCGGGTTGTCGGTCGACTGCATGTTGCCCTGCTCGGTGATGCGGTAGATCGCGGTCGGCTTCACGCCGACGCCGACCTGGATGCCGGACGGCACCACGGTTCCGGCGTCGGAGGAGGCCGAGCCGACCGGGCGGTAGTCCTGATAGAGCAGGTCCGCGAATTCGGCGCGGCGGCGCTGGTATGCGGTCGTGTTCATGTTGGCGATGTTGTTGGAGATAACATCGACATTGAGCTGCTGGGCCAGCATGCCCGTCGCGCCAATGCTCAGGGATCGCATGGTACCGGTTCCTTCGCTTAAGCGTTGCCGACGAGACTGGTGAGCGCGCGCATCGAGCGTTCATGCTCGGTCTCGATCATTTTCTGCGTCGCCTGGTAGTCGCGCGTGACCTGGATGAGCGCGGTCATCTCGAGGATCGGATTCACGTTCGAATCCTCGACCATTCCCTGCACCAGGCTCGAATCCTCCGCCGGCTGGGCGGGGGCATTGCCGTGATAGAGGCCGAAACCCTCGGCCTGGAGCTGGTTCGGGTCGGCGAACCGCACGAGGCGGATATTGCCGAGCGTGCCCAGCTCGTTCGAAACCGTGCCGTCCTCGGAGATCGTGACCTCGCCGTCCTCGGCCGGGATCACGATCGGACCGCCGTCGCCCTGCACGGGATAGCCCTCGACCGTAACGAGCTGGCCCTGCGCGTCGAGCTCGAAGCGGCCCTTGCGCGTATAGCGCTCGCCGTCCGGGGTGCTGACCACGAAAAGCCCGTCGCCATGGATCGCGACGTCGAGCGGATTGCCGGTCGGGGTCTCGCTGCCTTCGGCCCAGTTGCGGGTGATCCCCGATTCCTCGACGAAGGAGAGCGAGCCCGTGCGGTCGGCCTGCATCAGATATTCGCCGAACTGCAACGTCTCGCCCTTGTAGGCCGGGGTCGTCACGTTCGCCATGTTGTTGGCGATGACCTCGAGCTGGCGGGTCAGGGCCGTCTGGCGCGAAAGGGCGATATAGCCGGCGTTTTCCATGCGGAGGTCGATCCCAAATTCGCCATGCGCGGGAGTTCGCCGCGCACGGGGTTCGGCTCGGATCATGCAGTCCGCGTGCCAGAAGGGGTTTTTGCCGCAATCGCGCCGCCCGGCGGGGCGCCTTCCGGAAATCGAGGCAAGTCTTGCCGGGAGGGAGGGACAAAGCGTCCAGGGTCAACCGGATATTAACTGCATCGCCCTAGGGTCGCGCATCAACTCAGGGACCAGTACCGACCCATGGCCAAGGCGCCGACATCCAAGCCGGAAACCGAAACCGAAGAAGCCGCAGCCGAAGGCGACGCGGAAGCCGCGCCCAAGGCGAAGCGCTTCAGCGGAAAGAAGCTCGTGCTGTTCGTCGCCCTGCCGCTGCTGCTGCTCGGCGGCGGCGGTGCCGGCGCCTATTTTGCGGGTCTCCTCGACCCGCTGCTCGGCGGCGGGACGGAAGTCGCGGAGGAGGAGCCGGCCACGCCTTCGATCTATTACGAGATGCCGGAGATGCTGGTGAACCTGACCTCGACCAGCAAGAAGCCCGCCTATCTGAAGCTCCGCCTCAATCTCGAGCTCGCCGATTCGGAATCGGCCGAGAAGGTGGAGGCGATGATGCCGCGGATCGTCGACAGCTTCCAGATCTACCTCCGGGCGCTGCGCATCGAGGACCTGCAGGGGTCCGCCGGCCTCTACCGGCTGCGGCAGGAGCTCCTGTCGCGCGCCACCACGGCCGTCGCGCATGTCGAGATCCGCGACGTGCTGTTCAAGGAAATGCTGGTCCAGTAGGCCCGCATCAATGTCCGCAGCACCCGACGAACCCGAGCAGCTCTCCGACGACGAGCAGGCTCAAGCCGCGGCCATGGCGGCTGCGGCCAAGGAAGACCCGCTCGACTCCGACGACGAGCGCTCGACCCGGATCCTCGACCAGAACGAGATCGACAGCCTCCTCGGCATCGTGCCCGACGGCGGCGCTGCCGAGCAGCGCGCCGGCATCCAGGCGATCCTCAACAGCTCGATGGTCAGCTACGAGCGCCTGCCGATGCTCGAGGTGGTATTCGATCGCCTCGTGCGCATGATGTCGACGAGCCTGCGCAACTTCACCTCCGACAACGTCGAAGTCTCGCTCGACGGCATCGATTCCGTCCGTTTCGGCGACTATCTGAACTCGATTCCGCTCCCCGCCATGCTGGGCGTGTTCAAGGCGGAGCAGTGGGACAATTACGGCCTGCTCACGGTCGACAGCTCGCTCACCTATTCGATCGTGGACGTGCTGCTCGGCGGCCGTCGCGGCACCGCCGCGATGCGCATCGAGGGCCGGCCCTACACCACGATCGAGCGCAACCTGGTCGAGCGCATGATCAACGTCGTGCTGAACGACCTGACGGCGACCTTCGAGCCGCTCTCCAAGGTGCATTTCCGCTACGACCGGCTGGAGACCAATCCGCGCTTCGCCACCATCGCCCGGCCCGCGAACGCCGCCGTGCTGGCGCGGCTCAGGGTGGACATGGAGGATCGCGGCGGCCGGCTGGAGCTGCTGCTGCCCTATGCGACGCTGGAGCCGATCCGCGAGATCCTGCTGCAGATGTTCATGGGCGAGAAGTTCGGCCGCGATTCGATCTGGGAAGGCCATCTCACGACCGAGCTGTGGCAGACCGCCGTCAAGGTCGATGCGGTGCTGGACGAGCTCAGCATGCCGCTCGGCGAGGTGCTGAACTGGCAGGTCGGCAGCCGGATCGAGCTCAATGCGAGCCCGGCCTCGACGGTCGAGATGCGCTGCGGCGACGTGGCGATGTTCCGCGGCCAGATGGGCCGCAAGGGAAACATGCTCGCGGTCTGCGTTCAGGACCGCATGGTCAAATAGGTGGGCATCATGCTCGAGACGCTGTTGATCAATGGCGCCCTGGCGATCCTGCTGGGTGCGACGCTTTTCTATGCCGTCAAGCTCAACCGCCGGATCGGCGAGCTGCGCCGCAGCCGCAGCGAGCTCGACGAGGCGGTCCGGCGTTTCGCCGGCGCGGCGGCCGATGCCGATCGCACCATGGCGCGTCTCGCGGAGCTGACCGCGGGTCAGGGTCGGGCGCTCCAGGAGGCGGTCGGGAAGGCGGGCGCGCTCGTGGGCGATCTCGATTTCCTGATGGAACGCGCCGACGCGACGGCCGACCGGCTCGAGCAGGCGATCGCCGCGACCCGCCCGAAGGCGGCCGCACCGGCCGAGGCCAAGCCGACGCCGCGCGCGGCGACCCCTGTCGCGCCGGCAAAGCGGCCCGCGCCGGCGGCGGAACCGGCGCTGCCGGAGGCCGAGCGCAAGCTGCTTCAGGCCCTGGCGGGCCTGCGCTGAGCCCGGGATCCCGGAAGGACAAGCGAAAGCGATGCGGTTCCGTCTGCTTCCCGTCCTGATCTTCGCCGGCGCCGCGCTGCTTACGGTGCGCGCCGGGGACATGTGGCAGCAGGTCTCGCTCGAAGGCGGACAGCCGTCCTTCGCCGAATCCGCGACGCCGGCCGAGGGGACAGCCGATGGCGTGCCGGCCGACAGCGCGCCGGCCGGGGCGCATGACGGCGCGGCAACGCCCGCCGAGGCGGCGAACGATGCGGCGGCCTCCGCGAACCCCGAGAACCCGTTCGACTATTCCGATTCCGAGATCGAGCTGCTGCAGTCGCTCGCCGCGCGGCGCGATGCGCTCGACGCGCGCGAGGCCGGGCTTGCGGAGCGCGAGGCGCTGATCGCGGCGGCGGAAAAGCGCATGGACGAGAAGCTGGTCGAGCTCAAGGCGGTCGAGACGCAGATCCGGGCCGCGCTCAGCGAGCAACAGGCGACCGCGGAGCAGATGGCGAGCCTGGTCAAGATCTACGAGACGATGAAGCCGAAGGACGCCGCCCGCATCTTCAACCAGCTCGACTTCGCCGTGCTGATCGAGGTCCTCGGCGGGATGCGCGAGGCGAAGTCCGCGCCGATCCTGGCCGCGATGGATCCGGGGAAGGCAAAGCTCGTCACCGTGGCGCTCGCTGCCAGATCCGGAGCGGCGACGGCCGCGCCCACGCTCGCGGCGGCGCCCGCACCGGCCGCGCCGGCCCAGACGGCGGCGGTTCCGGCGCCAGTCTCGGCTCCATCACCCCTGCCTCCGCCGCCCCCGGCACCGGCATCGACGCCCGCGGCCGCCCCGGCCGCTGCGCCGCCGCCGCCGGCCGCGCCGCCGCCTGCGCCATAGCGCGAAAAACCGGCCATTTACGGCGATTTAACCCTGTGCGCCTAGGGTTGGCGCCGCGATCGGTCGTTGCCGGCGCGGGCGGCGCAGCCGAAGGACGCCCCCATGAGCGTGAACATGAACATGCCGATCCTCATCGTCGACGACTACAAGACGATGCTGCGGATCATCCGGAATCTGCTGACGCAGATCGGCTTCGACAATGTCGAGGAAGCGTCGGACGGCGCGACCGCGCTCGCGAAGCTGCATGAGCGCCCCTTCGGCCTGGTCATCTCCGACTGGAACATGGAGCCGATGAGCGGAATCGACCTGCTGCGCGAAGTGCGCGCCGATGAAGCCTTGAAGTCCTTGCCCTTCATCATGGTGACCGCGGAAAGCAAGAGCCACCATGTGGCCGACGCCAAGGAAGCCGGCGTCAGCAACTATATCGTGAAGCCGTTCAACGCCGCGACGCTGAAGCGGAAGCTCGCCACCGTGCTGGGCGGGTTCTGATCCGATGGCAAGAGCGCGCGCCGCCTCGGAGCCCGTCCGCGACGCCGAAACGCCTTCGGCCGCCCTGCGGCTCTATGCCGAGCTGCTCGACCTGTCGCAGGCCATGACCCGCGCGCGGGCGGAGATCGCGGCGCCGCAGGCCGACGAGATCGGCGGCCATCACCTGCCCAGCACCGCCGATGCGCTCGAGGCGGTCTCGCATGCGAGCGAGGAGGCCAGCTTCGGCGTGCTCGGCGCCGTGCGACGCATCGAAACCCTGACCCACGAGATGGCGCCCGAGATCGCGAGCGCGGTGAAGGGCGAGGTGATCGCCCTCCAGCAGGCCTGCGATCTCCAGGACGGCGCCAATCAGCGCGTGCGCAAGCTCGTCCGCACGCTGCAGCATGTCGAGCTCATGCTGGAACGGGTCCGCGCGGCCTTCGGCGCGGAGATGGAGACGGTGTCGCCGTCCCGCGCCCGACCGGCTTCCGAGCCCTCGAGTTCTTCGCGGCCTTCGCACCCGGCGAAGCGGCCCGCCCGGATCGCAGGCCCCCTTGGCAGAATGGACTGACACCGCCGCGCGGGAGCGCGAGGCCGCCGCGGCGGCGCATTCGGCGCGGGCCGATGCCAACCTCATCGGGCTGCTCGGGCTCGAGCTGCTGCTGCTCGTCTTCTTCATCCTGCTGAGCGGTGCCGGCCGCATCGACGCCGAGCGCGCCGAGCCGGTCCTGTCGGGGCTCCGGCTCGCCTTCGCCCCCGTCCTCGTCGAGGGCATTCCGGAGATCGCGGGTGGCGACCTCGTCGGAAGCCCTCGAATGCTGCGCGATCGCTTCGGCGAGCGCATCCGGACCCTGCTGCCGCTGGCGCAAATCGAAGCGTCGGGCGATCCGGACCGGCTCGCCGTCAGCCTGCCGGCCGGCGGCTTCTTCGCCGCCGGGGAGGCGACGCTCTCGCCGCTCGCCCATGAGCGCCTCGCGCGGATCGCGGCGGCGATCGAAGAGGCGGCCGCCGGCAACCGCTTCAGCCTGGCGGTCGCGCTGGCGCCCGCCATGCCCGATGCCCACGCGCGCGCCGCCGCCCTTGGCGCCGCCTTCGCCCGGTTGCTCGGCGAGAGCCGGCCGCTTGCCATCACCGTCGACGGCGAGGCCGCGCCGGATCGGGTGCGGCTGCTGGTCGGCTTCGGCGGCGAGGCCGCCCCATGATCGGGCTCGGCCATCCGCTCGGGGAGGCGCCGCGGCGCGGCACGCCCTGGCTCATCACCTTCGTCGATCTGGTCGGCATCCTGCTGGCCTTCTTCCTGCTGCAATACGCCATGTCGCGCTTCGACGAGGCGCGCTGGAACCGGTATTTCGGCGCGACCGCGGACACGCTCGCCATGGGCGCCGACCGCGCGGACCGCGATGCGGCCCTCACGGCGGAGATGCTCGCGGGCAATCTCGATGCGGGCTATCTCGCAGCCCTGTTGCGCGACCGCATCGCGGCGGCGGCGCTGTCCGATATCGAGGTATCGGCCGTGGCCGACAAGGTCGCGATCGATCTCGACCGCCTGCCGACCGGCGGCGCCGCGCCGCTCGAGGCGCTGCTGCGGCGGCTGCCGGTCTCGGTCGGGGTGCAGGTCGCCGTGGCCGATGCCGCCGATGCCGGGCAGTGGCAGGACGCGTTCGCCGAAGCCGGGCTGATCGCCGGCGCGCTCCGGCGCGCCGGGCTCGGCGGCCCGGTGCAGGGTTTCGCGATGACGGCGACGGCCGCCGCGCCGCGCATCAGGCTGCTGCTCGATCCCGCCGGGGGACATGCGCCGTGAGGTGGTTCGCCAGCCTGCTCGTCACCTTCGGCTTCCTCATGCTGGGGCTCGCCGCGGCGCAGTCGGCCGAGACCGAAACGGTGCGCGCGCGGGGCTGGGTGCATGGCGACGAGGGGTTCGCGCGCCTCGTCTTCGACTGGGCGACGCCGGTCGGCTATCGCGTGAGCCTGGAGGGCGACAAGCTCAC
>CADEFF010000009.1:0-2822 GCA_902826565.1 uncultured Rhodospirillaceae bacterium | reverse complement strand
GCCATGCCGACCGACCTGCTGCCGGAGACCCGGGCATCGGCGGAGGCATCGACCATGCCGCCGCCCACGGTGCGGCTCAGGGTCGGGCAGCATGACGGTTTCGGGCGGCTGGTCTTCGACTGGCCGCGGGAAGTGCCCTATCGCATCTTGCGCGAGGGCGACAGCGCGACCATCAGCTTCGATGCGCCGGCGCGTCTCGCGCTCGATGGCGCGGCGAACCGCCTGCCGGCGCCGGTGAAGGATTTCACCGCCGCCACCGACCAGGAGCATCCGTCCCTCACCTTGTCGCTGGAACCCGGCACGGTCATCAAGGATTTCCGCGACGGGCCGCGCATCGTGCTCGATCTGCGGCGCGATCCGCTCGCCGCCGCTTCGCCGATGGAGCCCGTCGCGCAACAGGCCGCGCTGCCGGTCGAAACGCCGGCTCCGGCCAGGGCGGGCGCGGAAGCGGCGCCGGCAATGGCACCGACCGACGCTTCGGCTGCGGCGGAAACCGCTCCGGTCGAGACACCGCCTGCCAACGACGCGACGACGCCCGACATCGCCGCGAGCGAACCGCCGGAACCGGCGACCGCGCCGCCGGCCTTGCCGCATCCCGATCCGCGCAAGGCGCTGCAGCCCAATGCGATGACCGCCGCCGAGTTCATGTCCGGTTCCGATCCCGCCAGCGCTCCCGCCGCAGCGCCCGCCGGCAGTCCGGCGGCGACACCGGGCGCAGGCGACTTCGACGCCGCCGCGCCGGCCATGGCCATCGGCGCCAAAGCGGTCGGCGAGGGCATCGAGCTTCGCCTGCCCTGGAGTGAGCCGACGCGGCTGGCGCTCTTCCGGCGCGCGGGCGCGCTCTGGCTGGTGTTCGATCGCCCGGCACGGTTCGATCTCGCGGCGCTGGGCGCGCTCGAGATTCCGGGCCTCAGGGCGCAATCCGTCGCCGGCGGCGGGGCCGCGCTGCGTCTGGTCGGGCTCGACCGTCTCGGGGCCGCACCGAGGCAGCAGGGCACGGCCTGGATCATCGAGCTTCAGCCGCGGGCCGAAGCCGCCGCGAGCGAGCTTGCCGTGCTGCCCTTCGCGCCGGCGGAAGGCGGCATGCCGGTGCCGACGCTGATGCTGCGCACGGCCGCGCCCGGCCCGGTGCTCCGCCTCGCCGATCCCGAAGTCGGCGACGAGATCATGGTCGTGCCGGTCGCGAAGGCCGGCGAGGGCGTGCTGGCGCCGGTGACCTGGCCGGCCTTCCGCATCCTGCCGACGATCCAGGGCATCGCCGTCGAGCTTTCCGGCGACGGCGTGGAGATCGCGGCGCTCGATGACGGCGTCACGCTCGGCCTTGCCGCCACGGCGCGCGCCTTCGGTCCCGCCGATACGGCAAGCGGCACCGCGCTCGAGGAGGGCGAGGCAACAGAGGAGACGACGCTCGCCGCCATCCCGGCGGTCGATCGGCTGTTCGGGATCTGCTGTCCGCGCGTCGTGGTGTTCGTCGCCGACCCGTTGAGCCGCAGCGGCCCTGACGACGCAAGACTGCGCCGGCTGTTCAACCTGACCCCCGCGGAGCTGCGGCTCGCAAGCCACCTCGTCGTCGGCGCGACGCTCGATGAGGTCACGAAGCTCACGAACGTGACCTTGCCCACGCTGCGCTCGCAGCTGGCGGCGCTGTTCCGCAAGACGGGCACCAGCCGGCAGAGCGAACTCCTCCGCCGGCTGCTGTCCGTCCCGTGGCAGATCGGCATGCGCTGAGGCGCGCGCCGCCTCACTTCCAGCCGGCGCGATCCATGATCTGCAGCGCCTTGGCGTTGTTTGCCGCGAAGACCTGAGCGTTGAGCTGGTCTTCCTTGAAGTCGCCGAGCTCGGCCAGCATCTCGCCGGCCTTCAGGCTGCGCACCACCGGATACTCCGAATTGCCGTCGGCGAAGTAGGTCTGCGCCTCGGGGCTGACGAGATACTCGAGGAACTTGACCGCGGCTTCCTTGTTGCGCGCGCTGGCGGTCATGCCGCCGCCCGAAATGTTGATGTGCGTGCCGCGATCGGCCTGGTTGGGGAACACGACTCCGACCTTCTGCGCGACGGCACGGTCGGCTTCGTTCTTCGAGCGCATCATGTTGACGAGGTAATAGGTATTGCAGACGCCGACATCGGCCTCGCCGGCCGCCACGGCCTTGATCTGGTCGGAGTCGCCGCCGCGCGGGGCGCGGGCGAAGTTGGCGACGAGGCCACGGCACCACGCCTCGGTCTTCTCCTCGCCATGCGCGGCGAGCATCGCGCCGGTCATCGACTGGTTGTAGACGTTGGTCGAGGAACGGATGACCAGCCGGCCCTTGAGCGCCGGATCGGCGAGCTGCTCGTAGCTGGCGCAGTCCGCCGCCTTGGCGCGGTCCTTGGCGTAGATCACGATCCGTGCGCGCTTCGAGAATCCGAACCAGTGGCCCTGCGGGTCGCGCAGATGCGCGGGCACGCTCTGCTCGAGCACCGTGGAGCGGACGGGCTGCAGCAAGCCGGCCTGGCGGGCGCGCTCGATGCGGCCGGCATCCACCGAGATGAAGATGTCCGCCGGGCTGTTGGCGCCCTCGGCGCGCATGCGCTCGATCAGCGGGTCGGGTTCTGCCTCGATCCGGTTCACCTTGATGCCGGTGAGGCGGGTGAAGTTGTCGTAGAGCGCCTGGTCGGTGTTGTAGTGGCGCGAAGAGTAGAGGTTCAGCACGCCCGCCGTCTGCGCGCGCGCGCGCCCGATGCCGCCGGCCAGTCCCGCGGCCGCAATACCCGCACCGAGGATGTGCCGCCGCCGAAGTCCCGTGCCCGCTTTCATGATCCGATCCTTGTGTTGCGCCTGGTTC
>CADEFF010000008.1:67270-97908 GCA_902826565.1 uncultured Rhodospirillaceae bacterium | reverse complement strand
ATGAAGCCGACGAAGCTCGCGACCTTGTCGTAGAGCAGGCGCGCCGGCGCGTTGTCCTCGGCCGTGAGCCAATAGACCCGGCCCGCGCCCTTGGCCTTCGCCGCGTCATAGACCGCCTCGATCAGTTTCCGGCCGGTACCGCCGCCGCGCCGCGCCGGGTCGACGAAGAGATCCTGCAGGTAGCAGTAGTCGCCCGTCGTCCAGGTCGAGCGGTGGAAGATGTAGTGGACGATGCCGAGCAGCGTCGGGCCGTCGAAGGCGCCCAGCACATGCATCGGCTCCTTCGGATCCATCAACCGGCGCCAGGTCTCGTCCGTCACGGCCGGCGCGATCGATACCTTGTAGAAGGCCTGGTAGCCGGCCCAATGCGGTTCCCAGAGCGGGCGGTCTTTCTGTGCGAGCGGGCGGATCACGAGAGCGGAAGACGACACGGGGGAAAACCTTTCGCGGGAAAGGGGGCGCCGGCGCAACTCCTCGCCACCGGCCGCGCCGGCAGTAGCGGTCGGGGCGTCCCGAAGAAATGCGCTAGATTCGGAAGAGGCGGCCGAGGCCGGGCAGCGGGTCCCTGATCTCGGCAAGACGCAGCGCATGCCACGCCATGGCGTGGTTGCTCGAGGTCACCGGCTTCCCGAGGCGGCGCTCGGTTTCCTCGGCGATCTCCACCACGCGAAGCGAGGTGCAGGAAACGAAGACGCCGTCCACATCGGGGCTCGAGCCCAGGTCGAGCATGGCGTCCTGCAGCGACTTCATCGAGATGCGCGCGACCTCGTCGTCGTTCTCGTGATTGAAGGAGCCCATGACCGGCACGCCGATGCCGCGCGATTCCACATGGCGACGCAACACCTGGTTCACTTCCTCGACATAGGGCGTCAGCAAGGCGATCCGCTTGCAGCCGAGCGCCGTGAGACCGGCGACGGCGCCGGTGATCGGCGTCGTGCAGGCGACCTTCGGCCGCGCCTCGCGGATGCGGGCGAAGACCTTGTCCTCGCCGATCACTACCGTGCCCGAGGTGCAGCCATAGGCCACCACATCGAGCGGCGTGCCCGGCAGGATCAGCCGCGCCACCTCGGTCATCCGCGCTTCCATCTCGGCGAGGGTGGTCGGATTGACCATGGTCGAGTTGTAGATCCGGTTCGCGTAGAGCGCGACGCCGTCGAGCCCGGCGAAGATCCGCCGCCATTCATATTCGAGCGTATGGTCGGAGGAGAGCACCATCATGCCGATGCGGGCGCGGGCGGCAACGCCGCCATCGAGCTCGAACGGCATGTGCGTCTTGCTGACGACGCCGCTCTCGGTCGGCTTGCGAAGCGCGCTCTCGTTCATGGCTCAACTCTCCTGCTCGCGGCGGCCGCCCCGGACGGCCGTCGAAGCGGAACTATACCCCAGATGGCGGCTTCCCGCCACGCCCTCGGCCCCGCCGCCTCGCCTCAGAGGCAGTCCCGCGGCACCGAGAATTCCTCGGTCTTGCGGAACACGCGCTCCGCCCCGGCATAGGCCTCGAGCTCGGCCGTCGCATGGAAATGCGTCTTGTCGAGACGAAGCGTCGTCCGGGTCAGGGTGGTCACGTTCCAGTCGCCCCGCTTCAGCCAGTTCCGCGTGGTGGTTTCGCCGGTCGCCGAGAGCGGGTCGCCCAGCGTCATGCGATAGGTCTCGACCGTGCGGAAATCCATCTCGAGGTCGATCGCGAAGAGATGCGTGGCGCCGCCGTCCTTCTCCATGGTGACGGTCGTCTCGCCGGTGCCCGGCACATGACCGATCGTGCGGCGATGGATCGGCTGGCGGCTCCACCGCTCGCGCGGACCGTCGGCATATTCGGGCTCCTCGAAGGCCGGGAGCTTCGCATCCGCCGCGCTCGCCGGACGGACGGGCAGCTCGAGCCGGCTCTCCCCGGCATGAACGGTCAGCGTCACCGTTTCCGGCGACGGCCACATCATCGGCCAGTAGCAGGTCGAGATGGCGAGACGGAGGCGCTGTCCCGGCAGGAAGGCATGGCCCGCATCGTTGAGCCTGACGGTCGCGACATAGCGCCGGCCCGGCTCCAGCCGTTCGGGAAATTCGTGGCTCTTGTAGTGATTGAGATTGAAGAGCGTGTAGGTGACGCGGCTCGACGCGCCATCCGGCCACACGTCGCAAAGCCGGACGCAGATCCCCGCCACCGGCTTGTCGACGCTGAAGGCAAGCGTGACGACCGGCGCACCGAGGATCTCCAGCCGCTCCGCGAGCGGCTCGCTGTCGAAGCAGAGCGAGCGCCCGTCGTCGGCGCGCTGATCGGTCGGCAGATCGCCATGGCTGTCCCCGTAGGAGCACCATTCGAGCGACCCCAGTCCGGTATCGAGCGGCGAGCAGATCTCCAGCGTCGCGGGCGCAGCTGGCTCGTCGGCCAGGCGTCGCGATCCGTCGAGATGGAGGATGCGGGGACGAATGCGCGCGCTCGGCCAGGTGGCTTCGGCGACCCAGCGGCCCGCCCGCGCCTCGGCGAAATGCACGGGCCGAAAGCTCTCGTTGATCCAGGCGCGATAGGCCGGCTCTTGCATGATCCCGGTGTCGGCGCCCTTCAGCCACTGATCCCACCACCGACGCAGCTCCTGCAGGAACCCGATGGAGGGGCCCGGATGGGCGGCGTGCGGGAAGGCATGACCCCAGGGCCCGACGATGCCCTTGACCGGGGCCTTCAATCCCGCGAGGAGCCGCGGCACCGCGTTGGAATAGCCGTCCTCCCAGCCGCCCACGGCATAGACGGCGCACCGGATGCGGTCGTAATCCTCGCAGACCGACCCCTGCTTCCAGTAGGCGTCGCGATGCTGATGCTCGAGCCATTGGCGCTGCCAGAAGCCGGCGCGTTCCAGCCGGGCGAGCCAGTCCGAACGCCATCCCTCGCCCACGATCGCGGGATCCGGCGGCAGGGAGAGATAGCCGTACATCGCCGAGGGCCAGGCGAAATTGTCGTGCAGCATCGCGCCGCCCATATAGTGGACATCGTCGGCATAGCGGTCGTCGGTCGAATCCATCGTGACGATGGCCTTGAGGGCGGGCGGCCGATGCGCCGCCACCTGGAGCGAATTGAAGCCGCCCCAGGATATCCCCATCATGCCGACGCTGCCGGCGCACCAGGGCTGGCGCGAAACCCAGGCGATCGCCTCGACGCAATCGCGCTGTTCCTCCGGCATATATTCGTCGTCGATGAAGCCGTCGGCGTCGCCGCTGCCGCGCAGATCGATGCGCAGCACGGCATAGCCCTGCCCCGCCATGTAGGGATGCATCTGCTCGTCGCGCCAGACGGTGCCGTCGCGCTTGCGATAGGGAATGCATTCCACGATCGCCGGCACCGGCTTCCGGTCCGCATCCGCCGGCAACCAGACGCGCGCGGCGAGGCGCACGCCGTCGGCCATCGGGATCCACAGGTTCTCGATTTCGCGCACCGGGCGCGGAAACTCGGTGACGATCCGCATTTTCGTTTTCCTGAGCGAGGGAGAACGCCCCGAAGGGCAAGACAGAGCCAGGAGCAAGAGCCGACGAGATCGAAGCCGACCCGGCCGATCGGACTCTAGAGAACCAGGAGCAATAGTAGCGGCAATGTAGCGAAGGAAAGTAGCGTCGAAACGACCACCAGCCCCGCAACCTCCTCCGGCGCGCGGTTGTAAAGCTTGGCGAAAAGATAGTTGAACACGGCGACCGGGAGCGAGGATTGCAGGATAACGACGCCGCGCGCCACGCCCTCGAGCCCGAACGCCCAGGATGCCGCATAGCCGATGAGGAAGCCGGACAACACGCGCAGCACCGAAAGGCCGAGGGCCAGATGAAGGGAGCGCACCTTGAGCTGCGAGAGCGACACACCAAGCGCGACCAGCATGAGCGGAATGGTAAGGCCGCCGAGAAGATCGAGCGTGTTGTCGAGCCAGAGCGGCATCGGCCATCCGGTCGCCAGAAAGACCAGCGAGAGCGCGACCGCATGAAGCAGCGGCATGCGCAGGAGACGGCGCAGATCGGCGCTGCCGGACGCGATGCCGACGCCGACCGTGAATTGCAACGTCGCGGACACGACGAAGAAGATGATGGCGAGCGCGAGGCCGCTCTCGCCGAAGGCGAAGAGCGCGAGCGGCAGCCCCATATTGCCGGTATTGGGGAACATCAGCGCGGGCAGATAGGAATGCACGGGCAGCTTCAGGATCCGCAGGGCGACGATGCCGACGGCCGCGAACCCGACGAAGCAGGCGAGCGTGATCAGCACCATGCTGCCGAGCTGCGCCGCGTTCGGCTGCAGCCTCGTCAGGGTCGAGGCGATCAGGCAGGGCGTGCCGATGGTGGTGACGAGCGCCGTCACCAGCGCGGAATCGAACGGCCGGCCGGTCCGTCCCCATGCGTAGCCGATCCCGCACACGATCATGATGGGCGCGATGATGGCGACGAGGGTATAGAGCAAGGGCCGGATCCGTTCAGGCGGTCGACGTCAGATCGGTCGCCATCCGAGGCTGCTTCGGCGCGCCGGACGACGAATGCCGCACCCTACCGCGAACGACGCCGGAGTCGCGATGCGCCTGGGGGACCGACCGGGTATGGCAGGCGACAGGCCGGAGAGCGGGCGGTCTCGAGTGGCGCGCCGTAACGGGCGGATCGCTCAACCGCAATCCGACTCGGGGCGCGTTCTCCGGTCGGGCACGGGCGCGATCTTCGCCCTCTCGCCCTCGCCGGCCGGGCGGGGCGATTTCCGTCTTCCTCTGTCTTCATCCCGTTCCACAAGGACCTCCTCCAACTTGCGGAGGCGGCGCTGGAGATACGGGCTGACGATCGGCATAAGGGGGCCTTCCATTCGGGGCGTCATCCTGCGCAGGTCGCCCAAAAGGCGGAAGCCGGCTTCGCCTTGCAGGGGGTGTGAATTAGGTGGATAACCGGGATAAGGCAGTATCTCGAAGCAGGTTCCCGCCCTGACCGGCAGGACAGGCTTTGGCACAATCGCGGTTTCCCATCGGCGACCCCCGGCGCATCTCGGCCGCTTCAACCAGTGAGAGCTTCATGGCGACCAACATGACCTGCGGCCAAGCCGCGATCGCGCTTCTGGAGAATTACGGCGTGGATACCGTGTTCGGCATCCCGGGTGTCCACACCCTCGATCTCTATCGCGGCCTCGCAGGCAGCAAGATCCGCCATATCGGCGTGCGGCACGAGCAAGGCGCCGGCTTCATGGCCGACGGCTACGCGCGCGCCTCCGGGCGACCCGGCGTCTGCTGCGTCATCACCGGTCCCGGGCTCACCAATGCCGCCACGCCGATCGGCCAGGCTTTTTCGGACTCGGTGCCGGTGCTCGTGCTGTCGAGCGTGAACGCGACCGGCGATCTCGGCAAAGGCCGGGGCCGGCTCCATGAGATTACCGACCAGCAGGCCTCGATCGCGCCGCTCGTCTCGGCGAGCCACAGCCTGCGCAGCCCGGGCGAGCTCGCCGGCGCCGTCGCCGACGCCTTCGACCGTTTCGCGAGCGAGCGCCCCCGCCCCGTCCATATCGAGATCCCGCTCGACGTGATGGCGGCGCCCGCCGCGGGCGACACGGCGTCCCGCGCGGCCGCCGCGCGCCCGACGCCCGATGCCGGCGCGATCGCCGAAGCGGCCGGGCTGCTCGGCAAGGCAAAGCGTCCGATGATCGTGGCCGGCGGCGGCACCGTGGATTGCCCCGGCGAGCTGCGCCGGCTCGCCGAAGCGCTCGGCGCACCGGTGGCGCTGACCACGGCCGGCAAGGGCGTGCTGCCGGACGATCATCCGCTCTGCCTCGGCGCCACGCTCCTCATGCGCGCGACGCAGGACCTGCTGGCGAGCGCCGATGTCGTCGTCGCCGTCGGCACGGAACTGTCCGAGACGGATAGCTGGATCGATCGGCTGACGATCCGGGGAAAGCTCGTTCGCATCGATCTCGACCAGCGCACCCTGACGCGCGACTACGCGACCGCGGTCGGCATCCTCGCCGATGCCGGCGCCGCCCTTGCCGGGCTTGCCAGGACGCTGGCCGGCAACGGCGCAGCCGGCCATATCGCCGCGGCCGAAATCGAGAAGACGCGCAAGGCGAACCGCGCCGGATGGCCTGCGCTGCAGGAGAAGCACGCGCGCGTGCTGGACACGCTCCGCGCAGCGCTTCCCGAAGACGGCATCGTCGTCTCCGACATGACGCAGATCGCCTACACCGCCAACTACCACTTCCCGGCGAGCCAGCCGCGCTGCTGGTTCCATCCGGTGGGCTACGGCACGCTCGGCTATGCGCTGCCGGCCGCGATCGGCGCGAAGCTTGGCCGACCCGAGAGCGCGGTCGTCGCCATGGCGGGCGATGCCGGGTTCCTCTTCACCGTGCAGGAGCTCGCGACGGCAGTCGAGCAGAAGCTGCCGATCGCGATCCTGCTCTGGAACAACGATGCCCTCGGGCAGATCGCCGGCGACATGGTTAATCGCGGCATCCCGGAAATCGGCGTAAAGCCGCGCAATCCCGATTTCATGGCGCTGGCGCGCGCGTTCGGCGCGCATGCCGTAAAGCCGGACAGCCTCGATGCGCTGCGCACCGCAATTGCCGACGCATTCAAGGCGGACGGACCGACCCTGATCGAGGTGCACGAGAAGTCGGCCTATCTCGGTTAACGGCCCTGCGGCTTGCCTCCCGCCGTCCGACCGGCGCAAAATCGGGCGGCGGGGAACAAGTCTGGCTTGGGACAGTGACATGAAGAACTCGGCAAGAGGGTCGCGCCTGAGGCGCGGCATCGCCGGTATCGCGCTGGCGGGAGCGGCGTTGCTCTGCGGCGCGCTCGGCGGCGTCAGCGCCGACAGGCTGGTCACCAATTTCGACCGGATCGTATTCCGCACCGAGTTCGGCCCCTCGCCCGATCCGCGCGTTCGCAAATGGACGGCGCCGGTGCGCATCTATGTCGACAGCCGCGCGGGCGATCTCGCGATCCAGACCAAGCTCACCGCGACCCACATGACGCTGCTGGAGACGCTGACCGGCCTCGATATCGGCTTCAGCAGCACGGGCCCGAAGTCCAATATCATCATCGTGTTCGACCGCCACGACACGCTGATCGCCTCGGTGAACGAATATCTGACCCAGCCGATCCGCGGCTGGAAGGATCTGAACGGCTCGCTCTGCTTCGGCGTCTATGCGGTCAACCAGCATTCCGAGATCGTGAATGCGGTCATCGGCATCCCTTCGGATACCGCCACCTCGCTCGGGAAACTGCCGGCCTGCATCGTCGAGGAGCTCACCCAGGTGATGGGCCTGCCGAACGATTCCGACGAGGTCTTCCCCTCGATCTTCAACGATCACAGCCCGGACGATTTCCTGACCGAGCAGGACGAGGCCCTGGTCCGGCTGCTCTACGACCCGCGTCTCGCACCGGGGATGGAGCGCACCGCGGCGCTCGACGAGCTCCGCGCCATACTCGCCAGCGACGATCCCGACTGATGGCGGCGAAGATGCACCGCCCGCGCATAGGGCTTGCGCTCGGCAGCGGTGCGGCTCGCGGCTGGTCGCATATCGGCGTGCTGCGCGCGCTCGACGCCGCCGGGGTGAAGCCCGACATCGTCTGCGGCACCTCGATCGGCGCGCTGGTCGGTGGAATGCATCTCGCCGGCAAGCTCGACGTGCTCGAGGAATGGGCGCGCGACCTCAACCGGATGCGGATCGTCTCCTATCTCGATTTCCAGCTCCGCCGCGGCGGCATGATCGGCGGGCACCGTCTCACCGACGTGATGGAACGCCATCTCGGCGACCAGCTCATCGAGAAGCTGCCGGCGCCCTTCACCTGCGTGGCGACCGACCTGGTGTCCGGCCACGAGGTCTGGATCAACAGCGGCAATCTCGTCGCGGCGCTGCGCGCCTCGATCTCGCTCCCCGGCATCTTCGCGCCGGCCAAGTTCGAGGAGCGCTGGCTGGTGGACGGCGCGCTGGTCAATCCCGTGCCGGTCTCGATCTGCCGGGCGCTCGGCGCGCATATCGTGATCGCGGTCAATTGCCACTCCGACATCATCGGCCGCAACCGGGCGCCGGGAACCAACATCGCCAAGGCGGTCGGCTTCGACCTGATGGAGGAGCTGCCCAAGCTCGACCGGAGCTGGCATACCCGGCTGGTCGGCGGGATCGCCGATCGCGTATTCGGCCGCGATCCCGATACGCCGAGCCTCTTCGGCGTGATGGTGCAGTCGCTCAACATCATGCTGGACCGGATTGCCCGGAGCCGGCTCGCCGGCGAGCCGCCCGACGTCGCAATCACGCCGCGGCTCGGCCATATCGGCTTGCTGGAGTTCGACCGCGCGGACGAGGTGATCGCCGAGGGCGCGGCGGCGGCCAGCCGGGCCCTGCCCGAGCTTTCCGATGCGCTCGCCGTGTTCCGGCCGGAACGAACCTAGGTTCGCGACCGAACACCGCGTTTCAGGGAGGAAATCCGACGCAAAAGGATCGGCCCTGTCCCGGGGAAGGGACAGGGCCGAGTTGGCGTGTGGGTACTGCGGTCCGAAACCCTTGATCAGGCCCAATTGATCGAGGGCCTCGGAAGAGCCGCAGCGTGCGCCGGCAGGGGCGGCCGTGCGGGGGTCCGCGGCCGGCGCTGAAACAATCATGGTGAATCCGGACCCGCTTGGCGCGTGGCCTTTTTGTGGCTCCTGGGCTGGATTTCCGGGCGATCGCTCATGCTAAAGTCCGGCGCCAACAGGGGAGCCGGGTCCTTTCATGCCACCAGCAATGACGGCCGATCTGGTCCTGCGGAACGGCAGGATCAGCACGCTCGATGCCGACAGCAACGAAGTCCGTTCCGTCGCCGTCTGGCAGGGCCGGATCCTCGCCACCGGAAGCGATGCCGACCTCGCGGCGCTGGCCGGACCGCGCACCGAGCGCATCGATCTCGACGGCAAGCGCGTCGTGCCCGGCATTATCGATTCCCACTGCCATCCGGACGGTCACGCGATCTCGCTGCTGCGCTGGATCGATGTCGGCTGGCCCACCGTCAAATCGGTCGAGGAGACGCTGACGCTCGTCAAGGCGAAGACGTCGGCCCTGCCGCCCGGCGAACCCCTGCTCGGTTTCGGCTACAACGACCAGAAATGCGGCGGCTACCCCTCGCGCGAGCAGCTCGACGCCGTTTCGCATGGCCATCCGGTCTGGCTCTACCGCACCGACCATCACATCGCGATCGTGAACTCGAAGATGCTGGAGCGGATGAACGTGCCGGAGGGCGTGAACAACCCGCCGCACGGACAGTTCGACCGCGATCCCGCGACCGGGAAGCTCACCGGCCTGATGCGCGAAATGGCAGCCTGGAGTCTCGAGGAACGCTTCAAGGAGACCTACCGCGTCGAGGAGTACGAGACGGGCCTGCAGCGCGTCTTCGATCTCTATCTGCGGCATGGGGTGACCTCGCTGCATAATTCCCTTACTGCCCGCAAGGCGATCGAGGCCTATCAGCGGCTGCGCGAAGCGAAGAAGCTCGCCATGCGCATCGGGGTCATCCTCGACGGGCGCGACGAGGCGCTGGTCGACTCCTACCTCGATGCCGGCGTGCGCACCGGCTTCGGCGACGAATGGATCCGCATCATCGGCGTCGAATGGTGCCCCGATTGCAGCACCAGCGGCCGCACGGCCGCCTATTACGACCCCTATGTCGGCAAGCCCGTCCCGGGCGAGCCGGTGCCCAATCGCGGCATGCTGCTCTACGAGCCGGAGGAGCTCTTTCCCAAGGTCGCGCGGGCGCATGCGGCGGGTTTGCGGGTCTGCGTCGAAGGGCTCGGCGACCGCGGCATCGATTTCGCGCTCGATGCGATCGAGCATGCGCTCGAGGCGCGGCCGGCGACGGACCATCGCAGCCGGGTCGAGCATTGCTGCTTCGTCACCCCGCCGATCCTCGAGCGCATCAAGAAGCTCGGCGTGATCGATTCCTCGGCGACCGGTTTCATGTACTCGCTCGGCGACGCCTATATCGCCAATCGCGGCGAGGCCGCCATGCGCTGGATGTTCCCGCACCGCACGCTGATCGATGCCGGCATCCCGGCGCCCGGCCATTCGGACGCGCCGGTCTGCGGCACCAACCCCTGGGAGATCATGGGATCGCTCGTCACGCGGCGGACCGACACCGGCAAGCCGATGGGGCCCGAGGAAGCGATCACCCTGACCGAGGCGCTGCACGCCTACACGACGCTCGGCGCCCATGCGGGCTTCGAGGAGGACCTCAAGGGCTCGATCGAGCCCGGCAAGCTCGCGGATTTCGCGGTCCTCGAGACCGACCCCTTCGCCGGGCCGGCGGAGGCCATCAAGGAGACGAAGACAGCCATGACGATCGTCGGCGGCGAGATCAAATACGCCGCCTAGCGACGCCATGGATACGCTCCTTCCCGTCCTGACGTTCCTGTCGGCGCTCGGCGCCGGATTGATCGCCGGGCTGTTCTTCGCCTTCTCGAGCTTCGTCATGGCGGCGCTCGCCCGGCTGCCGGCGGACCAGGGCGTCGCCGCCATGCAGTCGATCAACACCGCCGTGCTCAATCCGGTCTTCTTCGCCGTGTTCTTCGGAACGGGCGCGACATCGCTCATCGTCGCGGCGCTCGCCCTGCTGCAGCGGGAAGACCCCGGCGCGGTCTATCGGCTCGTCGGCGCCCTGCTCTATCTGCTGGGGCCGATCCTGGTGACCATGGTCCGGAACGTGCCGCTCAACCAGCGGCTCGCAGGCATGGCCGCCAGTTCCGCCGAGGCTGCCGGTTTCTGGCCGCGCTATGTCCGCGAATGGACAAGCTGGAACCACCTGCGCACGCTGGCTTCGCTCGCCGCGCTCGCCTGCTTCATCCTGGCGCTTCGATAGCGCGCCCTTGCCGCCTCAGGGGAGCGTGCCGAGAAGCGCCGTCGCCTCCGGCACCGAGGCCGCGACGAGCGCACGGAACGACCGGCGAAGCTTCGCCGGCGGTTTCGACCCCTCCTCCGCCCGCTGCACCAGAATTCCCCCGGCGAGGCGCGCGGCCGAGGCGCAGGCGATGTCCGTGTCCTTGTCGCCGATCATCCAGGATCGCTTGGGGTCGATCGGCAGCCGCTTCCCCGCCGCCACGACCATGCCCGGCGCCGGCTTCCGCCAGGGGTGATCCGGGAAGTAAGGACAGGCCAGGACCGCCTCGATGACGGCGCCGGCGGCGCCGAGCCGATCGAACATCGCGGCCTGCACCCCGGCAAATTCCGGCCAGCCATAATAGCCGCGCCCGATGCCGGACTGATTGGTGACGATGATCGCCCGCCAGCCGCGGGCCGCGACGGCGTCGAGCAGCTCGCGGGCGCCTTCGCGAAGCGCGACATCCTCGGCCTTGCCGATATAGCCCCTGTCCTCGATCAGGATTCCGTCGCGATCGAGGAAGACGGCCGGGCTCCGCTTCCCGCCCAGGGACGGCGTGCGCAGCTCGAACCAGTTGCCGTCGGTCGTCAGATGCAGCTTCTCGCCGGTCATTGCCGCCATCGCCGGTGGATCCACAACCATTGCTCGGGCCGGGCACGCACCCATTCTTCCCCGACCGAGGTCACCTTGGCCATGATCGCGGTCGCGTCGGCGGCGGCGTCGTCGGTGAAGGGCGGCAGCGCGATCGGCGGCGTCAGGTTGATGCGGAACCGCGCGCCGTCGAGCCGTTCGATCCAGGAACCGCGCACCTCGCACCCGTAGCGCCGCGCGAGCTTGCCGAGCAGCGCCGAGACTTTCGCCGGCCGGCCGAAGAACGGCACCGGCACGCCGAGCAGGGCATGCTGATCGACCAGCAGGCCGAGCCTGCCGCCGCGATCCAGCACCTCGACGGCAGCGATCGCCGTATGGACGCCGGTCGAGATCAGGTCGCCCATGGCGGCCTCGCGGATCCGCTGAAGCAGGGCGGCGACCATCGGATTGTTGGGCGGGCGGAACAGGACGGTGACGGGCATGCCGTGACGCGCCGGCGCGATCGGCAGCAACTCCCAGTTGGCGATATGGGCGCCGAAGATGATTGCCGGCTTCCCGGACTCGCGGAGCGCGGCGAACTCCGACGCGCCGGCCGGGTCGATCCGGCCGCCCCCGCCCCGGCCGTCCTCAGCGACGTCCCAGATATGCGGCAGATGCGGATACTCGCAGAGGCAACGCCCGAGATTGTCCCAGACGCCGCGCAGGATCGTCTCGATCTCGGCGTCGGATTTTTCGGGATAGGCATGACGGAGGTTCGCGCGCGCGACGCGGCTCACCGGCAGGCGGGGGCCGAGACAACGGCCGAGCGCGCCGCCGAACCCCGAGGCCCAGTCGATCGGCAGGAACCGCATCGGCATGACGAACGCCATGACGGCGATCAGCTCGAAGACATGCCGGATCCGCACCCAGAAGGATTGCCGAGGTCGCATCGCGCCCGACCTACCGATCCGCCAGCAAGGGCTGCAAGGCCGCCCAGACGCGAGCGGGCGGCAGGGTGCCGTAGCAGCCCGGCGTGACGACGGCGGGGCCGCGATAGCTGCAGTCGCGGCCGAAACAGGGCGAGCAGGCGAAGGCCGCCCGCAGATGAACCTGCCCGGGCCCCGCCGTGCCGGTGCGGTCGGGCGAGGTCGAGCCATAGAGGACGATGGCCGGCACGCCGCAGGCGGCGGCGAGATGCGCGGCGCCGGTATCGGGCGCAACGAGCGCCCGGGCGCCGCCGATGAGCGCCGCCAGCGCCTTGCCGTCGGGTGTGGGATGAAGCCGGACGGTCGGGAGGCCGGCGGTCAGGGGGCGGAGCCGCTCGCGTTGGGCCTCGTCCAGCCAGGGCAGATAGATCGCCGCGCCCTGGCCGGCCGCCGTCTCGATGAGCTGCCGCCAATAGGCCGCCGGCCAGCGCTTCGAGGGCCAGCTCGTCTCGACCGCAAGGACCAGATAGGGCTGCGGCAAGGGCGGCGGGGGCGGCAGAAGGCCGTACTCCGGCGGCGTCTCGGGACAGCCATAGCCGAGGGCTGCGGCAAAGAGCGCACGCTGCCGTTCGATCGCGTGCCGCTCCCGCGGCACGGCATGGCGATGCCGGTAGGCGAGCGCGGCGCCCGGCTCGCGCGCCGAGCGGCGGTCGAAGCCGGCCGCCGGGCCGCGGGCGGCCAGCGCAATGCCGGCACTTTTCAGCAGGCCTTGCGAATCCAGAATCCGGTCGTAGCGCCGCGCGCGCAACGCGCGGAGAAAGGCCGGCAGCTCGGCCAGCGCCTCGCCCGGTCGACGCCGCCACCGCCGCAGCGCCACGGGGATGACGCGATCGACCGCGCGATGCATCGCCGGCAGGTCGGCGAAACCTTCCTCCACCACCCAGTCCGTCTCGAGTTGCGGCAAGGCGCGCGCCGCATCGGCAAGTGCCGGCATCGCGCAAAGCACGTCGCCCATCGAGGAGGTCTTGACGAGCAGCAGCCTCATCCCTGCTCTCCGCTGGCGACTCCCGCCCCGGCGCGCAACGCGTCGCGGGACTGCAAGACGGATGGCGCGGCGGTCGTCACCGATAGGGATCGTCGCGGGCGAGAAAGCGCTCCACATAGTCGGCGACGCCTTCCTCGAGCGTCGCGAAGGCGTCCTCGTAACCCGCACGGCGCAACCGGTCGATCCGCGCCTCGGTATGGTTCTGATAGGCGCCGCGCAAGGCCTCCGGCATGTCGATGAAGTCGATCGCCTCGACGGCAGGCTTGCGGCCGACAGCGCGGAGAAGCGCGTGGGCCAGGTCAAGAAAGCTGCGTGCCTTGCCCGTCCCGAGATTATAGATGTCGTTCGGCGCCTCGTTGTCGATAAGCCAGAGCAGGACAGCGACGCAATCGCGCACATAGACGAAATCGCGCTCCTGCCCGCCATCCGAGAAATCGGGGTCCGACGATCGGAAGAGCGGCATTTTTTTGCCGGCCGCGACCGACGCGTGGTTCTTCGCCACCAGGCTCTGCATCGCCGCCTTGTGATACTCGTTCGGGCCATAGACGTTGAAGAACTTGAGGCCCGCCCATTTCGAAGGCACCGGACCGCCGGACGACACGACGCGCGCCACGCGGCGGTCGAAAAGATGCTTGCTCCAGCCATAGAGGTTGAGCGGGCGCAGGCCCGCGAGCGCCGCCGGGTCGGAGCCGTCCTCGAAGCCGGCAGCGCCGCTGCCGTAGGTCGCCGCGGAAGACGCATAGAGCAAGAACCGCCGGTGCGCCGCACACCACTCCCAGAGCGCAACGGAGGCATGCAGGTTGGCCTTGATGATGGCGTCGGCGTCGCGCGCCGTCGTGTCGGTGATGGCGCCCAGATGCACCACGCCCCGCACCGCCGATTTGTGCCGGTCCAGCCAGTCGAGGCAGGATTCGGGCGGCACGATGTCCATCACCTCGCGTTTCGCAAGATTGCGCCATTTCTCGCTCTGACCCAGCCGGTCGCAGACCGCGACAGCGTCGCCGCGATCGTTCAGCGCCGCCACCAGATTGGAGCCGATGAACCCGGCGCCGCCCGTCACCAGGATCATGGGGCCCGCCCGATGCGGCGGATGGTGTCCGTCGTGCTGTGGCCGGGCTTGAGGTCGACCAGCAGGATCTTGCCGCCATAGCCCTGGACGAAGCCGGCGCCGACCACCTGATCGATCTTGTAGTCGGCACCCTTCACCAGAAGATCCGGCCGGATCGCCTCGATCAGCTTCTCCGGCGTCTCCTCGTCGAACAACACCACGAGATCGACGGCCGAGAGCGCCGCCAGCACGATGGCGCGCACCTGTTCGCTCTGCATCGGCCGCTCGGGCCCCTTGAGGCGCTTCACCGACGCGTCGGTGTTGAGGCCGACCACCAGCCGATCGCAGCCGGCGCGCGCCGCCGCGAGGAGCGCGACATGGCCGGGATGAACGAGGTCGAAGCAGCCATTGGTGAAGCCGATCCGCTCGTTCTTCTGCCGCCAGACATCGATCCGTTCCAGCGCGTCGCCGAGGTCGACGATCTTCGCGTCGCTCGAGCGATCGACGGCGCGGGCATGCAGCACGCCGACGAGATCGGCGGGATAGACCTGTGCCGTGCCTGCCTTGCCGACCACGATGCCGGCCGCGAGATTGGCGAGCGCCGCCGCCTCTCCCATCGACAGCCCGGCGGCAAGACCGAGGCCGAGGGTCGCGAGCACGGTGTCGCCGGCGCCCGAAACATCGAACACCTCGCGTGCTTCGGCCGGAAGGTGGACCGGGGTGCCGCCCCTCTGCGCCAATGTCATGCCCTGATCGCCGCGCGTGATGAGCACGGCCGGAATCGCCGCATCCTGCATGATCCTCTCGGCTGCGATCGTCGCCTCCGCATCGCTACCGACGGGGAGGCCCGTGCCTTGCGCCGCCTCGAGGCGGTTCGGGGTCAGCAGATCGACGCCGCGATAGCGGCCGAAATTGCGGCTTTTCGGATCCGCGATCACGCCTTTGCCGACGGCATGCGCACGCGCGATCACGCCCTGCAGCACGCCATCGGTGAGCGTGCCTTTCGCGTAGTCCGACAGCACGACGAAATCGGCCTTCGGCAGCGCCTTCTCGACCTGGGCGAGAATCGCCTTCTCCCGCTCCGCATCGACCGCACGCGCGATCTCCTCGTCCGCCCGCAGCAATTGCTGGCCGGCCGCGACATAGCGTGTCTTGACCGTGGTGGGCCGCGTCGCGTCGGGAACCAGCAGCGCCTCAATGCCTGCATCCGTGGCGATGGCGCGCTTCAGGGCGGCGCCCGCCTCGTCCTCCCCGACGAGCCCGATCAGCAGGGCGCGCCCGCCGAGCGCCGAGACGTTGCGGGCGACGTTCGCCGCACCGCCCGCCATGGATCGTTCGCGCTCGATCCGCAGCACCGGCACCGGCGCTTCGGGCGACATGCGCTCGACCGCGCCATATACATAGCGGTCGAGCATGACATCGCCGACCACGAGCAGGCGTGCCTGCTGGAATCGCTCGATCGGGATCGGCGGCGCGGAAGGACCGGTCATTCGACGCTCAGACCAGCCCCAGATCGGCCTCGAGCGCGGCGCAGAGCATCTGCCCGAGGGTGATGTGCATTTCCTGGATGCGCGCGGTGACGGTCGATGGCACGGTCAGCAGGCAATCGCAGAGCTCGCCGAGCTGGTGCGGCCCGTTGCCGGTGAGACCCGCCGTGGCCAGCCCCATGCCGCGCGCCGTCTTGAGGGCCGCGAGCACGTTCGGGCTGCGGCCCGAGGTGGTGATGCCGAAAGCGAGATCGCCGGCCCGACCGATCGCCTCGATCTGGCGCGCGAAGATGCGCTCGAAGCCGAGGTCGTTGCCGGCGGCGGTCAGGGCGGAGCTGTCGGTCGTCAGCGCGATGGCGGCGATCGCCTTGCGGTCGCGCGAATAGCGGATCGCGAGCTCGGTCGCGAGATGCTGCGAATCGCCGGCACTGCCGCCATTGCCGAAAAACAGGATCTTGCCGCCGCCGCGGATCGTCTTCGACCAGAGCGCGCGCATCGCCGCGAAGGGAACCGCCAGTTCCCGATGCACCGCTTCCGCCACCTTCCGATGTTCCGCCAGCTCGCGCTCGAAGAGATCGTCGGACATTGCCCTACCCCGGCCCCGAACCTACGGCACCGCCCGCGGCGCGGCAAGCGGCCAAGCCCATCCGAACGCTAGAACTTTTCGACCCACGGCCGGAGCTCGACCTCCCAGGTCCAGGCGCTGCGCTGCTGCCGATGGATGGAGAGATAGGCGGCGGCGATCGCGTCGGGATCGAGCATCGAATCGCCGGACGGATCGCGGCCGATCCCGCCGTCTATCACGAAATGCGCGACATGGACGCCCTGGGGCGCGAGCTCGCGCGCCATGCTCTGCGCAAGGCCGCGCAGCGCGAATTTCCCCATCGCGAAGGGCGCCGACTGCGCATAGCCCTTCACGCTCGCCGAAGCGCCGGTGAAGAGGATCGAGCCGCGCTTGCGGGCGACCATCCGCTTCGCCGCCTGCTGCCCGACGAGGAAACCGCCATAGGCGGAGACGGCGATGGCGCGCTCGACGGCGGCCGGATCGAGCTCCACGAAGGGCCCGCGAACGCGCGCGCTCGGATTATAGACGACGATGTCGAGCGGTCCGATGTCGCGGTCGAGACGCTCGAAGAGCGCCGGCACCGCAGCCCTGTCGCTCGCCTCGAGCGCATAGGTCCTTGCGCCGGTCTCCTTCGCGAGGCCGGCGAGCTTCCCGGTGTCGCGCGCCGCGAGCGCGACGGCCATGCCTTCGCGCGCGAAGAGACGGGCGAGCGATGCGCTGAGCCCGCTGCCCGCCCCGACGATGAGGACTCGTTCCTGGTCAGCCATGGTGCGATCTCCAAATCAGCCTGTCATCTCCGCCTCGAGCCGCGCCCAGAGCTTGCGGACATGGTCCTTGATGAGGAGCGCCTCGTCCCAGCGATCGACCAGCTCATAGCCATCGGGGCCGGTGATGCCGTAGGGCGGCGGGCCGAGCTCGCAGAGGAAGTTCATGGTGGCGTCGGGCTTCATGCGCTGGCGCCAGTAGCGGAAGCCCTTTTCCCACCAGTCCTGGAAGAGCTCGACCCAATATTGATGCTGCGGAAAGGCGATCGAGATCTGCGCCTGCTCGCGCGTCCCGATGCGCCCCTGAAAGGCGATCGAGCGGCGCAGCACCTTGTCGACCAGCGCCTGACACCAGTCGGGCACGGGCCGGGAGAACTCGAACGAGACCAGATGATGCGAGAGATCGGCGACGATCTCGATCTCCGGCATAAGCTCCAGAAGCTGCAGCGTGAAGATCAGGTCCTGCGTCAGGGTGAAGCGGTGCGTCTCGAGATAGGTCGGGACGCCCGCCTTCCGGCCCATCTCCATCCAGGCCCGCACCTGCGGCACCACCTCTTCCGGCCGGTTCTTGAAGATCCGGCCATTGACGGTGATGTTGCGCGCGCCGAGGTCGCGCGCCATTGCGACGACCTCGCGGAAATCCTCCGAGCAGGTCGGAAAACCGACGACCAGCACGCCGAGACCATGCTTCGCGAGGAAGGGGGCGAACTGCTTCCCCGCCTCGAGATTGCCGTCCTCGAGATCGATCGAGACGCCGTCATAGCCGGCGGCGGCGATCTTCTCGAACTTCTCGGCGAGCGGCCATTCGAACCCGTCGGGACGGCGAAGCTGCATCGCCCACATCGACTGGAACACTTCGAGTTTCTGCAATTTCATCCCCTCGTTTGCGCCGCTGCAGTCTAGGCATTGGTCGCGTGCGCGTCCCCGCCAAAGAAAGGCGGCCATTTTGCCGTCATCCCGGCGGTGCCTGCCATTCCATCACGAGGAAGAAGGGAAGCCGCCGGAGCGCCGCGCGGCCGGCCGCATCGCCGGAGGAAGCTTCCGGTTCCGCGAAGAAGGCAAGTCGCAGCCCCTGATCGAGCAGGGCCGTCATATAGGCGCCGAGCGGCCGATGCCAGTTGCGCACACGGATCCCCGACCATTCGACCCAGGCCGGAAACTCGTCGAGATACCGGTCGATGGCGAAGTGCCGACGCGTGCCGTCCGCATCCGCGACCCATCCGTTGCCGACGGCAGCGGTATTGAAGCCCGTCAGATTGGCGATCAGCAGCGTTCCGCCCGGCTTCAGCACGCGGCGCATTTCGCGGATGGCCGCCCGAAAATCCGGAATGTCGATGAGCGAGAGATAGCTCGCCACGAGATCGAAGCTGGCCTCCTCGAAGGCGAGCGCTTCGGCATTGCCGATCCGATAGTCGCCCCGCGGATCGCGGCGGCGGGCTTCCTCGATCATCGCCGATGCCGGATCGATGCCCACGCAGGAGGCCCCTGCGGCCGCGAGCATCCGGCAGAAGCGTCCTTCGCCGCAGCCCACGTCGAGCGCCCGCGCGAAGCCTCGTCCGGTGACCCGGCCGAGCATCACCGGGTCCAGCACATGCCGTCTTCCCCAGTCCCCCGCCGCGCCCATCGAGGCGATCCACGCGGCCGCGGAGGCTTGCCATTCTTCGCTCATGCCCTTCACGACTCCGGTCAATTCACTACGACACTTCAGCCGGTGCCTACCGTCATCTTGTTGATCGAAAATGCGGAATCGGCCCGATGCGGGAAGGTCGCAAATCTCCTGGAAGCCGGTCCACGGAATCAGCATTGACATACACGACTTGGTCTATAGAGTTTTAGGACTATGCTCTCGCATCGTGCCAAATACGCTCTTCGCGCGCTCATCCTCCTCGCTCAGGAGAAGGGCGATCGGCCCCTGCTGATCTCCGACATCGCGAAGCGGCAGAACGTCCCGAAGAAGTTCCTGGAGCTCATCCTCCTCGATCTGAAGCGGAACGGCTATGTACGGAGCTTTCGCGGCCGGCATGGCGGCTATCTTCTGGCGAGGCCCGCGGATTCGATCTATTTCGGCCAGGTGATCAGGCTGATGGACGGCCCGCTGGCGGCAATTCCTTGCGCGAGCCTCACCGCCTATCGCCGCTGCGTGGATTGCCAGGACGAGGCTTCCTGTGCCATCCGGCAGGTGTTCCGGCAGGTACGCGACGCCACCGCCAGCATTCTCGACCGGGTGAGCCTGGCGGAGGCCCTGAGCGGCAGCCAGGCGGCTACCTTGATCAACCTCGGGGCGGGTATCTGAGTTTTTTTCCACATAAAGCCGACTAAAAAGATCGAGATAATCGACTGTGTTGACAATCCAGACAGAAAACGGAGGATGCGATGTCGCAGAGACTTCGTCGTTTTTTCACGCCTCTGGCTCTCGCCCTGAGCCTCGCCATCGGTGCCGGCTCCGCCAGCGCGGAGACGCAGCTTCTCAACGTTTCCTATGACCCCACCCGGGAGCTTTATGAAGCCTTCAACGCCGCTTTCGCGAAATACTGGAAGGACAAGTCCGGCGAGGACGTGGTGATCGAGGCTTCGCATGGCGGCTCGGGGAAGCAGGCCCGGGCGGTGATCGACGGCCTCGAGGCCGATATGGTCACCCTGGCGCTCTCCTACGACATCGACGAGATTGCCGAGCGCAGCGGGCTCATCGACAAGGGGTGGCAGGCGCGGCTGCCGAACAACAGCGCCCCCTACACCTCGACCATCGTGTTCCTGGTCCGCAAGGGCAACCCCAAGGGCATTCATGACTGGTCCGATCTGGTGAAGGACGGCGTCCAGGTGATCACGCCCAATCCGAAGACCTCCGGCGGCGCGCGCTGGAACTATCTCGCGGCCTGGGGCTACGCCTTGAAGCAGCCGGGCGGCAGCGACGCGACCGCCCAGGCGTTCGTGGCGGCGATCTACAAGAACGTGCCGGTGCTGGACACCGGCGCCCGCGGCAGCGCCACCACCTTCCTTCAGCGCGGGATCGGCGACGTGTTTTTGTCGTGGGAGAATGAAGCTTTCCTCGCGCTCAAGGAATTCGGCGCGGACCAGTTCGAGATCATCGTGCCGAGCGTGAGCATCCTCGCCGAGCCGTCCGTCGCCGTCGTCGACAAGGTCGTCGACAAGCACGGCACCCGCGCGGTGGCGGAAGCCTATCTCCAGTATCTCTACTCGCCGGAAGGCCAGCAGATCGCGGCCGAGAACTTCTACCGGCCGCGCGATGCGGCGATCGGCAAGGCGCACGGACCGGACTTCGTGGAGGTGCCGCTCTTCACCATCGACGAGGTGTTCGGCGGCTGGGCCAAGGCCCAGTCGACGCACTTCGCCGATGGCGGAATGTTCGACCAGATCTACACGACGCAATGAACGGACCCATCACCTCGTTGACGACAGGGTGGCGCCAGCCGAGCGTCTTGCCGGGCTTCGGCCTGACGCTCGGCTACACCCTGACCTATCTCGGGCTGATCGTCCTGCTGCCGCTGGCCGCACTCATCCTGCGGCCGGCGGAGCTGGGCTGGGTGGGCTTCTGGGAGGTGGTGAGCGCGCCGCGCGTGCTGGCCGCCCTCAAGGTCAGCTTCGGCGCCGCCTTCGTCGGCGCCTGCATCAACGCCATTTTCGGGTTGCTCACCGCCTGGGTGCTGGTCCGCTATCGCTTTCCGCTGAAGCGCCTCATCGATGCGCTGGTCGATCTGCCCTTCGCGCTTCCTACCGCCGTCGCCGGTATCGCCCTCACGACGCTCTACGCACCGAACGGCCTGCTCGGCCAGTTCCTCGAGCCGCTCGGTATCAAGGTCGCCTTCACCTGGACCGGCATCGCGCTCGCCCTCACCTTCATCGGCCTCCCCTTCGTCGTGCGCACGGTTCAACCGGTCCTGCAGGATCTCGAGCGCGAGCTCGAGGAGGCCGCGGCCGGGCTCGGCGCCACGCGGCTCCAGACCTTTTTCCGCGTCATCCTCCCGGCCATCGCGCCGGCGCTGGTGACCGGCTTCGCCCTCGCCTTCGCGCGCGCGGTCGGCGAGTACGGCTCCGTCATCTTCATCGCCGGCAACATGCCCATGTCGACGGAGATCGCGCCGCTCCTGATCGTCATCAAGCTCGAGCAATACGACTATGCCGGCGCCGCCGCGATCGCCGTCGTGATGCTCGGCTTCTCGTTCGTCATGCTGCTGGTGCTGAACCTGCTGCAGCGCTGGGCGCGTCGCCATGAGAGGGCCGGCGCATGAGCTTCCTGAAGCGTGCCTTCACCGATGGCAGCAATCCCGTCGGCGAGCCCGTCGGGGTCCGGGCGATCCTGATCGGCGTCGCGGTCGCCTATCTTTTCGTGATGCTGGTGCTGCCGACCGGCGCAGTATTCGTCGAGGCCTTCCGCAAGGGCCTCGATGCCTATTTCGGCGCCATCGAGCAGCGCCACGCCCTGGCGGCCGTCCGCTTGACGCTCCTGGTGGCGGCCATCGCCGTCCCGGCGAACCTGGTCTTCGGCCTCGCCGCCGCCTGGGCGATCGCCAAGTTCGAGTTCCGCGGCAAGAGCCTGCTGATCACCTTCATCGACCTGCCCTTCTCGGTATCGCCCGTGATCTCGGGCCTGATCTATGTCCTCCTGTTCGGCGCCCATGGCTGGCTCGGCCCGACTCTCGACGCGCTCGGCATCAAGATCATCTTCACCGTGGCGGGCCTCGTCATCGCGACGATCTTCGTGACCTTCCCTTTCATCGCTCGCGAGCTGATACCGCTGATGCAGGAGCAAGGCACCGAGCAGGAGCAGGCGGCGATATCGCTCGGCGCCAGCGGCCTGCAGACCTTCTTCCGGGTCACGCTGCCGAACATCATCTGGGGCCTGCTCTATGGCGTGCTGCTCTGCAATGCGCGCGCCATGGGCGAGTTCGGCGCGGTCTCCGTGGTCTCCGGCCATATCCGCGGCAAGACCAACACCATGCCGCTGCATATCGAGATTCTCTACAACGAGTACGACTTCGTCGGCGCGTTCGCCGTGGCGTCGCTGCTCTGCCTTCTCGCCTTCGTGACGCTCGCCCTGAAATCTCTGCTGGAATGGCGCTTCGGCGAGCATCTGGCGGCCGAACGCCATCACTGACGGGGATTCGACCATGAGTATATCGATCACCGGACTGGTCAAGAGCTTCGGCCACTATGCGGCGCTTCGCGGTGTCGACCTCAATGTGCGTCCGGGCGAGTTCCTGGCGCTGCTCGGCCCGTCGGGCTCGGGCAAGACGACGCTGCTTCGCATCCTTTCCGGTCTCGAGGCGCCGGATGCCGGACGCCTCACTATCGACGGCGCCGACATCAGCCACCAGCGGGCGCGCGACCGGCAGATGGGATTCGTGTTCCAGCATTACGCCCTCTTCCGCCACATGACGGTCGCCGAGAACGTCGCCTTCGGCCTCCGCGTCAAGCCGCGGGCGCAGCGGCCGGCCAACGCGGAGATCGGCGAGCGGGTGGACAGCCTGCTTCGCCTCGTGCAGCTCGAGCGGATGGGCGACCGCTATCCGGCGCAGCTCTCGGGCGGGCAGCGGCAGCGCGTGGCGCTCGCCCGCGCGCTTGCGATCGAGCCCAGGGTGCTGCTGCTCGACGAGCCCTTCGGCGCGCTCGATGCCAAGGTCCGCAAGGAGTTGCGCCGCTGGCTCCGGGGCCTGCATGACGAAATGGGACTCACCAGCATCTTCGTGAGCCACGACCAGGAGGAAGCGCTGGAGCTTGCCGACCGCGTGGCGGTGATGAGCGACGGACGGATCGCGCAGATCGGCACGCCGCTCGAGATCTACCGCAATCCCGCCAACGCCTTCGTCTGCGAGTTCCTCGGCAACACCAATCGGCTCGACTGCGTGATCGAGAACGGCCGCGCCGCGATCGGCGACCAGCTCTTCTACGCCTCCGTGCCCGCGGACGCCGGCAGGCTGCGGGGCATCGCCTATGTGCGTCCCGAGGATTGCGAGCTGCGGCCCTCGGCCGACGCCCCCGGTCTCAAGGCCAAGGTGGTGAAGGTTTTCGCCGCCGGTCCCACCACCCGTATCGAGCTCCGCCGCCTCGAAAGCGATGAGGTGATCGAGGCGCTGCTGCCGCATGGCGCCGTCGCGCCGCAGCCCGGCACCGAAGTCGCGCTGGGATTCCGGCAGCTCCGCGTGTTCCCGGCGCCGAATACCTAAAGCACCTTCCCCGGATTGAGGATGCCCTTCGGATCGAGCGCCTGCTTCAGCCGGCGCATCAACTCGATCTCCGCCTCGCTCCGCGAATAGCCGAGGTAGCGGCGCTTGAGCGTGCCGATGCCGTGCTCCGCCGAGACCGATCCGCCCATGTCGCGCACCACCCGATAGACGGTTTCCTCGGCGGCGTGGCGCCGCGCTTCCCCGCCGCCGCCCATATCGAGGCTGACATGCAGGTTGCTGTCGCCGATATGGCCGTAGAAGCTGTTGATCGAGCCTGGCCAGCGCGCCTGCAGCGCCGCGCGCGTGCGCTCCGCGAAATCCCCGAGCGAGCCGATCGGCAGGCTGACGTCGAGATGGATCGGCGCCTCGACCGCATCCCATTCGAGCCCCTCGCGGATCTGCCAGAAGCTTCGCGCCTGCTTCTCCGAGCGCGCGATCACCGCGTCCAGCACCACCCCCTCCTCGAGCATCGAGGCGAGCAGCGCCTCGAAGCGGGCCGCGTCGCCCTCTGGATCCACGCCCGCATATTCCATGATCGCGTAGAAGGGGTGCGGTGTCGCGAACGGCTTCGGCCGGTCCGAGCGCGAAGTGACGAAGTCGTAATAGTCATGCCACATCGCCTCATAGGCGCTGACGCCACCCAGCACCGCCTGCGCGCGGCGCAGCAAGGTCACGACGGCAGCGTAGCCCGGCAGCGCGCAGATCGCGGTCGCCAGGCTCGAGGGGCGCGGATGCAGCTTCAGCACCACCCGCGTCACCACGCCGAGCGTGCCCTCCGAACCGATGAAGAGCTGCTTCACATCGTAGCCGGCATTGTTTTTCAGCATCTTGTTCATGGCGCCGATCACCGTGCCGTCCGCCAGCACCGCTTCGAGCCCGAGCACCTGCTCACGCGCCATGCCGTAGCGGATCACCTTCATGCCGCCGGCATTGGTGGCGACATTGCCGCCGATCTGGCAGGAGCCGCGCGCGCCGAGATCGAGCCCGAGGAAGAAGCCGGCTTCCTCCGCCGCCTCCTGCAACGCCTGCAAGGGCGTGCCGGCAAGCGCCGTAACGGTCGCCGCCGCGGGATCGAGCTCCTCGATGCCGCGCATGCGCTCGAGCGAAAGCGCGAGCGTATCGCGCGTCGGCGTGGCGCCGCCGGCAAGGCCGGTCAGCCCGCCCTGCGGAACGACGGCCTGCCCCGCTTCATGACAGAGCCGGAGAACGGCGGCGACCTCGGCGGTCGAGCGCGGCAAGGCGACGGCGAGCGGTGCCTGCGGATCGATGCCGGTCCGGTCCACGCGATGGCGTTCGCCGACCACGGCGCCGACCCGGATGCCGTCGGGCCCCAGCGTCGAACGCAATCTTTCGAGCAGTTCCGTCACGGCTTTCGCTCTCCTCGCCGGTTCCGGCGCCTTGCGGCAAGCCGATCGCCGGGCCGCGGATTGCCGCAATTCGGGCTTGCGGTCTAGGATCGGCGCCCCAACACAAGGCCGATTGCGATTGCAGGCGGCGGCAAGATGGGCCTCCGCGGGAACGGCCGAACCCCAGGGAGGAACCATGTCGATCAAGAACGAACTTGTCGAGCGGCTGGCGGAGCGCCGGCTGACGCGGCGCGACCTGCATCGCTGGCTGGCGGCGGCCGGCCTCGGCCTCGCGGTCGTCCCGGTGATGGGCCGTGCGGCACGGGCCGCCGATCTAACCTACTACACCTGGAGCGGATACGATCTGCCGGAGTTCATGCCCGCCTATGTCGAGAAGCATGGCGGCACGCCCGAGATGCCGATCTTCGGCGACGAGCAGGAAGCGCTGACGAAACTGCAAAGCGGCTTCCAGGTCGATGTCGCCCATCCCTGCAACAACCGGGTCTCGATCTGGCGCGACGCCGGTGTCATCCAGCCGATCGACAAGAGCCGGCTCGAGCACTGGGACGATCTGTTCGGTTCCCTGCGCGTGCTGAAGGGGACGGTGAGCGAGGACGGCAAACACTGGTTCGTGCCGGTGGACTGGGGCATGACTGCGCTGCTCTATCGCGAAGACTTGGTCGAGGGTCCCGTCGATAGCTGGGAGCTGCTCTGGGATCCGAAATATGCCGGCAAGCTTTCGATGGGCGACGGCATGGCCGATACCGGCCTCATCGTCGCCACGATGCTCGGCGTCAAGGACCCGAACCATATGACCGCCGCGGATCTGGCGGCGATCAAGTCGAAGCTCCTCGAGCAGAAACCGCTGCTCCGCTTCTACTGGAACGACCAGACCACCATGGAGCAGGCGATGGCTTCGGGCGAGATCGTGGCCGCGTCGGCATGGAACGGCTCCGCCGCAACGCTATCGGACCAGGGTGTCCCGGTGAAATTCATTGCGCCGAAGGAAGGTGCGCTGACCTATTGCTGCGGGCTCGTGCTGGCAAAGGATGCCGCCAATATCGACAATGCCTATGACCTGATGAACGCGATGAGCGCCCCGGAAGCCGGAAAATGGCTGATCGAAACCTATGGCTACGGCCACTCGAACCGGCAGGCCTTCGAACAGGTGAGCGCAGAGGTTCTGGCGAAGCGCGGCTTGCCGAAGAACCCCAACGACATGCTCGGCACCAGCGTGTTCTCCACCGTCTCGAACCACCTCACGGAGCTCACGCAGATCATCGAGGAGGTGAAGGCGACCAACTGAGGCGGCCGGGGCCGGGCGCGCCTCGTCCCGCGCCGCGCGTCCTTCGGTTTCCGTCTCCGGATCCCGTCGCCGTACCGACGGCGGATATCTCAGCGCTTTGCTGGCGCCGGGGCCGGGGCGTGGGCGGACGCATGCGCATGCACGCCGTCGATTGTCTCCAGCGCGAGCAGCGAGTGGGCGAAGGCGCCGCCCGCCCGCATCTCGGCTGCAACCCAGATCGCCTCCATGATCTCCTCGGCCGTCGCATGTTCCCTGGTCGCGGCCTTGGTATGGCCCTGGATGCAGTACGGGCACTGCGTTACATGCGCGACCGCGACCGCGATCAGTTGCTTGGTCTTCCGGGAGAGCGCGCCCTCCTCGAAGACGGCGTTGCTGAAGGCGCGGAACGTCGCGTCGATCTCGGGAGCGAGGGCGCTACGCTTCTCGGACAGGGCCCGGCTCGGTTTCGGATAGAGCGTATCGGTCACGACGCGTCCTTTCCCTGTTTCGCCATGCCGCATCGGCACGGCCAACAAGCGCCTACGACAAAAGAGTTGTCGGCACCGCCCTTGTCGGGAAGCGCCGACATTCCTCCGGACCGGCGATGAGAGGAGCGATGCCGGCCGGAGTTCCGCCGCCGCGGCCTACTGGCTACAAGCCGCGGCGGCGGCCTCGCGCGGTCTCGTCGATCCGCTCTGCCGCGCTTGCGGCGACGGTTCCGCGATCGAGGTTCCGGTTGGCGAAGTCCCAATTGATCAGATGCTCGATGACCGCGGCGATGTATTCCGGCCGGCGGTTCTGATAGTCGAGATAATACGCATGCTCCCACACATCGAGCGTGAGCAACGGCACCTGCCCGTGCGCGAGGGGCGTGTCGGCATTCGAGGTCTGCTTGATCTTGAGCTGGTCGTCCTCGAGCACGAGCCAGGCCCATCCGCTGCCGAACTGCCCGCCTGCCGCCGCCGCGAACTGCTCGACGAAAACCGCGTGCCCGCCGAGATCCTCCTCGAGCCGCTCGGCGATTTCCCCCGTGGGCTTTCCGCCGCCCTTCGGATCAAGCGAACGCCAGTAGAATGCATGGTTCCAAGCCTGCGCCGCGTTGTTGAAGAGTGCGCGATGGGCTTCCTGTCCCGCCGTCTGCCGGATGATGCGCTCCAGCGGCTGATCGGCAAGATGCACCTCCTTCGCCAGCGCCTTGGTTTTCTCGACATAGGCACGGTGATGCTTGCCGTAATGCAACTCGAGGGTGGCGCGGGAGATATGCGGCTCGAGCGCATCGAGCGCATAGGGAAGCTGGGGCAAAGCAATCTGCATCGCAGTCTCCTGATACCGGCAATCTCGAGGGGGCGATCCGAACCGGTTTGTCGGACAGGACGAAGCTAGGGTCCACACAATCATCTGACAAACGATAGTTTTTTGCCGTTCATATCGACATTTCCGATATGAAACTTGCCGCGCCTATACCCGAGCGCGCCCTGCCCACGCGGGAGGCTGACCCGCCCGGCGCGGCGCCGCCCCGCCTCAGGCCGTCAGCGCCAGGGGCTCCGCCGCGATCTTCACGGCCGTCAGCACATGCCGGACGCCGACGATCCGGCGCATCGCCCGCGCCATCTCCTCGCCCAGCGGCGGGGCGAGGTCGGCGAGCTGAAGATCGACCAGTAGCTCGGCGGTTTCGGGGACGAGATCGCTATGCAGCCGCGCCGGCAGCAAGCCGCGTTTGGCGACGACCTCGAGCAGCCGCGCGAGAACGCCGATATCGGCGTCGCCATGAACGGAAAAGCAGAAGGAGGACGGGGGAGATACCGACGGATGAGGCCGGTCAGCGACAGGTCGATGATAAACCATGAGGGAGCGACTCCTTGGCGGAAGGACGCACGCAAACGACGGCAACCGGGGTCCCGAAGGACGCCCGGCGCGTAATTCGCGCAGTCCACAGCCGAAGGAAGGATCGATCCATGAGGGCACCTTAGAAAAACCGGTGCGAGAAGGCAATCGCGGGGCGCAGCAGCCCCGTGGGGGCCCCGGAATCCTTGCATTGCCGATGATGACCGGATACTCGGGAGGCGCGTTCTCTTTCCGTCATCCTTCTCCGGAGCCCGATCATGGCAACCATCGATATTCCCGCCCGCAGCGGGCGCGCCTTCCGCGTGGCCGAAGGCAAGCGTTTCCGCATCGTCACGCCCAAGGGCAAGCAGGCGGCCGACTTCTTCGCCTATGCCGCCGACAATGTCGGCGAATGGCTGTCGCCGATGCATAGCTGGGTCACGACGCGCTCGGTCCGGCCGCGCCCGGGCGACATTCTGATCAGCCGCTACCGGCGGCCCATGCTCGAGCTGACCGAGGACGGCGCCGGCGGGGTGCATGACATGATGATCGCTGCCTGCGACCAGGCGCGGTACGAGCATTTCGGCCATGCGGCGGCCCATGCGAGCTGCTCGGAAAATCTCCGCAACGCGATGCAGCGCTGCGGCCACACGATCGACGTGATCCCGCAGCCGATCAACTTCTTCACCAACACCCAGGTGAGCCCCGCCGGCGAGCTGCTCTCGCCGCCGAACCCGGTGCCGCCGGGGGCCTATGTGGAGTTGAAGGCGCTGATGGACCTGATCTGCGTCGTTTCCTCCTGCCCTTTCGATCTGCAAATCCCCGGCTGGACGATCAATGACGCGGGCGGGCCGACCGAGCTCACGATCGAGCTGCAGTAAAGGGCGTTCGAGGGCGCCCTGCGCCGGGCGTCGAAGCTCGTCGCGGCACGGTTTTTCGCCGCACCTTGCCGCGATGACGCTATAAGGTTTCCAGGAACATCGTTCGGGGGCCCCAGGGCCCCCGCCGCGCACCTCCCGCCCTGGGTGCCGACGCAGGAGGAACCGAGGCTGCTACACGATACGCCGCTCATAACGACGATCGTCGCCGGCCTCGGCTTCGCTTTCATCCTCGGCGCCATTGCGATCCGGCTCCGAATCTCGCCTCTGGTGGGGTATCTGCTCGCCGGCATCCTCGCCGGCCCCTTCACGCCGGGCTTCGTCGCCGATCAGCATCTCGCCCGGGAACTCGCCGAGATCGGCGTGATCCTGCTGATGTTCGGCGTCGGTCTGCATTTCTCGCTCAAGGACCTTCTCTCCGTCCGCTTGATCGCCATCCCCGGCGCCGTCGTTCAGATCGCCGTGGCGACGCTACTCGGCACGGGTCTTGCCGCCCTGATGGGATGGTCGCTCGCGGCCGGCATCGTGTTCGGCCTCGCCCTCTCCGTCGCCAGCACGGTGGTGCTGCTTCGCGCGCTTCAGGAACGCCGTCTGATCGAGACCCCGCGCGGGCGCATTGCCGTCGGATGGCTCATCGTCGAAGACCTCGCGATGGTGCTGACGCTGGTGCTGCTGCCGGCGCTGGCCGGGCTCGCGGGCGGCGGCGAGGCGACCGCCGGCGGCGAACCGCTCGGCATGCGGTCGATCCTCATCACGATCGGCGTCACGCTCGCCAAGGTCGGGGGATTCGTCGCGCTGATGTTCGTGATCGGTCGTCGCGTGATCCCCTGGATCCTCCATTACGTCGCCCATAGCGGGTCGCGCGAGCTTTTCCGTCTTGCCGTGCTCGCGGTCGCGCTCGGCGTCGCCTTCGGCGCCTCGGAGCTCTTCGGCGTCTCCTTCGCGCTCGGCGCCTTCTTCGCCGGCATGATTCTCAGCGAGTCCGAGCTCAGCCATCGCGCGGCCGAGGAGTCCCTGCCCCTGCGCGACGCCTTCGCCGTGCTGTTCTTCGTGTCGGTGGGGATGCTGTTCGATCCGCGCATCCTGCTGACCGATCCCTGGCCGATCCTCGCCACCTTCCTCATCATCACCATCGGCAAATCGATCGCGGCCTTCCTCATCGTCCGCGCCTTCGGCCACCCGATCCGGACGGCGCTCACCATTTCGGCGAGCCTCGCGCAGATCGGCGAGTTCTCCTTCATCCTCGTCAATCTGGGCGTGGCGCTCGCCCTGCTCCCCGAGACCGGACGCGATCTGGTGCTGGCGGGCGCCATGCTCTCGATCCTCGCGAGCCCGATCTTCTTCATGCTGCTCGACCGGTTCGCCCCCTGGCTCGACCGCCGCTACGGCACAGTCGCCGAGCCGAGCGGCCAACCGGACGACCAGGACGCGCCGATCCGGCAGACGATGCTGCAGGACCACGCGATCGTCGTCGGGTACGGCCGGGTCGGGAGCGTGATCGGTAAAGGGTTGGAGAGCGCGGGCATCCCCTTCGTGGTGATCGAGGACCGTCGGGAAATCGTCGATGCGCTGCGCCGCCAGTCGGTCGATGTGATCGCGCTGAACGGGGTGCAGGCGGCAGCCATGCAGGCTGCCAATCTGGCGGAAGCGCGCCTCCTGTTCCTCGCCATCCCGAACGCCTTCGAGGCCGGGCAGATCGCCGAACAGGCGCGCACCGCCAATCCTCTGCTCGACATCATCGCGCGCGCCCATTCCGATGCCGAGGCCGAGCACCTGATGCGCCACGGTGCCAGCACCACGATCATGGGCGAGCGGGAAATCGCGAACGGCATGCTTGCGCGCGCCTTCGAGCGCATGCGGGACAACAGTTCCGGAACTACGCCCGGCGC
>CADEFF010000008.1:53675-67170 GCA_902826565.1 uncultured Rhodospirillaceae bacterium | reverse complement strand
ACGAAGCTGGTCCATTGCGAGGGGAGGAATTGCGAATGAACAAGGACATGGCCGCCATGGCCGATCCTGCCGCGAGCCTGCCGCGACCCGATCGCCGCACGCCGCTGCGTCAGGGCGGGCTCGGGTCGCCTTCCGACAGCCTCAACCGCGAAATCATCCGGATGCTGGAGAAGGACGGGCGCGTGCCGTTCGCCACCATCGCCGATGCGCTGGGGGTTTCCGAAGGCACCGTGCGCAACCGGGTGAACTGGATGAAGGAGCTCGGTATGCTCCGCATCGTCGCTCTCGCCGATCCGCGCGCCATCGACTACAAGGCCGATGCGATGCTCGGCATCAAGGTGGCGCCCGGCACCACGCCGAAGCAGCTCGCCGAACGCCTCGCCGCCCATAGCGAGGTCGTCTACATCCTGCTGGTCAGCGGCCGCTTCGATCTTCTGGTCGAGGTGGTGTTCGAGGAGCACGACGCCTTCGTGAAATTCCTCGAGCGCGAATGCTATGGGAGGCCCGACGTCGCCAGCGTCGAGACCATGGCCGGCCTGACCATGTACAAGAACCAGTTCCTGCTGCGCCGAAACCTGCCCTGACGTGGGCTCTTTCGCGCGCCCTGCCCTGCGCAGCGCCGCAAACCTTCCCGAAACAGAGACCTAGAAGCCGACGAGGAGCGACGACCGATGGCGAACCGACTGCCCGAACGGATGGCGGACAGCTTTCCCGACAAGAAGAGAATCGCCGACACGCACAAGCGGCTGAAATCCGCCGGCGTAAAATACATCACCTCCTGCTGGATCGACCTGCTGGGCCTGCCCAAGACGAAGCCGGTGCCGCTGGCCGAGTTCGAGGCGATCTGCACCGGCAAGGGTCCGCAATTCGCGGTCCACTCCGTGTCGATGGTGCCGGAGCTCGGGCCGTCGGATTCGGACCAGATTCCGATCCCCGATCTCGACAGCCTCGTCATCTGCCCCTGGAACAAGGAAGTCGCCTGGGTCTTCGCCGACCTCTGGTGGGAAGACAAGCCCTACAACGTCTGCCCGCGCAGCGCCCTCAAGCGCACCATCCAGAATGTGGCCGATGCGGGCTACAAGGTCATGGCCGGCGTCGAGCCCGAATTCATCGTCATGCGCTACACCGCCGACGGGCGCCCGGTGAAGGCGATCGACGACGATCCGGAGCCGGGCTCCGGCGGGCTCCGGCCGCGCCGCCAGGCGTTCGGCTACGATGTGGAATATGCGAACGATTCGATCGGCTTCCTCGGCGAGATGATGGACATCCTCGACGAGCTCGGCTGGCAGATCCATGACGTGGTCACCGAGGGCGCCTACTCCCAGTTCGAGCTCGATTTCCACTACACCGACATGCTGACCATGGCGGACCGCCTCACTTTCCTTCGCGTGCTGCTGAAGCAGGTCGCGAAGAAGCATGGCATGTTCGTGACCTTCATGCCGAAGCCGACCACCGGCGACTGGCGCAGCGGCGCGCATATCAACCACTCGATCCAGTCGATCAAGAAGCCGGGCGTGAACCTGCTCGGCGACAGCAAGCACGGCTGGTCAGACATCACCTACAAGGTGCTCGGCGGCGTCATGAAGCATGCCGGCGCGCTGACCGCGATCGCCTGCTCCACCGTGAACTCCTACAAGGGGTTGGTCGCGCGCGTCGGCGGGATGGAGGGCGGCACCGTCACCTGGGCGCCGACCCACGTCACCTACGGGCCGAACAACCGTTCGGCCATGCTGCGGCTGCCGCAGAGCCGCTTCGCGATCGAGAATCGCGCGGCGGACATGTGCATGAATGCCTATCTCGCGATGGCGATGACCACGGCGGCAAGCGTCGAGGGAATCACCAAGAAGCTCGATGCCGGCAAGCCGTTCGATCTCGATCTCTATTCGATGACCGAGGATCAGATCGAGAAGAAGGGCATCCAGCGCCTTCCCAGCAACCTCCTCGAGGCGATCCGGGCCTTCGACAAGGATCCGCTGGCGAAGGAGGTGCTCGGGCCGACCATGCACAAATCCTTCAGCCGCTATAAGCACGACGAGTGGCACCGCTACGGAACCACTATCACCGACTGGGAAGTGAACGAGTATCTGCGCTTCTACTAGGATCGCCTCGCTCGCGGCGCCGCCCGCCTGCTTGACGGGCGACGCCGCGAGGCTCTAGACGGGTTGCGGCGCCGGGATCTCTTCTCCCGCGCGCCGCGCCCATGACCCAGGATCCGACCCAGCCCGTCGCTCTCGTCGATCTCCGCCAGCGCCCCGACCTCTTCGGCCGGGCGGTCGATTGGCATTTCGGCTATTGGGCCGTCGAGGCGCGCCGCACGCGGGCGGAGATCGAAGGTTTCTACCGGGACAGCCTCGACGCGCGCCCCTCGCCTGCGACCCTGATCGCGCTCGTCGGCGGCGAGCCTGCCGGCATGGCGAGCCTCCGGTCCTTCGACCCCTTCTATCCTGCCTTCAGCCATTGCACGCCCTGGCTCGACAGCCTCTTCGTCGAGCAGGCCTTCCGCCGCCGCGGCATCGGCGCGAAGCTCGCCGAGGCCGTGACGGTGCTCGCCGGCAAGCTCGGCCATGCGGAGATCTATCTCGGCACGCCCGATCAGCAGAAGCTCTATGCGTCGATGGGCTGGCGCTGGCTCGCCGACGATCCCGGGATCGGGCACGAGATGTCCTCGATCATGGTGCGGGCCATCGCCCCGCGCTAGCCGCCTCCCGGACAGCATGGCCAATGAACGCTTGCATGGAGCCGGCGCCGGACGGAACATTTTGCCATGCCCTCCCGCCGACAGCCCGCCTTGACCCGTGCGCTCATCCAGACCGCGTTTCCCGCCCCGATTGCCGACGACCATGCGGGAATGGCGCTGCGCAGCAAGCAGGAGCTGGCGGAAACCCTGGCCGCCGCCTTGCGGGACGGAAAGATCGGCGACCATCTGTGGCTCTTCGCCTATGGCTCCCTCATGTGGAAGCCGGATATCGAGTACGGCGAGCGCAGGGCCGCGACTCTCCGGGGCTGGCATCGGCATTTCTGCCTCTGGCAATGGCGCTATCGCGGAACCCGCGACAATCCGAACCTGATGCTGGCGCTCGATCGTGGCGGTGCCTGCAAGGGCGTCGTGTACCGGATCGACGGGCCGGACCTCGAGCGCAAGCTCGCCGGCATCTGGGAGCGCGAGATGATCGCCTATGGCTACCTTTCCCGCTGGGTCGAGGTTCGAACCGCCCATGGGCCCGTCCGCGCCCTCGCCTTCGTTGCCAATCGCGGCGGCGAACGCTATGCGGGCCGACTGCCGGAGGCGGACATCGCCGCCCGCATCGCCGCCGCCTGCGGCCATGCGGGTGCCGGCGCCGAGTATCTCCTCGATACCGTGCTGCATTGCGAGCAGATCGGCATCCATGACCGTCGGCTTTGGCGCCTGCAGGCCCTGGTCGCGGATCTCATTGCCGAAACCTGCCGGAACGCCGCCAGCCCCAAGCCCGGTTCTGCCGAAGGGACGAGCCCTTCGACCTGACCCTGCGCCCCTCCCGCGCTCAGCCCTGCGCCACCGCCCAGATTTCGACGAGATGCCCCGGCGAATGCATGTGGGGCTGCGGCACGACGGTGATCGGCGGCAGCGGCCCCTCGACGCAGCTCGCGATCGTCGCGAGGAACGCCTCGGTCTCCGCCGGCGTCCCCTTCGAGGTGAAATAGGCGACCAGCAGGCGGTAGTCGGCCGGTGTCTTGCCGAGGCCGCGCACGATCTCGTTGTTGAGGTCCATGACGTAGCGGGTCTGCGCATGCAGATCGCCCAGATGCACGGGTTTGCCGCTGCGACCCGGCTCGAACGGCACCTGCCCGCCGGTCCAGATCGTGTCGCGCAGCCTGAGCCCCTGGCGATAGGGAACCGGGATCGGCCAATCCCATACCTTGTCGGGCCAGGCATCGCCGCGCGGGATGTATTTGTTGCCGGCAGTGCGCAGGCCCGTCAGCTCGTATTTCGTGACGATGCCGTCCGGATGGAGCAATTGCGAGGGCACCACCGTCGCGACCGGGCCCGGATCGTAGAAATAGGTCGCCCGGATGGCCGCCATCGCCGCCCATTGCTCCATGGTCGTGCCGAAATAGTAGCCCTCGGCCTTCACCGTATCCTGCAAGGTCACCCCAAGCCCCGCGGCCGTCCGCACCATCTCCTGCATCATGGCATGGCTCTGCTGCGTGCCGTCGCCGGGCGCGGCGATTCCGTCCTCGGGATCGGCCGCGGTCGTGCCGGAAACCGAGAAGAACTCGCCGGCCCGCAGGCCCTGCGTCAGGATCGGGCGGTCGAACAGATCGCGCACCGCTTTGGGCGGCTGCCGGGTCACCGCGATGATCGGCTGCTGCTGGCGCCAGCCCTTGCGCGCGATCGCCTGGAGCTGGATCGCCTGCCCCGTGAAGGGCTGCATCGGCACCGGATTGGCCGTGATCGCCGGCGCCAGGTCGAAATCGAACGCCCGGCGCAGGCGGGCCATGACCTCCCAATACCCGTTCCTGCCGGCCGGCGTATAGAAGCCCTTCAGCCGAACCACATCGCCGAGATCGAGGCCCTTCTCGCCGAGCGCCTCGCGCAGATTGCCGATGGCGCCGACGATCTGCAAAGCCAGATCGTTCGGATGGCGGATCTGCCCCGCCGCGTCGAAATCGCCCGAGGACCCGACGAACACATACTCGCCGGCGCCGGCGACCCGGTCATGGGCGGCTTTGATCGGCAACCGCCACTTCTTGCCTTCGGCCATAATTCTTCAGTCCTTCCATTCATGCCATTTCGGTGGAAAGCAGAGCCTAGTGTCCGATGCGCCGGGAGGAAAGATACTTGGGGCCGCCTGGCGGCCGGTTCATCCCGGGTCCGCGCATCCACCGGCCCGGCGCGGATGAAAGCACCCGGAGTCGGGCGCTCATCGCGAGGTACAAAAGCGGTGTCGTCAGCGTGCCGCGTCAGCCCTGCGCCACCGCCCAGATCTCGACGAGATGCGCCGGCGAATGCATGTGGGGCTGCGGCACGACGGTGATCGGCGGCAATGGCCCCTCGACGCAGCTCGCAATGGTCGCGAGGAACGCCTCGGTTTCCGCCGGCGTCCCCTTTGAGGCGAAATGAGCCACGATCAGGCGATAGTCGGCCGGTGTCTTGCCGAACACGCGCACGATCTCGCTGCAGAGACCCATGACGTGACGCGTCTGCGCATGCAGATCGCCCAGATGCACGGGCTGGCGGGGGTGACCGGGCACGAACGGCACCTGCCCGCCGGTCCAGATCGTGTCGCGCAGCTTGAGCCCCTGGCGATAAGGCACCGGGATCACCCAGTCCCATACAGTCTCCGGCCAGGCATCGCCGCGCGGGATGTATTTGTTGCCGGCAGTGCGCAGGCCCGTCAGCTCGTATTTCGTGACGATGCCGTCCGGATGGAGCAATTGCGAGGGCACCACCGTCGCGACCGGGCCCGGATCGTAGAAATAGGTCGCCCGGATGGCCGCCATCGCCGCCCATTGCTCCATGGTCGTGCCGAAATAGTAGCCCTCGGCCTTCACCGTATCCTGCAAGGTCACCCCAAGCCCCGCGGCCGTCCGCACCATCTCCTGCATCATGGCATGGCTCTGCTGCGTGCCGTCGCCGGGCGCGGCGATTCCGTCCTCGGGATCGGCCGCGGTCGTGCCGGAAACCGAGAAGAACTCGCCGGCCCGCAGGCCCTGCGTCAGGATCGGGCGGTCGAACAGATCGCGCACCGCTTTGGGCGGCTGCCGGGTCACCGCGATGATCGGCTGCTGCTGGCGCCAGCCCTTGCGCGCGATCGCCTGGAGCTGGATCGCCTGCCCCGTGAAGGGCTGCATCGGCACCGGATTGGCCGTGATCGCCGGCGCCAGGTCGAAATCGAACGCCCGGCGCAGGCGGGCCATGACCTCCCAATACCCGTTCCTGCCGGCCGGCGTATAGAAGCCCTTCAGCCGAACCACATCGCCGAGATCGAGGCCCTTCTCGCCGAGCGCCTCGCGCAGATTGCCGATGGCGCCGACGATCTGCAAAGCCAGATCGTTCGGATGGCGGATCTGCCCCGCCGCGTCGAAATCGCCCGAGGACCCGACGAACACATACTCGCCGGCGCCGGCGACCCGGTCATGGGCGGCTTTGATCGGCAACCGCCACTTCTTGCCTTCGGCCATGGCCCTGCAATCCTTCCGTTCGGCGTGATCGATGGGATGCAGAACCTAGTCGCCCCCGCCGCCGGAGAAAAGCCATTTGCGCCGCACAGGGCGCCTGTACCATCGCAGCCTTGACCGTCGCAGCCTTGCGCCCGCGCGAGGGAATGCGAACGCGGATCAGCCCATCACGAATGGATTGGGCACCGTCTCCGCCATGTTGATCCAGACGCTCTTGGTCTGGAGAAAGGCCCGCACGGCGTCCTGCCCGTTCTCGCGGCCGAGCCCGCTATGCTTGTAGCCGCCGAAGGGCGACATGAAGCTGACGGCGCGATACATGTTGACCCAGACGGTCCCGGCCTCGAGCCGTTCGGACATGCGAAGCGCGCATCGCATATCCTCCGTCCAGACCCCGGAGGCGAGGCCGTAGAGCACGTCGTTCGCGATCTCGATCGCCTCCTCCTCGTCGCGGAACCGGATTACCGAGAGGACCGGCCCGAACACTTCCTCCTGGGCGATCCGCATCTTGTTGCTGACATCGTCGAAAATCGTCGGCTGAACGAACCAGCCCTCGCCGCAATCCGGTCCGCTGCCGCGACCACCGCCGAGGACGCAACGCGCGCCTTCGCCCTTCGCGACCTCGATATAGTCGAGGATCTTCTGATGCTGCGGCAGGGTCGCGACCGGGCCGACCTGCGTGTCGGACCGCATCGGGTCGCCGAGCTTCGCCGTCTTCGCGAACGCAAGCAGCTTGTCCATGAACTCGTTGTGAATGCGGTCCTGCACCAGAAGCCGCGATCCGGCGATGCAGGTCTGGCCGGAAGCGGCGAAGATGCCGGCGATGGCGCCGCGCACGGCATTGTCGATCCTGGCGTCGGCGAACACGATGTTCGGCGACTTGCCGCCGAGCTCCAGGCTGACCGATTTGAAGCCGCCCGCGGCCGTCTGATAGACATGCCGGCCCGAACGCTCGCCGCCGGTGAAGGTTACTTTCGCGACCTTGGGATGCTTGATGAGGGCGTCGCCGACTTCCGCCCCGAAGCCCGTCACGACATTGACGACGCCGGGCGGGAAGCCCGCCTTCTCGAAGAGCGCGGCGAATTCGAGCGTCGATGCCGAGGTGTATTCGGAAGGCTTGAGGACGATCGTGTTCCCGGCCGCCAGCGCCGGTGCCACCTTGAAGGCGGTGAGCAGCAGAGGCGAGTTCCACGGCGTCACCGCCACGACCACGCCGAGCGGCTCGGACCGGGTGAAATTGAACACCTCCGCCTTGTCGGTGGGCAGGACCGCACCTTCGATCTTGTCCGCGAGCCCGCCGAAATAATTGTACCATTGCGGGACATAGCGGACCTGACTTGCCATCTCGGCATAGAGCTTGCCGTTGTCGCGCACCTCGATCGCCGCGAGCCGCTCCGCCTCGGCGGCAACGAGATCGGCCAGGCGCCGCATGAGCGCCCCGCGCGCCGTCGGCTTCATGCTGCGCCACGGTCCAAGGAAGGCTGCGCGCGCCGCTTCCACCGCGCGGGCAGCGTCCGCCTCTCCGCATCGCGGAACGAGCGACCAGGGCTTGCCTGTATAGGGGTTGAAGCTCTCGAAATACTCGCCCGACGCGGCTTCCGCCCATTCTCCGCCGATGAGGCACTTGTACCGTACGAGATCCGACATGACCGACCTTCCCAGGCTGCGACCGAGCGCGCGTGTTTACTGTGTCCGGTGCGATTCTGGGCGCGGTTTCCGTCGCGACGCCAGTGCAAATCCGCCTGCAGGACCCGCGCGACCCCGCCCCCCGAATCTGTTGACCCTGCGCGGGACCGGGAACCAGAATAGCCTCGGGACTCGTTGGGGGCTGAAATTCGCGTCATCGGCATTGTGCCGTCGCAACGGGTGCGGGTGTCCCGACCGCGCCCGGATACTGACTGAAGTCATCATGGGGGCCATCGACGCCGCGCCCGGGCCCGCTGTGCCGGACCGGGAGAGCTGCGGAGGTCGATCGGCATGGCAAGGTCGGATGGCGTCTCTTTTCGCTTTGCTTCGCCGCATGACGAGACGGGCCTACTGGCCTGCCTGGATGATCCTCGGGGTCGCCCTCCCCTGCACCGTTCTCGCCTGGTTCGTCGCGCATCGCGAGATCGCCGATGATGGACGCCGCCGCTTCGAGGCCGAAGCGCGACGTATCGCCGTCAAGATCGAGGATCGGCTGCGGAGCGACGAGCAGGCGCTGCGCGGCACGCTGAGCCTCCTCGCGGCCAGCGAGCGCATCGACCGCGACCAGTGGCGGTCCTATGTCGCCATGCTCGCCGCCGGTGGCGGATCGCCCGGTCTGGAGCGGATGGGCTATGCGGAGCTGGTGCCGGCCGCCGGAAAGGCGGCACATGTCGCCGAGCGCAAGGACGAGGGCTTCGCGGACTACCGAATCCTTCCCGAAGGCGATCGTCCGCTCTATGCCGTGGTGCTCTATAGCGAGCCTTCTGGCGAGGATACCGGGCCGGGGTTCGGCTTCGATCTGCTGTCCGATCCCGCCACGGCGGAGACCATGGAGACAGCGCGGGACAGCGGCGGCGCATCGATGGCCCGCACACCGGCGCGAACAGACGCCGCGGCGCCGGCCTCCTACCTCATCTATCTGCCGGTCTATCTCGGCGATCGCCCGCCGACGTCGCTGGACGCACGCCGCAACAACCTGAGCGGCTTCGTCTTCGCCGCGCTCCGGATGGACGAGCTTCTGCGGTCGATCCCCGAAGTCGGCGCCGGCCGGCTGCGGCTGCGACTTTTCGACGGCGCGACCCCGACGGGCGCGCCGATCTTCAGCACACCGGCGGTCGGCGGCGAGGAGACGGCGTATTCGTTCCTGCTGCCGTTCCAGTATGGCGGCCACGGCTGGACTCTGCGCTTCGAGGCGACCCCGGCCTTCTTCGCGCCGCTCGGCCGACATGTTCCCACCCTGGTCGCGGTCGGCGGCGTCGCCATCGGATTGCTGCTGTTCCTGGTCGCCTGGTCGGCGGCGAACAGCCAGGAGCAGCTTCGCCTGCGGGATGCGCAGCTCGGCTATCTCTTCGAGAAAAATCCGGGCGCCATGCTGGTCTTTGATCGCGCGAGCCTGGCCATCCTCGAAGCGAACGAAGCCGCGGCGCAGCTCTACGGTCTTTCGCGAAACGACCTTTTGCGGCTGCGCCTGCCCGATCTGCGCGCGGATCGCGAGACGGCCATCGATCCGGAGGACGGCCGGCAGGCGCTCGAGCATTGGCATCGCGAATGGCGTCATCGGATCAAGGACGGGCGCATCGCCGACGTGGCGATGACCGCGCATCGCCTCCAGTTCCGCGGCCGCGACGCGATGCTCGCGCTCGCCCGGAACGTGACCGAAACCAACCGGGCCCGCGCGGCGCTGATGGAAAGCGAACGCTACTTCCACAGCATGGCGAACCTGATGCCGGCCTTCGTCTGGCTCGACGACCCCGACGGGAAAGTGGTTTTCATCAACCGACCGTGGCTCGAATATACTGGCCGCACCCTCGAGGAACAGCTCGGCGACGGATGGACGAGCGTGATCCATCCCGACGATCTGGACCGTATCTGGCAAGAGATGGAGGAAACCTATCGCCTCCGCCAGCCCTTCGTCCTGCAATACAGAATTCGCGGGCAGGACGGGGAGTATCGCTGGTATGCCGATCGCGGCCGGCCACGGATCGCCGAGGATGACACGCTCCTCGGCTATATCGGCGTGGTGCTCGATATCACGGAGCTGCGCGAAGCCCAGGCGCAGCTCCAGCAGGCGGCGAAGATGGACGCCGTCAGCCGGCTCGGCGGCGGCATCGCCCACGACTTCAACAATCTGCTCAGCATCATCATCGGAAACGCCGACCTCCTCGTGGACAAGCTCGACGAGGGCGACAAGCTTCGCAGCCGAGCCACGACGATCGTCTCGGCGGCGATGCGCGCCGCGGAACTAACCAGCCGCGTGCTCGCCTTTTCCCGGCGCCAGCCTCTGCAATCGCGCGCGATCGACGTCAACGAGCTCGTCGCCGGGTTCCGGAGCATGCTCGAGCGCAGCATCAGCGAGGATGTCGAGCTCGAAATCGTCCTCGGCAAGGGTCTCTGGCCGGCGACGGCGGATCCGGACCGGCTCGAATCCGCGATCCTCAATCTGACGATCAATGCGCAGGACGCGATGCCCGACGGCGGCAAGCTGGCGATCGAGACCTCGAACGTCGCGCAGCAGGGCCCCGACGCCCTGCTTCGTGCGGACGGGCGGCCGACCGACGCGATCGTGATCGCCGTTCGGGATAACGGGACCGGCATGGCGCCTGCGCTGCTCGAGCGGGTCTTCGAGCCGTTCTTCACCACCAAGGAGGTCGGCAAGGGCACCGGGCTCGGCCTGCCCACCGTCTATGGCTTCACCAAGCAGTCGGGCGGCGACGTGCGGATCGAAAGCGAGGTCGGCCGCGGCACCACGGTCCGTATCTACCTGCCCCGCGCCTCGGCCGAAGGCGAGCCCGTCGCGATCCGGGAGATCTCGCCCGCCGTCGGCGAAGTGCCCGGCGGCACCGAAACCATCCTCGTGGTCGAGGACGACGCCATGCTCCGCGCCAATGTGGAACGCCAGCTCGGCGACCTCGGCTACAAGGTCGTGACGGCGGAGACCGGGCCGCATGCCCTCGCCCGGCTCGATGAGATCGGCGAGATCGACCTGCTCTTCACCGACGTGATCATGCCCGGCGGCATGAACGGGCGGCAGCTCGCGGATGCGGCGCGCAAGCTTCGGCCCGAGATCGCGGTGCTCTTTACCACCGGCTACGCCAACACGGCCTTTGCCAAGGACGGTAGCCGCGACCCCGACCTCAAGGTGCTGAACAAGCCCTATCGGCGCGCCGCGCTCGCGCGCAAGGTCCGCGAAGCGCTCGACGAAAGGAACGGCGCCGCGGTCTGAGCCCGCGGCGATGTTCTACTGTCCGGTGGCGGCAGGCGGCTCGTCGCAACGACAGATCTGGGCGTCCTGGTCGCAGGTGTAATTGCTGCCGGGACATTGATAGGCAAGTGTCCATTCGCAAGCGCCGGAGTTGGCGGAGTGGATCGTGCAGCTCGGATCCTCCTTGCCGCCGAAACAACAGGCGATAGGTTTCTGCGCATCATCGGTTTCGCTCTGGGCGAGCTGGATTGGCGCTTGCGCTGAGGCAGGACATGACGCCGTCTCGTCGGCGGCGCTGCCTTGAGTCCCGATGCAGAGTCCAATGGCCAGGACGGCCGCGGTGACGACCGGCCACAATCTGATGTTCATTGCGTATCTCCCGCTTGGACGCGAGTGAAGCCATTCCCGTTGGAAATCTGTGTCGATTGTCGAAGCTCGGCAAGTGGCAAGATGGTTTCGACGGAAGCCTGACCTCACCGTCAGGAGACGACGGCGCAACGCCCTGAAAGGTTCTGTCGGAATCGCCGGATTCCCGGCCGCCGCCTTCGGAAAAAAGCAGCTTGACCTTCCGATATGGGAAGCCGGGACCCTGATTTCTGACGCTATCGCCAAGTCGATTGGAGCGATGCAATGCCGAACGATCGCCGCCACGAACATCATCCGGACCATCGCCGTGCCGCGACTCCGTCGGTTACGGTGCTGGATCCCGTTTGCGGCATGAGCGTGGATCCGGCGACCTCGCGTCATCGGTACGAGCATGACGGCGCGACCTATCATTTCTGCTCCGCCGGCTGCCGCGCGAAGTTCGCCGCAAATCCCGATGCCTATCTGAAGAAGGGCGACGCTGTCGCGGACCCCGCGCCATCGGACATGGCAGCCGCGATCTACACCTGCCCCATGCATCCGGAGATCCGGCAGCAAGGCCCGGGAAGCTGTCCGATCTGCGGCATGGCGCTCGAGCCGCTGATGCCGGACGCCGACGAGTCCAATCCGGAGCTGGCCGACATGAAGCGGCGCTTCTGGATCGGGCTCGTTCTGACATTGCCGGTCGTCGTCCTCGAGATGGGGCAGCATCTCCCCGGCGCGGGGCTGCACCATCTGGTTTCGCCGACGCTTTCCGGCTGGATCCAGTTCGCGCTGGCGACGCCGGTCGTGCTTTGGGCGGGCCTACCGTTCTTCCAGCGCGGCTGGGCGTCGATCACAAGCCGCAATCTCAACATGTTCACGCTGATCGCGCTCGGCACCGGCGCAGCCTATCTCTACAGCGTGGTCGCGGCCTTCCTGCCCGCCCTGTTCCCCGCAGGCTTCCGGCGCGCCGACGGAAGCGTACCGGTCTATTTCGAAGCGGCCGCAGTTATCACCGTGCTCGTCCTGCTCGGGCAGGTGCTGGAGCTGCGCGCGCGGGAGCGGACCGGCGGCGCGCTCCGTGCCCTCCTCGATCTCGCACCCAAGACCGCGCGGCGCGTGCGGCAGGGCCATGACGAGGAGATCCCGCTGGATCAGGTGGCGCTCGGGGATCAGCTCCGGGTCCGGCCGGGCGATCGCGTGCCGGTGGACGGTGTGCTGACGGAAGGCGCGAGCGCCGTCGACGAATCCATGGTGACCGGCGAGTCCCTGCCCGTCGAGAAATCGGCCGGCTCGCGGGTGATCGGCGGCACCATCAACGGCCGCGGGAGCTTCGTGATGCGGGCCGACCGCCTCGGCGCCGACGGGATGCTGGCGCGCATCGTCCAGCTCGTGGCGGAGGCGCAGCGCAGCCGCGCCCCGATCCAGCGCCTTGCCGACCGCGTCTCCGCCTGGTTCGTTCCGGCCGTGCTCCTGATCGCCGTTCTTGCCTTCATCGGCTGGGCGATCTTCGGACCCTCGCCGTCGCTCGGCTACGGGCTGGTCGCGGCCGTCTCCGTCCTCATCATCGCCTGCCCCTGCGCCCTCGGCCTCGCCACGCCGATGTCGATCATGGTCGGACTGGGGCGCGGCGCCGGGCTCGGCGTGCTGATCCGCAACGCGGCCGCGCTCGAGCGCTTCGAAAAGGTGGATACGCTGCTGGTGGACAAGACCGGCACCCTGACCGAGGGGCGACCGCGCGTTACCGCGGTCAAGCCGCTCGCCGGCGAGACCGAGACCTATCTGTTGCGGATCGCGGCCGCGCTCGAGCGGCAGAGCGAGCATCCGCTGGCGGCGGCAATCGTGGCGGCCGCGACGGAGCGCGGTCTCGCGTCCGCCTCGGCCACGGATTTCCACTCCGTCACCGGAAAGGGCATCACCGGACGGATCGAAGGACGCGAAATCGCGCTCGGCAATCGCCCGCTTCTGGCCGATCTCGGGATCGACGCCGCGGCGGCCGACCACGAGGCGGAGGCGCAAAGGGCGACCGGCGCCACGGTCCTCTTTATCGCCATCGACGGCGCGGTCGCGGGGCTCATCGCCATTGCCGACCCGATCAAAACAACC
>CADEFF010000008.1:0-53665 GCA_902826565.1 uncultured Rhodospirillaceae bacterium | reverse complement strand
AAGCGACGACCCCCGAGGCGCTGAGGCTGTTGCGGGAAGAAGGCATCGAGATCGTCATGGCGACCGGCGACAACCGGCGAACGGCCGAAGCCGTCGCGCAAACGCTCGGCATCACGCGCATCGAGGCCGAGCGGCTGCCCGCCGACAAGGCAGCGCTGGTGCAGCAGCTTCGCGCGGAGGGGCGGATCGTCGCGATGGCCGGCGACGGGGTGAACGACGCGCCGGCGCTCGCCGCCGCCGATGTCGGCATCGCCATGGGCAGCGGCACGGACATCGCGATGGAGAGCGCCGGCGTCACGCTCGTGAAGGGCGACCTCGCCGCCATCGCGCGCGCGCGCCGCCTCAGCGCCGCCACCATGCGCAACATCCGCCAGAACCTCTTCCTCGCCTTCGTCTACAATGCGCTCGGCGTGCCGATCGCGGCCGGGCTGCTCTATCCGGCGTTCGGCATGATGCTGGATCCGATGCTGGCGGCGGCGGCCATGTCGCTGAGCTCGGTGTCGGTGATCGCCAACGCGCTTCGCCTCAGGTTGGCGAGATTCTAGTCGTCGCCCGGCCGCGAACGGCCCCGTTTCACGACGCTGCGGCGCTTCTTCGCTTCTGCGCGACGAAGCTTCGAAGCCCTCGTCGGCCGTGTGGGGCGGCGGGGCGTGGGCGGCACCGCCGCGCGCCGGATGAGCTCGATGAGCCGTTCGCGCGCGTCGGCACGGTTGCGCTCCTGGGTGCGAAAGCGGGCCGCCATGATGAGCAGCACGCCGTCGCGGCTGAGCCGTCTGCCGGCGAGCCGCTCCAGCCGCTGACGCACCGGCTCGGGGAGCGAGGGCGAACGCCGGACATCGAAGCGGAGCTGCACCGCGGTGGAGAGCTTGTTGACATTCTGCCCACCGGGCCCGCTCGCCCGCACGAAACTCTCCTCGAGCTCGCTCTCGTCGATGGTGATGCTGTGCGTGGCCCGGATCATGCGGGCGAAGCTAAGCCATTTTGCGGCAAAGGGCGAACCCCCGACGCAGGTCGCGGACCTTTCCGACCGGATCGCCGGCCCCGGGAACCCGGCTATTTCACCGTGAACGGCACCACCGCGAGCGTCGTGTAGGAATCGTCCAGCATCAGCCGCATCTCGTATTCGCCCGGCTCGAGCGCATCGCCGACGGCGGCGGCATCGAAAGCGACGCTGCCCTCCACCCCGCCGCCGGTATAGACGTAGGTGTAGTAGTTGTAGACATCCGGGTCGCCGGCAGCCCAGAGGCCGACATAATCGAGATCGAGGCCGGGCGCGTTCCGATAGGTGACGGTAATGGTTTCGCTCGGCGCATAGCTCGGCTTGTCCACGGCGATATTCGGCTTCGCCGCCGGGTCGAGCAGCCAGAAGGGCGTGCGCGCGAGCTCCTTCCCTTCCGGATCGAGCAGCACGGCATCGTAGGCGCCCGGCGCGACATTGCCGGTGCCGAAGCGCATCGAAGGACGGTCGGAGCCGTCGCCGGTCGGCATGGTGAGCACCGGCGCCGCGCCGGCGTCGCTTCCCTGCGGGATGACGCTGATGCGCGCATCCTCCATTCCTGGAATGTTGAAGCGCACGACGAGAAGCTCGCCGACACCGAGCCGCCGGCGATCCACCCCGATCATCGCCGGCGCCACGGCAGGGACGACGCGGAAGGTCGAAACCACGGCACGATGGTCGGATGGCCAGGGTCCGACGGCGATATCGACATCCGGGCCCTCAGGTTCGCCCACCAGCTCGCTCTTGAGGGTGATCGCATCGCCGCCGGTGAAAACCAGGTCGATCCGGTCATGCGTCTCCGTCTCCCTCACGCGCGGGTAGGGGTAGCCCGGCGTCCAGGTCAAACCAGGCCGCGCCACCGGATCCGGATTGGCTTCGCGGTAGGAATCCCGCAGGCCCGCATCGGCGAGCCGCCTGCTCACCGGCCATTCGACCGGATAGCGCACGGCCGGCCGCGTCTTCGCCACGGCTTCCGTCCAGTCCAGATGGGACGGCGAATTGAAATCGCCGGTGAGGAAAACCGGAACGCCCTCCTTCGCGAGCGCGCCCAGCGCCGCCGCATAGGGTTCGGCGGCGGCGAGACGGGTGTCGTTCTCCATCTGCAGCACGGCTTCGACGGCTTCGCCGTCGCGCACCGCTTCCGGCCCATAGGGCGTTGCCGGCAGATGGGTGTTCGCCATCGCGACGATGCGGCCCGGCAGCAGCTCGACCCGGGTATAGACATCGTCGGCACCCGACGCGTCGAACAGCGGGTAACGCGAGATGATGTGCCGGCGCTCGTCCACATAGCTATAGCCGAGCGCATCGGCGATCTTGCGCAGATTGCCATCAGGCTCCTGGATGCCGGCGATGTCGGGATCGGCGGCACGGATCGCTTCCAGCACCTGGCCGAAGCTGAGCTGGTCGCCGCCATACCAGATGTTGAAGGTCATGACCCGCAACTCGACGGCGTCGGAATCCGCCGCACGCGCCGTCGCGCAAAGGCCCGCCGTCAGCAGCGCCAGAGCGCCGCAGAGCTTCATCAACGCTTTCATTGCCCGTTCCCCCTGTCGCGATCCGCCCGCTCTCGCTTCCATAGTGCGGTGACGGCGCCTCGATCCGCTAAATCCGTTGCGACATGCGCGCGCGCCGGAGCGACGTTCTGCATGACGCCTTCGTTGCCGGATTCGGCCGGGAAACGGCGCCGATCGCCCGCGTCAACGCCGGCGTTTCGACGTTACGCGATCGGCTTCGGCGCGGATCTGCGCCGCTTCGTCCGCAAGCAGGCGATAGCTGAGGCGGCTTTCCCAGACCAGCGCGCCCGGAGCCGAAAATGAGGCAGAGGACGCCGACCACCGTCGTTCCCAGCGTGAAGAGCGTCACGATCCGGCTCACGACCGCGCCAGTGTCCTCGAGCAGCATCGCCCCGGTGAGGAAGGCAAGCGTGCCGAGGCCGAAAGCGCCGACAGCGGTATAGAACGCCGTCAGCGTGCGCACGATCAGCAGCACCCGGCGGTGCGCCATGTCGAGCTGCCGCTCCAGCCACGCGACCGGTTCCGCCCCGTCGACCTCCGCGATGGTCGCGATGCGTCCGGCCAGATGCCGCGCCCGGTCGAGCGCCCGCGCATAGCGATTGACGGTGCTGAGCAGCAGCACGGTCGTGGCGTTGGTGAGGAGCGCGGGGCCTGCGATGAACGAAAGGACGGCGAACGGATTGTCGTCGAGCATCGGCGGCGCCTGGGCGGTTTCACCGAAACAAGCATACGCCGCAGGCGCCAGGACCGTCTCTGGCGATCGCCAGGGCCGGCCCGGAACGCCCGGGCGCATCGACCGCCGCTCGCGCGAAGCGGCGCCGTCGCTTCGCTACCGCTTCTTCGCCGCCGGACGCTGGACGGTCGCGGGCGTGGTCAAGGGCACCGCGGCCTGGGGCGAGAGCAGCCAGAAGGTGAAGCTTTCCTCGATATAGAGGCGCACCCGCTCGGAATCGTGGTCGAGATAGCCGATCGAGAAGTCCTGCCCGACCGTCAGCTCGAAATCGCCGCCGCGCAGCGACAGCACCACCCCGCCCTCGAGCCCCGGCGCCCAGACCAGCGGCCCGTCCACCAGCCGCCGCACATGCTCGACCACCGGATAGCCGCCCTTGGTGCTCTCCAGCAGATCGGCATAGCGCCGCTCGCTGAGCGCGAGCGCATAGGGTCCGCCCACGCCCTCGCCGCGGAGGCGGTTCAGGGCCGTGGCCACGGCGACCGGATAGGTCTCGTAATCGTCCCCGAGATTGACGGAGGACGCGGCCTGGGCCTCGCAGATGCCCTGGATGCCGGCAGCCGGGTAGCCGTGGAAGATGGCATGATCCTCGGCGATCGCGATCTCGCGCGCCGCATCGATCACCGGATCGAGATCGGGGTTCTTCGCGCCGCGTTCGATCGCCTCGATCTCGTCGCGGGCGAGCTCGAAGGGAGCGCGGAGCTCGACCAGCGGCAGCGCCTGGCGCAGCCGCGCCTGCACCTCGCTCTCCGGCGGCGGCGCGATCGGCGTGCTCCGCCCGATGCCGACGGCCGATTTTGTCCAACCCTTCGGCCCGATGAAATCCACCAGCTTGCGGGCGGCGAGCGTGGTCTTGAGCGTGCGCGTGACTTCCCGGTCGATCTCCGCCCAGACTTCGGTCGGGATCGGTGCCAGATCGCGAAGAAGATGATTCATTGCCTGCCTCCCCCCTCGCGCAGGCTGCCGATGCGGAGGCTGCCGTCGCCGGCGCCGCTGCCTGCGCCGCCGCCTTCCTCCGCGGCCTTTTCCACGGCCAGGATCGAGCCTTCGCTATTGAGATATGTCTTCAGATGCGCGTCGAGTTTCGGGATTCGCCGTCGCAGCCATTCGAGCACCATCGCCGCATGTTCCATCTCCTCGTCTCGATTATGGGCGAGGATCTCCCGCAGCTCGGCATTCTCGGTCGCGTGAACGCGCTGGTTGTACCAATCGACCGCTTCCAGCTCCTCCATCAAGGACACGATGGCGCGATGCTGATCGACGGTTTCCTCACCCATCTTCTCAGGTTTTTCGTGCAGCGTTTCGCTACCCATGGCTTTGCTCTCGCTCTTCGGTCGGATGAATTATGTGACGTGCGCGGTTGCCGCAGGGTACCGACACCAGGAATCCCCGTTGATACGAAACCCGGCGGCGGGTGAAACGTTCCCGATAGGAATACCGGCCTCGGCGACAGCTCCCTCGGCCCTGCCACCGATGGAACCGCGCCCTTTGCCTATGGTCCTGTCCATCATTTTCTCTTCACGGCCATCCGCCTCGCCGCACCGCCGAATCTTGCCATGCAGGAAGGAGCAAAACCATGACGACGATCATACCGGCCCTCCGCTATGCGGACGCCACCGCCGCCATCGACTGGCTTTGCAAAGCCTTCGGTTTCGCGACGCACCTCGTGATGCAAGGCCAGACCGGGACCATCGCCCATGCCGAGCTCGTTCTCGGCGAGGCGATGATCATGCTCGGCTCGGACCGCGACAGCGCCTATGGCCGGCTCACCGCCTTGCCGAAGGAGATCGGCGGCAAAGTGACGCAGAGCGCCTATGTGGTGGTGCCGGAAATCGACGCCCATTACCGCCGCGCCAAGGAAGCCGGCGCCGAGATCCTGCTCGACATCAAGGACGAGGACTATGGCGGACGCGGCTATAGCTGCCGCGATCCCGAGGGCCATCTCTGGAGTTTCGGCAGCTACGACCCCTGGAAGCAGCGCTAGGAGGCCGGAATGCTTACCCTCTATCACGCTCCGCAATCCCGCTCGATCATCGCGCAATGGATGCTCGTGGAGCTGGGCGAACCGTTCGACTATCACCTGCTCGATCTCAAGAAGGGCGACAACCGCACGGCCGCCTATCTCGCGATCAATCCGATGGGCAAGGTGCCGACCCTCGACCATGACGGCAGCGTCGTGACCGAGGCGGCGGCGATCTGCAGCTATCTGGCCGATGCGTTCCCGAAAGCCGGCCTCGCGATCCCGATCGGCGACAGGCGCCGCGGTCCCTACCTCAAATGGCTGTTTTACGGCCCGAGCTGCCTCGAGCCGGCGGTGATCGACCGCATGTTCCAGCGTCCGGACGTGGCGCCGGGATCGTTGGGCTATGGCGATTTCGAACGGGTGATGGAGATGCTCAGCGCCGCGGTCGGTCGCGGACCCTATCTCATGGGCGACAGCTTCACGGCCGCCGACGTGGTGATCGGCTCGGGCCTCATCTGGGGCATGATGACCAAGGCCGTTCCCGCTCGGCCCGAAATCCTTGCCTACACCGATCGGCTCCAGGAACGTCCGGGGCTGCGCCGCGTCTATGAGCAGGATGCAGCGTTCGTGAAGAAGCTCGGCGGGTAGCCTGAAAGCGCATCCGCCGCGCACGCGCCTGCAGGCTCTCCTGTCGGAGGCGCGCGCCTGTTGCCGCCGGCTCAGCGCCCGGTATTGACCTGACGCTGGCCCGGCCACTGGGTGCGGGTTTCGTTCTGCTCGAGCGAGACCTCGTCCTCCGCCGCATCGCGGTCTGTCGGGATGCCATGCTCGTAGAAGCCGCCGGATTGCCGCTGCCAGAGGCGCGCATAGGCGCCGCCGCTTTCGAGCAGCGCGGCATGCGTGCCGGACTCCACGATGCGGCCCTCGTCCAGCACGATCAGCCGGTCCATCCGCGCGATGGTCGAGAGACGATGCGCGATCGCGATCACCGTGCGGTCCTTCATCAGGTCGTCGAGCTGCTCCTGGATCGCCGCCTCCACTTCGGAATCGAGCGCAGAGGTCGCCTCGTCGAGGATGAGGATCGGCGCGTTCTTGAGGATCACGCGCGCGATGGCGATGCGCTGCCGCTGGCCGGCGGAAAGCTTGACGCCGCGCTCGCCGACATGGGCCTCCAGCCCCTTGCGCCCCTGCCAGTCCTCGAGCTTCTCGATGAAATCGAGGGAATGGGCGCGCGCCGCCGCCCGCCGCACCTCGGCCTCGGTCGCACCCGGCCGGCCGTAGGCGATGTTGTCGCGGATCGAGCGATGCAGGAGCGAGGTGTCCTGCGTCACCATGCCGATGTGGCGCCGCAGGCTCTCCTGCGTCGCCAGCACGATGTCCTGACCGTCGATCAGGATGCGGCCGGATTCGACCTCGTAGAACCGGAGCAGCAGATTGACGAGGGTCGATTTGCCGGCACCCGAGCGGCCGACGAGCCCGACCCGCTCGCCGGGCGCGATCGTGAGATCGATCCCGTGCAGCACGCCCCGCTCGGTGCCATAGCCGAACTGCACATGCTCGAACCGGACCCCGCCCCGATCGACCTCGAGCTCGCCCGCATCGGCGCGGTCGGACATCTGCAGCGGGACTGCGATCGAGCGCATGCCTTCCTGCACGACGCCGACATTTTCGAAGATCGCCGTGACGTTCTGCGCGACCCAGCCGGAGATATTCGAGATCTGCCAGGCGAGCGGCAGGGCCATGGCGACTACCCCGACCTCGACCGCGCCGACCGACCAGAGCCAGACCGCCACGGTGCCGGTGCCGACCAGGAGGCCGGCATTGAGCGTGGCCAGCGTGAAGCCGAAACGGGTGATGAGCCGGACCTGGTTGCGGAAGGCGGCGGTATGCTCGTCGACGGATTGCCGCACGAAATCGTCCTCGTCGCGCGGGCGGGCGAAGAGCTTGACCGTCAGGATGTTGGTGTAGCTGTCCACCACCCGCCCGGTCAGCCCCGAGCGCGCCTCCGACATCGCGCGCGAACGGTCGCGAAGCCGCGGCACGAAATAGCGCAGCAGCGCGGCATAGCCCAGAAACCAGACCAGGACCGGCAGAGCGAGCCACAGGTCGCTATGAGCGAGCAGCAGGATCGCGCCGCCGCCATAGACCAGGATGTACCAGACTGCGTTGGTGCCGGCGACCACGCTTTCCCGCAGGGCCGGCCCCGTCTGCATGACGCGATTGGCGATCCGGCCGGCGAAGTCGTTCTGGAAGAAGCTCCAGCTCTGCCGCACCACATGCCAATGGCTCTGCCAGCGAATGAGGTTGGTGAGGCCGGGGGCGATCGCCTGGTTGGTGACAAGATTCTGCGCCAGCAGCGCGGCCGGCCGTAGCACGAGCAGCACGAGCACCATGCCGAGGAGCTGCGGCCACGCCGCGTGCAGCATGTCGGCGGGCGCGTTGTTCGAGACCAGCGTGACCACCCGGCCGATGAAGACCGGGATGGTCGTATCCAGCACCGCCACGATCGAGCCGACCAGGAACAACAGGAAGACGAGGCCCCGCGCCTGGCGCGCATAATGCCAGTAGAACGCGACCAGGCCCGCCGGCGGGGGCGGCTGGTCCGCCGGGACGGCCGTCGGCTCCAGCAGTTTCTCGAAGAAGGCGAAGATGCGCATGACGGCCGATAGCCTTGTGCTGAACGGAAAAAACGCCCGGCGCCCGCCCGCAACGGGACCAATCGGTAGCCACGGCCGATGAACGCGCCGACCCCGACCGAAGCCGCGGCGCGCGCTTTCCTGAAGAGATGGGACCGGACTACGGCATTTCCATGGAGTTGTCGATCCGTTCGCCCAATCGCCCGGCAAAACCGACGATCGCCGAGAACGGTCGCGAGAGCACTTCGCCCGTCTTGGCCGGCGACTCGCCGGCGAGAGCCGACCCTCCCGCGCCCCGCCGTCAGAACAGCCGGTAATCGACGTCGTTTACCTTGCAGTCCGGGCCGTTCAGCGGCAGCAGGTCGAAGGGGCAAGCCGACATCACGCCGACGATAGCCATCTCGGCGCGCAGCACCACGCGGTCGCCCGGCTTCGCCCGCGGCGCCACGATCATGAGCGTGCCGTCGGCGCCGAGCGGCACCTGCATGAAGAGGTTGATCGGCAGGAAGATCGGCGGGGGCTCGATCCCGAGGGCACGCAAGCCTTCGTGGAAATTGTCGGTGCAGTTGCGGTGATAGCCCTCGACGCCGAACTGGTGATAGCGCTTCAGGTCGCAGCAGGGGAGGATCGTGTCATGCGCCCCGCCGGTGCTGTCTTCCTCGAAGGCGACGATCGGATTGCGCCGGTTGGTGACGATGGCGTCCCCCGGCCGCGGCGAAAGGCGGAACCAGTGGCTCCGCGAATGCGACATCGAACCGTATTCGCCGAAATCCGCCGCATTCATCGACCAGAAATCGACGACCTGCAGCCCATGCGCGAGCTTGATCTCGATCCGGTCGCCCCGCTTCATCCGCACCGCGGCGCCGGTGCCGCCCGGAAGCGTCCTCGTCTCCGCCATTGCCGTCCCTTGCTTCACTCGCTGTCTTTCGATACTGCGCGCCCGTTGCGGTCGGGTGAAGCATGAATATCTCGCCCCGAACCGGCGGTCCGCGGTTGACATCCCGCGGCGCGCGCCCTCGGATTGGGCGGCAGAACGAAAGGGCTCGCCATGGCGAAGAGTTCGAACCGGCAGTTCCCCGAAGCGGGGCTCGAGATCGGCGCGCTCAGGGCCGAAATGGACGCGCTCGCGGCGGACGACCGGCGCTGGGACGATCCGCGCAACCTGAAGGCCTCCTACTGGGCGGGTGCCGACGTCGTCGCCGTCGCGCGCGAGGCCTATGACCGCCATATCGGCGACAATGCGATCTATGGGGCATCGATGTTCCCGAGCCTCGTCCGCTACGAGGCGCAGGTGGTGGCGATGGCGCTCGACATGCTGGAGGCGCCGGAAGGCGCCGGCGGCGGCATCACCACCGGGGGCACGGAAAGCATCCTGATGGCGGTGCGCACGGCGCGCGACTGGGCCCGCGAGCATCGCCCGCAGGTCGCACGGCCGGAGCTGATCCTGCCCGAGACGGCGCATCCCGCCTTCGAGAAGGCCGCGCTGCTCGTGGGCGTATCGGTGCGGCGCATGAGCCGGAGCCCTGGCTATCGCGCCGATGTCGAGGCCATGGCCGCGGCGATCGGCGACCAGACCATCATGCTGGTCGGCTCGGCCCCGCCCTACCCTTATGCCCTCGTCGATCCCATCGATCGGATCGCCGCGCTTGCGCAGAAGCACGGCCTCTGGATGCATGTCGATGCCTGTGTCGGCGGGTTCGTGCTGCCCTTCGTGCGCGAGCTCGGTCATCCCGTCCCGCCCTTCGATTTCGCCGTGCCCGGCGTCATGTCGATCTCCGCCGATCTCCACAAGTTCGGCTATAGCGGCCGCGGCGCTTCGCTGCTGCTGCTCCGCGACAAGGCCAACGAACGCCATCAGCGCTTCAGCTCCGACGCCTGGCCGAGCGGTACCTATTCGACCCTCAATTTCGGCGGCTCGCGCAATGGCGGGGCGATCGCTTCTTCCTGGGCCGTCATGCGCTATCTCGGACGATCGGGCTATCGCAGCCGCGTGGCCGGCATCCTTAACACCAAGGCGAAGCTCGCCAGGGGCCTCGCGGCCGGCGGCCGGCTTGCGCTGATGGGGGAGCCGGAAGGCGCCCATGTCTCGATCGTCTCCGACCGGCTCGACATGATCGCCGTGGCGGAGGGTATGGAGGTGCGCAGCTGGATGTTCGGGCGTCTGCAGCGCCCGCCCGGGCTCGTCGTGATCCTGACGCCGCGCCACACCGACATCGTCGAAAGCCTGCTCGCGGATTTCGACGCAGTTTCGCGGGACGTGGAGTCCGGCCGGCGCATCGCGGCGGGCGGCGCGGCGGTCTATGTCGGCTGACGGCCGGCCGCGGCGGCGGGAGCTTTCCCGCACGAGCCGTGTTGAAGTCCGAGCGACCACCCGACGACCGACAGATTCCCGCACCCAGGGCTCGCGTCTTCAATCCGCCATCATAGGGGGCCGGTGACCCGGGCGCCCGCAACCGAGGAAAAGAACCATGGCCAGCAAGCGCAAGATCGCCGTCCTTGTCGGAAGCCTGCGCAAGGATTCGTTCAACCGGAAGACCGCAACGGCGCTCGCCGGGCTGGCATCGGACGAGCTGGCGCTGGAGATCGTCGAGATCGGCCAGCTCCCCTTCTATAGCGAGGATACCGAGGCGGCGGGTGCGCCCGCGCCGTGGAAGGAATTTCGCGACCGGATTCGCGCGGCCGATGCCGTGCTCTTCGCGACGCCGGAATACAACCGCTCTGTTCCGGGTGTGCTGAAGAACGCGATCGACGTGGGTTCGCGCCCCTACGGTCAGAGCGTCTGGGACGGCAAACCCGCCGCTGTGATCAGCGTGTCGCCCGGCGCGATCGGCGGGTTCGGCGCCAATCATCACCTCCGCCAGTCGCTGGTGTTCCTCAACATGCCCGCGATGCAGCAGCCGGAGGCCTATGTCGGCGGCGCGGACAAGCTTTTCGACGAGGCGGGCCGGATCGTCAACGACAAGACGCGGGAATTCCTGCAGGGCTTCATGAAGAGCTTCGTGAGCTGGATCGACATGAACCGCCGGAAGTGATGGCAGGGCCGCGCTTCCGGCAAATCGATCCGGCTATTTCCTGCCGGGCTTCCGATGCTTGAAATACTCGACCTGCCGTAACCGCTTCTCGGCTTCGGCCTTGGTCTTGTAGGGACCCCCGAGGTTCTTTCCGCTCTCGGACAGCACCTTGTAGCCTTGCTTGACCTTGCGGATCATGGGTCACCTGTCCCGATTGCCAGCCCTTTCCCCATCAACCCGCCGGATTCATGGCGAGTTCCAGGGACGCAGCCGTGACAGACGACCGGCTCCGGAACCATGCCGGGACGCTTCGGTCAGCGGCCGTCATAGGCTTTCTGCAAGGTGGCCAGATCGAGCTTCACCATGCCCATCACCGCATCCATCACGCGACGGGCGCGATCGGACCTGTGATCGTCGAGCATGCCGGAAAGCGAGGCCGGGACGATCTGCCAGGAGAGGCCGTATTTGTCCTTGAGCCAGCCGCACTGCACCGGCCTGCCGCCGCCCGACGCGAGCTTTTCCCAGAAGTAATCGATCTCGGCCTGCGTATCGCAATCTACCGACAGCGAGATGGCTTCCGAGAAGGCGAATTCGGGGCCGCCATTCAGCGCCATGAAACGCTGTCCGGCCAGCTCGAACACGACCATCAGCACCGAGCCCTCGGGCTTGCGCCGTCCCTGGTCGTAGCGCGATATCTCGACGATGCGCGAATCCTCGAAGATCGAAATGTAGAAGTTCGCGGCCTCTTCCGCCTGGGTGTCGAACCACAGACAGGGAGCGATCTTCTGGAGCTTCGTCATCGCGACACCTCATGGTTTGGGTGGCCGGCAGCGCCTCGGGAGGCTCCATCGGCCAGTCGACGAACGAACCTGGGCGCACGACCTTTGCCCCGGCGACATTCATGACTCGCCCCGGCGCCCGTTTCGAGGGAACCTGCCCTGCTATTTCGCGTTGATTTCCGGCGGCAAGAAGTGCGGCATGGCGTCGCCGTGGGCAAATCGAGGGATGGCGCGGCTTTCGAGGGGTTGTCTTGAATGGGTCGAAATTTCTATACGCCCCGCACGGCCTTGTTGTCGTCATCGTCCGAACCTCGCATTGTCATCGAGACCCTCTATCCCGAGGTCGATTGCGGGCGTAATGCCGTAAAGCGCATTCTCGGCGACAGCTTCGAAGTCTGGGTCGATATCTTCCGCGACGGCCATGACGTGCTCGGCGCCGCCCTCCTGCATCGGGCGCCGGGCAGGACGCAGTGGTCGCGCCTGCCGATGCGGCATCACGACAATGATCGCTGGGTCGGCCGCATCGAACTCGACGACATCGGACTTCACAGCTACAGCGTCGAGGCCTGGACCGATATCTTCGAGAGCTTTCGTCGCGAGTTTTCGGCGAAGCGCGAGGCGGGCTTCGAGCTGACAAACGAGATCGGCGAAGGACGCGCCCTGGTCGAAGCCGCAATGGACCGCGCCGACGGCGAAGACCGATCGGCGATGCATGGCTTCCTGAAGAACTTCGACCGGCTTTCCGTGTCCGAGCGCGCCGTGCAGCTTCTGGCGGAAGAACTTCGCCCCCTGATGGCGCGACAGGCGTCACGGGGCGACCTGTCGCGCTACGCCCGCGACCTCGAGCTCGTGGTGGATCGACCGGCCGCGCGATTTGCCGCCTGGTACGAAATGTTTCCCCGCTCCCAGGGCACCGACCCCGATCGGAGCGCGACTTTCGAAGATTGCGTCCGCCGCCTGCCGGAAATCGAGAGATTGGGATTCGACGTGCTCTATTTCGTGCCGATCCACCCGATCGGCCGGCGTCACCGGAAGGGCCGCAACAACGCCGTTACCGCCGAGCCCGGCGAGCCGGGAAGCCCCTATGCGATCGGTGCGAAGGAAGGCGGCCACACCACCATCCATCCGGATCTCGGCACGATCGAGGATTTCCGGCGATTGGTCGAAGCGGCGGCCGGGCACGGCATGGAGATCGCCCTCGATTTCGCCATCCAGTGCGCCCCCGATCATCCCTGGATCGCGGCGCATCCCGAATGGTTCACCTTCCGGCCGGACGGCACGATCAAATATGCCGAGAACCCGCCGAAGAAATATCAGGACATCGTCAACGTCAATTTCTTCGGGCCGCATCGCGAGGCGTTGTGGAACGCGCTCAAAGACGTCGTGCTCTTCTGGATCGGCGAAGGGGTCAAGACCTTCCGGGTCGACAATCCGCACACCAAGCCGATCGCCTTCTGGCGCTGGCTGATCCGCGAGGTGAAGGCCGCCCATCCGGAGACGATCTTCCTCTCCGAGGCATTCACGCGGCCGAAGATGATGAAGGCGCTGGCCAAGGCCGGCTTCACTCAGTCCTACAGCTACTTCACCTGGCGCAATCACAAACAGGAGCTGACCGCCTATCTGACGGAGCTCACCGGGACCGAATGCCGCGAATATCTGCAGCCGAATTTCTTCACCAACACGCCCGACATATTGCCGCCGATCCTGCAGCAGGGCGGCCGGCCAGCCTTCCAGATGCGGATTGTGCTGGCCGCGACGCTTTCCAGCGCCTACGGCATCTATAACGGCTACGAGCTTTGCGAAGCCGACGCCATCCCCGACACCGAGGAGTATCGGAACTCCGAGAAGTACCAATACAAGGTCTGGGATTGGGATCGGCCCGGGAATATCAAGGACTACATCGCGCGGCTGAACCGGGCGCGGCGCGAAAACCCGGCGTTGCAGCAATTCCTCAACCTGCGCTTCTACGGCTCGAGCGACGAACAGATCCTGTTCTACGGAAAGATGACTGCGGATCGCACCAACATCGTGCTGGTCGCTGTCAATCTCGATCCCTTCCACGCGCACGAAACCACGCTGACGCTTCCGCTCGAGGAGATGGGCATCGGCCCCGAGGAGAGTTTCGGCGCGGAGAATCTGATGACGGGCGAGACGCAGGAGTGGCACGGCGCGCAGCAACGGCTGCATCTCGACCCGGCACATAATCCCGCGATGTTATGGCGAGTCGAACCGGCCGGTCGCAAGGGCGACGGCGCCGGCCGGGCGTGAGGGATCGATGCTTACCGACGACCCGCTCTGGTTCAAGGATGTCGTGATCTACCAGCTCCACGTGAAATCCTTCTTCGATGCGAACGACGACGGAGTCGGGGATTTCCTCGGCCTGACGCAGAAGCTCGACTATCTCCAGGATCTTGGCATCAACGCGATCTGGTTGATGCCGTTCTACGCTTCGCCGCTGCGCGACGACGGCTATGACATCGCGAGCTATCGCAACCTCCATCCGTCTTACGGGACGATGCGGCAGTTCCGGCATTTCGTGCGCGAGGCGCATGAGCGCGGGCTCCGGGTCATCACCGAGCTCGTCATCAACCATACCTCCGATCAGCATCCCTGGTTTCAGCGCGCACGCCGCGCCAAGCCGGGCTCGAAGTTTCGCGATTGGTACGTCTGGAGCGACAACGACCAGAAATACAAGGGCACGCGTATCATCTTCACCGATACCGAATCGTCGAACTGGAGCTGGGATTCGGTAGCGAAATCCTACTATTGGCATCGTTTCTTCGCGCATCAGCCGGATCTCAATTTCGACAACCCGCAGGTGGTCCGCGCCGTCGTGAGCGCGATGCATTTCTGGATCGATGCCGGCGTGGACGGCATGCGGCTCGACGCGATTCCCTATCTTTGCGAGCGCGAGGGGACCAGCAACGAGAATCTGCCCGAGACCCATGCGGTGCTGAAGCGACTCCGCGCCGCCCTCGACGGTCAGCACAAGAACCGGATGTTCCTCGCCGAAGCGAACCAGTGGCCGGAGGACGTGCAGCAGTATTTCGGCGACGGCGACGAGTGTCATATGGCTTATCACTTCCCGCTGATGCCGCGCATGTACATGGCGATCGCGCAGGAAGATCGGCATCCGATCACCGACATCATGCGGCAGACGCCGGAAATACCCGCCAACTGCCAGTGGGCGGTGTTCCTGCGCAATCACGACGAGCTGACGCTCGAGATGGTGACGGATTCGGAGCGCGACTACCTCTGGAACACCTATGCGGCCGACCGGCAGGCCCGCATCAATCTCGGCATCCGGCGGCGCCTCGCACCGCTCATGGAGAACGACCGGCGCAAGATCGAGCTGATGAACAGCCTGCTCCTTTCGATGCCCGGAACGCCGATCGTCTATTACGGCGACGAGATCGGCATGGGCGACAACATATTCCTCGGCGACCGCAACGGGGTCCGCACGCCGATGCAATGGACGCCCGATCGCAATGGCGGCTTTTCCCGCACCGATCCGGCGCGGCTTTATCTGCCGCCGCTGATGGACCCGGCCTATGGCTATCAGGCCGTCAATGTCGAGGTGCAGAGCCGCAACTCCTCCTCGCTGCTCAACTGGATGAAGCGGCTCATCTCCGCGCGCCAGGCGCACCAGGCCTTCGGGCGCGGCACTCTTACCTTCCTCTACCCCGCGAACCGACGGATCCTCGCCTATGTGCGCGAGTTCGGCAGCGAAGCCATCCTCTGCGTCGCCAACCTGTCGCGTTCGGCCCAGGTGCTGGAACTCGACCTCACCGCCTACAAGGGCCGGATCCCCATCGAGCTTCTGGGCCGGGTGAACTTTCCGCCGATCGGCGAAGCCTTTTACCGGCTCACCATGCAGGGCCATTCCTTCCTGTGGTTCCAGCTCGCCACCGCCCCGGACGTCGAGGTCGGGGCCGCACCGCCCATCGACACCCTGCCCGAATATGTGACACTGGTCATGACCGACGGGATCGGTTCCCTGCTTGCAGGGCGCGGCAAGACCTTGTTCGAGCGCGAGGTGGTGCGACAGTATCTTCCCTTGCGCCGCTGGTACGGCGGCAAGGACGCGACGCTCGACACGACGACCATGCTGAGCGTCGCGCCTTTTCCGCCGACCGCGCCGCACTCGCTGATGACGGTCATCGAGGCCCGCTTCGTCGGCGACGTCTCGCCGCAGCGCTATTTCCTGCCCCTCATCGTCGACTGGCGGGAAATCCATGCGCTGCCGCCCCAGCTCCAGACCCTGACAGTCGCCAAGGTTCGCAAGGGCGCCCGCGAGGGAACCCTCTACGAAGCAGCCGCCGGCGACATCTTTGCCCTCGACCTTGTCGATCATGTCCGCCGCAACCTGTCGCTCGACCTGACCGACGGCAGCCTTCGGTTCGCCCCGACCGCCGCTTTTGCCGAAAAGCCGGCGCCGGAGGCCCCGACGGTGCGGCTGCTGGGAGGGGAGCAGAGCAACAGCTCGATCCTTCTCGAAGACTATCTGGTGATAAAGCTCTATCGACGCCTCTCCTCGGGGACGCATCCGGAGATCGAGATGGGGCGCTTCCTTACCGATGTCGCGGGTTTTCCCAACACGCCGCCGCTGCTCGGCACCGTCGAGTTCCTCGATGCGAAAGGCGTGCCGACCGCGCTCGCCTGTCTGCACGGTTTCATTCGCAACCAGGGCGACGGCTGGACCTTCAGCTTGAGCTACCTCGAGCGCTTTCTCGACGAGCATGTCCTGCTTCCCGTCGAGGAGCTGGCGCAACGGCTGGACCTTCATGCGGTCTATGTGACGCAGGCGCGCCAGCTCGGGCTGCGCACCGCGGAGCTGCATCGCGCCCTCTGCCGCGCCGACGCCGACAAAGCATTCGCGCCCGAGCCCCTGACCTCGGCCTATCTGCGGTCCTATCTGCGCAAGGTGCGCCAGCAAGGCGCCGCGGCCCTCAAGACCCTTGCCGACCGCCAGCAGCAATTGCCGCCCGAGCTTGTCGAGCGCGTCGCGCCGCTGCTGACCCGGCGGAACGAAACTCTGGCGCGGGTCGGTCAGGCGCTTCCCGCCCGGATCGACGCAGCCCGCTGCCGTATCCATGGCGACTACCACCTCGGGCAGGTTCTGGTCGCCCAGAACGACTTCTATGTGCTCGATTTCGAGGGCGAACCGAATCGCAGCCTCGAGGAACGCCGCGAGAAGCAGATCGCCTTGAAAGACGTGGCAGGAATGGTGCGATCCTTCGACTATTGCGCCTGGACTGCCGTCGAGAAGGTCGCGACCAACCATCCGGATCGCCGCGATGCGCTCGCGGCATTGGCCCTCGGGTGGCGCGATGCGGCGGTTTCGGCTTTTCTCGATTCCTACCGGGCGGCGATCGCCGGCTGCCCCGCCTATCCTTCCGATGAAAGTGCGGCGAAGGTTCTCCTCGAGCTCGCGATCATGGAGAAGCTCTTCTACGAGATCGGCTACGAGCTCGCCAATCGTCCGGCCTGGTTGCGCATCCCACTGGCGAGCGCGGCGCATCTGTTGCGCGAGGCGACATGACCGGCAGACCCGGAGACGCGCCCGTGGCGGGCCGGTCGTGCGACGTCGCGACCCTTGTGCGAGGGGATCATCCGGATCCTTTCGGCCTGCTGGGGCCGCATCTCGAAGATGGCCGCATGACGCTGCGCGTCTTTCTCCCGGGGGCACGCTCGGTCGCCGCGATCGATCCGGACGACAACCGCAAGATCGCACCGCTTGTGCGCGTCGACGAGGCGGGGGTCTTCGCCGGAAGGCTGGAAAGCACAGAGGCAAGGCCGCGCTATCGCCTTGTCGCCGATTGGGGCCATGGCCCCGTCGAGCTCGAGGACCCCTATCGCTTTCCGGCCTGGCTCGGCGAGATGGATGTCCATCTGCTGGCGGAAGGCACCCATCTCGAAGCCCATGCGAAGCTCGGCGCCCACGCGACCCGGATGGAACGCGTCGAAGGCGTCGCCTTCGCCGTCTGGGCGCCCAATGCGCGCCGGGTCAGCGTCGTCGGCGATTTCAACGGCTGGGATGGCCGCCGCCATCCGATGCGGCTGCGTCACGATTGCGGCGTCTGGGAGATTTTCCTCCCCGGCGTGGCGCCGGGCGCACGCTATAAATACGAGATCAAGGCCGCAAACGGCCAGCTTCTGCCCCTGAAGGCGGATCCTTGCGGCGTCTCGGCCGAACCGCCGCCGGATACCGCCTCCGTGGTCGCCGCGCCCGACCGCTTCGCCTGGAAGGACGCAGCGTGGCTCGAACGCAGAGCCGCAGCCAACGGTCGAGACGCGCCGATTGCGATCTACGAGGTACATCTCGGCTCCTGGCGGCGAAAGCCCGCGGAGGGCAACCGCTACCTGACCTATCGCGAGCTCGCGGAAGAGCTGATCGCCTACGCCGCGGAGATGGGCTTCACCCACCTCGAGCTCATGCCGATCTCGGAATATCCCTTCGACGGCTCCTGGGGCTATCAACCGACCGGGCTTTTCGCCCCCACGAGCCGCTTCGGCACGCCCGAAGATTTCCGCGCCCTGGTCGACGCCTGCCATCGGGCCGGGCTCGGCCTCATCCTCGACTGGGTGCCGGGCCATTTCCCGAACGACCCGCACGGGCTCGCCGGCTTCGACGGCACACAGCTCTACGAGCATGCGGATCCTCGCCAGGGCCGGCACCGGGACTGGGACACGCTGATCTACAACTACGGCCGCCGCGAGGTGGCGAATTTCCTCCATGCGAATGCGCTCTACTGGCTCGAGCGCTTTCACCTCGACGGGCTTCGCGTCGACGCCGTCGCCTCGATGCTCTATCTCGATTACAGCCGCGGGCCCGGCGAGTGGGTGCCGAACCGGCTCGGCGGTCGCGAGAATCTGGAAGCAGTCGGCTTCATCCGGCGGCTCAACGAGCTGGTTTACGGCCGCACCGCCGGGACCGTCACCGTCGCCGAGGAATCCACCGCCTGGCCGATGGTCTCGCGGCCCACCGACGCCGGCGGGCTCGGTTTCGGCTACAAATGGAACATGGGGTGGATGCACGACACCCTCGCCTACATGCACGAGGATCCGGTTCACCGGAAGCATCACCACGACAAGCTGACCTTCGGCCTGCTCTATGCCTTCGACGAGAATTTTGTGCTGCCGCTTTCCCATGACGAGGTGGTGCACGGGAAGGGCTCGCTGCTGGGGAAGATGCCCGGCGATGCCTGGCAGCGCTTCGCCAATCTGCGCGCCTATCTCGGATTCATGTACGGCCATCCCGGCAAGAAGCTCCTTTTCATGGGGGGCGAATTCGCGCAGGAGCGCGAATGGAACCATGACCGCAGCCTCGACTGGCATTTGCTGGAGAAGCCCGGGCATGCCGGCATGCAGCGGCTGGTCCGCGACCTCAACCGGCTCTATCGCGGAACCCCTGCCCTGCATCAGCGCGATTGCGAAGCCGACGGCTTCGAATGGATCGACGGCGGCGACAAGGCGGCCAGCGTTCTCTCCTTCCTTCGCCGCGGCAGCAGCCCCGACCTCCACGCCGTCATCGTCTGCAACTTCACGCCGGTGGTTCGCGAGAACTACCGCGTCGGCGTGCCCGAACCGCTGCGTTATCGCGAGGTCTTCAACAGCGATGCGGCGGCCTACGGCGGGAGCAATGTCGGCAATGGCGGCGGCGTTTCGGCCGAGGCGACGCCCTGGCATGGGAAATCCTGGTCGATCGCGTTGACCCTGCCGCCGCTCGCGACCTTGATCTTCCTGCCGCAACGGGCGCCCGCGTGACATCCGGCACGACGATGCGCGTCGAGCCGGGTGCGCCCTATCCCCTGGGCGCGACATGGGACGGCAAGGGCGTAAACTTCGCCCTCTTCTCCGCCCATGCCGAGCGGGTCGAGCTCTGCCTGTTCGACGGCTCCGGTCGCCGCGAGATCGGGCGGGTGCGCCTGCCGGAATATACGGACGAGGTCTGGCACGGTTATCTGCCCGATGCCCGCCCCGGCACGCTCTATGGCTATCGGGTCTATGGGCCCTACGATCCGGCGCGAGGTCATCGCTTCAATCATCACAAGCTGCTGCTCGATCCTTATGCGAGATCGTTGCAGGGAAAACTGCTCTGGAGCGACGCCCATTTCGGCTATCACGTCGGGCACCGCCGCGCCGATCTCTCCTTCGATCGTCGCGACAATGCGCGCGGCATGCCGAAATGCGCGGTCGTGGACGGCGCCTATAGCTGGACGTCGGACCGGCGCCCGGCAACGCACTGGCCGCAGACCGTGATCTATGAGCTGCATGTCCGCGGCTTCACCATGCGGCACGAGGCCGTGCCGGCGCCGCTGCGCGGGACCTTCGCCGGCATGAGCAGGCCCGCTGTCATCGACCACCTTACCCGCCTCGGCGTCACGGCGGTGGAGCTGCTGCCTATCCATGGCTTCGTGGACGACCGGCCGCTGGTGGAAAAGCAGCTTGTCAATTACTGGGGCTATAACAGCATCGCCTTCTTCGCGCCCGACCCGCGCTATCTGGCCACCGGCCATGTCGATGAGTTCAAGACCATGGTGCGCCACCTGCACGATGCCGGGATCGAGGTCATTCTCGACGTCGTCTACAACCATACAGCCGAAGGCAACGAGCTCGGACCGACCCTCTCCCTTCGCGGCATCGACAATCTTTCCTACTACCGCCTGACCGCCGACGATCTGCGTCGCTACGAGGACTTCACCGGCTGCGGCAATAGCCTGCGGCTCGCCCATCCGCGCGTGCTGCAACTCGTCGTCGATTCCTTGCGTTACTGGGTCGAGGAGATGCATGTGGACGGTTTCCGCTTCGACCTCGCCACCACGCTCGCCCGGAACGCGAAAGGCGAGTTCGACCCGGAATCGAGCTTTCTCGACCTGCTGCGCCAGGATCCCGTCCTCGCTCAGGTCAAGCTGATCGCCGAGCCCTGGGATCTGGGTCGAGAAGGCTATCGTCTCGGCGGGTTTCCGCCCGGCTGGTCGGAGTGGAACGACCGCTACCGCGACACGGTGCGCCGTTTCTGGAAAGGCGATGGGGGTCTCATCGGCGAGCTTGCGAGCCGCGTCGCGGCCTCGCGGGACATCTTCGGCCATCGCGGCCGGCGTCCGCACAGCAGCGTCAATTTCATCACCGCCCATGACGGCTTCACGCTGCGCGATCTGGTCAGCTACAACGCCAAGCACAACGAGGCGAACCAGGAAGAGAACCGCGACGGCAACGACAGCAACAATAGCTGGAACGGCGGCGCCGAAGGCCCGACCGACGACCCGGCCGTATTGCAGTTGCGCGACCGTCAGCAGCGCAATTTCCTCGCGACGCTGTTGCTTTCCGAAGGGACGCCAATGCTCCTGGCCGGCGACGAGCTGGGCAACAGCCAGGGCGGCAACAACAACGCCTACTGCCAGGACAACGAGATCGGATGGCTCGACTGGGGCGGGCCGCAGGCGAAGGACCCGGCGCTCCTCGATTTCGTGCGCCGGCTGATCGCGCTGAGACGACGTCACCCGGGACTCACGCGCGACCGCTTCCTCACCGGCGATCCCGAAGGAGAGAACGGGCTCAAGGACGTGACCTGGCTGGCGCCCGAAGGCCGCGAGAAGACGGCGTCCGACTGGAACTATCCCGACGCCCGCTGCCTCAGCTACCTGCTCTCCGGCGAGGCGCCGAAGGCACGGCCCGATGCCGTCGCGGATCCCCTTCTCGTGGTGCTCAACGCCCATCACGAGCCGATGAGCTATCTGGCACCGAGGCTCGAGGGGATCGACGGCTGGCGCTGGTTGATCGATACCGCGGGCGAGATCGCGGGCCGGACGGAGCTCGGCCGCGAGGCGCGTCTGACGGTGGCGCCGCGGTCGGTCGTCGTTCTGCTCGCCCGGCCTGCCGATGCGCCGCCCGATGCCTTCGCCCTATGAGGCGCGCCCATGCCATGCCCTTCGGCGCCGAGCTGCAGCCCGGAGGCGGTGCGCGGTTCCGGCTCTGGGCGCCGGCAGCGCACGAGGTCGCCCTGCGGCTGGAGGACGAGAATGGTGGTCTGGACCTTCCCATGACGCCGCTTGAAGAGGGGTGGTTCGAGCGCCTTGTTCCCGAGGCCGTTGCAGGCCAGCGTTACCGTTATCGCCTCGATGGCGAAACGCTCGTCCCCGAACCCGCCTCACGATTTCAGACGGAAGACGTGCATGGCCCGAGCGAACTGATCGACCCCCGCGCCTTTCCGTGGCCCGACGGGAGCTGGCGAGGGCGGCCGTGGGAAGAAACCGTGCTTTACGAGCTGCATGTCGGCAGCTTCACGCCGTCCGGAACCTATCAGGGCGCCACCGGGAAACTCGATCGCCTCGTCGAGCTGGGTGTCACGGCGATCGAGCTGATGCCGCTGGCGGAATCGCCGGGTGGGCGCAATTGGGGCTATGACGGAGTCTATCTCTTCGCGCCTGAGCACCGCTATGGTGGGCCGGATGCGTTGAAGCGCCTGATCGCCGAGGCCCATGCGCGCGACCTCATGGTGTTCCTCGACGTCGTCTATAACCACTTCGGGCCGGAAGGAAACTATCTCCACCGTTCGGCGCCCGGCTTCTTCACCGAGCGCCGGCATACGCCCTGGGGCGCGGCAATCGACTTCGAAGGTCCGCAGGCCGCAACGGTGCGCGACTTCTTTATCCAGAACGCCCTCTATTGGCTCGCGGAGTTCAATATCGACGGGCTGCGCCTGGACGCAGTCCACGCGATTTTCGACGGGAGCGACCGTCATTTCCTCGTCGAGCTCGCCGAGCGGGTGCGAGCTGCCGCCCCGCCGGGGCGAGAAATCCATCTCGTTCTCGAGAACGACGACAACGCCCCCACCTATCTGGCACGGGACAACCATGAGCGGCCGCGCTGGTTCACCGCGCAATGGAACGACGACATCCATCATGTGCTGCACAGCCTCGCGACCGGCGAGACCGAGGGCTACTATGGCGACTATGCGGAGCGGCCCGTCGCCCGTCTCGGTCGTACGCTCGCGGAAGGCTTCGACTATCAGGGCCAGGCTTCCGCTCATCGGAGCGGGGCTGCCCGCGGCGCACCGAGCGCCCACCTGCCGCCGACCGCCTTCGTCGGCTTTCTGCAGAACCACGATCAGATCGGGAACCGTGCCTTCGGCGACAGGATCGATCGCCTGGCGCCGCCAGCCGCGGTCGAGGCGGCGCTTGCCATATTGCTGCTGGCACCTTCCATTCCGCTGCTCTTCATGGGCGAGGAATGGGCCGCGTCCGAGCCGTTCCCCTTCTTCTGCGATTTCGGCCCCGATCTTGCCGATGCGGTGCGCGATGGCCGGCGGCGAGAGTTCGCGAAATTCGCCGCCTTCGCCGACGAGGCCGCCCGGGCCCGGATCCCGGATCCCATGGCCCGCCGGACGTTCGACAGCGCGGTTCTCGACTGGTCGGCGTGCGACCGTCCGGAGCATCGCAAGCGTTTCCGGTTCTGCCGCCGGCTGCTCGCGCTAAGGCGAGCGGAAATCGTCCCGCGCCTCAGCGGCGCAAGAACCCAGGCCATGCAGGAAGACGGCGGGCTGCTCCGCGTCGTGTGGCGGATGGGCGACGGGATGCGGCTGACGCTGCTCGCGAACATGGCGCCGACAGGTTGCACCGGTACGGCGGCCGATTTGGCCGAGCGCCTTCTCTTCAGCACTAAGGGCCCTGGCGACGCGGCGCGGCCCGGCACGCCCGCCTGGTTCGTCGCCTGGCACCTCGGCGAGGCGATCCCCGGCGCATGAGCGACCGCAGCCATCTCGACGCCCTGTGCCAGGCGATGGGCATCCAGCGGCGCTACACGGACCAGGCCGGCAATCCGCACGAGGCGTCCATCGCCACGCTCCACGCGATGCTGGCCGCGCTCGGCTACCCCGTCCGCGACGAGACGGAGGCGGCGCAAGCCCTTCGCACGATCGAACGCCGATCCGTCGAGGCGATGATCGCGCCGACGATTCTGTTGCGTCGAGGAGAGGACGCGCTGCTCGTCCCGCTGACCTTGCGCAAGCGGGACGAGACACGGCTCTCCTGGTGGCTCATCACCGAAAATGACGCTGCGCATGGCGGCGAGACGCATTTCGGGGCCCTGCCGCTCCTCGAAACCGTCTGGATCGACGGCGAACCGTGGGAACGCCGATCGCTGGCGCTGCCCGAGGATCTTCCTCTCGGCTATCACACGCTCGAGGTGACGCTGCCGGAGACGCCAATCCGGACCGTGAAGACGCATCTCATCCTTGCCCCTGCCCGCGCCTACCTGCCGCGATCGCTCGAGCAGGGCGGTCGACGGCTTTGGGGTATCGCCCTGCAGCTTTATGCGCTTCGCTCGGATCGCAATTGGGGTATCGGCGACTTCACGGACCTGCGGTACCTGGTAAGGGCCGCCGCCGCGGCCGGTGCGGATTTCGTCGGGTTGAACCCGCTCCACGCGCTCTATGCGGATGCGCCCGAACAGGCGAGCCCCTACTCGCCCAGCAGCCGCCGCTTCCTGAACAGCCTCTATATCGATCCGGCCGAAGTTCCGGAATTTGCCGCCTGCGGCGCGGAAGCGGCAGCACCGCTCAAGCAGACGATCGCGCGGCTGCGATCGGCAACGCTCATCGACTATCGCCAGGTTGGGCGCTGCAAACATGCGGTGCTGGAACGGCTCTATGAGCATTTCTGCGCAGCCGGTCCGACAAAGGAGGGCCAAGTGCGCGCGACGGCCTTGCGGAAGTTCCAGCGCCAGCAGGGGCCGGCCCTGCGCGTCTTCGCCACCTTCGAGGCGCTGCGAGAGGCACTCGGCAAGGCCGATCCCGCCTTCCGCGATTGGCGAAACTGGCCCGCGGAGCTTCGCAATCCGCAGTCCGGCGCGGTGTCGGATTTCGTCGCAACCCACCGCGAGCGGGTCGAGTATTTCGAATATCTGCAATGGCAGGCGGCGCTGCAGCTCGAAGCCGCCGCGGCAGCCGCACGCGATGCCGGCATGGCGATTGGGCTCTACATCGATCTCGCCGTCGGGGTCGATGCCGGCGGCGCCGACGGGTGGGAGTTGCAGGAGACTTTGATGCCGGGCTGGAGCATCGGTGCGCCGCCCGACGAATGGAACCTCAAGGGACAGGAATGGGGCCTGCCGCCTTTCAATCCCTTCGCGCTTGCGATGGCGGGATACCGTCCCTTCATCGAGACGCTCCGCGCCAGCATGCGCCAGGCAGGCGCGCTCCGCATCGATCATGTCCTCGGGTTGAAGCGGCTCTTCTGGGTGCGGGCAGGCGCCGGACCTGCCGACGGACTCTATCTCCACTACCCGTTCCGGGAGCTCGCCGGCATCGTCGCGCTCGAAAGCCATCGCAACCGTTGCTTCGTCGTCGGGGAGGATCTGGGCACCCTGCCCGATGGTCTGCCGGAGGCGCTGCAAACGACCGGCATCCTCTCCTACCGGCTGCTCTATTTCACCCGGGCCGGCGACGGGGGGTTCGAGCCGCCGCAGCATTTTCCGCGCCAGGCGGCGGTGGCGCTCTCGACGCACGATCTGCCGACCCTCGCCGGTTGGTGGGCCGGCAGCGACATCGAGCTGCGTGCTGCGCTCGATCTCTATCCATCGCCGGACAGGCTCGCGCAGGATCGCCGGGAACGACCGGAAGCGAGACGGCTGCTCCTGCAGGCGCTGAGGGAAGCGGGGCTATCCGGCGAGGAAGAGCCTCCCGTCGAAGAAGCGCATCGCTTCCTCGCCCGCACGCCCGCGATGCTGATGGTTCTGCAGGCGGAAGATATGCTGGGCGTCACCGAGCAGGTGAATGTTCCCGGCACCATCGATGAGCACCCCAACTGGCGACGACGCCTGCCGCTCACGGTCGACGCGATGTTCGAGGCGCCGCTGGCGCGCTGCCTGGCGGCCGCCCTGGCCGAGGAGCGCGCGCATAAGTCCGACGCCGAGCCATGACGTCCGGCACCCGCCAGGCCGGCACGAGCCCCCGCGCCACCTATCGCCTCCAGTTCTCGCCGGGCTTCACCATCGCGCAAGGCACCGCGATCCTTCCCTATCTCGCCGCGCTCGGCGTCAGCCATGTCTACGTCTCGCCTCTCCTGAAATCGCGCGCCGGCAGCAGCCATGGCTACGACATCACCGACCACAACAGCCTCAATCCGGAGCTCGGCTCGCCCGACGACTACGAGCGCTTCTTCGCCGCGCTGCGCCGGCTCGAGCTCGGACTCGTTCTCGACTTCGTTCCCAACCATATGGGGATCGGCGCCGCCGAGAACGGCTGGTGGCTCGATCTGCTCGAATGGGGTCAGGGCTCGATCTATGCCGAGTATTTCGACATAGAATGGCACCCTCGGCAGGCGACGCTGCAGGGCCGCGTTCTGCTGCCGCTGCTGGGCGATCACTACGGCAAGGTGCTGGAACGCGGCGAGCTGGGGCTCCGTTTCGACGTAGACAGCGGCAGCTTCAGCATCTGGTACTACGGGCATCGCCTGCCGGTGCGGCTGCGCGATTACGCGGCGATCCTGCGGCGTCGGCTCGCCGAGCAGCCCGACCTTCCGCCCGAGCTCGGCCGGCGGTTCGATGCGCTGGCGACCGAGTTCGACCGCCTTCGCCGTCCCGCACGGTCGCGCCAGGCGCAATTTCGGGCCGCCGCGGCAGCAGCCAAGGCCGAGCTTGCGTCTCTGGCCCGCAACAGCGCGGATGCGCGCGATCTGCTGGAAGCGGCTGCGAACGGTTTCAACGGCACCGCCGGCGCCCCCGCAAGCTTCCGCGCGCTGCATCACCTGCTCGAGCGCCAGCATTACCGCCTCGCCTACTGGCGCGTCGCCGCGGACGAGATCAATTACCGGCGCTTCTTCAATGTGAACGACCTGGCCGGCATCCGGATGGAGGTACCGGCGCTCTTCGAGGAAGCGCACCGGCTGGTCGCGGCGTTGATCGGCGACGGCAAGCTTCAGGGGCTGCGCCTCGATCATATCGACGGGCTCTACGATCCGGCACAATATCTCGAGCGGTTGCAATCGCTGGCTTCGGTGGCCAATGGCGGACGCCCCTTCTACGTCCTGATCGAAAAAATCCTAGCGCGGCGGGAAAGGCTTCGCGAGAGCTGGCCCGTCGCCGGGACCACCGGTTATGAATTCATCGATCTCGCGACGCACCTCTTCGTCGATCCCGCCGGCGAAACCGACCTCGATCGCGCCTACCGGCAATGTCTCGGCCATGCCGCGGATTTCGACGCCATCATCGCGGCGAGCAAGGATCGCGTCATCGACGACGAGCTGGCGAGCGAGCTTCACCTGCTGGCGCATCGCCTCGACCGGCTTTCCGAGCAGCATTGGGGCACGCGCGACTACACGCTGGAGCGGCTGCATGCCGCGCTGAAGGCGATCGTTATGGGCTTTCCGGTCTATCGGACCTATGTCGACCGGGCGGGTGCCGGAGCCCCCGACCGCCGAACGATCGACGAGGCGGTCGGCCGCGCGAAGCGGCGATGGCACGGACCCGACATCGAGGTGCTCGACTTCGTCCGCTCGCTTCTGACGACCGACATCATGACGGCCGCTTCGCCCTATCGCCCCAACGAGGTGCTGCGGTTCGCCATGCAGTTCCAGCAATATACCGGGCCCGTCATGGCCAAATCCTGCGAGGACACGGCCTTCTATCGCTACAACCGGCTGATCGCGCTGAACGAGGTCGGCGGCGATCCGCGGAGCTTCGGTCTGTCGACCGCCGCATTTCATCAGGCGATCCGGGACCGTGCGATGCAATGGCCGGAAGCTATGCTGACCACGGCGACGCACGACACGAAGCGGGGCGAGGACGCGCGGCTCCGGATCACCGCCCTCTCCGAGCTCGCCCGCCCGTGGCGGCAGGCGATGCCGCGCTGGCGGCGCATGAACAGCCGCTTCGTTGCCGGGATCGAGGGCGAGGCCGCGCCCTCGCCCAACGACGAGTATCTGATCTACCAGTCGCTGATCGGGTTCTGGCCGGTGGCGAGCGAAAGCGCCGGGTTGCCCGAGCCGGATCGACGGCGTTTCGGGGAGTTCCTCGTCAAGGCGCTGCGGGAGGCCAAGCTCCATACGAGCTGGGACAATCCGCGTCCGGCCTATGAGGAAGCCTGTCTCCAGTTCGTCGAGCGGCTGCTGGCGCCGGACGGCAACCCGTTCCTGCCCGAATTCGTCGCATTTGCCGGCCGCGCCGCTTTCTTCGGCATGCTGGCGAGCCTCGGCCAGACCGTTCTCAAGCTGACGCTGCCCGGCGTTCCCGATATTTATCAGGGTACCGAGCTTTGGGACGAGAGCCTGGTTGATCCCGACAATCGGCGTCCCGTCGATTTCGTCCTGCGGCACCGCCTGCTTCTCGCCCTGGAAGGGGAAGACCGAGACTCCGAGGCGCCGATGGCCGGCCGCTTGCTGGCGTCATGGCGCGATGGGCGGATAAAGTTGCACGTGCTGAAACGTCTCCTCGCCCTTCGCCGCGAGCATGAGGAAATCTTCCGCGAAGCCGACTATCTGCCCCTCGCCCCGGTCGGCACGGCCCGCGACAACCTCCTCGCCTTCGCGCGTCGGACGAAGAATTCCGCCATGATCGTCCTGGTCGGCCGCTGGCTCGCCCGGCTGACGAAACCGGAGGCGCACAGGTACGACAATCGCATCTGGGGCGACACGGCCATCGCCACGCCGGGCATGGCGGGCCGGTGGCGGGACGCTCTCACCGGACGCCAGCTCGACATCGCTTCCGAGGGCGAGAACGCGCGGATCGTCGCGACCGAGGCGCTCGCGCACTTGCCGGTCGCCGTGCTGCAGCGTTAGCGGACCTTCGCGACCCGCATCGCTACCGCATCCGGCTCGAGCTTCCAGATCTCTTCGGCATATTGCCGCGCGGCGCGGTCGCTCGACATGCAGCCGAGCCGCGCCACATTGCGGATCGAGCGTTGCGTCCAGTCGCGCGTGCTCCGATAGGCGGGCTCGATCCTGTCCTGACAGGCAAGATAATCCTCGAAATCCGCCAGCAGGAAGTAGCGGTCGCCGCCCGCGACCAGATCCTCGAGGAGGGGCCGGTAGCGGGCAGGCTCGCCCGGAGAGAAATGCCCGGTCTCGATGAGCCGCAACGCACCATCCAGCTCCGCGCATCGATCGCGATAGGCCTTCGGGTCGTAGCCCCTGGCTTGCAGCGCCGCGAGCTCCTCCACCTTGTGGCCGAAGATGAAGATGTTGGCGGGTCCCACCGCCTCCAGGATCTCGACGTTGGCGCCATCGAGCGTGCCGACCGTAAGGGCGCCGTTGAGGCCGAGCTTCATGTTGCCGGTGCCGGACGCCTCCATGCCCGCGGTCGAGATCTGCTCGGAGAGATCGGCCGCGGCGACAATATGTTCCGCATCGCTGACGCCGTAATTGGGCAGGAACGCGATCTTCAACCGTCCGTGCAGATGCGGGTCGGCATTCACCGCCGCCGCCACGTCGTTGATGAGTCGGATGATGAGCTTCGCCCGCTCATAACCCGGCGCCGCCTTGCCGCCGAAAAGCACGACACGCGGCAGCGGCTCGGCGCCATCGAGAATCCGCCGATAGAGCACCACGCAATGGAGCAGCTTCAGGAGCTGCCGCTTGTACTCATGGATGCGCTTGATGTGAACATCGAGCATGGCGTCGGGATCGATCTCGACGCCGATGCGCTGGCGCACCAGGGCCGCGAGCCGCTGCTTGTTCTTCTGCTTGACCGCCCGGAACCGCAGGCCGAAGGCGCTTTCGTCCGCGAGCTCGTCGAGAGCCTTGAGCCGTCCCAGATCGGTCTGCCAGCCCTCGCCGATCACCGCGCTGACGAGCGCGCTGAGGCCGGGATTGGCGATGCAGAGCCAGCGCCGCGGGGTCACGCCGTTGGTGATGCCGAGGATGCGGCCGGGAAAGGTGTGGTCGAAATCGGCGAACACGGATTTTTTCATCAGCTCGGCATGCATCTTCGACACGCCGTTCACGCGGTGGCTTCCCGCAAAGCAGAGATTCGCCATCCGCACCCGGCGGCCACGCTCCTCGTCGATGATCGAGAGACGGCGAAGCAGCGCGACGTCGTTCGGCCGTTTCGCATCGGCGGCCGCGAGCAGCCATTCGTTGATCTCGTAGATGATCTCGAGATGCCGCGGCAGCAGCTCCTCGAACATGCGCACCGGCCAGGTCTCGAGCGCCTCCGGCATCAGCGTATGGTTGGTGTAGCTGCAGACGTTGCGCGTGATCTCCCACGCCCGCTTCCAGCTCATGCCGTGGACATCGACCAGCAGCCGCATCAGCTCGGCGATGACGATGGTCGGATGGGTATCGTTGATATGGATGGCGACATGCGCCGCGAGCGCATCCAGCGGCCGGCCGCGCGCGCGATGGCGCGCGAGAATGTCCTGCACCGAGGCGCTTGCGAGGAAGAACTCCTGCCGCAGCCGGAGCTTCCGCCCCTCCTCCGTCTTGTCGTTCGGATAGAGCGCGGCGGCAATATCCTCGTCCCATTCGAGCTCGCGCACCGCCTTGTCGCCGCCGTCGATATGCGGCATGCCGCCGGCCGGCACCACCGACCAGAGCCGCAGCCGGTTCACCCGCCCGGAGCGGTAGCCGATGACCGGGAGGTCGTAGGCCATGGCGACGGCGGGCTCGTTCTCGACCCAGCGCGTCGCGACGCGGCCGTCCGCCCCGACCGAGCCTTCCATCCGGCCATGGAAGGGCACGCTGTGGGTCCGGTCCGGCCGCTGGAACTCCCAAGGATAGCCAAGGCTGAGCCAGCGATCCGGCAGCTCCACCTGACGCCCTTCGGAAAAGCGCTGGAGGAAGAGCCCATGCTCGTAGCGAATGCCATAGCCCCAGACCGGCAGGCCGAGGGTGGCGAAACTGTCGAGCAGGCAAGAGGCGAGCCTGCCGAGCCCGCCATTTCCCAGGCCGGGCTCGGGCTCGATGCCGGCCAGATCCTCGATGCGAATGCCGAGCGCGTCCAGCTCGCTCCGGAAGTTCTCCAGCAGGCCCAGATTGTTCAAGAGGTCGAGCAGCAGCCTTCCCGGCAGATACTCGATCGAAAGATAGTTCGCCTCCCGTTGCGGCCGGTCGGCGGCCCGCTCGGTCCAGGATGCCAGGATACGTTCCCGAAGTTGCGCCGCGACCGCCTGGAACCAGTCTCGCGCCGCGGCATCGGACGCGACCTTGCCCGAGGTCGCGCGCAGAGCTTCGGTCAATTGCCGCTTCGAGATTCGGAGTGGAGCAATGGCCGGCGCGGCGGCGGCGCCGTCCTTGTCCGAAGACCTAACAGGCATTCATTCCCCTCCCGCACGCCCGACTGCGACCCGCCAACGAAGGGCCATCGCGCCGACGGTGCCTGGCTGGTCGCTGCTGCAAGATTAAAAGCCTTCCGCTCCTCGTCCAACGCTGCCGGCTGTGTCCTCGCTGTAGCCACGCTGTGACAAAGGCGCCACGAAGCCGATGCCGCGACGAGACGACGATCGGGAACTTTATCCTGGACTCGGGGTTCAACCACCGATTCGAAATACCCGATCGTCTCCGCTGTCCCCTTTCAGCGTGGCCTTCCGCGTCTCCTGAAGCCCCAAGAGCGCCCCCATGGCTGCAAAACCAACCGTTCTTCGTGCCGACGCACCCCGGATCGACATCAACGAACCGTCCGATATCCGGCGATGGTCGAAGCGCCTCAAGGTGTCGCCCGACCGGCTGCTGCTCGCCGTCGCGCGGGCCGGTTCCGCCGTTTCGGATGTCGAGCGCCATCTGAAACAACCGGCGACCGAGGCCTGAGCACGGATCGACGCCGCCGCGTTCTTGTCGCGGCCGGCGGAGTGTGAAGCCCCTTACAGACCATGTCCGGCCTGCATGCGAGGTTTCGACCCGTCACCCTCGAAAGGAGACCGCAATGGCACTCCGTCGATACATTATCGAACGCGACATTCCGAAGGTCGGCATGCTGAAGGGTGAGGAAATGAAGGGCGCCGCCTGCAAATCGAACAATGCGCTCCGCGACCTCGGCGCCGACATTCAATGGATCGAAAGCTATGTCGCCGGCGACAAGACCTTCTGCGTCTACCTCGCGAAGGACGAGAGCGTGATCCGCCAGCATGCTAAGCTCAGCGGTTTCCCGGCGAGCACCATCACCGAGATCAAGCGGCTGATCGACCCGACGACGGAAATGACGGGATAAGACGGAAATGACGGGATAAGGCGAAGACCGGCTGCCGGCGTGAAGCGCGAGGCCGCTGCTCGGGCGGGCATCCCGGCTACCGCCGCGAAAGGGCGGTTCCGGCCACTGACTGCCGTCGCGGACCGGTTATCTGTCGATAGGGAAGATGTGGACGCAGTCATGCGGCCAACTAACCGCAATCTCCTCGTCCATCGTCCTCGTCTTGGTTTCGGAGGGGCCGAACGGTTGCTTGACCGTGACCAACTCCCCGCTTGCAGTTCGCACCTCGTAGGTAGCGGAATCCCCCAGAAAAACATTTTCGGTGATGCGTCCCACGACGCGGTTCGTGAAGCCACTCGTCTCCGAGACGGATTGCAGGATCGCCTTCTCCGGCCGGAACATTACCGATACCGGCTGCTCGGGAGCCAACGCCAATCGCGCCGGCGCTTCGATGGAGGAACCGTCCTTTAGCGTCACTTGGTAGCGGCCGCCGTTGGCCGTGGCGATCTTACCGGTCAGAAAGTTGGAGTTCCCGAGAAAAGCACCGACAAAGGCGTTCGCCGGCTGGTCATAGAGCTCACGCGCCGCGCCAATCTGGGCGATGCGGCCGTTATCGAACACGGCGATCCGATCGCTCAAGCGCAGTGCCTCCTCCTGATCGTGCGTGACATAGATGATGGTCACATCGAGCTGGTGGTGGATGCGCCGGATCTCGAGTTGAATCTCCTCGCGCAACCGCTTGTCGAGAGCCCCCAGGGGTTCATCCATCAGCAGAAGCCTCGGCTCGTAGATAAGTGCTCTCGCCAGCGCCACGCGCTGCTGCTGGCCGCCGGAAAGCTGGGACGGCCGTCGATCACCGAAACTTTCCAGCCGGATCAGCTTGAGGACCCGCGTTACGCGCTCGGCGATCTGCGGTTTCGCGACCCGACGGACCATCAATGGGAATCCCACATTCTCCGCGACAGTCATGTGAGGGAAGAGCGTATAGCGCTGGAACACCATCCCGATGTTACGCCGACTGGGAATTACCCTCGAGATGTCCTGATTGTCGATCAGTATTTCTCCTGCCGTCGGAGTATCGAATCCGGCGACCATATTGAGCGTTGTGGTTTTGCCGGATCCGCTCGGACCCAAAAAGGTCATGAGCTCGCCTCGCCGCACGTCCAACGACACATTGTCCACGGCGCGAAAATCACCGTAATGCTTGCTGAGATTGCGGATGCTGAGGAGATTGGCAGCCATCGAGCGCGCCGGTTGCGAACCTTGCGGAACGCCAGCGTCGAGCGTGCCACCGGACCCAGTGCTGCTATTCATCGGATACCGCCTCTGAAGATAGCCGAGATCTCTTGCTCCTGCTGACAATGCGCAATCTCCGATCCGCATGAAACTACTTCCGGGTGCGCTTTATCAGGGCACTTATCCCGAGAAGCAACACCGACATCCCGATCAGCAGCGAGGACGCCGCCGCAATGACCGGACTCAGATCCGTACGCAACGTCACCCATATCTTCACGGGCAGCGTCTGAAGCGAAGGCGTCGCCATGAAAATGGCCAGCACGACTTCGTCCCACGATATCAGGAACGCAAACAGCGCACCCGCAATGATCCCCGGCCGGATAGAGGGTAGCGTCACGTGGAGCAGCGCCTGCACCCGCGACGCGCCGCAGATCATCGCAGATTTTTCGTAGGCGATATCGAAGGTCTGGAGGGAGCTGCCGATCGAGATGATCGCGAAAGGCAGCGCCAGTATCAAATGGCTGATAACGAAGGCGAACAGCGTTCCCGCCATTCCCCATTGCAGCGCGAATCCGTAGAGCGCCACCGCGATGATGACGACAGGCACGATCATCGGCGAGGCGAAGAACGCGTTCAGCGCCGTCTTCCCCAAGAACTTGCCGCGCACGAGGACAAAGGCCGCTGGCAGGGCGAGGACGATCGCGCTGGCGGTGACGAGAAAAGCGACCTTGACGCTGTTCCAGATCGACCCGATCCACTGCTCCTCGGTGAAGAGCTGTTCGTACCATCGCAAGGTCCAGCCGGGCGGCGGAAACTCGAGCCAGCGCGAGGCGTTGAAGGAAAGGATCGGAATGAAGACAATGGGCAATAGCAGATAGAAGACGGCGATCGCCGTAATCGCGTAGAGGACGTAGCGTCCCGGTCCCATCCGTTGCAGCGTGAGTAGCATTAGCCGGACCTCTTTTCGCGATTCAGGTTGGTCTCACGAGGCCGACCAGGCGAACATAGGCGAAATAGATCGCCAATGTGATGAACAATAGGATGAACGCCGCCGCGCTCCCGAGACCCCAATTCAGGAACTTCTGGATCAGTTCGGCGACGAGCTGGGCGATCATCATGTCGCGCACGCCGCCAAGCAGCGCTGGCGTAATGTAATAACCGAGCGACATGACGAAAACCATGATGCAGCCGGCGCTGATACCCGGCAGCGTCAGCGGCAGCAGGATGCGAAAGAAGATCGTCCTGGCTTTGGCACCGGCGATCGACGCTGCCTGCATGAGCGCCGGATCCAGAGTGGACATAGTCGCATGGATCGGCAGCACGATGAACGGCAGCATGATGTATGTCATGCCGATGATCACGCCGACCATGTTGTTGACCAGGGGTACCGGTGCCGAGGTCAGCCCGAGGTACATCAGGAACTGGTTTATCGCGCCCGTGTCCTGCAGCAGCACGAGCCACGCGTAGGTGCGGACCAGGAGATTGGTCCACATCGAGAGCAGGATGACTGCGAACACCATGCGCGCAACCCGGCTCGGCACGATCACCAGGAACCAGGCGATCGGAAAGGCCAGGAGCAGGGTCGAGATGGTGACGGCAGTGGCGACGAAGAAAGTATTGACCAGGACGTCGAGATAAACGCTGTCCGTAACGAGGCTCTGGTAGTTTCCGAGGCCTGTCGCCGGTTCGGTGAAGCTGCGGAGGAACAGCACCCAGACCGGCAGCACGAACGCCAGGAACAGAAACACAAGCGCAGGCAAGGCGGGCAGCAATGTGCGGCCTTGCCTTGCAAGCTCTGTGGTCGCCGTATCGCGGGCTTCGGTCGCGGCTACCATCGTTGCGGTGTACTCCGCAGCATGGTCACCGGGCGGGCCTGCGGCATGCTGCAGGCCCGCCCGCCGTCTTCGGGACTATTGCAGCTTCCACTTATTCCAAGCGTCGGTCACTTCCGGACCGTGCTCAACCCAGTAGTCGAGATCGACCACGACCTGGCTGTCCAGATGCCCCACCGCGAGTCGCGGCAGCGTCTCCGGCTTGATCAGCGCGATCGCCTTGGTGTTGATCGGCGACAGCAGAGCGCTCTCGGCGAGACGAGCCTGGGCTTCCGGCGTCGTCGCATGGGCCAGGAACTTCATGGCCGCGTCGCGCTGCGTCGATCCCTTCGGGATCACCAGCATGTCGGCGGTGGCGATATTCTGTTCCCAGGAGATTCCAAGCGGCGGCGAGGTCGGATCCGCCATCATGACGGACACGCGGGTATCCCAACAGAAGCAGATCGGCGCCTGACCCGAAGCGAGAAGCTGCTGCGATTCGGCGCCCGAGTTCCAAAACACAAGATAGTCCTTTAGCGTCGCGAGCTTCTTGAAGGCGCGATCGAGGTCGAGCGGATAGAGATCCTCCGGCTTCACGCCATCGGCCAGCAGCGCCATTTCGACGACGCCTGTGGTCGGCCATCCGATGATGCTGCGCTTCTGGGGGAATTTCTCGGTATCGAAAAAATCCTGCCAGTTCTTCGGCTCATTGTCGCCCAGCGCCTTCTTGTTGTAGGCGAGGACGAAAGCATAATAGAAGCTGCCCGTGGCATGGTCCGTCGTCCAGCGCGGATCGAGATCGGTCCTGTCGATCACCGAGTAGTCGAGCGGCTCCAGCAAACCTTCCTTGGCGGCTCGGTAAGCGAAATCGGCTTCGACGTCGACCACATCCCACACGACGCTTCCCGCATCGACCATGGCCTTCAGCTTGCCGTAGTCGGTAGGGCTGTCCTGCTGGACTTCCACGCCCGTCTCTTCCGTAAAGCTTTTCGCCCAGGACTCGTATTGCAGCTCCTGGGTCGTGCCGCCCCACGCCACGAACGTCAAGCTATTGGCCGCGAACGCGGTTGTTGCGGCGGCGCCCGCGAGCACGCCCGCAAGCAATGCGAAGCCTGATAGGCGCAAACCGACTTCGTTCATAGTCACCCTCCCTGTGCGTCTTCTTGATATTGCCCGCGCAATGAATTTGCGGACCCTTGGCGATCACAAAAACAGTCCCATAAACGAAAATCGAATACAATCGTAAATTTGCTGATGACTTCCGTAACCGGTCGATGTTACTCCGAAGAACGGGGCCGGGATCGCTCCGGGTCCCCTGCCACGGTGCCCCAATCCAATATCGTGATCTTCGGAGAGCGCCTGCATGACGTTGAACTCCAGCACGCTTCATCTTGTCGCCAAGGTCGATCAGATCGTCGACGACCAGCCCATACAGGTGAAGGTCGGAAATCTGATCCTGGCTTTGTATCGGGTGCGCGAGAAGATATATGCGACTGCAGGCATTTGCACGCACCAGCATGCCTTCATGGCGCAGGGTTATCAGGAGGAGGACGAGATCGAATGTCCACTCCACCAAGCCCGCTTCAACATATGCACAGGCAAGGCTCTCACCGCGCCTGCGAACCAGGATTTGGCTGTATATCCAGTCCAGGTCGATGGCGACAATGTGTATGTAGAAATCACCTCGTAGTATCTGCCGAGAGAGGATCGACATGAGCGAGCGCTGCGACTACGCGGCCTTGGCGCCCGGGGGCCTCGATGCGATGCGCGGGCTCGCCGCCTATGCGGATGCGAGCGACCTCGAGCCACGCCTCCGTTACCTGGTGGAGCTCCGCATATCGCAGATCAATGGCTGCGCCTATTGCGTCGACCTCCACTACCGGGAAGCGCTCGAGGCCGGTGAAACGCCACGAAGGCTCAACGGCCTGGTGGTCTGGCGGGAAGCACCATTCTTCGAAGCAAGGGAGCGCGCGGCCTTCGCTTGGGCCGAAGCGGTCACTCTCGTCGCCGAGGGACAGGTGCCCGACGAGGTGTATCGCGAAGCCCGTCTTCACTTCTCCGAGAAGGAACTCGTCGATCTGACCTATGTCGTCATCGCCATGAACGCGTGGAACCGCCTCGCGGTTAGCTTTCGACAGCTTCCGACCTAGCCCTCTCTCAGATCACTGGATTCTCGAGAATCCCGATCCCATCGATTTCGACGCTGACCACGTCGCCGGCGCGCAGATAGCGTGGCGGCTTGAAGCCGATTCCGACCCCGGCTGGTGTCCCGGTGGCGATGATGTCGCCCGGAATCAGAGTCGTGCCGAAGGAGATCGTCTCGATCAGCGTGGCCACATCGAAAATTAACTCGGAGATCCGTGCCCTCTGCCGTTCCTCGCCGTTCACACGCGTGCGGAGGACCGTATCCGCTGGCGCGCCGAAAGCGTCGGCCGTGAGCAGACACGGTCCCATGGGACAGAAACCGTCGAAGCTCTTCCCCAGGAACCATTGCTTGTGGCGCTGCTGCACGGTCCGGGCTGTCACGTCATTGACGATGGTGTAGCCGAAGACATGCGCCAAGGCATCTCGTGCCGCGATGTTCCGGCCGGCGGCACCGATGATAACTGCGAGCTCGCCCTCATAGTCGACGCTGTTCGTCTGGTCCGACCGGCCGGGAATGGGTTCGCCCGGACCGATTACGCTGGTCGTCGCCTTGGTGAAGATGATCGGACATTCGGGCAGCTCTTCAGCTTGCGACGAATGGTCGAACCCGCTGCGCGCGAACTCCGTCGCATGCGCGACGTAGTTTTTCCCGACGCAGAAGATGTTTCGACGGGGATGAGGAATGGGCGCTCCGATCCGCAAGCCGCGCAGGGGCATCCGCCGGCTGGATTTGGCGACCGCGGCCCGGGCAGCCGCCAGCCCATCCCTGCCGGCACCGATGAGGACGGTCATGTCCGCGGCGACTCCGGCCGCCGTCAGGTCGACGAGGTGGTCGCCATCGTCAACGACAGCGCCGATATGCCACTCACCTTCGGTTTCAAAACTTACCAGCTTCATCGAGCGCCGCTCCGTCCGGTGCCTGAGACGAGACCGCCATGCTTCAGGAGAAATCCGAGATAGATCGTCGTGAACTCGCTGGCGGCCTCGAACATCGTGCAGTGGCCTGCGCCGTCGATCAGGATCAGCTCGGAGTCCTGGATATTGTCCCGCAGATATCGTGATGCTGACGGCAAGGTCGAGCGATCAGCACTGCCGACGGTGATCAAGGTCGGACAGCGGATGCCATCGAGCCGGCCCCGTACCTTCTGGGCCATCAGCGCATGCTCGTGCCCTGCGATTCCTTTCGGCGTCATCGGGTGAGGATTACTCTTCGCGCGCTCGATATAGTCGCGCACCCGGTCCTGGCGACGATTGATGAAATCCGGGCTGAAGAAGCTGACGATACGCGTCCCGACATTCACCACCGGATCGTTCTCGGCGATGATCCGACGGCGGACGTTGATCCAGTTGACCATGTGCGGATACTGGTCGGTGTCGTCCCAGCTCGAATGCAAGGCGAGCGTGGCCACGCGGTCGGGGTGAGCAATCGCCAGTTCCATGCCGACGCCGCCACCGAGAGAAAATCCGCCAAAATGGGCACGCTTGAGTTGCAGGCTGTCCATCAGGACCACCACGTCCTGCGCCAGATCCTTGTTGGTGTAACCAGGTTCCGGCACTTCGCTCGGGCCGGCGCCACGAAGCTCGAGCAGGATCACGCGGAAATGGCGAGCGAAGGCATCGAGCTGTTCGCTCCATGCCGATATGGTCATGCCGAAACCCGCGACGAGCACCAGCGGCTCGCCCGAGCCATGTTCCTCGTAATAGGTTCGTACCCCGTCCGACGTGATAAAAGGCATGCCATCCTCCTGACGCCCGCCGCGATGGCGGGCGTCCGCGATTCAGTTGTACGACGTTCGGCTATGCGATCTTGACGATCTTTGCAGGCTGGTACGCGGTCGGAGAAGATGCCTCGCTCATCCAGGCCGGCTTGACGCGCGCGGTCGAGCGAACGAATTCCTGGGTCATCAACTGTGGCTCGCTCCAGTAGAGCTGCGGCTTCTCCCACCGATAGACCCGCGGTTGCGGCACCGGATCGAGGTGATCGACGATTTCTCCGCCCTTCATGACGAGCTTCAGGCGCTGCTTGTCCTGGAGGACCGTGATGTCGGCGAGCGGATTGCCATCGACAACGAGAATATCGGCGAACTTCCCCGCCTCGATCGTGCCGACCATGTCTCCCATGCCGATCACGCGGGCGGCATCGCGCGTGCCTGCCAGCAGTGCCTCTTCGTTGCTCATCCCAACATAGTGCACAAGATGTTCCATCTCGCGGGCATGCCATTCGCCGTAGGGCACCGGCCCTTGGCCGGCGTCGGTCCCGGCGATGAAGACGACTCCCTCTCGATGCGCCTTGGTCAGGATCCGGCTGGCGGCATCCAGCTCGCGCTTGTAGGCATCGAGCAGCCCGTCGCTCGCGCCCACATCCCTGCCCCAGTCGAGCGTGTTCGCCAGCAGGCTCAAGGTCGGGTTGATCGGCGTCCGATGCTTCACCACGACCGCGAGATCCTCGTCGGTCATGAAGGATGCGTGGATCACCCAGTCGAAGCCCGCCCGCGCGGCCGCCGCGGCAGACTGTCCGGAGCGGGCATGAATCGTGCAGCGCCGTCCCATCATGTGGGTAAGTTCGGCGATCGCCTGCAGATCCTCGAACGTAATGGTACCGGCGAGCAGACCGGAGCTGGTCAGGGAGTCGCCATCCCCCGCCACCTTGATGATATCCACGCCTTCTTTCAGTTGCTTGCGGACCGCAACAATCATCTCGTCGCGCGTGTTGCACAGGATGCCGAACGAAGACTGCGGATGGACGATATGCGTGGGAAATGCGGCCGCGATGGCATTGTCGGTGGTGATATATCGTCCGCCCGCCGAGATTCGCGGACCTTCGATCATGCCGGCATTCACCGCGTCGCGGAGCGCGACATTGATATTCCAGTTGCTGCCCGGCGCGCAGATTGTTGTGACGCCTGCGCGCAATACCTTCTTTAGATTGTGGGCGGCGCGCAGCGTGCGGTACTCGCAGCCCGTATAGATATCCAGTTCCTCGAAGCTGAGGATGTCGCCGTAGGAAGGATGGACATGCACATCGATGATGCCCGGCATGATAGTCGCGCCGCCCGCATCGATGATCTTGTAAGGACCCCCGCGCTCGGCGAGGCTCCGGATTTCCGCTTCGAGGCCGACGCCCACAACCCGGTCACCCTCGACGAGGATGGCCGCGCCCGTCCGCGGCTTGCTGCCCGTGCAATCGATAACAATGCCGTTCAGGATCAGATAGCGGCTCATCGTCCCTCCTTCCTGGCCAATCGCTTGAGCGCGCTATGCGCCTTCGCCATTGCTCCGGCTTTCTTCGGGGTCCCGCTGGGTTGTCGCTGCTGGAGACTGGCGATCAGCCGGTCCCGGGTATGTTCGCAATGCGCCGCACATAGCTTCGACAGGCGCCATGGATCGCCGTCCTTGAAGGCCAGGAATATGTCGTGATGCTCTTCCTGCGCCTCCACGAGTCGGCCGGGTGTAAGCGCGTCTATCCGCACGAGCCGTTCGACCTGATCGCGAAAGAGATCCAGCGTATCGCAAAGGTGCTTTCGTTTCGACGCGGCGAACAGACGCTTGTGAAAGCGACGATTGGCATCTGAAAAGCGATTGATATTGTCCTGCGTTGGCGTGGACAGGTCGTCCATCTCCAGCAGCGTCGCCTTCACTTCGGCTATGTCCTCGTCCGTGCGCTGCTCCGCAGCAACGTAGCCGCCGCGCTCCTCCAGCATCAGGCGGATGTCGAAGATGTCTCTGACGTCATCGACGTCGAGATCCGCGACGGTATAGCCACAGCGCGGGCGAAATACTGCCATGCCTTGGCTCTCAAGCCACTTTAGAGCCTCGCGCACCGGCACTCGGCTGATGCCGAGCTGAAACGCAATGTCTTCCTGACGAATAGGCTGACCCGCCTGAAGTGTTCCGTTGAAGATACTCGCCTGGAGATGCGCATAGACGACCTCCGCGAGATTTCCGAACTGCCGAGTATCAAGTTCCGTGATCGCCCTCATTGCGCGAGTTCTCCGTTCGCCTGGAATAGCGCCACCGGCTGGGTCGTCGCTTTCCCAATTTCGGCATGCATTCAAAATTCCCAATTGCAGATTGAATACAATTTCTATAAGGTCCTAGGTCTCAAGTCAACAGATGCATGCGGCGCCCCGGATCGCCTCCGGAAATCAGTCCCAGACCACTCGATATGAGGAACTCGTCAATGTCCGCCGGCAAGAACACCCCGATCACCACTGACTATCTCACCGAGATCGTCGACGCGTTCAATCGACATGACGTCGATCAGATCGTCAGCTACTTCGCCGATGACGGCGAGTTCTACATGGCGCACGGACCGGAGGCGTTCGGGCGTCGGTTGAAGGGCAAGGAAGAGATCCGCGACGTCCTCGCCAAGCGTTTCGAGAAGATCCAGGACATGCGGTGGATCGGCGAGGCCCACTGGGTCTTCGGGAACAAGGCACTGTCGGAATGGACGGTTCAGGGCACCATGAACACAGGTGAACGCATCGATTGGCTCGGTTGCGACCTCTGGGAATTTCAGAACGGCAAGATCGTGAAGAAAGACACCTACTGGAAGCAGGTCGTGAAGTAAGCCTCGACAGGCTCAACGAGGGAGGACACCCCGATGCTCGACAACGTGACCTGGCCAAGCACCGACTATTCCCGCGTTCCCTACGTCGTTTTTGGCGATCAAGCCATCTACAACCGCGAGCAGGAGAGGATTTTCCAGGGATCCTCCTGGTGCTACCTCGGGTTGGAAGCCGAGATTCCGAACCCGGGCGATTTCAAGACCAGCTTCGTCGGCAATACATCGGTGGTCGTGAACCGTAGCGCAAACGGCGCGGTCTATGCATTCGAGAACCGCTGCGCACATCGCGGCTCGACCGTCGTGCGGGAGCTATCGGGTAACCGCGAGAACTACACCTGCATCTATCATCACTGGTGCTACGACCACGAGGGGAACCTGATCGGCGTTCCCTTCCAGCGTGGGCTGAAGGGCAAAGGCGGAATGCCCAGGGAGTTCGACAAGTGCGAGCATTCGCTGAAAAAGCTCCGCGTGGAAACCTATCGCGGCGTCATCTTCGGCACGTTCGACCATGACATCATGCCGCTCGCCGACTATCTCGGCCCGAGAATCCGCGACATCCTCGACACGATCTTCCAGAAACCCATCGAAGTTCTCGGCTACATGCGGCAGCGCATGCCCTCGAACTGGAAGCTCTACTGGGAGAATGCCACGGACTGCTATCATGCGGGGCTTCTGCATCAGTTCGGCACCACCTTCGGCCTCTTCCGCGCAACGCAGGAGGGAGGCTCCTTCCTCGGCGCCTGCCCCGGGCATTCCGTCTGTTACAGCATCTTCGGCAGCGACGAGGGATCGGTGAGCGAAGGGTATGAAGGAATCGAGGCCTACAACGCCGAGATGAAGCTCAACGACGCTTCCCTGCTGCAATATCGCGACGAAGATTCCGACCAGCGGGGCCTCATCATCATGGCCACGTTTCCAAGCGTCATATTCCAACGCATTGCCAATACGCTCGCAACCCGGCAGATCCGTACCAAGAGCCCGAACGAGTTCGAGCTCTACTGGACCTACTTCGGATATGCCGACGATGATGAAGAGTTGCGCAGAATGCGGTTGACGCAGACGAACCTCGTCGGACCCGCAGGACTCATCTCCATGGAGGATGGCGAAGCCGGCGTTTTGATCCAGCGTGCGATCGAGCGCGAGCGACACGCCTCGTCGGTGATGGAAATGGGTGGCAAGGGCCCCATCGGCGACCAGGACCATCTCGTTTCCGAGATGTCGGTGCGCGGCTTCTGGAAACACTACTGCGACGTCATGGGTTACGTGCCGGGAAGCTCGTCGTGAACAACTCCCTCGCCTCGAACAGCAGCCGGACGATTGCTCAAGAAGTCGTTCGGGAAATCACCGACCTCCTCTACGACTATGTACTGTGCCTCGACGACGATCGGTTGGAGGAGTGGCCAGATTTCTTCATCGAAGACTGCATTTACAAGATCGTGCCTCGAGAAAACCTGCGTCTGAAGGCTGACCTTCCGATCTGGTTCTGTGAGAACAAGAACATGCTTCGCGACCGTGTGCTCGCCTTGCGTACCTGCTCGGTCTACAACCTGCACTATGATCGCCATCTGATCAGCAACATCCGCGTGAAATGCCAGGACGACGGCCGCTTCTACGTCCATTCCAACTATGCCGTGTTCCAGACGGATCTGATCGAGGGGAAGACGATTCTCTTCTGCACAGGCAAGTACGAGGACGAAGTGGTTTTCGTCGCCGGTCAGCCGAAGTTCAAGGTAAAACGCGTCATCCTCGACACTTACTCCGTCCCCAATCTTCTGGCGACCCCCGTCTAAGAGCCTGACTGGAAAGTCGTTGAGTCGATGGAATCGGACGCGGTTCTGTACAGCGCCCGGCAGAGGGGTTGTCCGATCCGGACGCAGGAGCAGCGCACAACACAAGCCGGAAGCGCAGCGTTACCCGAACGATCTGAACGATGCGGAGCGGGTCCTCGTCGCGAACATGATCCCGGCGGCGCCTCTCACCTCTAGGGCGAGGAAACTCCGCATAGCGGACAGAAAGTCGGACACGTCGCCGCCGGGTGCCAAAAATCGCAAAAGCTGGCGTCCCCAAGGGGATTCGAACCCCTGTTACCGCCGTGAAAGGGCGGTGTCCTAGGCCTCTAGACGATGGGGACCGCGCGAAAGCCCGCGGAAACGGCCTCGGGCCCCGAGGGTCTAGCCGCAGCGCGGCCCAAAATCAACCGCTTCCTCCCGGCCCCCTGCCCTCGGCATAATCCGCCCGACCGGCCCCCGCGAGATATCGTCGTGGCGGCGGGAGCGGCATCGGCGCGAAAACGCCAGGCCGCTCGAGCATCAACGAAGAAATCCTGAAGGGGAACCAGACAATGGGCAGCAAGATCACCCGTCACGAAGTCGGTGCGCGCATGAGCCAGGCGGTCGTGCATGGCGACAAGGTCTATCTCGCGGGCGTCGTCGCCGACAGCCCGGCGGGCTCGGTCGAGAAGCAGACCCAGCAGGTGCTGCGCAAGATCGACAAGCTGCTGAAGCAGGCCGGCACCGACAAGTCGCGCATCCTGAAGGCCAATATCTGGCTTACCGACATGCGCAGCTTCGACGAGATGAACAAGGCCTGGGACGCGTGGGCTTCCAAGGGCAACACCCCCGCCCGCGCCACGGTCGAGGCAAGGCTCGTGCCGGGATATCACGTCGAGATCATGGTCGAAGCCGCACTCTGACGGGCGCGATCGCGGCGCCGGTCGCAAGGCCGGCCCTCCCGACGGCTTGGCGACGAAGGCGGGCTCCAGAACCCGCCTTCGTCGCAGTACCGCGCTATCGATGGACCCTCGAATGATCTTCGAACCGAGCGAGGAGCAGGCAGCCTTCCGCGACACGGCGCGGCAGTTCGCGGCCGAGCATATGGCGCCCTTCGCCGCCGAATGGGACCGGGAAAAATTCTTTCCCGTCGAGACGCTCCGCCGGGCGGCGGCGCTCGGCTTCGCCGGGCTCTTCGTCCGCGAGGCTTCCGGCGGCAGCGGGCTCGGCCGCGTCGACGCGACGCTGCTCTTCGAGGAGCTGGCCGCCGCCTGCCCTTCCACCGCCGCGTTCCTCTCGATCCACAACATGGTCGGCTGGATGATCGACCGCTTCGGCAGCACCGAGCAGCAGCGGCGCTTCCTGCCGCCGATGATGACCATGGCGAAGATCGCGAGCTACTGCCTCACCGAGCCCGGCTCCGGCTCGGACGCGGCGGCGCTCAAGACCCGCGCGGTGCGGGACGGCGACCATTATGTGCTGGACGGCACCAAGGCCTTCATCTCCGGCGGCGGCGCGTCCGATCTCTACGCCGTGATGGTGCGCACCGGCGGCGACGGCGCCGGCGGCATTTCCTGCGTCCTGGTGGAGAAAGGCACGGAAGGCCTTTCCTTCGGGCGCCCGGAGCGGAAGCTCGGCTGGAACTCGCAGCCGACCGCGCAGGTGATCTTCGAGGGCTGCCGCGTGCCGGTCGCGAACCGGATCGGCGCCGAGGGCGACGGCTTCAGGATCGCCATGGCGGCGCTCGATGGCGGGCGGCTTAACATCGCCTCCTGCAGCCTCGGCGCCGCGCGCCAGTCGCTCGAGCTCGCACGCGCCTATCTCCAGGAACGCAAGCAGTTCGGCAAGCCGCTCGCGAGCTTCCAGGCCCTGCAATTCCGCCTCGCGGACATGGCGACCGAGCTCGATGCCGCGCGGCTCATGGTCCATCGCGGCGGCGCGTCGCTCGACGCCGGCACGCCCGACGCCACGAAACATTGCGCCATGGCGAAGCGCTTCGCGACCGACGCCTGCTTCGAAATCGTGAATCAGGCGCTGCAGATGCATGGCGGTTACGGCTATCTCCAGGATTTCCCGATCGAGCGCTTCCTGCGCGATCTTCGGGTGCACCAGATTCTCGAAGGCACCAACGAGATCATGCGCGTCATCATCGCCCGCAAGCTGCTGGAAGGTTGAGCGATGGGCGACGATCTTCTCGCCGAGCGCCGGGGGGCGCTCGGTCTCCTGACATTGAACCGGCCGCAGGCGCTGAACGCCCTCACCCTCGCCATGTCGGAGGCGATGACGGCGCAGCTCGACGCCTGGGCCGCCGACCCTGCCATCCGGACGGTGGCGATCCGGGGTGCCGGCGATCGCGCCTTCTGCGCCGGCGGCGACGTGCGTGCGCTCTACGAGGCGCGCGGCAGGGATCCCGGCTACGCCCCCCGCTTCTACGCCGCCGAATATCGCCTGAACCGCCTCATCAAGCGCTATCCGAAGCCCTATGTCGCCCTCATCGACGGCATCGTGATGGGCGGCGGCGTCGGGGTGTCCTTCCATGGCAGCGACCGCGTCGTGACGGAGAATGCGCTCTTCGCCATGCCGGAAACCGGCATTGGGCTCTTTCCGGATGTCGGCGGCACCTGGTTTCTGCCGCGCTGTCCGGGCGAGATCGGGCTCTATCTCGGCCTCACCGGCGCGCGCATCAAGGCCGCAGACCTGCTCTATGCGGGGCTTGCGACGGCGGAGATCGTGCGCGAACGGCTGCCGGCGCTGATCGACCGGCTAGCGGCGGGCGAAACGCCGGCGATCGCCATCTCCGCGCTCCGCGCGACGCCGGACCCGGCTCCCCTCGAGACCGAGCGGTCCCGCATCGACCGGCTTTTCGCCGGCCCCCGCATGGAAGCGATCCTCGCCGCGCTCGAGGGCGACGGCAGCGATTTCGCGCGCAAAGTGACGACAGAGCTCGGCAGGAAATCGCCGACCAGCCTCAAGGTCACGCTGCGGCAGTTGAGCGAGGGCCGGACGCTCTCCTTCGAGGATTGCATGCGGCTCGAGTACCGTCTCGTGCTGCGCTTCATGGAGAACCACGATTTCTTCGAGGGGGTGCGCACGGTCGTCCTGGAGAAGACCGGCACCCCCGCCTGGAAGCCGGCGCGCCTCGAAGAGATCGAAGAGGCGGCGGTCGAGCGCTATTTCATGGAGCTGCCCGGCGGCGATCTCAGGTTCGACTGAAGGTCGTCCGGAAATACGGGATGAGCGGCGGGGATTTGGGCGCTCCGCGCTTCCGTGACAGAATGGCCGGGCCGACGGCGAATCCGACGGGACGAGCCGGGCATTCGGCGAAACGGCAGAGGAGTAGAGGCGCTCGTGGTTGCGATCGAGATCGGGATTCTGGTTTTTCTTATAATTCTCAATGGCTTCCTAGCGCTTTCCGAACTCGCCATCGTGTCGTCCCGCCGCAGCCGGCTGGAGGCGATGAGCCGGCAGGGCAATGTCGGCGCCACCAAGGCCCTCGAGCTTCTCGCCGAGCCGGGCCGCTTCCTCTCTGCCGTGCAGGTCGGCATCACCCTCGTCGGCATCGTCGCCGGCGCCTTCAGCGGCGCCACCATCGCCGAGCGCGGCGACGCGCTGCTGGAGAGCTTCGGCGTGCGCACCTCGCTCGCCGAGCCGCTTTCCTATGTGATCGTCGTCGCGCTCATCACCTATCTTTCGGTCATCGTCGGCGAGCTGATCCCGAAGCAGATGGCGCTACAGAACCGCGAACGCATCGCCGCCTTCGTCGCGACGCCGATGCAGCTCTTCGCGCGCGTCCTCAACCCTCTCATCACCGTGCTCGATTTCTCGGCCCGCATCGGTCTCGGCCTCCTCGGCATCAAGGAGCAGGCCGGCGAGACGGTCACCGACGAGGAGATCAAGGCCCTCATCGCCCAGGCCGAGCGCAGCGGGTCCGTCAAGCCGCAGGAGCGCGCCATGATCGCCGGGGTGATGCGGCTGGCGGACCGGTCGGTCCGCGCCGTCATGACGCCGCGCACCGCGATCGAATGGATCGATCTCGACGAGAGTCCCGAAAAGCTGCGCGTCATGATCCCGCAGAGCAAGCGATCCCACCTGATCGCCGTCGAGGGCGGGCCGGACCATCCGATGGGCGTTATCATGGTTTGGGAAGTGCTGAGCGCCATGGTCGACGGCAAGGATATCGAGCTTCGCAGGTTCCTCCATCGCGTGCCGGTCATCAACGAGCGGATGGGCGCCGTCGAGGCGTTCAGCCATCTCAAGGACTCGCCGGTCGATCTGGTCTTCGTGGCCGACGAGCACGGCACCTTCGAAGGCATCCTCACGACCGGCGATATCGTGCGGACGGTCGTGGCCGAGATCATCGAGAACGACGATACCAAGCCGATCGTCGCGAAGCGGCGCGACAGCAGCTACCTGATCGATGGGCTGCTCCCGATCGACGAGCTGATCGAGCGGCTCTCCCTCACCATCCCGGCGGAGCGCGACTACCACACCGCGGCCGGATTCGTGCTGCATGAGCTGCGCCGCCTCCCCAAGGTCGGCGATGTGCTGCGCTATGGCGACTGGCAGATCGAGGTGGTCGATCTCGACGGCACGCGGATCGACAAGCTGCTGGCCACCCGACGGGTGCGCCGTCGCCGCGGTGCGTGATCGGCGACAACGAAGAAACCTGGGAGAACGGCAATGGCGAAGATCGGCTTCATCGGGCTCGGGCATATGGGCGGGCCGATGGCGCGGAACCTGATCGGGGCCGGGCATGCGCTGATGGTTTTCGATCTGGTGCCAGCCGCGCTCGAGGCGGCCGTCGCCGCCGGCGCAGGCAAGGCCTCGACGCCGGCCGAAGCCGCCGCCCATGGCGATATCCTCATCACCATGCTGCCCGCAGGAAGCCATGTCCGGAGCGTCTATCTGGGCCGGGGCGGCGCCATCGAAGCGGCGGCACCCGGCGCGCTCCTCATCGACTGCTCCACGATCGACGTGCAGACCGCACGCGAGGTCGGCGACGCGGCTGCGGCGGCCGGCCGCGCCATGGTCGATGCGCCGGTCTCCGGCGGCGTCGCCGGCGCCGAAGCTGCCAGCCTCACCTTCATGGTCGGCGGCAGCGCCGAGGCCTTCGCACGCGCCGAGCCGATCCTCGCCGCCATGGGCAAGGCGGTGATCCATGCCGGGGGCTCCGGCAACGGACAGGCGGCGAAGATCTGCAACAACATGATCCTCGGCATCTCGATGATCGCCGTCTCCGAGGCCTTCGTGCTCGCCGAGAAGCTCGGCCTCGATCACCAGAAGCTCTTCGACATCGCCTCGAAGGCGTCGGGACAATGCTGGTCGCTCACCAGCTATTGCCCGGTGCCGGGACCGGTGCCCGGCTCGCCCGCCAATCGCGGCTACAAGCCCGGCTTCACGGCGGCGATGATGCTGAAGGATCTGCGGCTTTCGCAGGAGGCCGCCGGCAAGGCCCGTGCCGCCACCCCGCTCGGCGCCGAAGCGGCGGCGATCTATGGCGAATTCGATGCCGCCGGTCGCGGCGGCACGGATTTCTCCGGCATCATCGAGATGATCCGCGAGAAGCGCGGATAGGCTGAAATCGCTGGCCGGTCGCGGATCGCGGACCTTATGCTCACGACCCGAAGCGCAACGCCCCATAGGTCCAACAGGTGACGGCCGCGACTCTCAGACTGGATCGCGTTCCGCCGACGGTCCTGCTGCTCCTGGCGGTTATCTCGATCCAGCTCGGATCGGCGCTCGCGATCACGCTCTTTCCGATCTATGGGCCGCTCGGCGTTCTCTTCCTGCGTCTCGCCATCGGCAGCGCCTTCCTCTGCCTCATCTATCGGAACGCGCTCGGCGCGGCGATCCGCAAGGCGCCGCTCGGCATCGCCGGGCTCGGCCTGGTGATGGCGGCGCAAAGCGGCCTCCATTACGAAGCGCTTTCGCGGCTCCCGCTCGGCATCGCCGTGTCCATCGAATTCCTGGGGCCGCTCGCCCTCGCCATGGCGACGTCGCGGCGGCTGCAGCATCTGCTCTGCGTGCTGATGGCCGCCGCCGGCATCGCGCTGCTGACGCCCGCGATCGGCACGACGCTCGATCCCGTGGGCGTGGCCTTCGCAGCGGGCGCCGCGAGCGCCTGGGTCGGTTACATCCTCGCGAGCCAGCGCCTCGGCCGCACCCTCGAGGGCGGCGTCGCCGTCGGCATCGGCATGGGCTTCGCGGCCCTTCTCGTCTTTCCGATCGCCGGCATCGAAGCGATCGCGCAGCTCGCGGCGCATCCGGCCACGCTGCTGTCGATTGTCGGCATCGCCGTCTTCTCGGCAGCGATTCCCTGGCTTTTCGAGTATATGGCGCTGAAAAGCCTGCCGGCCTGGAAGTTCGGCGTGCTGGTCTCGCTCGAGCCCGTGGTCGCCACGCTGGTCGGGCTGGTCGCCCTCGCGGAGGCGGTCGGCTGGCGCGCCTGGATCGCGATTCTGCTGATCACCCTCGCCTCGATCGGCGTCGCCCTCTCGGGCAGGCGCAAGGCGCAGCGCGGCTAGTTGGCCGGCGCCGCGTCCTCGATCACGAACTGCACCCCGACCTTGCCCTGCCACCGGTCGGCGCGCAGATGGCCGGCGAGGTGCAGCGCCGGGCCGCCGAACGCCATCAGCAGGTCGCCGAGGGGCTGCCCGCAGGCGCGAAAGGCGATCGCCTTGAGCCTTGCATCGCCGGGCCCGCCGAGGATGCAGCGCACATGGTCGGTGCCGACCCGGTCGGCGCGCAAGATACGCACCGCCGGCAGGGCGAAGCGCGGCTCGGCATTGCCGCTGCCGAATGGCCCGACCTGCTCCAGCAGCGCGACGAGTTCCGGCGAGGCGGCGCCCGGCTGGAGCACCCCGTCGAATCCCATTTCCGGCTTCAGCCCGTCCGGGCCCGCCGCCAGATGGAGCCGCCCGGCGAGAAATTCGCCGAGCGCCGCGGCCCGAGCCGCCTCGACGGTGAAGCCCGCCGCCATCGCATGGCCCCCGCCATTGACGAGCAGCCCCGCCTGGCGTGCGGCGATGACCGCCGCGCCGAGGTCGAAGCCGCTCATCGAGCGCCCGGAGCCCTTGCCGATCCCGTTCCCCAGCGCGACCACGCAGGCCGGCGTCTGGTAGCGCTCCTTGAGCCGGCTCGCGACGATGCCGATCACGCCTGGATGCCAGCCCTCGCCGGCGACGAACACCATCCGTCCGGCGCGACCCAGCCCCCGCTCGACCTGCTCGATCGCCTCGGCCAACACCTGCATCTCTATCTGCTGGCGCTCGCGGTTGAGGCTGTCGAGCTGCTGGGCGAGCTGGCGTGCCTCGACCGGATCGTCGGTCGAGAGCAGTCGCGCGCCGAGATCGGCGGCGCCCACGCGCCCGCCCGCATTGACGCGCGGCCCGAACAGGAATCCGAGATGAAACGCGCCCGCCTGCTCCTCGAGCTTCGCCACGTCGGCGAGCGCGACGAGGCCCGCATTGCGGCGGCCGGCAATGACCCGCAGCCCCTGCGTCACGAAGGCACGGTTGAGGCCGGTGAGCGGCACGATGTCGGCGACCGTCCCGAGCGCCACGAGGTCGAGCCATTGCAGGAGGTCGGGCGCCGGCCGGTCGGGGCCGAAACGGCCGGCGTCGCGAAGCGCCCGGTTGAGGCCGACGATCAGCAGATAGGCGACGCCGACCGCCGCGAGCTGGCCATGGCCCGCCGTCTCGTCGAGCCGGTTCGGATCCACCACCGCCGCGGCGACCGGCAGGTTGAGCTCCGCCTTGTGATGATCGAGCACGATGACATCGAGGCCGGCTTCGGCGGCGGCGGCGAGCGGCGCGAAGGCGGTGATGCCGCAATCGACCGTGATCACCACCCTGACGCCGCGCCCGGCGAGCCCGCGCAGCGCCGCCTCGTTCGGCCCGTAGCCCTCCGCCAGCCGGTCGGGGATATAGCGCTCGACCGGATGGCCCACGCTCGCGAAAAATCGCTGCAGCAGCGCCGTCGAGGTGGCGCCATCCACGTCGTAATCGCCGAAGACGCAGATCTTCTCGTTGTTCACGATCGCGGCGGAGAGGCGCGCCACCGCCTTGTCCATGTCGCGGAACCGCGACGGATCGGGAAGCTGGTCGCGCAGGGTCGGTTTCAGGAACTGCGGCACCGTGTCGGCGTCGAGCCCGCGCGCCGCCAGCACCCGCCCCACGATCTCGGGCAGACCGTGGCGCTGCGCCAGCATGGCGCCGATGCGATCGTCGGCCAGCCGCGTTCGCCAGCGCCGGCCGCAGACGGACAGCTCCACCCCGAGGAAGGCTGGCGAGGCGGGCGCTCGATCCTGACGCGAGGAATTGTCGCTGAGGGTGGCGAGGGCCATGGAAACCTTGGAAGCGGCAGTCGACGGCGTTGGCGGCTGGCGATGCCGGCTATAGGGCCGGCGGAAAGGTTATCGTCGCGCGGTCACGCGGCGCATTGCAACGATCGTGGGCGCCCACGCGCGAAGCCGAGGAAGGCGGCGCGGATCGCGATGTCCGCGCCGCCTCCCGGTCAGCGACGCGCGCGCTTCTTCGCCGCGACTCGGGGCCGGGCCTTGGCCCGCGATTTGGCCTTCGCCTTTGCCTTCCCGGCAGCGCGCTTCGGCTTCGCCGCTTTCGCGCTCGCCTTTCCCGAGGCAGGCGCGGGCGCGTAGGAGCCGTCCGCGCGATGCACCTCGCCGCCCGAAAGCGCGGGCGCGAAGGTGCAGATAATGCGGCAGCCGTTCGTCGAGCGCAGCCGGTGGCGGTCATGCTTGTCGAGCACATAGATCGTGCCGGGAAGCAGCCTGTGAACCTTTCCGACCTTCAGATCCTCGATCGAACCCTCGCCCTCGATGCAGTAGCAGGCCTCGAGATGGTTCTTGTACTCGATCACCAGATCGCAGCCCGGATGGAGATGCGTGTCGGTCACGCTGTAGCCCATCCCGTCTTCCGCATGAAGGAAGCGGACGCTGGACCAGTTCTTCGTATGCATGTCCCCCTTGGTGCCGCGGACATCCTCGAGCGTCTTCACGATCATGATTCGTAACCTCCCTCGGAACTTTCTTGATTTGCGGAGCTAGCGACGGCCGCGCTTTCTCACGCGAGCCTTCGGTTTCGCGTCGGGCTTTCGCGCCCGGCCGATCCTGGATTTGACCTTCGCCGCGACCGGCCGCCGGGGCGCGGCAGCAGGCTTCGCCGCCGGATAGGACCCGTCCGCGCGATGCTCCTCCCCGCCGATCAGGGCCGGGCTGAAGGTGCAGATGATCCGCACCTCGCTGAAGGCCTGCAACCGATGCCGGTCATGGCTGTCGAGCGCATAGATCGTGCCGGGCACCAGCGGATGGACCCGGCCGGTCGCGAGATCGGTCACGGCACCCTCGCCGGCGATGCAGTAGCAGGTTTCGAGATGATTCTTGTATTCAATGATCATGTCGCAGCCGGCATGGAGCGTCACGTCATTGATGCTGAAGCCCATGCGGTCCTCCGCATGGAGGAACCGCATGCTGCTCCAGTGCTTCGTCAGCTTTTCGCCCTTGGTGCCGCGCAGGTCATCGAGCGTCTTGACGATCATGGCTTCCCCCAGGATCGAAACCTTGCTCCGCCTACCGCTTCGCCGGGTCGCCGCCCGGCTTGCGGTCGAAGCTGTGCGTCGCCTCGATCACGCGGACGGTGCCGGTCTTGGAGCGCATCACCATCGAATGGGTGGTGGCGCCACCCTGATAGCGGCGCACGCCGCGCAGCATGGTGCCGTCGGTGACGCCGGTCGCGGCGAACATGACGTTGCCCTTGGCGAGATCCATCATCCCGTACTTCCGGTCGAGGTCGGCGATGCCGAGCCGGCGAGCGCGGCCCTTCTCGTCTTCGTTGCGGAACATGAGGCGGCCCTGCATCTGGCCGCCGATGCAGCGAAGCGCCGCCGCGGCGAGCACGCCTTCCGGCGCGCCGCCCGAGCCCATGTAGATGTCGAGGCCGCTCGTCGGCATGGCGGTCGCGATCACCCCGGAGACGTCGCCGTCGGAAATGAGCAGGATGCGGGCGCCTGCCGCGCGCACGCGCTGGATCAGCTCGGCATGGCGCGGCCGGTCGAGAATGCAGGCCACGATGTCGGCCACCTCGACGCCCTTCGCCCTGGCGAGGTTCTTCAGGTTCTCCTCGGGCTTCGCGTCGAGATCGACGAGGTCGGCCGGCAACCCGCCGCCGATCGCGATCTTGTCCATATAGACGTCCGGCGCGTTGAGAAAACAGCCCGATTCCGCCATGGCGATGACGGCGAGCGCATTCGGTCCGCCTTTCGCCGTGATGGTCGTGCCTTCGAGCGGATCGAGCGCGATGTCGATCTTGGGCCCGCCTGCGCCGACCTTCTCGCCGATATAGAGCATCGGCGCCTCGTCGCGCTCGCCCTCGC
>CADEFF010000007.1:91848-100525 GCA_902826565.1 uncultured Rhodospirillaceae bacterium | reverse complement strand
GCCGGCGGCTGGCTGGTCTGGCCGATCTCGGTGTAGTACCGCGCCGCCCCCGGATGGAGCGGGATCGGCAACCCGACGAGCGCGCTGTTCACGTTGATCTTGCGGCCGACCGGACCTGCATCGTCCAGCAGCTTGCGGATCGAGGGATGCCAGATCGCGCGGGTGATCTCGTAGACCAGATCGTTGTCGAGGCTGCTATCCACCACCCAGAGCGCGCCGATGCCGAGCGTCACGGTACTTCCGTCGATCCCCGCATAAGCGCCGCTCGGGATGAGGTCGACGGTCAGATAGGGGTGCTCCTCGCGCAGCTTCTGGGCCGCCGCATCGTTAATCGGCAGCAGCTTGATCGGCACCGTCATGGCGAGATCGGCGATCGCGGGGATGGGATAGCTGCCGACCACGATGATGGCGTCGAGCTCTCCCGCGGCGAGCTTCTGCGCCGCTTCGACGACCGGCAGATAGGCCGGCTTCACCCGCTTTTCGCTGAGCTTGTAGGCGGAAAGCAGCAGGCGGGCCGTCTGGTAGCTGTCCGATTCCTTCTCGCCGATGGCGACGCGCTTGTTCTTCAGCCCGGCGACGCTTTCGATCCCGGAATCCGCCCGCACCACCACATGCACGCCTTCCTGGTAGAGGTTGGCGATGGCGCGCAATCCGAGATCGGGCCCGGATTCCTTGAACGGGCCGACGCCCATGAAGGCGCTTTCGGCGATGTCCGCCTGGACCAGGCCGGAATCGAGGGCGCCTTCGTTGATCTGCCGCAGATTCGCGACCGATCCCGGCGTCGTCTGGGCGAGCGCGATCAGGCCGGGGACGCCGCAATTCCCTCCGGCGTCGCAGTCGCGCGAGCCGGGCGGGTTGCTGATAGCGCTCGCGATGACGCCGCCGATCGAGAAGTAACTGGCCTCGGGCGTGCCGGTCCCGATCCGGAAATAGGCGATTTCCTGGGTTTCGGCGGGCATCGGAACGAGGGCCGCCGCCCCGAGGATCACCGCCATGAGGCCGAGGCCCGTGGCCGCCGGAAGGCCGAAACGGCGCGCCGCAGCCGGCAGGCCGCGCCCTCCCGCAAGGCGGCGCTTCGCCGGCTCGTTCGTCCCTTGCTCGATCATGCCCATCGTGCCGTCGTTCGTGACGGCCTCAGTTTCACGGATATTCCGGCGAAATTATGGTCATTTCCGGAAAGAGTGGCTTAACTCGCCCACGAATTCGGCGCGAAAGATGTGGCGGGCTATTTTTCGAGCCGGCTCTCCAGCGCGGCGGTCTTCTCGCCGAGACGTTTCATCTCCTCGAACATGCGCTTCAGCCTGCCGGCATAGAGGAGTTGGCGGTGGAACTCCTTCTGCGGCACGGCAGGCGAGCCGGCATAGGCCGAACCCGCCGGGATGTCGTGCGGCACCCCCGATTTGGCCATGATCGCCACGTCGTCGCCGATGGTGACATGGTCGGCGATGCCGACCTGGCCGCCCAGCACCACGCGGTTGCCGAGCCTGCAGCTTCCGGAGATCCCGACATGGCCGGCGATCAGGCAATCCTCGCCGATCACGCAGTTGTGGCCGACCATCACCAGATCGTCGATCTTGGTGCCGCGGCCGATCCGGGTGTCGCCCACCGTCCCCCGGTCGACGGCGGTGTTCGCGCCGATCTCGACATCGTCGCCGATCGTCACCGCTCCCAGCGAGGGAATCTTCTTCAGGCCTCGCGTCAGCGCGCCCGTCCGCTGGCCGCTCTGCGCATCCTCGACCCGGCTTCGTTCCGGGGTGGCGAAGCTGAAGCCGTCGGCACCGATGCTCGCATTGTGATGCAGCACCGCGCGGTCGCCGATGCGGCAGCGGTCGCCGATCCGCACGCCGGGATGGATCAGGCAGTTGCGCCCGATCGCCACCCGCGCGCCGATGGTGACATTGCCCATGATCACGCTGCCGTCGCCGATCGACGCGCCCGGTCCGAATGTCGCGTAGGGCCCGATCGAGACGCCGGCGCCGAGCGCGACGCTGCCATCCATGATCGCGGTGGGATGGATGCCGGCCCGAAAGGCGGGCGGCTCCTCGAAGAGCGGCAGCAGGAGCGCGAGGGCATAGCGGGGACGCGCCACCCACAATATGGCCTCGAGCGGATGGCCGGCGGGGAGGGCGAGCCCCTCGGCGACCACCGCGACCCGCGCCGGCGTGGTTGCCGCGGCCGCGGCGAGATCGCGATCGAAAAGGATGATGAGATCGTCGGCGCTCTTGGCGTCGCCCGGATGGCAGGGCGCGCAAACGACAAGCTCCGCCGTGCCCTCGAGCCGCGCGCCAAGCATCTTCGCCAGCTCGCCCGCCGCGATTCGCCGATCGTCCGTCATGCGCGCATCAAAGACGGCAAGTGAGATGCCCCGTCGCCTCGGGACAAGATGGCACGGGCCGCCCGCCGGATGGAACAGCGATTTGGCCCGTCGGAGGCCGCTCAGGGCGCGAGATGCTGCTTGCCGCAGTCGGCGGCGATGGATTTCAGCTTGTTGACCGATGCCTCATCGGCGAGGGCGCCGCGGCCCAGATCGTTGGCGAGCTTCGTGTACTCGTCATAGGTGAAGCGGGCCTGCGCCTCGGTATTGGTGCATTGGCAGAAGGCCTTGCACTTCTCTTCCCCGTTTTTGGGCTGGCAGCTCTGCATGCAGGCCTTGAAATCGGCATCGAGCTGCTCCTGCGGAATCCCCGCCGCGAACGCCGGCTGGACGAGGAGCAGGAGTCCGAGCAGCGCGAGGGCGAGCATCGGGCGCATGAATTTGGTCTCCGCGGTTGAGAGCGGCTCACCTTGCCGAGCCGGCCCTGAGGCGTCAATGGCGCTAACCGGGGCATGGCGGCGCCGTCGCCCGGGCTCGACGCCGCGGGGGTCACGCTTTAAAGAGGACGGGCGTTCGACCCCGTTTCAGCGCTGCGGAAGCCTCGTGCCATGACCGGATCTGCCTATTTTCGCGACGGGCTCCTCGCGGGCCGCACCGCCCTCGTGACGGGCGGCGGGACGGGGATCGGGCGCGGCATCGCGCTCGAGCTGGCGCGGCTCGGGGCCCGCGTCGTGGTGGCGGCGCGCGACCGCTCCCGGGTCGATGCCGCCGCGGCGGAAATCGTGGCGGCGGGCGGCGCCGCGCTCGCCGAAACCGTGAACATCCGGAAGGAGGCGGAGGTCGCCGCCCTTTACGACCGGATCGCGGCGGCCGGGTGGGCGCCCGACATCCTCGTCAACAATGCGGGCGGACAGTTCCAGGCCGAGCCGCTGGCGATCTCGCCGAACGGGTTTCGCGCCGTGATCGATCTCAATCTCAACGGCACCTGGCTCATGACCCACCAGTTCGCGGAACGCTTCATCGCCCGGCGCGAGGCGGGCGAGACCGCCGCCGGGTCGGTCGTGAACATTGTGCTGTCGCTCTTCCAGGGGCTGCCGGCCATGGCGCATTCCGGCGCCTCGCGCGCCGGCGTCATGAACCTTACCAAGTCGCTGGCGCTCGCCTGGGGCCGGCACGGCATCACGCTCAATTGCATCGCGCCCGGCACGATCGAGACCGAGGCGGCGCTTTCCCGCTACGACATCGCGGAACTGAAGGACGACATCGGCCGCCTGCCGATCAAGCGGATGGGCAGCGTCGAGGAGATTGCCGCCGCGGCGGCTTTTCTGGTATCTCCCGCCGGCGCCTTCATCACCGGAACCACCTTGATCGTCGATGGCGGCGAACATCTGCTGGGTCCGGTGCGCGAGGCCTGACGGTCCTCCGGGGATCGGTATTGCAAGCCCGGCAGTCCCCCAGCACCCGACGCCCGAAAGCGCTTCCTCGATGGACGACCTTACGCTCAAACGCCAGCGCAACCTGAAGCGGGCGCTCAACCCGAGGCATGTCGCCTTCGTCGGCGGACAGGTTCTGACGGCGCCGATCCAGCAATGCCAGCGCGCCGGTTTCGCGGGCAAGCTCTGGGTGGTCAATCCCAAATATCCGGAGATCGCCGGCGTGCCGGCGGTGAAGCGGCTGGCCGACCTGCCGGAGCCGCCGGACGTCGCCTATCTCGCGGTGCCGCGCGAGATGACGGTGGAGATGGTGCGCGAGCTGGCGGCGATGGGGGCGGCCGGCGCCATCTGCTATGCGGCGGGCTTCGCCGAGGTGGGCGGCGAGGGCGTGCCGCTGCAGCGGGCGCTGGTCGAGGCGGCGGGCGAGCTCGCGCTCATCGGGCCCAATTGCTACGGCATCATCAACTATGTCGACGGGCTGCATCTCTTCGCCTCCGATCCCGGCGGCGCGAAGGTCGAGCGCGGCGTCGCCCTGGTGATGCAGAGCGGCAATATCGCGCTCAACGTCACCATGAACCAGCGCTCCGTGCCGCTGAGCTACGTCATCACCGCCGGCAACCAGGCGGTGCTCGAGATCGCCGACTATCTCGAATGCTTCGCGGACGATCCCAAGGTGACGGCGATCGGACTCTATATCGAGGGCCTGGCCGATGTGCCGCGCTTCGCCGCGGCCGCCACGCGCGCGCTCGCGAACGGCAAGCCGGTCGTCGCGTTGAAGGCGGGCACCTCCGAGCTCGGCGGCAAGCTCGCCATGAGCCATACCAGCTCGCTCGCCGGCAGCGACAAGCTCTATGACGCGCTTTTCGACCGGCTCGGCATCGTGCGCGCCCATTCGCTCGACGGGCTCCTGGAGACGACGAAGCTGCTGGCGGTCGCCGGCGTGCCGGCCGGCAACCGGCTCGTGGTGTTTACCTGCTCGGGCGGCGACAGCCTGATGACGGCGGATCGCGCGCAGCAGGCCGGCGTGGCGCTGCCGCCGTTCAAGCCCGAGACGCATGACGCGATCCGCGCGCAGCTTCCGGTCTTCGCCAGCGTCTCCAATCCGCTCGACTACAACACGTCGCTCTGGGGCGACCGCGAGGCGCTCGAGCGCTGCTTCACGACGGCGATCGACGAGAATGCGGACGCGGCCATGCTGGTGATCGATTTCGCGGCGCCCGATCCGGAAAGCCATCGCGCCTGCGTTTGCGCCATGGATGCGCTGATTGCGGCCTCGCGCGCGCGGGGCAAGCCGGGGATGGTGACGAGCACGCTCCCCGAGCTGCTGCCCGAGGCGGCGCGCGATCACGCGATCGCCGAGGGGGTGGCGCCGATGCAGGGGCTCGAATCCGCGATCGACGCCTTCGCCGCCGCGGCGAGGCTCGGCCGGCGGCGCGCCGCTCTCGCGGCGGCGGGCGGGAGCCTCCCGCCGCTTCATGCGGTCGGCGCGATCGGCGACGGCAGGCGGATGCTGCCGGAGGCGGAGGCGAAGGCGGCGCTCGCCGCCCATGGGCTCGGCGTGCCCGAGGGCCGCCTTGCCGACGCGGCCGGCGCGCCGAATGCGGCCGCGGCGCTCGGTTTCCCCGTCGCGGTCAAGCTTGCGGTTCCGGTGCTGGCGCACAAGACGGAGGCCGGCGCCGTCAAGCTCAGGCTCGAGAGCGAGGCGGCGGTGGCCGCCGTCGTCGCGGAGATCGCCGCCAGCCTCGCGCGCTACAAGCCGGGTGCGAAGGCCGAGCGCTTCCTCGTCGAGCGGCAGGTGGCGGGCGCGGTCGCGGAGCTGATCGTCGGCGTCAAGCGCGATCCGCAGTTCGGCCCGGTGCTGGTGGTGGGCGCCGGCGGCATCCTGGTCGAGATGATCGAGGATGCGGCGACCTTGCTGCTGCCGACCACGCGCGCGGAGGTGGCGGCGGCGCTCGGCGGGCTCCGCGTCGCGAAGCTGCTGCGCGGCTATCGCGGCAAGCCGGCGGGCGACAGCGAGGCGGCGATCGACGCCGTGATGGCGGTCGCCGCCTATGCCGAGGCGAACCGCGACCGGCTGGTCGAGCTCGATGTCAATCCGCTGATGGTGCTGCCGGAAGGCGAAGGCGCCGTCGCCGTCGACGCGCTGGTGCTGCTCGGCGCCTGAGCCCGCCGCTCAGTCGCCGCCCTTCGGAAGCTGCGCGGCATAGGGTGATCAGAGGCGGAACGCCACGACGCTCTGCCGCTGCTCGCCGAGCCCTTCGATGCCGAGCCGGATCTCGTCGCCGGCGCGGAGGAAGACCGGGGGTTTCTTGCCGAGCCCGACGCCCGCCGGCGTGCCGGTGGTCAGCACGTCGCCCGGCTCCAGGGTCATGAACTGGCTCACATAGGAAACCAGGAACGCCACGCCGAAGATCATGTTGCGGGTGCTGCCCCGCTGCATCGGCAGGCCGTTGACGTCGAGCCAGAGGTCGAGCGTCTGCGGATCGGGCACCTCGTCCGCCGTGACGAGCCAGGGCCCCAGCGGCGCGAAGCCGTCGGCGCTCTTGCCCTTGACCCACTGGCCGCCCCGCTCGATCTGGAAGGCGCGCTCGGAGACGTCGTTGCAGACGCAATATCCGGCGACATGACGGAGCGCATCGCGCGCCTCGACATAGCGCGCAGTGGTGCCGATCACGGCGGCGAGCTCCACCTCCCAGTCGGTCTTCTCGGACCCGCGCGGCAGCATCAGCGGGTCGTCCGGCCCCGCGAGCGAGGTGGTCGCCTTCATGAAGAGGATGGGTTCCTTGGGCGGCGTCGCGTTGGTTTCGGCCGCGTGGTCGGAATAGTTAAGACCGATCGCCACGATCTTGCCGATTCGCGCGACCGGCGGGCCGAAGCGGGGCGTGCCGGCCACGCTCGGCAGGCTCGCAGGGTCGAGCTTCGCCAGCCGGTCGAGCGACGCGGGGGCGAGAGCCGCCCCGTCGATCTCCCCGATCGCCGTGCCCAGATCGCGAAGCGTTCCCTCGCGATCGATCAGCCCCGGCCGTTCCTTTCCGACGTCGCCATGCCGAACCAATTTCATAGTGGCCTCCCGGAATCTATTCCTTGCTCGATTTCCGCCACGAAACGCATAAGTCAACTGGACGCAATCCGCGTCGCCTTGGCAGACTGCCGGCCCGCTGGACGAGTCAGTAAAAAGTAAACGAGGACGGGATGGCAATTCGCAAGAAAGTGGCGGTGGTAACCGGCGGAAACCGGGGCATCGGCCTCGAGATCTGCCGGCAGCTTGGCGGACAGGGCTTCCACGTGCTGCTGACCTCGCGCAACGCCGTGAAGGGCGCCGCCGCGGTGCGCGCCCTCGGGCGCGAGGGGCTCGAGGTGAGCTATCACAAGCTGGACGTGACCAGCGCCGCCAGCATCGGCCGCCTTGCCGCCTATATCCGCAAGAAGTTCGGCCGTGTGGACGTGCTGGTGAACAACGCCGGCATCTATCTCGATGGCGGCGGCTGGGACGAGACCGGGGAGAGCATTTCCGAGCGCGCGCTCACCGAATCGGTGGACAAGGTGCGCGCCACGCTCGAGACGAACCTGATCGGCCCCTACCAGCTCTGCCAGTCGCTGCTGCCGCTCATGCTGAAGCGGCGCCACGGGCGCATCGTCAACGTCTCCTCGGGATCGGGCCAGCTCGCCGCCATGGGCGCGCGCGAGGCCGCCTATCGCATGTCGAAGACCGCGCTCAACGCCATGACGCGGATCTTCGCGGCCGAGCTCAAGGGCAAGGACATTCTTGTCAATGCGTTCTGCCCCGGCTGGGTCAAGACCGACATGGGCGGCCCCAATGCGCGGCGCAGCCCGGCGGAGGGCGCCGACACGGCCGTCTGGCTCGCCACCCTGAAGAAGGGCGGCCCCAGCGGCGGCTTCTTCCGCGATCGCAAACCCATCCCCTGGTGAGGAGGTCGGCGATGCAGCTCGTCTTCAGCGAGACGCAGCTCGAGCATCGCCCGGGCGGGTTCCTGGTTCGCGGCGTCCGGCGCCCCGCCGCGGAGCAGCCGGAACGTGCGCTCCGGTTGCGGGAGGCCGCGGCCAAAGCCGGGCACGCGATCCTGGCGCCAGCCGACCATGGCCCTGCGCCGCGCGAGGCGGTGCATAGCGCGCGCTATCTGACGTTCCTCGAGACGGCCCATGCGCGCTGGTCGGCGCTCGAGGGCGCCGCCGACGAGGTCATCCCGAACATCCATCCGAACGTCCTTCCCGCCGGCTATCCGGAGGCGGTCGTCGGCCAAGCGGGCTGGCATATGGTCGATACCGCGGCGCCGATCATGCAGACGACCTGGCCGGCGGTCGTGGCCAGCGCCGACAGCGCGCTTCATGCGGCGCGGCTCGTCGCGGCCGGCGCGCCCGCGGCCTACGCGCTCTGCCGCCCGCCCGGCCATCACGCCTTCGCCGATCAGGGCGGCGGCTTCTGCTATCTGAACAATTGCGCGATCGCGGCGGCCGATCTGCGGCGACAGGCGGCACGGGTCGCCATCCTCGATGTCGACGTGCATCATGGCAACGGCACCCAGGGTATCTTCTATGCGCGAGACGACATTTTGACCGTCTCGATCCATGCCGATCCGACGAACTACTACCCCTTCTTCTGGGGCTATGCAGGCGAACGCGGCGAGGGCAGGGGCGAGGGCGCCAACCTCAATCTCCCGCTCGCGCTCGGGGCCGGCATGAAAGAGTATCGTCCTGCGCTCGCGGCGGCGCTCGACCGCATCCGCGCTTTCGATCCGGCCTGTCTCGTCCTCGCCCTCGGGCTCGACGCCTACGAGGGCGATCCGCTGTCGGGGCTGCGCGTTACGACCGAGGGTTTCGGCGAAATCGCGGCGGCGATCGCGACGCTCGGGCTGCCGACCGTGCTGGTGCAGGAGGGCGGCTATCTCAGCGAGGCGCTCGGCCGCAATCT
>CADEFF010000007.1:72442-91748 GCA_902826565.1 uncultured Rhodospirillaceae bacterium | reverse complement strand
CGACCGTGCTGGTGCAGGAGGGCGGCTATCTCAGCGAGGCGCTCGGCCGCAATCTGGTGACCTTCCTCGGCGCCTTCGAGGCGGCGCACCGCCTGCGGTGAGGCTCAATCGAGCGCCGAGGTGATCTGCAGCCCGCCGGCGAGCGTCATCAGCTCGCCCGTCACATGCGGCGCGCCGGTCGCGAGCCACAGCACCGCGTCGGCGACATCCTCCGCCGTCGCGATCCGCTTTAGGAGCGAAGCCTCGGCGACCTTGCTCTTGAAGGCGTCGGACTTCGCGGTTCCGACGCCCTTCGCCAGCCATTCCGTGTCGGCGAAGCTCGGGCAGACGGCGTTGACGCGGATCTCGGGCGCAAGCGTGCGGGCGAGGCCGAGCGTCAGGGTGTTGAGCGCGCCCTTGGAGACGGCATAGGCGAGCGAGCTGCCGAAGCCGCGAAAGCCGGCGAAGGAGGAGACGTTGACGATGGCGCCCTTGCCCTGGCGGCGCATGGCAGGCGCCACGGCCCGCGCCATCTGAAAGGCGCCGATCACGTTTACCGCATAGAGTCGCTGAAAATCCTCGGCCGAAAGGCCCTCGAGATCCTCCGCGGCGATGAATTTGGTGATGCCGGCATTGCTGGCAAGCGCATCGATGCGTCCCCAGCGGTCGAGCGCGGTCGCGGCGAGCCGCCGGCAATCGGCGTCGCTCGCCACGTCGCCCTGGCAGGCGACGGCCTCGCCGCCGGCCGCGCGGCACCCCGTCACCACCGCTTCCGCACCGTCGCGATTGGCGGCGAAATTCACCACCACGCCCCAGCCCTTGCGGGCGAAGCCGAGGGCGATCGCCGCGCCCAGCCCGGCGCCGGCGCCCGTCACGATCGCTACGCCTGTGATCCCGGTCATAGGTTCCCCGTAAACAGCGGAAAACCCTCCGGTTTTTGTGTGGTCCCGTCAAGCCGGGCGCGGCTTGCGCCCGGTTCCGACCGGGCCTACATGATTGGTCATGAGACGGGTTACCTTCGCTATCGCCCTGGCCCTCGCCCTTCCCGGCGCAGCCGCGGCCGACAGCCTGTCGCTCGGACAGTCCGGTTCCGGCTCGATGGGCTTCGGCCTCGACCTGGTCAACCCGCAATCGCGCTATCGCATCACCAGCATCAAGCCCGGCCCCTCGCCGCGTTCCGGCGGGTCGCTGAGCGCGCCCGCGAGCCTCGGCGTCTCCGGCCCGCGCTCTCCGACCTATGGCCCGGGGACCCAGCCCCTGCCGCGCGTCGGCGGCGGCAGCCTCGAGACCTCCAGCCGCTATCAGGAGCTGATCGGCCGGGGCAGCGACGTCCAGCAGTGCCAGAGCCTGGCGAAGCTGCGGACGGGCAGCGTGCATGGCCTCGTGCCGGGCTGCGGCCGCAACTAGCCGGCGAAACCACTCCCTCGGGCCGAACCGGGACTGGCCTGCGCGCCGCGCCTTGACCGGGCCGCGTCGAAGCGGGAGGCTTCCGGCCGACTGAACCGTCGGAAGGCCAGCGCATGGCGCGATCGCCGCTACAGGGCCCCTTCGTCTGGACCGGCGCCGAGCTGGCGAACCGTGCCGAATGGCGGATTCCCCTGACCCGCGACATGCTGGCGGAGATCGACGCGGCCCTGGCGACGGTCCGCCGCCGCGGCCTCGGCTGGGACGCGATGCGGCGCGAGGATTTTCCGCTCGAGGAAACCGCTCGCCTGCTCGCGCGGGTCGCCGACGCGCTCGAGGACGGATGCGGCGTGGTGAAGCTCTCCGGCCTTCCGGTGGGCGATTATGACGAGCCGGACATCCGCCGCCTCTGGTACGGCCTTGCCCTCCATCTCGGCCGGCCGGTCTCGCAGAGCAATGCGGGCCTCCGCATGAAGATCATCCGCGACGAGGGCGCGACCGTGGGGCTCACCCACGGGCAGATGATCGATCCCGACGGCTCCGCCTTCCTCTCGTCCTACGCGCGCGCGGTCTCCAACGGCGCGCTGCGCTTCCACACCGACCGCACGGACGTGGTGGGGCTGCTCTGCGTCGGGCAGGCGAGCGAGGGCGGCCTCAGCAAGATCGCAAGCACCGTCGCCATCCATAACGAGATCCTGCGGCGGCGGCCGGATCTGCTGGAGCTGCTCTACCGGCCCTATCCGCGCAGCAAGCTCGGCGAGGAGAAGGGCGGCGACCGCATGGTCTACGAGCTGCCGGTGTTCGGCGTCCGCGACGGGCGCTTCACCAGCCACTATTCGCGGACCTATATCGAGGCCTGCCAGAAGCTGCCCGAGGTGCCGAAACTGAGCGCGGCGCAGGAGGAGGCGCTGGATCTGATGGCCGAGATCGCGGAATCGATCTGCTATCGCATGGTGCTGGAACCGGGCGACATCCAGCTCCTCAACAATCACGTGATCTACCACGCGCGCGGCGACTTCAGGGACGATCCGGCGCGCGGCAAGGTGCGCCAGCTCTACCGCGTCTGGCTCGCCATGCCGAACAGCCGCGCCTTGCCGGAGGACCATGCCGTGCTGTGGGGCGATGTGTCGGCCGGCGCGATGCGCGGCGGCATCGCGGTGGCGGGGGCCTGAGCGACGGGGCCTCGGCCCCGCATCGCCCGCCTCGGAACACCGATGAAACACACGCCCGTCCTCGCCCTCGTCGCGGCGATCCTGCTCAATTTCTGCGCCGGCTCGCTCTATGGCTGGAGCGTGCTGGTGGCGCCGCTGGAGCAGAGCCTGGGGGAGAGCCGCGCCGCCATCAGCGCCGTCTATTCGGTGGCGCTCGTCGGCTTCACCTTCGGCATGTTCGTCTCGGCCGGCATCTTCCGCCGGGTGTCGCTGCCGGTCGTCGGCCTCGGGGTCTCGGCGACCATGGCGGCCGGCCTCGGGCTTGCCGGCATCCTCGAACGCTATGACGCGCTCATGCTGGGCTATGGCGGGCTCTTCGCCGTCGGGGCCGGGGTCAACTATTTCCTCTGCCTTGCGGCGACGAGCATCGAGCTGCCGGTCCGGCGCTCGGTCGCGCTCGGCCTCGCCACCTCCGCCTTTGCGGTCGGCGGGCTCGCCTGGCCCGCGATCGTCACGCCGCTGCTGGCGGCCTTCGGACCGCAGGGCACGCTGCTGGTCATCGCCGCCGTGCTGCTCGTCGCGGGCCTGGTCGCCTGGCGGCTGCTCGCACGCTCCGGCGCCCGCACGGCGCGGGCCGAGGAGGGCGGGGAGGGGTTGTTCGAGAACTTCTTCACCGAGCGCCCGCGGATCGCGGTGGCGATCTGGGCCGGGTTCGTCTTTCTCGGCGTCGGCGGACTCATGGCGATCAGCCATGCGGCCGCCATTGCGGCGGATTATGGCGTGCCGGCGGAGGATGCCTATCTCGGCGCCGTGCTGGTCAATCTCGCCTATGTGCCGGCCGCCCTTCTCGGCGGCTATGCGAGCGAGCTCTTCGGCAGCCGGCGCGTGCTGATCGGCCTCTGCTTGCTGACCGCGGTTCCGCTGTTTCTGCTCTATCTCTTCCCGGGCGCCGCGATGAGCCTCGTCGCGCTCGCCTGCGTGGGCGCCTCTTTCGGGGCCACCACCTCCTGCTACCCCGTCACCATCGCGCGCTACTATGACGCCGCTCGCATGCCGGCGATCTATGGCCGCATCTCGCTCGCCTATGGCGTCGCCGGGCTGACTGCGCCCTATCTCGCCGGCGCGCTGCACGACCTGCGCGGCGACTATGCGCTCGCCGTGCTGATCGCGGCGGCGGTCGGCCTCGCCAGCCTCGCCGTCAACGCGACGCTGCCGCGCCTCCCGTCCGGCGCGGCCGTCGAGGCGGCCGTGAATCGCTGAGCGCCGGAAATCGCGTCTCGCCTGTGGCATTCAGGTCGGCGCGGACGGAGTTCTGGAAAATGGCGTCGGATAACGCCACACGGGGAGAGCCCGGCCGCGGGCGGGGCTATCCCGCCGTCGCGGCCGGCATCCGTCCCGGCAAGGGCGCGCTAAGACAGGTTATGGAGATGGTAGACCTTGTTCATGATCGTCCATTTGTCGTCGATCTTGAGCAGGGTGAAAAAGTCGGTGAAACGACGGCCGGCCCACTGATCCAGCTCCAGCCGCACGGTGGCCACCGTCTTGGCGACGTCGATGCTGACGATCCGGGCCTGGGTCTCGGGCGCGGGGCCGGTCTTGTCGACACGATCGAACAGCTGCTGGATCGGCGCCGCGAACAACCCGTCGCGGGAATGGCCGAAGATCCAGGCTTCCTTGTGGAACGCCACCTTCATGACCGCGCCGCGGCCGGCGCGGGCGCCGTCGATATAGTGCTGAACGGTTTCGGCGATCGCCTCGAATTCCTTGATGTCATCGGAGCCGGTGTTCATCGTTCCTCCCTTGCGTCGTGGTCAGATTCATTTTTTCGCGTGCGTTGCGGCGCTCCGCGGTCTTCTCGAGCATCCGACCCTGCTGGCCGGTCGCGTCTGTCGGATCGTCCGGAAATGGCTGGTTCGCAGCCGCGAGACCTACCTCCCCCATAGCGCTGGCGTGAGCGCCATCGGAGGTTCGCACCGGATATAGCCTACCCTCGACCCCGTTGCCGACCCACCCTGCAAATTCCGAAAAATGGTGCCGGGTGAGGGATTTGAACCCCCGACCAACGGTTTACAAAACCGCTGCTCTACCGCTGAGCTAACCCGGCATCCCAGGATTTTTTGCGGCTTAGCACGCCACACCGCCGCCCGAAACCCTGAAGTTGCCACCATAGCTTGCCCTGAAATGCCGGGGCGCCGAAAGCTGCGCCGGCAAGTCTGCGGCTACCCTGCGTGTCGCACGGTTCCACCCGCCTACGCGGCCTTCGCCTCGGCGTCGCTTCGCACGAACATGCACAGGACGGCGGCGAGGATCATCGCGGCGCCGATCCATTGGGAGGCGGCCAGCCGCTCTCCCAGGAACAGGAATGCGGCGGAGACGCCGACGACCGGCGTCAGGTTCAGGAACATTCCCGCGATGCTCGCAGGCACCTCGGCAAGCGCCCGGAAATAGAGCCAGAAGGCGGCCGCGTAATACATCACCCCCGTAAACGCGGCGGCAGCCAGCATCGCGGGAGTGAGGCCTGCCAAGGCGCTGCTTTCGCCGAGAAGCTCCACCGGCCAGATCGCGAGGGCCCAGAGCAGGCCGACGCTCTGCTGGAGCGCGACGACGAAGAGCGGGTCGAACGCGCCCGCGATGCGCCGGGAGAGCACGGTGTAGAGCGCGCAGCAGGCGACGCCCGCCAAAATAAGGGCAGCGCCGGCCGGCCGGCCCGCCAGACCTTCGGTGGCGATGCCGCTGACCAGAATCACGCCCGCCGCCGCCAGGGCCGCGAGGGCAACCAGGCGGGGAGTGATCTGCTCTCGGAGGACAAGCCACGCCATCAGCAGGATCAGCGCCGGCTCGGCCGCCCAGAGAAGGGTCGCCACGCTCGCCGTGGTTTGTGCCAGGCCCAGCATGCTGAGGCTGTAGGACAGACCGGGGTTGATCCACCCGATGAGGGCGATCGACGAGAGGCTGCGCCATCCCGGCCAGGATACGCCCCGCCCGAGCACCAGGAGCCAGAGCGCGATCGTGCTGGGCACGAGCTGAATGACGAAGAAGGTCAGCGGCGGGACGGAACCGAGCAGGTGCTTGCTGACGACGGTCGCAACGCCCCAAAGGACGCAAGCGGCGACGAGCGAGAAGAGCGGCGTCAGGCCGATCTGAGAACGAGCCATTTCGGATCTCCATGGAGGGCACGGATTGGACACTGCGAGGCGGGCAGGCGACCGGCGGCGCTGCCGCAGGCGTCTCCATCGCAGTTGTCGTAACCGGGCTTCCGCAGAGGCCGATGGCTCATGTCACCGAAGCATCTTCGAACGGTTATTGACTTCGCAAGATGCTTTTATCATTCTGGAAATATGAAATCAACAAACGCCGTCGCCGCCCTCGGCGCCCTCGCCCAGGACACGCGCCTCGCAATCTTCCGCCTTCTGGTGCGGGAAGGGCCGGCGGGTACGTCCGCAGGGGCGATCGCCGGGGAACTGGCGATCCCGGCGCCCACATTGTCGTTCCACCTGGCGCATCTGAAGCGGGCCGGCCTGGCCGTTTCCCGCCGCGAAGGCCGCTCGATCCTCTACGCCGCGAACTATGGCGGGATGAATGCCCTGCTGACCTACCTCACCGAGGATTGCTGTCAGGGACAACCCGAGATCTGCGGCGGCATCTCGGTGAAACCCGCGTCTGCGGGCCGGTGCGAGGCGCCTCGCACATCGGGAAAACGCAATCGGAGCAGCTCGTCATGAAGCGAATGCATCTGCACCTCGCCGTCAGCGATCTCAAGCAATCCATCGCCTTCTATTCGGCTCTGTTCGCCGTCGGGCCGAGCGTGAAAAAACCCGACTACGCCAAATGGCGGCTGGAAGATCCGCAGGTGAACTTCGCGATATCCGCCCGCGGCGCATCGCCGGGGCTGGACCATCTCGGTATCGAAACCGACAGCACGGAAGAGCTTGCGTCCCTGGTCCGGCGACTGGCGGTAGCGGAGCGGCCCCTGGTCGAAGAGAACGGCACCACCTGTTGCTACGCCCGATCGGACAAAGCGTGGGTAAGCGACCCGCAGGGCATTGCGTGGGAGACGTTCCACACATTCGGCGATAGCGCCATCTACGGCGACGACCGCCCTGCAAGGGGGCGGCCGACCGGGCATGCTGCCAGCCGGCAGCGCCGCAGCCCGCCGCCTGCTGCTAGCAAGGACGAGCCACGCCCCATGTCGAGGCCTTACAACGTCCTGTTCCTCTGCACCGGCAATTCGGCGCGCAGCATCATGGCGGAGTGCATTCTGAACAGGGAAGGACAGGGCCGTTTCAACGCCTTCAGCGCGGGCAGCCATCCGGCCGGCGCGATCAACCCGCTGGTGCTGTCCCTCCTTCAGAAGCTCAACTATCCAACGGAGGGGCTTCGCTCGAAGGGTTGGGACGAATTTGCGACCCCGGGCGCGCCGGAACTGGATTTCGTTTTCACGGTCTGCGATGACGCCGCCGGCGAGCCATGCCCGATCTGGCCGGGACAGCCCATGACGGCGCATTGGGGATTGCCGGATCCCGCTTCGGCAACCGGCAGCCTGGCGGAGCGAGCGGCGATGGTTGCCGACACATACCGGATGCTCGACGCCCGCATCTCCCTATTCGTGAACCTGCCGATCGCCGCGCTGGACCGCCTCACGCTGACGAAGCGGCTCTCCGATATCGGGCGAATGCAGGACAGCCTCGCGCGGGCCGATTGATGCGGCTCTGCCCTATCCAGCCCGGCTCTCCCGCCTTTCGCCGGTTCGAGGAGGCTCTGGCCGAGGCGAATCTGCCCACCGGCGATTTGCTGGCGGACCCCGCCAGCTACTATGCCGCCGGGGATGCGGGCGAACCTTCCGCATTCGGCGGGCTGTCGCTGCTCGGCGAACATGCGCTGCTTCGGTCGATCGTGGTCCGCCCGACCGCAAGAGGCTCGGGCCAGGGCAAGGCGATCGTTGCGGCTCTTGCGGAAATGGCGAGCGCGAAAGGTGCCCGGCAATTGTGGTTGCTGACGACCACCGCCGAAGGCTTCTTCAGCCATCAAGGCTGGGAGGTCGTCGATCGGCGGCACACACCCGCACCTATCGCCGCGACCTATCAGTTCGCATCGACCTGTCCCGCCTCTGCGGTGTTGATGTGTCGCAAGCTTCCCTAGAAGCGGCCTTACGCCCGTTCGATCTCAGTCGCCGCCTTGTCGCGGAAGGCATCGGAACCGCGCTTCTGCTCGCCATCGTGATCGGCTCGGGCATCATGGGCGAGCGGCTTTCCGGAGGGAACGACGCCATCGCGCTGCTCGGAAATACGCTGGCAACCGGGGCCGGCCTGGTCGTGCTGATCACGATCTTCGGACCGCTCTCCGGCGCACATTTCAACCCCGCCGTCTCCCTCGTCTTCGCCTTGCGGCGCGAGCTGGCCTGGGGAACCGCGGGCAGCTATATCGCCGTCCAGATCCTTGGGGCGATTCTCGGCGTGTGGATCGCCCACGCAATGTTCGCCGAGCCCATTCTTCAAACCTCGGCGAAGTTCCGGGAGGGAACGGGCCAAGCCTTCGCGGAGTTCGTCGCCACCTTCGGGCTGATTGCGGCCATCCTCGGCGCGCTCCGGTTTCGTCCCGACGCAACGCCCTGGATTGTCGGGCTCTATATTACCGCCGCATACTGGTTCACCGCCTCGACATCCTTCGCCAATCCGGCAGTGACGCTGGCGCGTTCGCTGAGCGATACGTTCGCGGGGATCGCCCCCTCCTCGGCGCCGGCATTCATCTCGGCTCAGCTTGCGGGTGCCGTCGTTTCCGCGGCGCTCTTCCGGTGGCTGCTGGGCGAAACCCGTACGCAACGAGCGCCGGAGAGATAACACGGGGGGTTTTCGCGCGCCGCGGCTGGCTCGCCCGGCGCGTCTTTCTATTCCGCGCCGGTCGACCGGAGCTCCCGGAATATCGTTCTGAGCTGTTCCAGCCGGACCGGCTTCGGAATCGATCCCACCATGTTCAATCCGGCGCTCTTGCCGCGCTGCTCGGCGACGGCGATGACGTCGCGGCCCTGGCCGCTGGTGATCAGGATCTTCGCCTGGGAGCCGCAGCCCGACAGGAACCAGAGCATCTCGACCCCGAGCACGCCGGGCATGCCGAGATCGAGCGAGATCAATGTCGGGTCGAAGGCCCGCACCATCTCCTTGACCGCCGCACCGTTGACGGCGACGCGGACCTCATAGCCGCATTCCTCCGCGACCATCTTGAGCAGGCTGCCGATCCGGGCTTCATCCTCGGCAATGAGAAGTCGGTCCGCGGACATGTCGCCTCCCGATGATGTGCCGCAATGTGGGATAGCATCAGGGCCGAGGATCGCGGGCAATGGCTAAGCGATCGCTAAGAACGCGGCCGGTCGCGGGGAGGCCGGCGGTCAAGGGACCGATGGCCTTCGATCGCCTGCCCGCCGGGAACCGGCGGGCCGCAGACGAAACCATAGCGAACCGCGGCGCCGTCGGAGGGAGAGAAAAATCCTCCGGCCTCGGCTAGCATGCGCCGTCGACCGGACCGGGGGCGCGGCGGGCTTGCTGGAATATCCGATCATTCGATCGCTGCTGCGCATGCCGCGCGAGCGGGAGGCGCGGACGGCGTTCAGCGCGGCCGCGAACAGGCTGAGCTTTGCGGCCTTGCGCGCCGACATGCTGCGCTTCGGCGGCTGGCTGGTGCATGAGGCGGGCGTGAGGCCCGGCGACCGGGTCGCGATCTGCCTGCCGAAGAGTCTCGAGATGGTCCGCGCGCTGCATGGCGTCATGGCGGCCGGCGCCGCCTATGTCGGGCTCGAGTTCCGCGGCCCGCCGGCGAGGCTCGCCGGCATCGCCGCTGCCACGGCCCCCCGGCTGCTGCTGACCACGCCGGAGGCCGCCCGGCAGCTCGCCGCCGAGGGCGGTCTCGCCGCGCTGCCGCCGGTGCTTGCGATCGAGGCGGCGGAAGGCGGCCTGGGGCTCGACGCGCTGTTGCGTAGCGCAACGCCGCTCGTGGACACGGTCGCGGCGGGCGCCGACGATCTCGCCGCGATCGTCTTCACCTCTGGCTCGACCGGCGCGCCCAAGGGCGTGATGCGGTCGCATCGCAATCTCGTCGAGGACGTGCTCTCCCATCTGCGCGGGGAGGGCCTCGGTCCCGAGGACATGCGCCCCGACAATAGCGGGCTGCAGCATGTGTTCCCGACCCTGTTCTATCCGGCGGCCTGCGGCTGCCGGGTGCATCTCATGACCGAGCAGGACGTCATGTTCCCCGAAATCGTGACCGAGATCCTCGAGCGGGAGCGCGCGACGGTCTGGGGCTGCGCCGCCACGGCGCTCCGGCTGATGATCGAGCGGGGCGAGCTCGGCCGGCGGGACCTGCGCAGCCTCCGGCTCGTCAAATCCTACGGCGAAGCCCTGTCGGTCGAACTGCTGCGGTCGGTGAAGATCGCCTTTCCGCAGGCGCGCATGGTCTCGGCCTATGGCGCCACGGAAGCGCCCAACATCGCGCGCTTCGAGGCGACCGCCGATCTGCCGACCGGTTTGCGCGCCGTGCCGCTGGGCAGGGTCCAGGACCATCATCGGCTGGAGCTCTGCGACGACCTCGGCCATGCGGTGGCGCCGGGCGAGATCGGCGAGATCTGCACGCGAGGCCCCTCGGTCTCGCCGGGCTACTGGAAGGACCCCGCGCTCACCGCGGCGCGACAGCTCCGCGGGATCGCGAACTCCTACCGCACCGGCGATCTCGCCTTCGCCGATCGCGAGGGCATCCTGCATTTCGCCGGGCGGCGCGACCATCTCGTCAAGCTGCGCGGGCATCGCTTCGATCTCGGCGAGATCGAGGCGGCGCTGAAGCGCCATTCCGCGGTGCGCGAGGCGGTCGCCATCGCCCTGTCGCGGCCGGAGGGCGAGACGGACATCCTTGCGGTCGTGGAAGCGGCGGAGCGGCCCGGGCTCGAGGCGACGCTCCGGAAACTCTGCGCCGAATGGCTGCCGCGCGTGGCGCGCCCGCTGCGGATCGCCTTCGCCGGCGAACTGCCACGCCTGTCCAGCGGCAAGGTCGACCGCCAGCGCGTGCGGGTCCTCTTCGCGCCCGACGCGGCCCCGGATGGCGCGCGGCCGGAAGGGTAGGCGTCTTTCACAAAAGAAGGCGGCGGCAGGCCCATGGCTTGCCGCCGCTTCGGCATCGGGCCCTCCGCCGCCATGGGGCAGCGGAGGGGCGAAAGCCTTCGCTCAGAACCAGATCATGGGAAGCGGCGTCAGCTTCTCGATCCCGGTCTTGGTCACGATCCAGTTGGTCTCGAAGGAGACGGTACCGACGCCGGTGCGGGTCAGGAACGCCTCCGAGCTCGCCACCATGTTCTCCTTGAATTCCCATTCCAGGGGGATCTTGTCGGGGTCGGTCAGCAGGAACGGCTTCTCCCAGAGACAGCCGTTGCTGTGGCCGTAATAGGGCCAGCTCGTGTCGTAGAAGCATTCCTCCGTCTTCACCGAGTCATGCACCTTGCGCGCATGGCGCGATACGTCGCGATGCCGGGCGCCGGGCTTCACCTTCTCCTCGATCGCCTCCATCACCTTGACGCAATCCTCGATCAGCTTCCGCGCCTTGGCGCTGGGCTTGCGGCCGCAGATGAAGGAGCGGCCCGGGTCGAGCCAGTAGCCCTGCCAGATCGGCCCGTAGATGAAGGCGTGGCAGATGTCGCCCACCTTCGGCGCATCCTGCGAGAAGCCGTAGAGCGGATTGCTTTCCGGGTAGGCCGACTTCTTGCCATGCGAGATGGCGATGCGGTGCCAGTAGCCGCCGCGCCGCAGCAGTTCCGCGCCGCCGGCCGCCGCCGCCTCCGCTTCCGTCTTGCCGGCGATCATCGCCTTGATGAGCTTGGTGAGGGCGGCCGTGACCATCTCGCCGCCCTCGCGGAACATGTCGAGTTCGCGCGGGCTCTTAATCAGGCGGATGTCGCGGACGAGGTCGTCCTCATAGACATAGTCGATGCCGGGTGTCGCCTTGCGGAGCTGCTCGGTATATTTGACCGGCAGCGTGTCGCTGCCCACCCAGGCGACCTTGCCCTGGATCCGACGCTTTTTCAGCGCGTCGGCGATGCCCTGGATCGGGTCGAGATGCGAATGGTAGTTGTCGATCGGCAGGCGATCGCGCTGCGGATCGGCTTCGTCGGTATGGAGCTCCGGCGATTTCCCGACCTCGACGATGGCGCCGCAGAAGGAGCGCGCGTTCCAGACGAGCGAGTCCGGTTCCTGACCGGAGTGGGTGGAGAAGAAATTCGTGAGATAGACCGTGTCCATCGAGCGTTCGAAGGTGCCGGCGGTCTTCCCCCAGACGAGAGCGATCTCGTAGCCCTTCGCGCGCATCGCGCGATGCAGGTTCGCCCAGCGCGTTTCGTACTCCTCCTGCGGGAAATACATCGGTCCCCTCTTGCGGGTGGACTTCTTGGCCATCGCTTTCTTCGCCATCGGTTCGACCTCCCTTAATGCGAAGTTTCCCGAGCCCGGCTGCCGGGCGCGTTTTCGATTCGTGGTTGGCGGACAGGAACGGTTATTGCGTGCCGATCGACGCAAGCCTGCCGTTCGAAACGCCGGCGCGAAAGAGCCGGCGTCCGAAGGCGACCGGGGCGCCGCCTTGCGGGCGACGCCCCGAGGCGATCACTCCACCGGGATCTCCTTGAACGCTTGCGTGATATCGACGCCTTGTCCGCGTCGAATGGCCTTCATGGTGAAGTAGAAGATCAATCCGGCCAGGATTACCGCCGCGACGATGCTGAGTTGGACCGGATCGTGCCCGGCCGCGACCGGGTCGATCAGCAGGTTGACCACAGCCCAGGTCATGAACACGGTACCGACGAGGCAGATCACGCTCATGGCCGGCACGCCGAACAGTTTCTGGTTCGCGATCGGCGACCGGATGAAGAGATGCTTCCGGTAGAGCGGGTAGAAGACGCCGCCGAGCAGCGTGATCGCCCAGGCAATCGTCAGCGGCACGCCGATGATGATAATCGTCTTCGCATAGTCAGTGAAGGCGATGCAGGCCAGGAAGACGAGGCTGAACAGATAGCTGATCAGAATCGCGACCGACGGCGTGTGACGGGTCGGCGAGATATGGCCGAAGGCGGCCGGCGCCACGCGATCCAGCGACCAGGCGACCATCGCGCGGATGGCCGTGGTCTGGACCCCCGGGATCCACATCCAGATCCAGGCGATCATCGCGATCGAACCGATCCAGGTGATAGCCATGGAATCGGTCATGATTCCCGCCAGCGCCGGAATGTTCGGGTTGATCGAGACGCCGACGCCCATCAGGAAGTTGTAGTCGGCAGCACCGATGAAATCGTAACCGAAGGCGGCGAGCGCGCCTTCCTGGGTCACGAGCCAGAGCAGGAAGGCGGCCACGCAGGCCGACATCATGCCCCACATCTGGCTGGTCGCCGCCTGCTTGACCTCGCCGCCGATGAAGATCGACAGCCAGGCGCCGATGAAAGGCAGCATCACCCAGTTGCTGAGCTTCATGATGGTGACGAAGTCGGCCGGGCCGTCATAGCCCCAGCCTTCCTGCTTCGCGGAGTCGATGATGCCCTGATAGACGTCCGGGACGCCGAGCACCGAGGCGTAGACGGTATTGAGATTGGCCTTGAAGGCTTCGGTGTCGCCGGTCCACAGCACGATGATCAGCACCAGCAGCCCGAGGAAGGCGACGGCGAAGATCACCTTCTGCGTCAGCAGATAGATCTTCATGCCGAGATAGAGAATGAGATGCGAAAGCGAGAGGATGCCAAGGCCGATGACGAAGACCCAGGTGGGCTCGAGAATCTTGTTCGACAACTCCGTCCAGCCGGGGTTCCCCGAAAGGTCGCCGATGATGGAGAACATCGGCGAGAGGCCGATCAAGATCACCCAGTAGGCGGCGACCGCGCCGAAGAACACCTGCGTCAGGATGTTGGTGAAGCTCGCCGTGACGGCGATGAAGGGCGGCCATATGCGGGAATTGAACACATAGTCGCCGCCCGAGCGCGGGATGCTGACGGCCCAGTAGGCGAAGCCGAGCGTGCAGACCGCGAGGGCCGCAGCGCCGCCGACGAGCGCCCAGAGGAGGCTCGCGCCCGGATAGAAAGCCGGCCCGTAGAGCACCATCGTACCGATGCCGATACCGACGCTGATAAGGCCTGTGTTGAAGATGAAGACGTCCAGGAAGCTGGCGGTGCGGATGAGGCCTGAAGCCTTGCGCAGAAAGATTCGCTGCTCACCGCTCTGCGAGATATCGACCATATCGGCGGTACTCCCCCCGTTCTGTTGATATCGTTCGCGTTGCCCGAATGCCGGTCCCCGAGGATCGATCGGGCAACGTGTCCGGATGAACCCAGTCTTGCCTTCAGATGACTCCAGTTTTTGTTATACGCGGAACCGGGTCCCCCATGGTCGAGGGCGCCGCTTCCGGATGGCACGATATGCCCGTGGGGTTCGTCTGACAATGAGCGCGTAGGACAATTGTCGGGAGGACGGGCGCTTCCGTCGGATGGGAGCATTCTTCGCAGTTGCGACAGAGCGGCCGGGCGACTGTTGACGCGCAGGTCAGGCGGCGGCGGGCGAGTCGAGGGGCGAGAATGACGGGCCGGTGCCGTCGCGCCCGATAGGCGAAAGTCCGGTTTTCCGTTCGCCGTGGTCTGTGGCCTGCCGCGGCTTCAACAGGCGCGCATGCCAGGCCGCAATATCCTATAGTGAGGCATGGTTCAGAGGAGCTCGCCATGACCGACCGTTTCCGCGTCGCCCTTGTGCAGAACTGCGCCGAGCGCGAGATGGCGCCGTCGATCGCGGCGCTCGAGCCGCTGATCCGCAGTGCCGCGAAGCAGGGCGCCGACCTCATTCAGCTTCCCGAGATGTGCACGATGCTGGAGCCGGACAACGCGGCGGTGCTCGCGAAGTCGGTGTCCGAGGCGGAGGATCCGGGCCTCGCGCGCTTCCGCAAGCTCGCCCAGGAACTCAAGCGATGGATCCATGTGGGCTCCCTGCTGATCAAGGATCCGGGGCAGAGCCGCGTCGCGAACCGGGCCTTCGTGATCGATGGAGAAGGGCGGATTCGCTCACGTTACGACAAGATTCACCTGTTCGACGTCGCCATCAAGGACGGCAACAGCTACCAGGAATCGGCGACGGTCGTGCCGGGGAGCAAGGCGGTGATCGCGGCGCTGCCCTGGGGACTGCTGGGGCTTTCGATCTGCTACGACCTTCGCTTCGCGCAGCTCTATCGCGCGCTCGCGCAAGGCGGCGCCGCCTATCTCGGCGTGCCCGCGGCCTTCACGCAAAAGACGGGCGAGGCGCATTGGCATGTGCTGGCGCGTGCGCGGGCAATCGAGACCGGCAGCTTCGTCTTCGCCGCGAACCAGTGCGGCACGCACGCGGAAGGGCGTCGCACCTTCGGCCATTCGCTCGTCGTCAGCCCCTGGGGCGAGGTGCTGGCCGACGGCGGCGCCGATGTCGGCGTCGTGCTGGCGGAGATCGATCCCGCAAAGGTTGAAGAGGCGCGGCGAATGATCCCGTCCCTGAAGCATGACCGGCCCTTCGCGAAGCCGGAGACGGCGGCACTGCAGGATGCCGCAGCGGGCGAGTAGCGCCGCACCGCACCACCCGACCTTCGCAGTTGCGGGACAAGGCGAATTTGCTCGCGGAGCAAGGCGAAGTTACAGGGCGCCGGCGGCGCCGAAACGCCGCGCGGCGACCGACTCGCTTTGCCTAGTTTCGATACTGCACGCCGGGCAGCACGCAGAGCATCTCGAAGAGGAGGTTGGCGGCGGTGAGGGCGGTGTTGCCGGCGGGATCGTAGGGCGGCGAAACCTCCACGAGATCCGCGCCGACGACGTCGAGCCCGCGGCAGCCGCGGATGATCTCCATGCCCTGGATCGTGGTGAGGCCGCCGATCTCGGGCGTGCCGGTACCGGGCGCCTGGCTCGGATCGAGCCCGTCGATGTCGAAGGTGAGATAGACGGGACCCTTGCCGATCTTCTTGCGGATCTCCTCCATGAGCGGCGCCAGCGACTTGTACCAGCACTCCTCGGCCTGCACGACGCGGAAGCCCTGCGAGCGCGGCCAGTCGAAATCCTCGGCGGCGTAGCCCGTGCCGCGCAGGCCGATCTGCGCGACGCGATTGCCGTCGATGAGCCCTTCCTCGACCGCGCGGCGGAAGGGCGTGCCGTGCGCGATCGGTTCGCCGAACATGTTGTCGTTGATGTCGGCATGGGCGTCGACATGCACCATCCCGACCGGCCCGTATTTCCGCTTGATGGCGCGCAGAATCGGCAGGGTGATGGTGTGGTCGCCGCCGATCGTCAGCGGCCGGCAGCCCTCGGCGACGATCTCGTCATAGGCTGTCTCGATGATGCCGATGCTCTTCTGCAGGTTGAAGGTGTTGATCGCAACGTCGCCGATATCGGCGACCGACAGGCTGTCGAAGGGCGCGGCGCGCGTCGCCATGTTGTAGGGACGGATCAGGCAGCTCTCCGCGCGGATCTGTCGCGGGCCGAAGCGTGCGCCGGAGCGGTTCGAGGTGCCGGTATCGAGCGGCACGCCGACGAAGCAGGCATCGAGACCCTTCGGCGAGGCGACGGTCGGCAGGCGCATCATGGTCGCGGGGCCGCCGAAGCGCGGCATCTGGTTGCCGCCGAGCGGCTGGTGGTGGGTCTTCGCCATTGAAATCGGCTCCGTTGCTGGCTGACGCTGCTCCGTGCTATCGAGCCTCAAGGCCCGAGCCCGGTCAACCCCACCGAGAAGATCCCGAAAGATCATGCGCTATTCCTCCTTCGTGCAACGGATCGGCGGCGAAGGCGCTGCCGCGTGGGACACTCACACGCGCGCGTCGCGCCTGAAGCGCGAGGGCGCCGACATCATCCTGCTCAGCGTCGGCGATCCGGATTTCGACACGCCGGCCGAAATCGCCGACGCGGCCATCGACGCGATCAGGAGCGGCAGGACGCATTACGGCGACGTGATCGGCGACCATTCGCTGCGGACGGCGATCGCGAAGCACCACCAGGCGACGACGGGCCAGGCCGTGGACGCCGACAACGTCGTGGTCATGGCGGGCGCGCAATGCTCGCTTTTCGCCGCGGCGCTCTGCGTGCTCGATATCGGGACCGAGGTGATCGTGCCGGAGCCTGCCTATGTCACCTACGAGGCGGTGGTGGGGGCGAGCGGCGCGAAGATGGTTCATGTGCCGCTGCGGGCGGAACGCGAGTTCCAGCTCGATCCCGAGGACGTGGCGCGTGCCATCACCCCAAAGACCCGTGCGCTCCTGATCAATTCGCCGCACAACCCGACCGGTGCGGTGTTCCCGCGAAAGACCTGGGAGCGGCTCGCCGAGCTTTGCCGCAAGCACGATCTCTGGCTGCTCTCGGACGAGGTCTATGCGAGCCTCACCTTCGAGGCGGAGCAGGTAAGCCCCGGCGGCCTCGCCGGCATGGGCGAACGCACCGTCACCATCAACAGCCTCTCCAAATCGCACGCCATGACCGGGTGGCGCATCGGCTGGGCGGTGGCGCCGCATGCGTTGGCGAAGCATCTCGGCACTCTCTCGCTCTGCATGCTCTACGGCTCGCCGCCCTTCATCCAAGATGCGGCGACGGCGGCGCTCGGCCATCCGCCGCATGAGCTCGCGGAAATGAAGGAAGCCTACCGGCGCCGGCGCGATCTCGTCATCGGCCGGCTCGGCAATGTAGCGGGCCTGCGCTGCCACCGTCCGGAGGGCGGCATGTTCGCGATGGTCGATGTGCGCGGCACCGGGCTTTCGGCCCAGCGTTTCTCGACCGATCTGCTCGATGCGGAAGGCGTCTCGGTGCTGGCGGCCGATGCGTTCGGGCCCAGCGCCGCCGGCCATGTGCGGATCAGCCTCGGCACGGGCGAGGACGAGCTCGGCGACGCCTGCGACCGCATCCAGCGCTTCGCCGAAGATCTCGCCGGCAAGCGCCGCTGACCGCCATGCCTGTGCCGGCGATCCCGGCGCATCCGGATCGCCGCGCCTTCACCGGTGCGCTGCCGAAACCCGGTGCCGAGCGCAGCATCGATAGACGCCGCGCCCGGTCTCTTCCGGGGTCGTCCGGCGCGCGCCGGCTCAGAACATCCAGGTCTCGAGGTTGGGATAGGGCTGCTGGCGGCCGAGATATTGCATGCCCTTCACGCAGCGAATGATCCACCAGACCAGCAGCAGCAGCAGAATGAGCCAGCCGACGAGGATGAAGGTCGTCAGCGCGCCGATCACCCCGACCAGGAAGGCGATCCAGAAGGTCCGGATCTGGAACCGGTAATGGGTGCGCACCCAGTCCGGCCCCTGGCTCCGATTGATATAGGCCATGATGACGCCGATCAGCGCGGTGAGACCGACGATGATGTTCGCCAGATAGAGAATGTAGATGATGTTGGCGGTGCTTCCCGCCTTCGGATCGATGAGGCTCGTCGATTGGTCGCTCATGAAGGCTCCCCCTTCGTTTGACCGATCCCCTGCGCCCGCGTCCCCACCGGGCGCGAGGGCCAGTTTAGGCTGACCGGGTGGTCGGGCCGAAACGGAATTCGTGGGTCTCGTGAAGGGGCTCGCGGCCGCCCCCGGATTGCCGCGCTCCGAAGAACCGTGCTATCGAGCGCGGCGGGGATGGGACCCGCTCGTTCTTGCGGGCCGCGCGGGCCGGGCCATGCCGAATCGCGGCGCATACGGCCCGGTACCGGGCGCAACTATCGGAGATTCGATCGGCGATGATCGGCCGTCGCAAGACAGGACGAAGCAAACCGTCGGATGATCGGAACGGGCGCGCCGACGCCTTCATGAAGACGGCGCTCCGGCTCTTCGCGGAGCGCGACTATTCCGCCGTCACGATGCAGGACATCGCCCGCGCCTGCCGCGCCAATCATTCGCTGATCTACTACTATTTCCGCAACAAGAAGGCGCTGTTCAACGCGGCGATCGAGCATCTGATCGCCACCACCATCGCCCATTACGAGCAAGTGGCGGCGAAGCACCCCGGCGACCCGGTCGCGCTGCTCGACGACTGGATCGACACCAACATCAAGCTGCAGAGCGAGCTGCGCATGCTGGTAAAGGTGCTGTTCGACTATGCGGGCCCGCGCCGCCGCTCGGTGTCGGTCGACAAGGCGATCAAGCGCTTTTACGACTATGACCGCCAGGTCATCGCCCGCACTATCCGCCAGGGCGTCGATCTCGGGCTGTTCGAACGGGTCGATGTCGATCGCGTGACCTCGTTCATCTCGTCCCAGATCGACGGCATCTTCTTCGGCGCCATGATGCGCGCGAACGACAACCTCGTGCGCAAGATGGAGGAGCTGCGCCATTTCATGTGGGTGCTGCTCGGCTATTCCGCCCGGCGCAAGCGGGCGGTCGGGCGCCGCGCGAATCCGCGCCGCCGCTCCGCCGCCTGAATCCGGACGCGTCCTCGCGCGAAACGGCGCGCAACCAATTTCCGACCGGATTATTGATTGACAGGTAAGTCAATAAATGGATGCTGCTCACCGGAGGTATGCGAGGGGGACGCATGATCCGCCTTGCTGCCGGTATGGCAACCCACCCGGAGAGGCAACGGTCATGGCGCATAATTCATTTCTCACCTACGGTCGGCGCGAGGGACAGGGCGATTTTCCGACCCACCTCATCTCCGGCATTCCTTCCTTCCTCAAGACGATGGTGGTGCCGCCGCTCACCAAGGAGCTGAAGGCCTATGGCGCCAAGGCCGCGGTGCTCGGGCTGCCCTGGGAGCACACCAATACCTGCCGGCCGGGCACCTCGATGGGGCCGCGCGC
>CADEFF010000007.1:26667-72342 GCA_902826565.1 uncultured Rhodospirillaceae bacterium | reverse complement strand
CATTTCGATTCGCACATGGACACGGCGGCGGATGTGGGCGGGGAGGTGCTGAACCATGCCTGCCCGGTCAGCCGCACCGCCGAGCTCGAGAACTGCGAGCGCGTCGCCCTGCTCGGCATCAACGGGGCCCTCAACCCCCCGCAGGAGCGCAAGTTCGTGGAGGATCACGATATCCAGATGTTCACCATCTGGGATATCGAGGAGCAGGGCGTCGACAACGTGATCCAGAAGGTCATCGACTGGATCTGGGTGCCGGGCGTGGAGAAGGTCGTGCTCCACACCGACCTCGATTGCATGGACCAGGCCTATGTGCCCGGCATCACCACGCCGGAGTGCGGGGGCCTCACGCCGCGCGAGATGATCAAGTTCGTGCGCGCCTTCGCCCGCAAGGGCGTCGACGCCTATGTCATCACCGAATGCAGCCCGGTCTACGACCCGGCGAACATGTCGGCGCGCGTCGCCGTGCGTCTCGCCATGGACGTGATGGGCGTCATGGCCAATCCGAAGGGCAAGGGCCGGGTCTAGCGGCGGCCCCGGGAGGACTGGCAGGCGCCCTGTCGGAAAAGCCGATGGCGGCACTGCCGGCCCGGACGGGAATCCTGTCCGGGCAGACGATGCGGTTTCGCGTCGGGAAAGGTACGGGGTCTGCGGGCGCTTCGACGATTCGCCCGGCCGTCCGGTCCGGGCCGTCAGATGTGCCGGGCCGACCGATTTAATAGACGCTCGGCGCAGCGTGAATTAGTCTGATCCGAACGATCGATCAAAAATTCTGGGAGGCGAATGCGATGAAGCGGAATCTTTTCGGACGGCCCCCGTTCACCCGGCGGCAGTTCCTCGGCAGCTCGGCCGCAACCCTCGCGGCCGTCGGCACCATGACGGCGATGCCGCGGGCCGGCCGGGCGGACGACGAGCTCAACATTCTCGTCTGGTGCGACCATACGGACGACAGGCTGCTCCAGCCCTTCGCGGAGAAGCACAACGTCACGATCAACGTGAAGGACTACCAGGAGACGGGCGCGGCCCTCGCCATCCTGGAGCAGTCGCAGCCCGGCGACTGGGACATTCTCGTCGTCGATTCGGTGGACGTGGCGCGGGTCGCCGAGCGCGGCCTGCTGTCGGAGCTGAAGGCGGCGGACATGCCCTGGGGCGACGTATTCCCCGAGCTGCACCGCACCGATCTGAATTTCATCGGCGACAAGCAGTACGGCATGCCGGAGAAGTTCGGTTATCACGGCATCTGCTTCAACAAGGCGAAGGTCGACATCGCCCAGCTCCGCAAGACCTCGGCGATGTGGGACCCGCAGTTCGCCGGCCGCGTGGCGGTCTATGATTATTACATCCCGACCATGGAGATGGTGGGGATGGGGATCGGCATCACGCCCGGCACGATGAACGCGGAAAATCTGCCGGCCGTGCGCGAGAAGCTGCTCGAGATCAAGAAGCTCGCCTCGGTCATCGGCGACGTGCCGACGGTCCAGAACGCGCTCATCACCGGTGCGGCCGACATCATCGTCGCCGGCGGCGAGTTCGCCGTGACCAACCTCACGGCCGACAATCCGGACCTCGACTGGATCATCTTCGACGAAGGCAGCGTGTTCTGGATGCAATCGGTCTGCGTCTTCGCGAACTCGCCGCGCCAGGCGCTCGCGACGGAGTTCGTGAAATACATCCTGAGCCCGCAGCCGCAGGCGGAGCTCGCGACCGCGAGCTGCTACTGGGCGATGCCGGCGAACCGGAACGCGACCCTTCCCGACGAAATCAAGAAGCTGTTGCGGTGGGACGAGCAGCCCGGATTCCTCGCGAAGTCGCACCCCTATTTCGTTCCGGACGAAGAGCTCAACGCGAAGATGCTCGAGGTCTGGACCGAGTTCCTGCAGGCCTGACGCCGGCTCCGTTCCAGTCCGATGGCGCTCGTGACAGCGACCAGCGCGGCCGGGGGGATTCGCGCGCCCCGGCCTGCCGGCCTGAAGCGGCTCGCGCTCTATCCGGCGCTGATCTTCACGGCGGCGTTCTTCGTCCTGCCGCTCGCGGTGATGCTCTGCATCAGCTTCACGCTGCGCGACAAGGGCGTCACCGTCGACTGGTTCACCTTCGCGAACTACCGCGCCTTTGTCGAAAGAGGCGACGGGGTGCTGCTGCAGGCGATGGTGAACTCGCTCGAGGTCACGGCCGTCGTGACCGTGCTCAGCATCCTGATCGCCTATCCGATCGCCTATATCCTCGCCTACCGGGTACCGGCGCGCTGGCAGCGGCTGCTACTGGTGCTGATGGTCCTGCCGTTCTGGACCTCCTACGTCATCCGTTCCTATAGCTGGCTGCTGGTGCTGTCGGAGAACGGCATCATCAACCGGCTGCTGACCGGGCTCGGTGTCATCGCCGAACCGATCGGCATGGGCAACAACCGGGGCGCGACGATTCTCGGCTTCGTCCACTTCTTCGTGATGCTGCTGACGCTCACGATCTATTCCAATCTGGTGCAGATCAAGGAGTCCTACCGCCGCGCCGCGGCCGATCTCGGCGCCTCGCCCTGGCAGGTGCTGCTGCATGTGACGCTGCCGCTGAGCCTGCCGGGCGTTGCGGTCGGCGCCTTCCTCACCTTCGTGCTCTGCATCGGCGACTACATCACCCCGCAGATCCTCGGCGGCAGCAAGGAGCTGCTGATGCCTCAGGCGATCATGCGCCAGGTCGGCCGCACGGCCGATTTCTCGATGGCCTCCGCGCTCAGCATGATCCTGATGGGCGTCGTCATCATCGCGTTCCTCTTCTCGGCGCGCCGCCTGCGCATGGACCGGCTCTGACCATGCGCGGGCTCCGGCAGCTTCCGGCGATCCTTTACATGACGGCAGCGTTCGCCTTCATCTTCCTGCCGGTCGCGATGCTGGTGATCTATTCCTTCCAGAACGGTCCGCTGCCCGTGCCGCCCTTCAAGGGCGTGTCGCTGCGCTGGTACGACGCGCTGCTCGCCGACCGCAAGCTGATGGCCGCGATGGGCAATTCGGTGCTAGTCGGGGTGCTCTCGTCGCTCGCCGCCACGATGCTCGGATTCCTCGCCGCTTATGCGATGGCGCGGCGGCCCCCGCGCCGGGTCGCGCTCGCGCAGTTCTTCCTGATGGCGCCGATCTCGGTCTCCTATCTCATCATTGCGCTCGGCCTGCTCTTCACCTTCAACCTGGTCGGCGTCGGCAAATCGCTGCTCGTGGTGGGGATCGGTCACGTCGTCATCAACCTGCCGCTCTGCTTCGCGATCTGCTATTCGCAGCTCGGCGAGCATCAGGCGAACGTCGAGCGCGCGGCGCAGGATCTGGGGGCGAACGACCTGCAGGCGCTGATCCTCGTCACCGTGCCGATGCTCTGGCCGGCGCTGCTCGCCTCCTTCTTCATCGCCTTCACGCTCTCCTGGGACGAGTTCGTGATCGCGTTCCTGCTGAGCAAATACGACACCACCATGCCGGTGGTGATCTGGAGCATGCTGCGCTCCGGGCTCAGCCCGAAACTCAACGCCGCGGGGACTTTCGTATTCGGTATCTCGATCCTGCTGGTCCTTCTGGTCGAACTCCTGCTGGGGCGCAAGCGCACGTCATGACCGATCCGCTCGTCCAGCTCGTCGGCCTCACCAAGAGCTACGGCGCGATGACCGCCGTCGCCGGCATCGACCTCGTCATCGGCAAGGGCGAGTTCGTGGTGCTGCTGGGTCCCTCGGGCAGCGGCAAGACAACCGTCCTCTCGATGATCGGCGGCTTCGTGGAGCCGACCGGCGGCAGCGTTCGCATCGGCGGGGAGGACGTGACGAGCCTGCCGCCGGCGAAGCGCCCGACGGCAACGGTTTTCCAGGATTACGCGCTCTTCCCGCATATGAGCGTGCGGGCCAATGTCGGGTTCGGCCTCTATATGCGGAAGGTGGCGAAGGCGGAGCGGAACCGGCGGGCCGACGAGACCCTGAAGCTGGTCGGGCTCGACGGGTTCGGCGACCGCGGCATCCATCAGCTCTCGGGCGGGCAGCGGCAGCGCGTGGCCCTCGCGCGGGCGATCGCGGTCAATCCGGCGGTGCTGCTGCTGGACGAGCCCCTGGGCGCGCTCGATCTGGCGCTCCGCCGCCAGATGCAGGAAGAACTGGTGCGCATCCAGAAGCGGCTCGGCACTACCTTCGTGCATGTCACGCACGACCAGGAGGAGGCGATGAGCATCGCCGATACGATCGTGGTGATGAACCGCGGCCTGGTCGAGGATATGGGCGTGCCGGCGCGGATCTATCGCCGCCCGGCGAGCCTCTTTGCCGCGACCTTCATGGGCGAGAACAACCTGCTGCCGGGGCGCGTCGCCGCGGTGTCGGGAGATGCGCTCACCGTCGAGACGCCGCTCGGCCGGCTGCTGCTCGCCGGCAAGGCCGATCTCGGCGGCGCGGTGCAGGTGGCGGTCCGGCCGGAGCAGATATATCCGGCGGCGACCGCCCCGGAGAATGCCGCATCGCTCGGTTCGGCAAGGGTGTGCGAGCTCGTCTTTCAGGGCACGCACTGGCGCGCGCGCGCGAAAACGGGTGCGGATGGCGAAATCGCCCTGCTGCTGCGGCTGCCGCCCGAGATGCAGCCGGCGGTGGGGGCCGAGGTCGCGCTCTTCGCCCGGCCGGAAGATATCGTCGTGCTCAGCCGCTGACCGGGAGAGGCGCGTCCTCGTTCGCGAGCTTCGCCGCGAGCTCGCCCACCATGTAACGGCAGATCGCTTCGTAGGTATGGTGGGTCAGCACATGGGTGCGGCTCGCTTCCGCGATGCGCGCGAGCCTTTCCTTGTCGGCGAGCGCATCCTCGGCCGCGCGGACGAGCCCGTCGCCCTCCACGTCATAGTAGAAGCCATGCTCGCCTGCGACGAGCGGCCGATGCCGATGGATCGTGGCCCGGCTCATCAGCGGAACCGAGCGGCATAAGGCCGCCTCGTAATGGCGGCGGCAGTCCCAGCCATAGCCCTCGGGGGACCAGGTAAGCCAGGATCGGGCGCAGCGCGCGAGGAACTCGCGATAGGGCAGCCGTTCGCGGGCAATATCGACCCGATAGCCGCGCGCCGCGAGCGTTTCGAGCTGGCGCATTCCGGCTTCGCGCACCGTCGAGTTGAGCGTGACCTGCCCGGCGAAGAAGACGTCCGCCGTTTTCTCCAGCGGCGGCGGCGCCATGGAGCGGGTCGGCCAGGGCAGGCCGAGCGAGATCGGCCTCACCTTCTCGAGCCAGGCCGCGTAGCGGCGGTTGCCGCGAATCCGCCGGGTCGGCAGGTTGCGATGACCCGTCTTGAAAAAGAGCTGCCAGCCGTCGACCGGCAGCTCGCGCTTGAAATAGAGCTGGCTGCGCTCCAGGAACCGGAATTGATGGCGATTGATCGCGAAGGAATCGTCGTAGTCGATCGTGATCATCGGCACGCCCGCGATACGGCAGGCCTTTATGACGCCGAAGGTGCGGGCGACCGGATTGACCAGTCGCGGCAGGCCCACCGCGAAGGCCCGGATGAAGCTGCGCGGATCCCAAGGGGCGTAGAGCTGGGTGTAGCAGACCACGAGGTCATAACGGCCGGCGGCGAGCTCCTGCTTCACCTCTCGCCAGCGAGCGAGCGTGAAATGGGGATCGGGCACGTGGCGCTTCTTCGGTCGCGTCGAGAGCCGCACCGTGTTCTCGGAGAAGGCGAGCTTGAAGGTCTCGTGGTCGCCCACCTCGAGGATCCGGAGCGCGGCCGGATCGGCGCTGCGGAGGCGGCAGGAGGCCGGACCGGGCGGCGGCGTCGTCGCCTCGAGCGCGCTCATCCGGGGTTGCGCCGCGCGAATCCGCTTCGGCGCTTCGCCTCGATATAGCCGTCCACGATCGCCAGAAGCCGCTCGCGGCCGAAGCTTTCCATGTGGCCGCCATGAACGACGCGCACCGGCAGGTCGCGAAGCCGTTCCATCGAGGCGACGTACTGCTCGATGGAGGAGTGGTAGTTGTCATCGAGCAACTGGCCGTCATAGACGACGTCGCCGCCGAAAAGCACGCCGGTCGCCTTCTCCCAGAGCGCGATCGATCCCGGCGAGTGGCCGGGAAGATGCATGACCTCGAGATGCCGGTCCCCGAGGTCGAGAATCTGCCCGTCCCAGAGCAGGCGGGTGGCGCGCGCCGGCGTCACATTATAGGCCTGCCGATCGAACCCGCCCGGCGGCAGCGCCGTGAACATCTCGTCCGTCGCATAGAGGTCGGCGAGGATCTGCGGCCGTTCGGGCCTGGCGATGATCTCGGCTTCCGCGCCATGCACCGCGCGGTCGGAAAATTCGTGGTGGCTGCCGATATGGTCGAAATGCGTGTGGCTGGCGACGGCGAGGAGCGGCCGGCCCGCGAGAAGCCGGACCTGCGCCGAAAGGCTCACCACGCCCGACCCGCTATCGATCAGGAGATCGCCGTCGCGGCCGCGCACATGCCAGATGTTGCAGCGATAGAACGGCTTGATATGCGGCTCGTCGATATGGGTGATGCCGTCGCCCACGGACCGGGTCCGGTACCAGCGATCCGCCGTGACGATTTCCATCCCGAGCTCCGTACCGAACCCGCGACCGGGCCTTCGAGCCGACAGGTTTGCCGGACGCTATACCAGAACCGGCCGGTCGCAAATCCTTTGCGGGAAACGGCAGGCGACGACGCTCAGCCGAGTGCGGCTACGAAGGCGTCGAACCGCTCGAGATAGAAACCGATATCGGCCTCACTCATTGGGATCGACACGGTCGGGCCGGCGGTCGCGACCGATTCCCAGACGCCCCGGTTCGCCATATGGAGCCGCAGCAGGCGGTGGAGATCGGGGCGGGCGAGGGCGCGCGCCTCGGCGGCGTTGCGCGGCGGCCGTTCGGCGAAGGTGAAGCCCGACCGGCCCATCAGCCGCTGCGCCGACCAGGGAAAGCCGGCGGCGCGGAAAGCGGCGTCGATCCCGTCGGCGAGCCTCGCGCCGAGCCGCGCCGTGCGCGCGAAATTCTCCGGCGTCAGCACCGCCTCCAGGGTCGCGCGACAGGCGGCCATGGCCAGCGCGTTGCCGTAGAGCGTGCCGCCGGTGGCGACGCCGCCGACCGATTCCATCGGTGCGCCCGGCACGACGGGCGGCGCGATCAGATGGCGGGCGAGCGCCTCGCTCATGCCATAGGCGCCGATCGCGATGCCGCCGCCGACGCTCTTGCCGAGCCCGACCGCGTCGCAATCAAGGCTCCAGGCGCGCTTCAATCCGCCCGGACCGGCGACTTGCGTATGGGTCTCGTCGAAGGCGAGGAGGCTGCCATAGCGGCGGGTAAGGTCGCGGAGCCCTTCGAGAAAGCCCGGCTCCGGCAGGACCACGCCGATATTGGTGAGGGCCGGTTCGACGAAGACGAGAGCGGTGTCGCGCGGCGCCAGCGCATGCTCCACGGCGGCGAGATCATTATAGGCGACGACGCGCGCCCGCGCGGCGGCGTCCAGACCGAGGCCGGCAAGCTCCGGTACGACTCGATTCTCCCGGAGCATCACCAGGCTGTCGTCGATATGGCCGTGATACTTGCCGTCGAACAGCAGCAGCCTGTCGCGTCCGGTCGCATGGCGGGCGAGACGGATGATCTCGGCATTGGCGCCGGAAGCCGAGAGCGTGAATTGCCAGTAGGGCAGCTCCCAGCGGCGCGCGAGCTCCTCGGCGCACCAGATCGCATCCTCGGTCGGCAGCATGAACTGGCTCCCGCGCCCCGCGCGGTCCGCGATCGCCCGCACGGCGGCCGGCGGCGCATAGCCGCAATTCACGCTGAGATCCGCCTGGTTCATGTCGAGGAAGCGGCGGCCGTCGACGTCGGTGAACCAGGCGCCGGCCCCGTGATCGACGAAGACGGGGGGATGGCCGTGCATCGTGGCCATCCAGCTCATCGGGACGCCTTGCGGCATATGGGTCCGGGCGCGGGCGAGCAGCGCTGCCGAACGCGGCCCCTCGGTCAGGAAGCGTGCCTCTTCGCGCGCGGTCAGCGCCGCGACATGGGCGGGATCGGGGTGCGGTCGGACGGTCATGGAGAGGTTCCCTGCGCCCATTCTAGCGGGCGGCGGAGAAGCCGGGCAAATCGCGGGCGGTTCCGGCGGGCGCTCGTATCGCCCTGAGCGCGCTCAGTCTTCGGCCGCGGCGCTGCCGGCGCCGAGCAACTGCCGACGGGCATAGTGCAGGTGGTTGGTCACAATGGCGACGGCGCTCTCCACGTCGCGCGACAGGATCGCTTCGAAGAGCGTGCGGTGCTGCCGGTTATATTCGGCGATGCGCTCGGTGGTGAGCACCTTGTCCTTCATCGCGTTCCACTGCGCATGGGTGCGGATCTCGTTGATCTGGCGATAGAGCGAGACGAGCAGGGGATTGCGGGCGCATTCGGCGATGCGCTGATGGAACTGCTCGTCCAGCACGGTGAAGCTCTCGGCATCCACGCTGCGCTTCTCCATCTCCTCGATCGATTCGCCGAGCCGGTCGAGATCGCGTGCGCTGGCATTGAGCACGGCGAGCCGGACCATGTGCGGCTCGACCGCGAGCCGGACCTCGATGAGCTCGAGCGGGCTCGTCTGCTCGGCCACGTCGTCGCGCTCGTTGCGCGGCTGGAAATTGACGAAGGTGCCGCTGCCCACCCGCCGCGTCACGAGCCGCTCGGATTCGAGGAGGTTGAGGGCGGTGCGAACGGTGGTCCGCGAGGCGCCGAACATCTCGGCGAGCTGGCGCTCGGCGGGCAGCTTCTCGCCGTGGCGGAGGTTCCCCTCCGTGATCGCCTGGCGAAGCTGCTGGCCGATCCAGGCCGAGCCGCGCACGGGGTCGGCGATCGGCCGCGATTCCGGCCGGGAGCCGAGGAATTCGGGGAGCTCCCCCCGCGCCCTCAGGGCGCCGTCACCAATCTTCGCCATTTCTGTGCCTTTGGAAAAAATTGGTTTGAAAGCGGGCGGGCTTATGTTCAACTAAACCCGTCCCGCGATCAAGCCCGCGACGGCGCCTCAGGGGACGAGGTGACGGCCGGTTTTTGGTTCGAGGACGGCGCGCATCAAAGCAGGAAACGCAGCGATGGCTCTCCCCTCCCACGTAAAATACGTGATCATCGGCGCCGGCATTCACGGCCTCAGCACCGCTTGGCATCTCGCCGAAAATCTGCGCAAGACGGGCCGCGGCAGCGGCAAGGACATCCTGGTGGTGGACAAGACCGGCATCGCGGCCGGCGCCTCCGGGATCGCCTGCGGCGTCATCCGCAACAACTACTTCCAGCCGGCGATGCGCCGCCTCATGGCGCACAGCGTCTCGGTCTGGGAGAGCGATCCGAAGGCTTTCAGCTATCATCCCGTCGGCTACATGCAGATCAGCCCGGAGATCATGCATTCGGACGTCGCCTCCATCGCCAAGCAGCAGAAGGAGATCGGCTACGAGTCGGTCTTCATCGAGGGCGAGAAGGACTGCATGACCTACATGCAGGGCATCCTCGAGGACTGGCAGGCGAAGGGCATCACCTCCGTGCTGCACGAGAAGAAGGGCGGCTACGCCAACAACACCGCCTCGATCTACGGCCTCGCCAAGAAGGCGGAGAACGAGGATGTGCGGCTGCTCACGGGCGTGAAGGTCACCGGCTTCAAGAAGGACGCTTCCGGTGCCGTGAAGACGGTGGTCACCGACCGCGGCAAGATCGACTGCGACATGGTGATTATCGGCACCGGGCCTTGGGTCAAGCAGGTCTGGGACATGCTGGATCTGCCGACCTCTATCACCATCAAGGGCCGCGACGGCAAGGTGCATGACGGTGTGCCGATGTGGACCTTCTGGTCGCTCCAGGAGGGCACGCTCGGGGTCGATCCCACGCTGCAGCGCACCAACGACGGCAAGATGCCGCCGGTCATTCATGTGGACACCGATGCCACGCTCTATTCCGATGTCGACGGCTCGGTCATCACGGACCGGATCTGGGGCATCTACTACAAGCCGGACTTCAATTTCGGCGGCATCCAGGGCGGCGCGATGCCCTTCAAGGTCAAGGCCGCGCCGGAATCGGTGAAGATCGATCCCTATGGGCCGGAATCGCCGGATTTCGTGGTCGGCGACGATTTCGCCCATATGTGGTGCTCGGCGCTCGCCTTCTGCCAGAAGCGCTTCGAGAAGAAGATCGATCTCTACAAGAAGGAACCCTCGGGCGGCATCGGCAGCTTCACCGCCGACAGCTTCCCAATGTTCGACCGCTTCTGCGAGAACGTCTATGTCGTGGCGGATTCGAACCACGGCTACAAGATGATCGGTGTCGGCAAGCTCGTGGCGGACGACATCTGCGGCAATCCGAGCGACCTGCTCGAGCCGTTCCGCTTCTCGCGCTTCAAGGCCGGCAAGCTGCATCCGGTGTCGAACAGCCCCTTCCCGTGGAGCTGACGAGGCAAAACGGGGCCCTGCGCCGGACCGGATCGGCCCCGCGCAAGGCGGCGAAAATTGGACTGGAATTGGTATCTCCGCAAAGCAGCAGGAAGATCCGCAGCGGCGATATCGAAGGGCAACAGCCGGCGGCCGGAGAGGCCCCGGTCATAACGATCGAATAGGGGAGAAGACCCATGACCGACCTAGAGGCATATGTATCCGCCAAGGGCCGCAAGGAACTCGTCAAGCAGGTGCGGGCCAAGATCAATCAACTCGGCATCAGCTACATCTACTACCAGTTCGTTTCGGTGACCGGCCGCATCGTCGGCAAGGGCATCCCGGCCGACCACTGGGAAGCGATCGCCGAGCGCGGCTTTCAGCTCGTCTATGGCTCGACCGCCAACCTCTTCGTCGACCGCTACAAGAACTACATCGGCTACGGCCCCGAATCCTCCGAGCTGGTGGGCATCCCCGATCCCGACACCTTCGTGCAGCTCCCCTGGGACAAGCGCGTCGCGCGCGTTTTCTGCACCTGCTTCCGCAATCGCGAGGAAAAGAAGAACCCCGGCGGGTTCCTGACGTCCGATTGCCGCGGCAACCTTCGCCGCATCCACGAGCAGTTCCAGAAGGACCACAAGGGCCTGCATCTCCGCCATGGCTGCGAGCCGGAGATGATGTGGCTCAGGAAGGGTCCGGACGGGCTGCCGGACGGCGGCTTCTCCAAGCCGAACTGCTACCACATCGATCAGTTCGAATCGCTGCGCCCGGTCTTCATGCGCGCGATCGAATACAGCCAGGCGATGGGCCTCGACATGATCCAGGGCGATCACGAGGACGCGCCGGGCCAGCTCGAGCTCAACTTCATGTTCGACGATGCGCTGCGCACGGCGGATCGCCTCACCACCTACCGGCAGATCTGCGCCCAGGTCGCGCGCGAGTTCGATCTCATCGCCTGCTTCATGGCGAAGCCCTTCATGGGCGTGTCGGCCAATGGCTGCCACCACAATCTCTCCTTGTGGCGGGGCGGCGAAGACAAGGTGGTCGACACGGCGCATGTCGACAACCCCAAGAACTTCGCGGGCATGCCGCAGAACTTCAACTACCGGAAGGGCGGCGAGAACACCTTCGCCCCGCCGAAGGGCCAGGGAAAGCCGGGGCAGATCGGCCTCTGGTCGATCGGCGGCGTGATCAAGCATGTCGGCGCGCTGACGGCGCTCGGCTCCTCGACCGTCAACTCCTATCGCCGGCTCTGGGATACCGGCTTCTGGGCGCCGGTCTATGCCGACTGGGGCTATCAGAACCGCACCTGCGCGCTGCGTATCTCGGCGCCGGGCCGGTTCGAGTACCGCTCGGTCGATTCGACGGTGAACCCCTACCTGATGGCGTCCGGTCTGTTGAAGGCTTTCGACGACGGCATCCGGCACAAGATCGATCCGGGCGAACCGGAGGAGCGCAACATCTATCAGGCGATGGCGGCCGGCAAAAAGGTCAAGAAGCTGCCGATGTCGCTGGGCGACGCGCTCGCCGAGCTCGAGAAGGACGAGGTCATCAAGAGCGCGCTGCCGGAAGACATGTATCGCGTCTTCACCCACTACAAGCGCGACGAGTGGGAGAAGTTCAACGCCACCGTTACCCGCTGGGACCTCGAGCAATATTGGGACTACCTGCCCTGAGCCGGAGCCGCCAGGCGAGAGATACCCGGAAACCGAGAGGGAACCGAACATGTGTGGAATTGCGGGACTGATTCATCGGGGCAAGACCGGCGATATCGGCACCGAGATGACGGCGATGCTGCAGTCGCTGAAGCATCGCGGGCCGGATTCGACCGGCTATGCGCTCTATGGCAAGCCGCTCAAGGGCAACGAGATCATGATCCGCTTCAAGGTCGCCGAGCAGGACGACATGAAGAAGGGTTTCGACATCCATCACCAGGTTGTCGATCGCCGCGAGCAGGTCGACAAGCGCATCAAGGAGCTGGGCGGCACCATTCTCGAGGCCAACGAGGCCACGGAATATGCCTTCCGCTACAAGGTGTCCTTCGACGGCGACCGCCGGAAGCTGGCGGACTATATGGAGGACGTCGAAGGGGCCGAGATCCTCTCGATGGGCCACGGTCTCGAGCTCGTCAAGGACCTCGGCGATGCGGCGCGGGTCGCTTCGCAGTACAAGCTCAAGGGCTTCTCCGGTACCCACGCCCTCGGCCATACCCGCATGGCCACGGAATCGGACGTCGATATCCGTTCGGCGCATCCCTACTGGGCCTATCCGTTCGCCGACGTCTCCGTCGTCCATAACGGGCAGCTCACCAACTACTGGAACGGGCGGCGCGCGCTCGAGCGGCGAGGTCACCGCTTCATGTCGAACTGCGATTCCGAGCTGATCGCGGTCTATCTCGCCGACAAGATGCAGCAGGGCGCCGAGCTCAAGGACGCGATGGCGGACTCCATCGAGGAGCTTGACGGCGTCTTCACCTATCTCGTCGCGACCTCGGACTCGCTCGGCATGGCGAAGGACACCATGGCCGCGAAGCCGATGGTGCTCTACGAGAGCGACAAGTTCATCGCGCTCGCCTCCGAAGAGGTCGCGATCCGCAGCGTGTTCCCCCATGAAATCGACACCTTTGACCCCTACGAGGGCGAGGTGCGTGTTTGGAAGAGCTCCTGATGGCCCTGCGCACCAAATCCCATGAAATGGGTATGCACACCGAGCAGCTTGCCGGTCGTACCCAGCAGCGTTTCTTCTCGCCCGAGGAATCCGACAATTTCACCTATGCGGATTCGTTCGATGTCGATTTCAACAAGCGCGCCGAGCTCGACGCCGGGCCACTCTCCTCGAAGGAGGTCAACCTCAAGCTCCGGGAGCTGCTGAGCAAGGGCTACGGCACGGTGGTGATGAAGAACCCCGGCGCCAAGCATGCAATCGCGGTCGGCATCCTCAACCGGCTCAACCTCCATATCGAAGGCAGCCTCGGCTATTTCGGCTGCGGGTTGATCGACGGGCCGAACATCCGGATCAAGGGCCGCGTGGGCTGGTCCTGCGCCGAGAATATGATGGCCGGGACCGTGGTGATCGAGAAGAACGCGGGCTCGACCTTCGGCGCCGCGATCCGCGGCGGCGACCTCGTCTGCATGGGCGATGTCGGCGCGCGCATGGGCATCGACATGAAGGGCGGCACGATCCTCGTCGGCGGTCGCGCCGGCGCGTTCTGCGGCTTCATGATGCAGCGCGGCCGCATGGTCATCCTCGGCGACGCCGGCAAGAATCTCGGCGACTCCATGTATGACGGGACCATCTACGTCGGCGGCAAGATCGACGGGCTCGGCGTGGACGCCGTGCCGGGCGAGATGACGCAGCTCGACATCGACTGGCTCAACCGCAAGCTCAAGCAGTACGGGCTCAAGGCGCCGAAGGGCGTCGAGAACATGCAGAAGATCGTCGCTGGCCGGCAGCTCTGGAACTACGACAATCTGGAGCCGGCCGAGAAGAAGATCGTCCTTTAAGCCCGTCCGCAGAAGGGATCATTGCGATGGCAAGAGAAAGAAAGAAGGCGCCGGCCCAAAAGCCCGCCGCGAAGAAGTCGAAGCGCAATACCAGCCTGCTGGGCAAAAGCTTCCTCTTCACCCCGCACGTTATCGACGACATCCATATCAAGTCCGAGCTCGGCCGCTACCGGATGCGCGGCTTCTCGCTCTTCAAGAAGATCCCGACCTGGGACGACCTGACGTTCCTGCCGGGTACGCTCACGCGCTTTGTCATCGAAGGCTATCGCGAGAAATGCCTGACCAAGACGATCATCGGCCCGCGGGCGAAGCGGCCGCTCGAGCTCGACATTCCGATCTACATCACCGGCATGAGCTTCGGCGCGCTTTCCTTCGAGGCGAAGATCGCGCTTGCGCGCGGCGCCACCATGGCGGGCACGGCGACATGCTCAGGCGAAGGCGGCATGATCCCGGACGAGCGCCGCTATTCCTCGAAGTGGTTCTACCAGTGCATCCAGAGCCGCTACGGCTTCAATCCGAACCATCTGCGGCTCGCCGACGCCTGCGAGTTTTTCATCGGCCAGGGCTGCAAGGTCGGCCTCGGCGGCCATCTCATGGGCCAGAAGGTGACGGACCAGGTCGCGGAGATGCGCTCGCTCCCGGCCGGCATCGACCAGCGTTCGCCGGCGCGCCATCCGGACTGGCTGGGGCCGGACGACCTCGCGCTCAAGATCCAGGAGATCCGCGAGGCGACCAACTGGGAGATTCCGATCCAGCTCAAGCTCGGTGCGGCGCGCGTCTATGACGACGTGCGCATGGCGGCGAAGACCGACCCGGACAGCATCTATATCGACGGCATGGAGGGCGGCACCGGCGCCGGCCCGCATATCGCAACCGAAGAGACCGGCGTCCCCGGAATCGCCGCGATCCGCCAGGCTCGCAAGGCGCTGGACGACGTCGGCAAGACCGGCGAGATCAGCCTCGTCTATGCCGGTGGCATCCGCAACGGCGGCGACGTGGCGAAGGCGCTGGCGCTCGGCGCCGATGCGGTCGCGATCGGCCATTCGGCCCTGATGGCGCTCAACTGCAACAAGGACATCCCGGAATCCGACTACGAGAAGGAGATCGGGGTGGAGGCGGGCCATTGCTATCACTGCCACACCGGCCGCTGCCCGGTCGGCGTGGCGACGCAGGACCCGATGCTCCGCAAGCGGCTCGATCCGGACGAGGCCGCCGAGCGCGTCTACAACTTCCTGCATTGCCTCGCGATCGAGTGCCAGATGATGGCACGCGCCTGCGGCAAGACCAACGTGCATAGCCTGGAGCCGGAAGATCTCGCAGCACTCACCATGGAAGCCTCCGCGCTCGCCATGGTGCCGTTGGCTGGCTCGCAACACACCGTCGGTCGTCCCGACATGACGCGGTACTAGAGGAGACCGGACCCATGGCGAAGAAACCCTCGAAGCCCTCGAAGTCCGCCAAGGTGGTGAGCTTCGCGAGCAACGCCAAGGCGGCCGCGAAATCGGCGAAGCCCGGCAAGGCCGACATCGACAAGTTCCTGAAGAGCTCCGGCCTCGACAGCAAGCGCGAGAAGGAGATCGGGCAGCATATCGGCTACCGCTACGACGTGAACCTGGTGCCGGACTACAGCCGCATCACGCCTTTCCTGAAGAAATACATGGAGGTGATGGGTTGGGACGACCTCAACTGGCTCGAGGACGTCCATCTCGGCTACGAGGAAGGCCGCGCGGCCGTGTTCGACCGCAATGTGAACGGCTGGGTCACGGTGCCGCCGGGAATCAAGCTGCCGGACAATCAGCAGGACCGCGACATGCTGGCGCGCGAGCTGCTGATCAAGTTCCAGATGTCGAGGAAGCATCCCATGGTCGATCTGAACCGGGCCTACCGGAAGTTCTGATCGATCGCGTCGAGCGCTTGTCGGGCGGGTCGGGCGTCGCAGCCCGGCCCGTTCCTGCGCGGCGGGTTTCGGGGCCGCCCCCTCAGTCGGCGGCGTCGAACTCGAAACGTTCGGCGTGGGGCCAGTCCGGGGTGAAGGAGAGGACGCGCACCGCGGCCGGCATGTTCGGATTGAAGAGGCGATTGTGCCAGTAGGTGGCTTGATGGAGCGGATCGCTCTCGGCGAGCTGCCGCACGCGGCAGGGCAGGCGGAAGCCGCGGCTATATTCGGCGAATTCGAGCTCGCAGGCGCCGTGATCCAGCAGGCGTCCGGCAACGTCGGAGCCCGGTCCGAAGAGCGCCGTCATCACGTCGGTGAACTCGCGCGGCCGCTGGTAGTGGAAGCCGGACAGCAGTTCCAGCGCCTTGGAATAGCGTTCGGTCGGATCGTGTGTCTTCTGCACCTGGAATCTGAAGAGCTGGGTGCTCTCGTCGGGCTCGGCCGGGTGGATGAGGACGGTGATGGCGCCAGAGATCGCGCTGCCGTCCGGCGCGCTGACGCTCGGCCGCATGCCGGAAGAGGGGCGTCCGGCCGCTTCGCGCACCGAGAGCTGCCGCAAGCGGCACTGCCAGCCGAGAAATTCCTGCTTCAGCGCCTCGGCGGCGCTGTCGAGCAGCACGACATTGGGACGTTTCGCCACCGGCGCTCTCCTTCTCGTCGCCGACACTTTCGCGCGCGGTCGCGCGCGGTTCAAGACGACGCCGCTATGTGGCCTCTGCGTTATCGCCCCAAAGTAAAAATTGTTGCATCATAGGAAACCGACCGGTAGCGTGGACGGGCGTCTCCCCTCGTCGCCGGCCATACTCTCGAAAGCGAGCCTCGTGCGATGCCCCTCGGCCTTCTGAAATACGGACTCCGCAAGACCTATCCGGCGGAGCGGCAGATTCCGGCCGCGCAGCCGCTGCGCCCGACCTACGACGTGGTGATCATCGGCGGCGGCGGCCATGCGCTCGCCACCGCCTACTATCTCGCGCGCGACTACGGCATCACCAATGTCGCGGTGCTGGAGAAGGGCTATCTCGCCGGCGGCAACACGGCGCGCAACACCGCCATCATCCGCTCGAACTACCTGACGCCCGAAGGCGTCAAGTTCTACGACATGTCGGTGAAGCTCTATCAGGAACTGAGCCAGGACCTCGACTACAACATCCTCTATTCCGAGCGCGGCCACTTCACGCTCGCGCACACCGACGCGGCGTTACGCACCAGCCGCTGGCGCGCCGAGGTCAACAAGCATCTCGGCGTCAATTCCGAGCTCATTTTCACCGACGATGTGAAGAAGCTCTGCCCCGCGCTCAACTGCTCGGAGGACGTGCGCTATCCGATTCTGGGCGCGCTCTATCATCCGCCGGGCTCGATCGCACGCCACGACGCGGTCGCCTGGGGCTATGCCCGCGGCGCGGCCCGCCGCGGCGTCGAGATCCATCAGTTGACCGAAGTGACCGAGATCCTGAAGGAGAACGGCCGGGCGATCGGGGTGGTGACCAACCGCGGCACCATCCATTGCAACAAGCTGCTGCAGGCCGTCGCGGGGTCGAGCTCGCTCGTCTCGAAGATGGCAGGCTTCCGCCTGCCGATCCGCACCATCCCGCTGCAGGCCTGCGTCTCGGTGCCGCTCAAGCCCTTCCTCGACCAGATCGTCGTGTCGGGTTCGCTGCATGTCTATATTTCGCAGTCCTCGCGCGGCGAGCTGGTGATGGGCGGCTCGACCGATCCTTACGGCGTCTATTCCACGCGCTCGACGCTCGATTTCAAGGAAGGGCTGCTCGGCCACATGCTGGAGCTGCTGCCCTTCCTCGGCGATGTGAAGCTCGCGCGGCAGTGGGCCGGCATGGCCGACATGACGCCCGATTTCAGCCCGGTGATGGGCCTGACGCCGCTCGAGAACTATTACATCGATTCCGGCTGGGGCACCTGGGGCTTCAAGGCGACGCCGGTCTGCGGCCTGACCATGTCCTACACCCTCGCCAACAACAAGCCGCACGAGCTCATCGAACCCTTCCGCCTCGACCGCTTCGTGAACTTCCAGCAGGTCGGCGAAAAGGGCGCGGCCTCGGTCGGACATTAGGAGCCCGGGCCATGAAGATCCTGAACTGCCCGTTGAACGGACCGCGCAACATCTCGGAATTCGTCTGGGGCGGCGAGGTGAAGCCGCTGCCGGACCCGACGGCGATCTCCGATCTTGAGTGGGGCGCGTTCGTGTTTCTTGAGGACAACACCGCCGGCGTCGTGCGCGAGTGGTGGTGCCACGTTCCGACCTCCTTCTGGTTCATCGCCGAGCGCAACACCGTGACCGACGAGTTTCTCCGCACCTATCCCGCCAGCGACCTCTTCAAGCAGCGGGTCGATTTCAAGGCGCCGCCGAAGCGGGCGGGCGACAAGCCCGCGGGAGGCGCGCAGTGAGCGTCGGGGTCAACCGGCTGCCGGCGCCCGCCGGCGGGGTGATCGACCGGAGCCGCACCATCGGCTTCGAGTTCGAAGGCCGTCATTTCACCGGCTATGCCGGCGACACGATCGCCAGCGCGCTCGCCGCCCATGACGAGTGGCTGATCTCCCGCTCCTTCAAATATCACCGGCCGCGCGGCGTGCTGACCATGGCGGGTCAGGACGCCAACACGCTCGTCCAGATCGGCGACGAGCCGAACATTCTCGCCGATCGCCGCCCCATCGTGGAAGGCATGGTGGTCACCGGCCAGAACTACGTCGGGAGCCTCGAGCAGGACCGGCAGAGCTGGGTGGAGCTGATCGGCCGCTTCCTGCCCGTCGGCTTCTACTACAAGGCCTTCTACAAGCCGAAATGGGCCTGGAAATACTGGGAGCGCTATATCCGGCGCACGGCGGGCCTCGGCACGGTCAATCTCGACGCGCATCACGGCTATTTCGACAAGGAATATGTGTTCGCGGACGTGGCGGTGATCGGCGGCGGCCCCGCCGGGATCGCCGCGGCGCTGGAGGCGGCGAAGGCCGGCCTCGAGGTCGTGCTGGTCGAGGACGGCGCGCGGCTGGGCGGCTCGCTCGGCTACGCCCGGTTCGATGCCGAGGGTGTGCGCGGCCGGCAGCAGCTCCGCGTGCTCGCCGCCGAGGTCGAGGCCAATGCCCGCATCCGCGTCCTCACCGAGGCGACCTGCACCGGCCTCTTCGCCGACAACTGGATGTCCGTCATTCGCGGCAACCGCCTCTACAAGATGCGCGCGACATCGGTCGTGGTGGCGACGGGCTCGCTCGAGCAGCCGGCCGTCTTCAAGAACAACGACCTCCCCGGTGTGATGATGGGGTCGGCGGCGCAGCGCCTCATCCATCTCTATGGCGTGCGGCCGGGCCGCAAGGCCGTCGTGCTTGCCGCCAATTCCGATGGCTATGGGGTGGCGCTCGATCTCGCCGATGCCGGCGTCGCCGTCCAGGCGGTGGTCGATCTGCGGGCGGGCGAGGATTCCTCGGCCCAGGCGCGTGCGGTGCGGCTCCGCCAGATCCCGGTCTATCTCGGCCATGGACTCCGCAAGACCGTGGCGGGACCCGGCAAGCACCATATCATCGCGGCGGAGATCGCCGCCGTCGAAGGGGAGGGCAGGCTCTCCGGAGCGGCCGCGACGCTCGAATGCGATCTCGTCTGCATGTCCTGCGGCTACAGCCCGACCGGCCAGCTCCTCCATCACATCGGCGCCAGATTCGCCTATAACCGCGCCTCGCACATGTTCGAGCCGGCTGTTCTGCCGGCGCATGCCTTCGCGGCCGGATCGGTCAACGGCACCTACGATCTCGAGGCGGTGCTCGGCGAAGGCCGGCATGCCGGCTGGGCCGCGGCGAAGGATGCGGGCGGCCAGGTCGGCGGCGAGCCGGCGCGGCCGGTCGACAAGGGGGCGGCGGGAGTCACCCATCCCTGGCCGATCTTCGCCAGCGACAGCGGCAAGGACTTCGTCGATTTCGACGAAGACCTGCAGGTCAAGGATCTCGTCAATGGCATCGCCGACGGCTACGACCATATCGAGCTGCTGAAGCGCTATTCGACGGTCGGCATGGGCCCGTCGCAGGGCCGCCATTCCGCGGTCGCCGCCGTGCGCATCACGGCCAAGGAGACCGGCCGTGACATCGCGACCATGTCGGTCACGACGCAGCGTCCGCCCTATCGTCCGGAGAAGTTCGGCCATCTCGCGGGCCGCGTCTTCGAGCCGGAGCGCCATACCGCGATGCATCATCGCCATGTCGAGCTCGGGGGCCGGATGATGCTGGCGGGGCTCTGGTATCGCCCGGCCTATTACGGGAAGAAGGAGGACCGCGACAAGGCGATCCGCGAGGAAGTCATCGCGGTGCGCAACAATGTCGGCCTCATCGACGTGTCGACCCTCGGCGGGCTCGATGTGCGGGGCCCCGACGCGGCCGAGTTCCTCAACCGGCTCTACACCTTCACGTACGCCAAGCAGCCGGTCGGCCGCTCGCGCTACGTGCTGATGACGGACCAGTCCGGCGCCATCATCGACGACGGCGTCGCCTGCCGGTTCCATGACGAGCATTTCTACGTCACGGCGACGACGAGCGGCGTCGATGCGGTCTATCGCCTGATGCTGTTCTGGAACGCGCAATGGCGTCTCGACGTGGATGTGGCCAACGTCACGGCGGCCTATGCCGGCGTCAATCTCGCGGGGCCGAAGTCGCGCGAGGTGCTGCGCAAGGTCTGCAGCGACATCGATCTTTCGCCCGAAGGCTTTCCCTATCTCGCGGTTCGCATGGGGACGGTCGCCGGCATTCCGGCGCGGCTGATGCGCGTCGGCTTCGTGGGCGAGCTCGGCTACGAAATTCACGTGCCGGCCTCGATGGGCGAGGCGCTGTGGGACGCGCTCATGGCGGCCGGCAAATCCGAGGCGATCCGGCCCTTCGGCGTCGAGGCGCAGCGCGTGCTTCGCCTCGAGAAGGGCCATATCATCGTGAGCCAGGACACCGACGGGCTGACGCACCCCTATGAGGCGGACATGGCCTGGGCGATCGGTAAGTCCAAGCCCTATTACATGGGCGGCCGGTCGATCGACATTCAGAACCGCAGGGGCCTGACCCGGAAGCTGGTCGGCTTCACCCTCGACGATCCGAACGCGCCGGTGCCGGAAGAATGCCATCTGGTGGTGAAGGGCCCGGAGATCGTCGGGCGGGTGACCTCGGCGGTGATCTCGCCCTCGGTCGGTCGCGTGGTGGGGCTCGCCTTCGTCGCGCCCGACCAGGCGGAGCATGGCAAGACCTTCGACATCAAGGTCGCCGGCGGGCGGATCGTGCAGGGGCGGGTCGTGCCGATCCCCTTCTTCGATCCCGAGAACAAGCGGCAGGAGTTGTAGGACATGGCCGGGCTCGATCCCGCGGTAAAACTGCGGCGCAGCTTCGTCTATCGGACGCTGCAGTCGCTCGGCGCCGACTTCCAGCCCTGGCGCGACGCGTCGGTGGCGATGACGCTGGGCGGCAGCGTCGAGAGCGAGACGGCGGCCGGCCGGAAGCTCGGCCTGGTCGATCTTTCGCCTCTGCCGCGCACCGGCTTCAAGGGCACCGGCACGGTCGAATGGCTGACCGAGCAGGGCCTGCGCATCGGCGCCGACAGCAACATGGCCTACCGCCAGGAGGACGGCTCGCTCGCCGCGCGGCTCGCGCCCACGGAGATCTTCCTGATCGACAGCCTCGCCGGCGAAGGCAGGCTCGTGGACCGGCTCAACGCCGCCTGGAGCTGGGGCACCGAGAAGCCGCGGCGCCTGGTGGGCTATCCGACGCCGCGCGCCGACAGCCATTGCTGGTTCATGCTGACGGGCGAGCATACGCCGCAGATGTTCACCAAGATCTGCGGCATCGATCTTCGACCGCACAAGTTCCAGCAGGGCCAGATCGCGCAGACCTCGGTCGCGCGGAACGGCACCATCGTGATCCGCGACTATCTGGGGGCGCTGCCGGCCTATCATCTCCTGACCGACAGCGCGTCCGCCGACTACATGTGGATGTGCCTGACCGACGCGATGCAGGAGTTCGCCGGCAGGGCGATCGGCTGGTCGGCCCTGAAGCGCCTGGCCGGGTCGTCGTGAGCCGGAAGGCGCGGCCTTCTTCGGTCAAGGCGGCTGCGCTGAAGCCGGCCGGCAGGTCGCCGGCAATGTCGAGGACGTCGCCGCGCAAGCCGGACGCGGCCAGCAAGATGCAGGACCCGCACGGCCTCGTCGATCCGCGCGGCAACCGCCTCGAGGTCTCGATCGGCCGCGAGGTGCGCGAGTTCCGGCGCAAGCTCGACATGACCGTCGCGGACCTCGCGAAGCTCGCCGATCTCTCGGCCGGCATGCTCTCCAAGATCGAGAACGGCATGACCTCGCCGTCGCTGGCCACGCTGCAGGCACTTTCGGTCGCCCTCCATGTGCCGGTCACCGCCTTCTTCCGCCGCTTCGAGGAGGAGCGCGACGCAACCTTCGTCCAGGCGGGCAGGGGGCTTGTGATCGAGCGGCGCGGCACCCGCGCCGGCCATCAGTATCAGCTCCTCGGCCATACGGTGCGGAAGTCGATCTCGGTCGAGCCCTACATGATCACCCTCACGGCGCGCTCGGACGTCTTTCCGCTCTTCCAGCATGAGGGGCTCGAGTTCCTCTACATGCTGGAGGGCGAGGTCAGCTACCGGCATGGCGACAAGACCTACACGCTCACGCCCGGCGATTCGCTCTTCTTCGACGCCGACGTGCCGCACGGCCCGGACGATCTCCGGAAGCTGCCGATCCGGTTCCTCTCGATCATCTGCTACCCGCGCGAAGCGGACTGATTCCGGCTATTTTACTGACAGGAAATATTTTTTCTTTTGGTTGAAATCCCGGTCGCCGAAGGCTAGATTTTTCTTAGGATTTTTCCGACCGCCTTCCGAAAGGACCCTCACATGTGCGGAATCGTCGGACTGTTTCTGAAGAACCCCTCGATGCGGCCGAAGCTCGGGAAGCATCTGAGGACCATGCTGATCGAGATGACGGAGCGCGGCCCCGACAGCGCGGGTATCGCCGTCTATCACAGGCCGGCCGCAGGCAAAAGCTCGAAGCTCACCCTCTTCAATGCCGATCCGAAGTTTCCGTGGCGGGAGGTCGGCGGGCAGCTCGGCCAGGCGCTCGACACCGAAGTCGATTTCGAGGTGAAGGCGAACCATGCGGTAATGACGGTCGGCGCCGACGACGAGATCGTGCGCGACTGGCTCCGCCAGAACCATCCGGAGATCCGCGTGATGGGTTATGGCCGGCTCATGGAGGTCTACAAGGACATGGGTCTGCCGGCCGAGGTCGCGGACCGCTACGGCCTTGCCGGCATGGAGGGCACCCATGCCATCGGCCATACCCGCATGGCGACCGAGAGCGCCGTGACGACGGAGCATTCGCATCCCTTCACGGCCGCCTCCGACATGTGCCTCGTCCATAATGGTTCGCTCTCGAACCACAACAACATGCGGAAGTGGCTGAAGAAGCGCGGCCACATCTTCGAGACCGACAACGACAGCGAGGTGGCGGCCCGCTACTTCGCGCAGCGCCTCTCCGAAGGCGCGTCGCTCAAGGAAGCGCTCGAGGCCGGGCTCGCCGACCTCGACGGCTTCTATACCTTCACCATGGGCACGCGGGACGGTTTCGCCGTGCTGCGCGACGCCTTCGCCTGCAAGCCGGCGGTGCTGGCCGAGACGGACGACTGGGTCGCGATGGCCTCGGAATATCGCTCGATCGCCAATCTGCCCGGTGCCGACAAGGCCAAGGTCTGGGCCCCGGCGCCCTCCGTCGTCTACACCTGGGAAGTGAAAGCCGCCGCATGATCACTGTCGATCTCGCCGAGACCAGCGTCCGCGACCTCAATCAACGACTGCACAAGCTGCCGAAGGACACCAACGAACGCGCTTGGCGGGTGGTCAACCCGAAAGGCGCGCATGCGCTGGTGGCCGGCCTCGATGCGCCCATCGAGGTCACCATCGACGGGCACCCCGGCTATTACTGCGCCGGCATGAACAAGGAAGCCACCGTCATCGTGAACGGCCATTGCGGGGTCGGCCTCGCCGAAAACATGATGTCCGGCGAGGTGCGGGTGAAGGGCAACGCCTCCGACGCGGCCGGCGCCACTGGCCGCGGCGGACTGCTCGTCGTCGAAGGCGATGCGGGCTTGCGCTGCGGCATCTCGATGAAGGGCATCGACATCGTGGTGGCGGGATCGGTCGGCCATATGAGCGCCTTCATGGCCCAGACCGGCTCGCTCGTCGTCTGCGGCGACGTGGGGTCGAGCTTCGGCGATTCGATCTACGAGGCGCGGCTCTACGTGCAGGGCAAGGTCGAAAGCCTCGGCGCGGATTGCATCGAGAAGAAGATGACGCCGCATCACCTGGCAAAGCTCGAGAAGCTCCTGAAGCGCGCCGGCATCGAGGCCGACGCCAGGCGCTTTCGCCGCTACGGCTCGGCCCGTCGCCTCTATAACTTCCACGTCGACAACGTCGACGCCTACTGAGAGCGAGACATATGAGCGCACCCATCCCCGTCCGGACCCCGCCGCGACGCTCCGCGACCTTCGACGAGCATTCGATCGCGGAGATCCAGCGCGCCGCCGCCACCGGCATCTACGACATTCGCGGCGCCGGCACGAAACGCAAGCTGCCGCATTTCGACGACCTGCTGTTCCTAGGCGCGTCGGTTTCGCGCTATCCGCTCGAGGGCTATCGCGAGAAATGCGCGACCGACGTCGTGCTCGGCACGCGCTTCGCCAAGAAGCCGCTCCATCTGAAGACGCCGGTCACCATCGCCGGCATGAGCTTCGGCGCGCTGTCCGGCCAGGCGAAGGAAGCGCTCGGCCGCGGCGCGACCGCGATGGGCACCAGTACCACGACCGGCGACGGCGGCATGACGCCGGAGGAGCGGGAAAGCTCGAAGACGCTGGTCTATCAGCTCCTGCCTTCGCGCTACGGCATGAACCCCGACGATCTCCGCAAGGCGGACGCCGTCGAGATCGTGGTTGGGCAGGGTGCGAAGCCGGGCGGCGGCGGCATGCTGCTCGGCCAGAAGATCTCGGCGCGCGTGGCGGCCATGCGCAACCTGCCGCAGGGCATCGATCAGCGCTCGGCCTGCCGCCATCCCGACTGGACCGGCCCGGACGACCTCACCATCAAGATCCAGGAGATCCGCGAGATCACCGATTGGGAGAAGCCGATCTACGTCAAGGTCGGCGCCACTCGGCCCTATTTCGACATCGCGCTCGCAGTGAAGTCCGGTGCCGACGTGGTGGTGCTGGACGGGATGCAGGGCGGCACGGCCGCCACCCAGGAAGTCTTCATCGAGCATGTCGGCATCCCGATCCTGGCGGCGATCCGCCCGGCGGTGCAGGCGCTGCAGGACCTCGACATGCACCGCAAGGTGCAGCTCATCGTCTCCGGCGGCATCCGCAACGGCGCCGACGTGGCGAAGGCCCTGGCGCTCGGCGCCGATGCGGTCGCCATCGGCACGGCGGCCCTGGTGGCGCTCGGCGACAACGACCCGAAGCTCGAGACGGAATATCAGGCGCTCGGCAGCACCGCCGGCTGCTATGACGACTGGCACGAGGGGCGCGATCCGGCGGGCATCACCACGCAGGATCCGGAGCTCGCCGCGCGGCTCGATCCGGTCAAGGCGGGCCGGCGCCTCGCCAACTATCTGGCGGTTCTGACCATGGAGGCGCAGATCATCGCGCGTGCCTGCGGCAAGAGCCATCTGCATAATCTCGAACCGGACGATCTCGTCGCGCTCACCGTCGAATCGGCGGCGATGGCGCGGGTGCCGCTTGCCGGCACAAGCTGGATTCCAGGGGCGATCTAGACCGACCACAGCAAACGCGGGCGCCGGCTCGACCGGGCCCGCACCGACAGGGGGAATCTCCGCATGGCCACCGATCTCGCGAAAGTCGCGAAAGAACGTAAGATCAAGTATTTCCTCATCAGCTACGTCGACCTCTTCGGCGTGCTGCGCGCGAAGCTCGCGCCGGCCGAGGCGATCGCCGGCATGCAGCGCGACGGTGCCGGCTTCGCCGGCTTCGCGACCTGGCTCGACATGACGCCGGCGCACCCGGATCTCTTCGCGCGTCCCGATCCGGAAAGCCTGATCCAGCTTCCCTGGAAGCCCGAGGTCGGCTGGCTCGCTTCCGACCTCTGGATGGACGGCAAGGAAGTTGTGGACAGCCCGCGCGCGCAGCTCAAACGGCAGATCGCCGCCGCGGCCGCCAAGGGCATGCGGATGAAGAGCGGCGTCGAATGCGAGTTCTTCCTGTTGACACCGGACGGCAAGACGCTCTCCGACCCGGCCGACACCCAGGAGAAGCCCTGCTACGACCAGATGGCGCTGATGCGGCGCTTCGACGTCATCACCGATATCTGCAACTCGATGCTGGCGCTCGGCTGGAAGCCCTATCAGAACGACCATGAGGACGCGAACGGCCAGTTCGAGATGAACTGGGAATATGACGACGCGCTGCTGACGGCGGATCGTCACGTGTTCTTCAAATACATGGTGCGCCAGCTCGCCGAAAAGCACGGCTTCCGTGCGACCTTCATGCCGAAGCCCTTCGCCAACCTGACCGGCAACGGCTGCCACGCCCATGTTTCGGTCTGGGACAAGACGGGCAAGAAGAACCTGTTCGGCGACGCCAAGGGCGAGCTCGGCCTCTCCAGGATGGCCTACCAGTTCCTCGCCGGCGTCATTCACTCGGCCGACGCGCTCTGCAGCTTCTTCAACCCCACGGTCAACAGCTACAAGCGCATCAACGCGCCGCGCACCGTCTCAGGCGCGACCTGGGCGCCCAACACCATCACCTATAGCGGCAATAACCGCACCCACATGGTCCGTATTCCGGATGCCGGGCGGTTCGAGCTCCGGCTGATGGACGGCGCCGCCAATCCCTATCTGATGCAGGCGGGCGTGCTGGCGGCGGGCCTCGACGGCGTTGCCAACCGGCGCGATCCGGGGCCGCGCCTCGACATCAACATGTACACCGAAGGCCACAAGGTGAAGGGCGCGAAGAAGCTGCCCCTCAACCTGCTGGATGCGCTGCGGCTCACCGACAAGAGCAAGGTCTTGCGCGAGCGCTTCGGCGACAGCTTCATCGACAGTTACGTGCGCTTCAAGAACGAGGAATGGAACCAGTTCAACCGGCATCTCTCGGACTGGGAGCGCCAGACCACGCTCGACTGCTAGGACGGTCGAATGGCGCGGAATTGGTGCGGCCCGGCCGCGCCAATTCGCGTCGTTTCGGGACGATATGAGGCTCCCGGCCGCGGCTAGCGTCGCGGCCGGGAGCCCAATGGGACGGCTTCAACGGAACGGGTAGGGGACGATGGCGAACAAGGTGCCCAGCGACATCGAAATCGCGCGTGCTGCGAAAGCGCAGCCCATCGAGAAGATCGCGGCGAAGCTTGGAATTCCGGAGCCGAGCCTGTTCCGCTACGGCCCCACCAAGGCGAAGCTCTCGTTCGACTATATCAACCAGTTGAAATCGAAGCCGGACGGCAAGCTGATCCTGGTGACGGCGATCACCCCGACGCCCGCCGGCGAGGGCAAGACGACGACCACCGTCGGCCTCGGCGACGGCCTCAACCGGATCGGCAAGAAAACAGTGATCTGCCTCCGCGAGCCTTCGGTCGGCCCCTGCTTCGGCGTGAAGGGCGGTGCGGCGGGCGGCGGCTATGCCCAGGTCATCCCGATGGAGGACATCAACCTCCATTTCACCGGCGATTTCCACGCGATCGGCGCGGCCAACAATCTGCTCGCCGCCCTGATCGACAATCACATCTATTGGGGTAACGAGCTGCAGATCGATACGCGCCGCATCACCTGGCGCCGCGTGCTCGACATGAACGATCGCGCGCTGCGCTCGATCACCTCTTCGCTCGGCGGCGTCGCGAACGGTTATCCCCGCGAGGACGGGTTCGACATCACGGTCGCTTCGGAGGTCATGGCGATTTTCTGTCTCGCGACCGACCTCACCGACCTCACGCGCCGGCTCGGCAACATCATCGTCGGCTATACCCGCGACCGGAAGCCGATCCATGCGCGCGACCTCAAGGCCGAAGGGCCGATGACCGTCCTCCTGAGGGACGCGCTCATGCCGAACCTCGTGCAGACGCTCGAAGGCAACCCGGCCTTCATCCATGGCGGTCCCTTCGCCAACATCGCTCATGGCTGCAACTCGGTGATCGCCACCCGTACCGGCCTCAAGCTCGGCGACTATGTCGTGACCGAGGCGGGCTTCGGCGCCGATCTCGGTGCCGAGAAGTTTTTCGACATCAAATGCCGCAAGGCCGGGTTGAAACCGGCCGTGGCGGTCATCGTGGCGACCATCCGCGCGCTCAAGATGCATGGCGGCGTCGCGAAGGAGGACCTCAACAAGGAGAATGTCGAGGCGCTGAAGAAGGGCATCGCCAATCTGGCGCGCCATGTCGAGAACGTGAAGAGTTTCGGCGTGCCGCCGCTCGTTGCCATCAACCGGTTCGTCGCCGACACCGACGCCGAGCTGAACGCGCTGCGCCAGGCCTGCGCAGAGCTTGGAACCGAGGCGATCGAATGCACCCATTGGTCGCATGGCGGGGCCGGCACGGAGGCGCTGGCGAAGAAGGTGGTGGAGATCGCCGAGGGCGGCAGCGCGGCCTTCAAGACGCTCTATCCCGATGAGATGCCGCTCTGGGACAAGTTGCGCACCATCGCGCAGAGCCTCTATGGCGCGCAGGGCATCATCGCGGACAAGAAAATCCGCGACCAGTTCGCGGAGTTTCAGAAGGCGGGTTACGGCAACTACCCGATCTGCGTGGCGAAGACGCAATACAGCTTCTCGACCGACCCGAACCTCAAGGGGGCGCCTTCGAACCATGTGGTGCCGGTGCGCGAGATCAGGCTCTCGGCCGGTGCCGAATTCCTGGTGGCGGTCTGCGGCGAGATCATGACCATGCCGGGCCTGCCCAAGGTCCCCGCGGCGAACAGCATCTTCGTCAATCCGGACGGCCAGGTCGAAGGCCTCTTCTAGCGGAAGAAGCGCCCTCGCCCCTGCCTCGCGGGGGAAGGAAGGTGAGGGGGAATCCGCCGAATTCCGTTTCTCTCGCCGGTGACGGACCGGCTTTCGGTCGGTCGCCGTCCCGGCTCGTCTGCGCATGCCACCCTCGCCCTCCAAAAGGGAGGGAGAGCAGTCTCTATGTGCCTTCGGCCTTCGGTTCCTGCCGTGCTCCGCCGCGATCCCGAGCCGCCATCCGCGTGATTTCCTTCGCGAGTAGCTGGAATTCCGCCTTGCGCCCGGTGCCGCGGCGCCAGACGAGCGCGATTTCGCGCGCCGGAGGGGTGCCGGAGACGGGTCGCAGCAGGATGTCGGTCCCCTGCAGGATGCCGCCATCGATTGCGAGCTGCGGCAGCAGCGTGATGCCGAGCCCGTTCTCGACCATCTGAACGAGCGTATGCAGGCTCGTCGCCTCGAAGGCGTCCCAATGCGGCTTCGAGCCGAGCCGGCAGGCGGAGAGCGCGTGGTCGCGGAGGCAATGGCCGTCCTGGAGCAGCAGGAGCGTCTCTGCCTCGATCCGGTCCGGCGCGATCTTCGAGAGCTTCGCCAGCCGGTTGTCGGCCCGCACCGCAACGGCGAACGGATCGTCGAAGAGATGTGCCGTCTCGGCACCGCCCACGTCGTAGGGCAGCGCCAGAACCAGCACGTCGAGCCGGCCCGCCTTGAGCTGCTCCAGCAGCGGTTCGGTCTGCTCCTCGCGGAGATAGAGCTTGAGCTTCGGATAGTCGCGCCGGAGCGCCGGCAGGATGCGCGGCAGCAGGAACGGCCCGATGGTCGGGATCACGCCGAGCCGGACCGTGCCGGTCAGCGGCGCCTGCATGGCGCGTGCGGTACCGGCGAGGCCCTCGGCGTCCTCCAGAAGCCGCTGCGCGCGCTGCACGGTTTCCTCCCCGAGCGGGGTGAAGGCGACCTGCCGGCGCGTGCGGTCCACCAGCGCCGCGCCGAGGATCGCCTCGAGCTCCTTCAGGCTCGCCGACAGGGTCGACTGCGTCACGAAGCTGGCCTTCGCCGCCTTGCCGAAATGACGGTGCTCGGCGAGGGCGACGAGGTGCCGGAGCTGCTTGAGGGTCGGCAGGTTTTCCATCGTTTCTATCGATCACTCTAATCGGAATTATCGTCTGGAACGATTACAAAATGGTGCCTATATCCTTCTTCGTCAAGCCAATCCACGCGCATTCCAAGGAGAACAAGATGCTGACAGTTGGCGATAAATTCCCGAGCTTCGACCTCAAGGCTGTGGTGTCCACGGACATCAAGAAGGCCTTCGCCCAGGTCAGCGAGCGGTCGGACGAGGGCAAGTGGAAGGTCGTGTTCTTCTGGCCGAAGGACTTCACTTTCGTCTGTCCGACGGAGATCGCGGCCTTCGGCAAGCTCAACCGCGACTTCGCCGATCGCGACGCGGTGGTTTATGGCGTCTCGACCGACAGCGAGTTCGTGCATCTCGCCTGGCGGCAGAACCATGCCGACCTAAAGGATCTGCCTTTCGCGATGCTGGCCGACATCAAGCGGGAACTCTCGCAGTCGCTGGGCGTTCTCGACAAGAACGAGGGCGTTGCGCTGCGCGCCACCTTCATCGTCGATCCCGAAGGCACTATCCGCTTCGCCTCGGTGAACGACCTCAGCGTCGGCCGCAATCCGCAGGAAGTGCTGCGGGTGCTCGACGCCCTGCAGACCGATGAGCTCTGCCCCTGCAACTGGCAGAAGGGCGACGAGGTGCTGAAGGTCGCCTGACGGCGGCAAGCTTGCCTCTGGCGGGTCCGGCCTCGGCCGGGCCCGCCCCACGAATTCGAAACCGGAATATTCGAAACCGGAGTACATGTCATGTCGATCGAGAGCCTGAAGCAGCGACTTCCCGAATATGCCAAGGATCAACGGCTCAACCTGTCGAGCCTCGCGGCCGAGCCTGCGCTCACCGAGCAGCAACGCGCCGGCACCTTCATCGCGAGCGCGCTCGCCTCGCGCAACGCGGAGGTCTTGGCGGCGGTGATCGGCGAGTTCGGCCCGAAGCTCTCGCCGGAAGCGCTCGAAGCCGCGAAGGCGGCCGCCTCCATCATGGCGATGAACAACGTCTATTATCGCTTCACCCATCTCGTCTCGGCGCCGGAGTACCGGACCCTGCCGGCGAAGCTCCGCATGAATGTCATGGCGAAGCCGGGTGTGGACAAGGTGGATTTCGAGCTCTGGTCGCTCGCCGTCTCGGCCATCAATGGCTGCGGCACATGCATGGATTCGCACGAAAAAATAGCGCGACAGCATGGTCTTTCCCCGGAGGCCGTGCAGGCCGCGGTGCGAATCGTGGCGGTCGTCCATGCGGTGGCGGCGACGCTCGATGGCGAGGCCGCGATCGGCGGCGATAGGGCGGCGGCCGCTTGAAACCCAGCCCGGCCTGAGCCTCCGCCGCGCGGCGGAAACGCTAGCAAAGACGGGGTTCGGCATCGGCCGGCCCCGTTTTTCTTTGCGGCATGCGGGGGGCGCCGTCTTTCGATCGGTTTCTCGCCGGCGGTTGCGGCCGTGCCGCCGCTTATGGAAATAATCGGCAGGCCTCCCAGCGACAGGCCGGGAGTCACCGGTGTCATGAGCTCCGCAGCGCTAACCCATCGCCTGGCCGCCCGTGCCGATCTGGCCGAAATGACCGCCTTGATGGATCTCGCCATCGCCGAGCTGCTGAAGCCCTATCTCGACGCGGCGCAGATCGAATCGAGCAAGACCATCATGGGCCTCGACACCCAGCTCGTGGAGGACGGCACCTATTTCGTCGTGGAGCAGGGCGGCGCGATCGCCGGCTGCGGCGGGTGGAGCCGGCGCGCCACCCTCTATGGCGGAGACCGGTCGCCCGGCCGCGACGCCGCGTTGCTGGATCCGAACCGGGACCCGGCGCGGGTGCGCGCGATGTACACCCACCCGGACTACAAGCGGCGTGGCGTCGGCCGGCTGATCCTGTCGCTTTGCGAGCGGGCGGCGCGTGCGGAAGGTTTCGTCAGGGCGGAACTCGTCGCCACCATGGCCGGCGAGCCGCTCTACAAGGCCTGCGGCTATCGGGAGATCGAGCGCTTCTCGGACGATCGCGGCGGCATCGCCGTGCCGCTGCTCCGGATGGGAAAGCCGCTTTAGCCGGCCGCCGCCGGCTCAGTTATTGCCGTATTTCTGCCGCAGCAGCTTCTTGTCGAGCTTGCCGACGCTCGTCCTCTCGATGGCGGACACCAGCAGATAGCGCTCCGGCACGGCGAATTTCGGCAGCAGGCCGCGCTGGCAGAAGCCGAGCATATGGCATTTGAGCGCATCGCCGTCGAGCGCTGCCGCCTCGCCCGGCCGGGCGACCACCAGCGCCAGCGGCCGCTCGCCCCATTTCGCGTCCGGGACCCCGATCACCGCGACCTCGGCGACGGCCGGGTGCTGCGAGATCAGGCTCTCGAGCTCCAGCGACGACACCCATTCGCCGCCGGTCTTGATGACATCCTTCATACGGTCGGTGATCCGCAGATAGCCCTCGGCGTCGCGGCTGGCGACGTCCTGCGTATGGAGATAGCCGCCCCGCCAGAGCGCCTCCGACGCGGCCCCGTCATGCAGGTAGCCCTGGGTCAGCCAGGGCGCGCGCACCACGATCTCGCCGACGCTGCTGCCGTCCGCGGGCAGCTCGTTCATCGCCTCGTCCACGACGCGGATATCCACCATGGCGATCGGGAGTCCGGTCTTGCAGCGCCGCGCCGTTTCCTCTTCCTTCGTGAGGGCCGGCCGGTTCGGCTTGAGCTGCGCCGTCGTCAGGATCGGGCAGGTCTCCGACATGCCGTAGCCGCTCCAGATGTCGATGCCCCGCGCCATGCCGGCCTCGGCAAGGCCCCGCGGCAGGGCGGAGCCGCCGATCACGCATTTCCAGCGGCGGAAATCGACCGCCGCCGCTTCCGGGGCGGCGAGCAGCATCTGCAGGATGGTCGGGACGCAATGGGAGAAGGTCACCCGTTCCTGCTCGATCAGCTTCAGCAGCAGCTCGGGCTGGTAGCGCCCGGGATAGACCTGCTTCACCCCGTAGAGCGTGGCGAGATAGGGCAGGCCCCAGCCATGGACATGGAACATCGGCGTCAGCGGCATGTAGACGTCGCCGCGATGGAAGGATTGTCCGCTCGGATTGGTGCCGCAGGTGACGCCGACGGCCAGCGTATGCAGCACGAGCTGGCGATGGCTGAAATAGACCGCCTTCGGCAGACCCGTCGTGCCGGTGGTGTAGAAGGTGGTCGCGCGGGTGTTCTCGTCGAAGTCCGGGAAGTCGTAGTCGGGCGCCGCGGCGGCGAGCAGCGCCTCATACTCGCCGTCGAACGGCACGCCCGCGGGAGCGCCTGAGCCATCCGCAATCAGCAGGATGCGCCGGACCGTCTTCAGCCGGCCGCGGATCGCCTCCAGGATCGGCAGGAAATCGACATGGATCAGCAGCAGGTCCGCCCTGGCATGGTCGAGGCAATGCAGGATCTGATCGGGCGTGAGCCGGACGTTCGCCGTCATCAGCACCGCGCCCATCATCGGCACCGCGAAATAGGCCTCGAGATAGCGATGGCTGTCCCAATCCATCACCGCGACCGTGTCGCCGGACCCGATGCCCTGGGCGACGAGCGCGCTGGCGAGGCGTCCGATGCGCGCGCGGAAGTCGCGATAGCGGTAGCGCAGCCTGTCGCGATAGACGATTTCCTGGTCCGGCGCGTGGGCGAGCGGTGTGAGCAGAAGCTGCTTGATCAGCAGCGGATAGCCATAGGCCGACGGCGTAACGGGAATCTCGGCGGGCGCCATGTGGCGTTCCCCTCCCCCGGAGATGTCCGCCCGCCGGCCTTCTTTCGGCCCCCAGTGACGCGGCGCGACATGCCGGGCAGTATGGCACGGCGCCGTGCCGAAATCATGGGCGGCGCGGCAGGACGAAGGGGACCGGCTCGATCATGTTATCCGGCAAGACGATGTTGATTACGGGCGCCACTTCCGGCATCGGGGCGGCCATCGCCGCGGCCGCAGCGGCGGCGGGCGCGAAGCTGTTCCTGACCGGGCGGTCGGAGGCTCGGGGCGAAGCGGTGCGCGAGGCCTGCGGTCCGGATACTGTGTTCATGGCGGCCGACCTCGCGGCGCCAGGCGCGTCCGACCGGCTTGTGGGCGCCGCGGTCGCCGCCTTCGGCCGGCTCGACGCGGTGGTGAACAATGCCGGCATGATCTATCGCGGCACCGTCGCCACCACGACCGACGAGGAATGGGAACGCATCGTCGCGGTCAACGTCACCGGCGTCTTCACCATGAGCCGTGCCGCCGTGCGTCAGATGAAACGGCAGGGCGGCGGCGTGATCGTCAATATCGGGTCCGACTGGGCGCTGGTCGGCGGCCGCAACGCCTTCGCCTATTGCGCGACGAAGGGCGCCGTGGCGCAGATGACGCGCGCCATCGCCGTCGATCATGCGGCGGACAATATCCGCATCAACTGCGTCTGCCCGGGCGACATCGACACGCCCATGCTGGCCGGCGGCATCGCCGCGCGCGGCATGAGCCAGGCGGAGGGTCTGGCTTTCCTCGGACGCCATATCCCCATGGGGCGGGTCGGCCGGCCGGAGGAGATCGCGAAGGCGGTGGTCTTTCTTGCCTCGACGCCTCTTCCTACATGACCGGCGCGATGCTGTCGGTCGATGGCGGCAATACGGCAGCCTAGGGCGCGCTGCCTCGCCATCGGAAGCGGGCGGGCAATCGACGGTGTCGGCGCCGGACCGGGCAGGCGCTGGAGGAGTGACGGCCGTCGGCGTCCCCTTGCGCGTGCTGCCTCGACCGAACGCACCGTTCGGCTTCACCCTCGGGAGCGGACCGCTCGTTTGCCGGTCCGGCGGAGTAGAGCATCCCTGAGCCTTGTGGGCAGAATGGCGGCGACCGCGAGCAGCGCGACGAGCGTCCAGGGAAAGCGGCAGATCGGCCGCCGGTCGAGAATCGTGTCGGTCATCCGTGCGGTAGCCCGTGCCAGCGGCATTTCGAAGGGGCGTCGCTTGCGGCGATCCCGCGTCCGGACGAACCCGGGCATCAGCACCGTCACATCTATGCCCCTCGGTTGCAGATCTACGCGCAGGCCCTCGCCCAATCGGGCGACCGCCGCCTTGGCGGCGGAGTACGCGGCAGCCTGCGGCAGACCCACCTCGCCGGCGAGGCTGCCCATGAAGACCAGATGGCCCCGTCCCCGTGCGAGCATTCCGGGCAGTGCCGCCTCGACGCAGTGGACGGCGCCGACGAGATTGACGGCAAGCATCGCCTCGACGTCTGCGCCACTGAGCCGCTCGCTCGGAACCTTGTAGCCGCCCCCGGCATTGGCGATGACGCGTTCGATGGGGCCCCGTTTCCGCTCCAATTCCTCGAATGCCGCAAGCACTTGGGCGCGGTCGGTCACGTCGCAGGGACGAACGATTGCGCGCCCTCCCGCGGCGCAGATGGAAGCCGCAACTTCTTCCAGCAAGTTCTGCCGCCGAGCCAGCAAGGCAACGAACTCGCCGCGACGTGCGAGCTCGATCGCAAGACCGCGACCGATGCCGGTGGATGCGCCGGTAATGACTGTCATGCCGCGTTGGTTCTGGTCGGGGGCCAACTCGTGAACCTGCAAGCCGAACTCCATTCATGCAAGCCGGCATCCGAGTGCCCGGCCGGTAACGAATTCGCCGAAGGCGATCAGTTCAGCGCACGCTCCAGCGCCGCATAGGATTTCTCGAATCGCTCCTCCCAGGATTGCTGATGGCGGCGAGCGTCGCGGAAATAGGGGCTGAGCTTGAGCGTCGCGATCATGGCTCGATGCAGGATCCTGCCCGGCGTTCGCATCGGGCGGTCGAAATCCACGATGAGCACGACCCGCTCTTCGACGGTGTCGTTGACGACGCTATGCTTGAAGGTATCGTCGAACACGATGCATTCGCCGTCGCGCCAGGTGACTCGCTCCCGCCCGACTTCCATCCAGCACCGTTCGCGATCGCGCGGCACCTTGAGGCCGAGATGGATCCGGAGAATCCCCTTGGTCACCCCGCGATGGCGGGGGATCCGATAGCCGGGGGCAATGATCGAAAACCAGGCTGACTGAATGCCCGGCACGCCGTCCAGCAGTTCCGCGGTCCTGGGACACCGGCCGCAGTTTCGCCCGCTGCGTTTCCCGAACCCCCAGAACACAAATACCTTCCAGTTGTCTCCGCGAGAGATGCGCCCCTGATCGGGCGAGATCTCGTGAAACGACGGCAGCTCGTCGCGCATCTCGAGCAACCGGTCGAGCTCGTCGCGGACCGCCTGCCAATTCTCCTCCAGTCGCGGCAGGAACGGAAAGTCCGTGTTGTCGAGAATTGGTCTATCGGGAACGATCGATTGTCGAGCCAGAAAAGCGTTCAGTCGCCTGAAGAGCCTCCGGCCGGATCCGACTACTCGGCGCCTCGCCGATCCGCCTTCGCGATCGCTTCCTGTCGCCGCATCGGATTCCGTCGACCGATCGGTCTCGTGTTCGACGTCGCGGGTGGAACCCATGAACCTGCATCTCCTTCGGAACCGCCCTCTAGGTAGGGCCGCCACGGCAGGTCAAAACGACTGATCGATCTCTGGTCGGACTTCTGACGATGAAACAGGGCCGAAGATGAAACAGGGCCGAAGATGAAACAGGCCCCCGGTCGCCAGCGGCGTAATCGCATATCCCGATTGGAACCCGGGCCCCTATAGCAAATCACTTGTAGGTTTGTGGTGCAATTGGGTACTGCATGGAGGTTCGAAGATTCCACCAAGACGCGGATTTCCGCCTGAGCTTCCCGACGAGGGGCTTGGATGGCGAAACCGCAGCGACGGCGCGAGACGAAGTGGAAGAAGGTCGGACCACTGCAGCCACCCGACCCTCTAGAAGCGCACTGTGTGAATGATTGGCGGGCGATCAGCAGGATTACGCACGGACGGGCGGACGCACGCTGGTGCGGCGGCTTGGCTCCCTACGGCACCTACAGGATGATCGACAGCGCTCTGACCGCGGGAGCCGTCAGGGAGTGCGGCCCGAAGTCTTTCGCGCCATGACGGGTTCGCCCGGCACGGCACCGACACGGTCATGCGGTTCGGTCGCCCGCACACCCATCCTCGTGCTTTGGATCCCGGGCCCTGCAAGCACTACATCCGGATCGAGCGCATGTTCCGTCCCCTTAAGGATTATCGCGGCATCGCAACCCGATACGACAGGCTCGCGCGCAACTTCCTCCCTGGCGTCCCCATCGCCATAATGCGCAGCGCTCCGCCTCAGGGCTCGGTCGGGACCTCGGGACCGGCAGGCGGGCAGTCTGTGGCCGAGGGCGGCGTCGGTGCGTTGCCGGCGACGGTGCTTGCGGCTTCCCGCGCCTTGCCTTTGCCGACGCCGAAGCCGATGCCGCCGCCGACGATGAGCCCGCCGACGATACCTGCGATGAAGTCGCGACGATTCATGATGCCATCCTCATGGGAATGTAGTCGGGCGCCGGCCATGCAACCGGATCAATCGTGAGCGCGGCAGGGCCGGGTGGGGCGTGCATCGCCGGAACGGCGGAGCGCCGTCAGGCGCGCTGCCAGCCCTCGGGGCCGTAGAGTTCGATCGGCCGGAAGCGCGCCTTGTAGGACATCTTCCGGCTGCCTTCGACCCAGTAGCCGAGATAGACGTAAGGCAGCCCGACCCGCTGCGCTTCGCGGATCAGCCACAGCACCATGTAGCTGCCAAGGCTCCGGCGCGGCTCGCTCGTGTCGAAGAAGCTGTAGACGGCGGAGATGCCGTCGCGGGTCCAGTCGGTGAGGCAGCAGGCGACGAGGCTGTCGTCGGGCTTGCGGAACTCGACGAGGCGCGTGTCGAGCGGGCTCGTCTCCACCATGGCGCAATATTCCTGCAGGCTCATCCCGACCATCTCGCCGTCATTGTGGCGGTTCTCGAGATAGCGGGTGAAGAGCCGATACTGCTCCTCCGACCCGCGCGCCGGGCGGACCGCGGATTTCAGATCGGCATTGAAGCGTTCGATGCGGCGAAGCGACCGGCCGGGATCGAACTCGGCATTGACGACGCGCACCGGCAGGCAGGCGCTGCAACCGCGACAGGCCGGCCGATAGGCGATGCCGTGGCTACGCCGGAAGCCGGCGCGCGACAGCGTTTCGTAGATCTCGGCACCATGCGGCCCGCTCAGCTCCGTGACGACCTTCCGCTCCATCCTGTCCGCGAGATAGGGGCAGGGCAGCTCGGTCGTGACGAGGAACGCCAGCGGACGCGTGCGATTCTGGATGCTCATTGGATCACGCTATGGCCATCGCCCCAGCAGATATATGGGCCGGCAAGTATGACGCAATATGCCGACGCGAAACCAGCCCCATGGCGGCTTGCTGCAAGCGGCACGGATGCTTGGCGCGGCCGCCGGCCCACCGCTAGCATGGAAGGCGCGCCGGCGGGCTGCCGGCGGCCGATGAGGGGACCCGCATGGTGCTGCCGAACTTCATCTGCGTGGGGGCCGAGAAGGCCGGCACCACGCCGCTTTTCCGCATCCTGGTGCAGCATCGCGACATCTTCCTGCCGGTCCAGAAGGAAACCCACTGGTTCACGCGCCACTACCAGATGCGGCAACGCGTCGCCTACGAGGCAGTGGCGTTCGCCGGATGGCGGGGCGAAAAGGCGGTCGGCGAGATGACGCCCGAATATATGCGGGCGCCGGCCGTGCCGCCGCGGCTGAAGCGCGATCTCGGCGCGGGGTTGAAGCTGATCTTCTGCCTCCGCGATCCGGTCAAGCGGGCCCATTCGCACTATCTGCAATGCGTGCGCCTGCTGGAGGAGGCCGACAGCTTTCCGGCCGCGATTAGGCGGGAGATCCGGCGCGGATCGGGAAAATCCTATCTGGATCTGCGACGCGCCTATGTCGGCGCCGGCCGCTACGCCCGACATATCAAGCGTTATCTCGAGCATTTTCCGCACGCGCAGATGCATTTCTTGCTGTTCGAGCAGGATTTTCTGGCCGACCGCAAGAAGGCGATCGCGGCGCTGCTCGAGTTTCTCGAGGTCGATCCCGACCCGAAGATCCGGCTCGATGTGGCGGACAGCAGCCTGAAGGCGCCGGTAATCCAGGTCCTGGGCGAGGCGTCGTCCGGGAGGAGGCGATGGCCGCCAGCCGGAACCATAGTTTTCCGGACCGGCAATCCCGGCGCCGACCGGATGATCGTCAACCCGTCGCCCGAGGCGCGCGACTACTTCCTCCGGCTCGCGAAGACCATGACCCGGACGCTGACGCCGGCGGTCGATGCCGAGCTCTATCGCCGGGTTTTCGCCCGCGAGGTCGACGCCATGGAAAAACTGCTCGACCGGGATCTCTCGGCCTGGCGGCGCTGAGGCTCAGGCGCCGGGCCGCTCGAGCGCGCTGTGCCGGACGACGACGGTGCCGGACAGCAGCTCATGCAGGGTGCGGCCGCGGCTGTTGAAGAGCGAGACCAGCAGGATGAGGAAGCCGGTCACGCCGACGCTGACCAGGAACGTCACGGTCAGGAGAAACGCCTGCAGCAGCGAAGGGCGCTCGCCCGTCCAGCTTCGCACCGTCACGTCGAAGAGCCGCATGCCCGGGGTCGCCGAACGCGGACCGCCCACCGTGAAGGTGTGATAGAGCGTCGGCACGACCGCCACGCCGAGCGGCACCAGCGGCATGAGGAGCCCGAAGGAAAGCACCCCCACCAGCACGAGCGCGAACCAGAGCGCGACCGTGATGAGGCCGATCAGGATGAGGTCCACCAGATAGCCGAAGATCCGGCGCGAGCGGATCCCGCCATAGAGTGCGGGGTCGGCAAAGGCGTCGGGCGGGGTTCCGGTCCAGGCCGGCACGGGCAGCGACGAGCGGGAACTGTCCAAGGCGGAAGGCGCTCCAGGGCGCGTGAGATTGACCTCGGCTAGAAATGGCCCGCCGGGGGCGGGCTTGCAAGAGGCGCCGGGGCGAGCCCGCGCCGGCGCTCAGGGCGCCGGGCTGTCGGGGTGCTCGCGCAGCAGGACGATGCTGATGCGCCGGTTGCGCGGATTGGCCGTGTCATTCGGCAGCAGCGGATCCTGGTCGGCCTTGCCGGTCACATAGGCGATGCGGGCTGGATCGACGCCCATGGCGAGCAATTCGCGCCGGCTCGCATTGGCGCGGTCGGCGGAAAGCTCCCAGTTGCTGTAGCCCTTGTCGTTCGCAAAGGGCTTCGAATCGGTGTGACCGGAGATCGAGATCTTGTTCGGCATATGATCGATCACGTCGGCGACGAGCCGCAGCAGCTTCCGCGTGTGATCCATCATGTCGGCGCTGCCGAGCGGGAACATCGAGACCTGGTCCTGATCGACGAGCTGGATGCGCATGCCTTCCGGCGTACGGTCGATGATCAGGTTCTGCGCCAGCGACTTGAGGTCCGGAACCTGCTGGATCGCCTGGCGGAGCTGATGCTCGGCCTCGCGGAACTGCTCCTCTTCCAGCTCTTCGATGAGCTTCTGCGCCTCGGCATCGTTCGGGGCCTGGATCTCGGCCGGCGGCGGCGTGACCGTCTCGGGCGCCGGCATGGCGGCCGAGGCTGTCCGGGTAGAGTCGGCCGGCCGAGTTGCATCCGGCGTTTCGGTTGCGGCCGGGATTCCCGCATCCGGTTGCGGTCCCTGGCCCGCATCCTCGCCTTCGCCCTCGACCGGCGTGGTGAGCTCGACGGTGACGGAAGGCGAGGTGGACTGGTCCTGCATCGCGCCTTCGGATTCCACGGTCGTGCCGCCCAGCACGCCGCCGCTCCCGCTCGTGGCGTCGGGAGCCACCGAAGGGGCGAAATAATCGGCGATGCCGAGGCGCTGTTCCTCGGTGGTCGCATTCAGCAGCCAGAGCAGCAGGAAGAAGGCCATCATCGCCGTCACGAAATCGGCATAGGCGACCTTCCAGGCGCCGCCGTGATGGCCGTGGCCGTGGCCTTTCTTGACCTTTTTGATGATGATGGTGGCGTCGGCCATGACGGGACTGCGATCAGACCGGCGGAAGCGCCTGCACCGCCTCTTCGACCTCGTAGAAGGTCGGGCGGACGTTCTCGAGCAGCGCCTTGCGCGCGAACTCGACGGAGACCGCCGGCGGATTGCCCTGCATATGAGCGAGGATTCCCGCCTTGATGCATTGCAGATACTTGGCCTCGGCGTCGTCCGCCGACTTGCAGGCCACCGCGAGCGGGGCGAGGAAACCGTAGGAGAGGAACACGCCGAGGAAGGTGCCGACGAGCGCGCCGCCGATCAGGTGGCCGAGCACTTCCGGCGGCTCCGTGATGGAGCCCATGGTCTTGATGACGCCGAGCACCGCGGCCACGATTCCGAGCGCCGGCATGCCGTCCGCCATGGACTGGATGGCGTTGGAGACCTGGAGCTGCTCCTGGTGGTGGGTGTCCAGCTCCTCGTCGATCAATGCCTCGATCTGATGAGGATTGTCGGTTCCGAGGGTCAGCATGCGCAGATAGTCGCAGAGGAAGACCAGCGCATGGTGGTCGCTCGCGAACTTGGGGAACTGCTGGAAGAGGGTGCTTTCCTCGGGGTTCTCGACATGGGATTCGAGGGCCAGCATCCCCTTGGTCTTGGCGAGCTTGAAGATCTGGTAGAGCAGGCTCAGCAGCTCGATATAGCTTTCCTTGTTGTGCTTCGCCCCCTTCAGGATGCGCAGGACCGCATTGACGGTGCGCTTGAGGACGAAGGGGGGATTGCCGATAACGAAGGCGCCGACGGCCGCGCCGACGATGATCACAGCCTCGAAGGGCTGGATCAGGACGGCCAAATGACCGCCCATCGCCGTGTATCCGCCAATGACGCTGGCGATAACGACGACGGCACCGATAATAACGAACATGGGCCGCGGACCCCGACGGAACGCTCTGGTCTTCTCTTGCCCAGAAACTCGCCGATCGAGGTTAAAATCCGGTTTAGCGCGGCTTAATTCAGCGCCTGCTCGAGATCCCGGATCAGATCGTCGAGATCCTCGATTCCGACGGAAAGCCGCACCAGCCCTTCGCCGATGCCGAGCCGCGCGCGCTCCGCCGCGGGGATCGAGGCGTGGGTCATGATGCCCGGATGCTCGATCAGGCTCTCGACCCCGCCCAGGCTTTCCGCCAGCGCGAAGATCTCGCAGCGCTCGAGGAAACGCTTGGCCGCCGGGAGCCCGCCCTTGAGATTGGCCGACAGCATGCCGCCGAATCCATGCATCTGGCGCCGGGCGAGCGCATGATGGGCATGGCTCGGCAGGCCGGGGTAATGCACGCGATCCACGGCGGGATGGCGTTCCAGCCATTGCGCGATGGCGAGCGCGCTCGCGCAATGGCGCTCCATCCGCAACGCCAGCGTCTTGAGGCCGCGGAGGGCGAGGAAGCTGTCGAAAGGCCCCTGCACGCCGCCGACCGCATTCTGCAGGAAGCCGAGCCGCTCGCGAAGCTCGGCATTCTCGCCGACGATCGCGAGCCCGCCGATCATGTCGGAATGGCCGTTCAGATATTTCGTGGCCGAATGCATCACCAGGTCGAAACCGAGATCGAGCGGGCGCTGCACATAGGGGCTCGCGAAGGTGTTGTCGGCGACCGCGATCAGCTTGTGCCGCTTCGCGATCTTCGCCACGGCCTCGAGATCGACCAGCCGCATGAGCGGGTTGGTCGGAGTCTCGACCCACACCATGCGGGTTTCCGGCGTGATCGCCGCCTCGAGCCGGGCGGCGTCGGTCAGATCGACGAAGCTGAAGCGGTGGCCGGCGGAGCGCTCGCGCACCCGGGTGAAGAGCCGCCGCGTGCCGCCATAGAGGTCCTCCATGGCGACGATATGCGAGCCATGCTCCAGCAGCTCGAGGATGGTCGAGATCGCGGCGAGGCCGGAGGCGAAGGCGAAGCCCGCGCTGCCGTTCTCGAGGTCGGCCGCGCAGCGCTCATAGGCCATCCGGGTCGGGTTCTGGCTTCGCGCATAGTCGTAGCCCTTGTGAACCCCCGGACTCTCCTGCACGAACGTGGAGGTCGCGTAGATCGGCATCATGATGGCGCCCGTGGTCGGGTCGGGGGCCTGGCCGGCATGGATGCCGCGCGTCGCGAAGCCGCGGCGGTTGCCGCGGGTCGGCTTGGCGGATTCGTCGGGCGGGCTCATCCGAACCTCATCTGATGCTGCGGCGAAGGTGATTGAGCAGGTCGATCCGGGTGATGAGCCCGACGAGCGTCGGGCCCTGCATCACGATCGCCACATGGTCGCGCGCGAAGATCGGCAGCAGATCCGACATCGGCGCCCCCGCGTCGATGGTCTCGAGCTTCGACGTCATTGCCTCGCGCACCGGCTTCGCGAAGCCTTCGGCGTCCTTGGCGATCACCATGAGCAGATCGGACTCGTCGAGAATCCCCACGATCCTGCCGTTCTCCAGCACGGGAAGCTGCGAGATGTCGTAGAGCTTCATCCGCCCGTAGCCGATGTTGAGGGTATCGTCCGGCGAGATCGTGACCGTGGCGCGTTCCTCATGGCGTCTCGGCACCAGATCGCCGAGATCGCCGCGCTGTGGCCGGTCGAGCAGCCCCTGATCCAGCATCCAGAAATCGTTGAACATCTTGGAGAGATATTTGTTGCCGCTGTCGCAGACGAAGCTGACGACGCGCTTCGGTCGGGTTTGCGCCCGGCAATGGCGCAGCGCCGCCGCGAGCAGCGTGCCCGAGGAGGAGCCGGCGAGGATGCCCTCGAGCCGAAGCAGTTCCCGCGCCGCTTCCAGGCTCTCCCGATCCTCGACGACATAGGCGTGCTTCACCAGCGAGAGATCGCAGTTCGGCGGCACGAAATCCTCGCCGATACCCTCCACCAGCCAGGAGCCCGGCTCGATCACTTTGCCGGTCTCGACCAGCGGCGCCAGCACCGAGCCTTTCGGATCGGCCAGCACCATCTCGACATGCGGCGCGGTCTGCTTCATGAAGCGGCCGACGCCGGTCAGCGTCCCGCCGGAACCGACGCCGACCACCACCGCATCCAGCGACTGTTCCATCTGGCGCCAGATCTCCGGCCCGGTCCCCGTTTCATGGGCGCGCGGGTTGGCGGGGTTGGCGAATTGGTTGACGTAGAAGGCATTGGGCGTCTCGCGCGTCAGCCGCGCCGCCATGTCCTGATAGTAGTCCGGATGGCCCTTGCCGACGTCGGAACGGGTCATCCGGACCTCGGCGCCGAGGGCCTTGAGATGGAACACCTTCTCCTGCGCCATCTTGTCGGGAATGACGAGCAGCAGCCGGTAGTTTTTCTGCGCCGCGACCAGAGCGAGGCCGAGGCCGGTATTGCCGGCGGTCGCCTCGATCAGCGTGCCGCCGGGCCCGATCTTTCCTTCGCGTTCCGCGGCCTCGATCATGGAAAGCGCGATCCGGTCCTTAATCGAACCGCCCGGATTCTGGTTCTCGAGCTTGAGGAAGAGCCGGCAGGGCCCGGTATCGATATGCCGCACCTCGACCAGCGGCGTATCGCCGATCATCGCCAGCACATTGCGATAGGTGGCCGCCATGCCGCGCTCCCGCGAACGAGTCCAAAACCGAGGGTGCGCCGCCGCGTGCGGGCTGGCAAGTGGTCCGATCATGCCGCGCTATTGCGGCGCGTCGATCGAGCGGCTGCCGAGCAACCGGCAGGGAAACCCGCCGCTGTCGAGTTTCGAGACGATCTCGCGCACATGCTCGGCGTTGCGGGTCTCGATCACCGCATCCACGTCGGCGAACTTCACCGGCAGGTCGTAGAAGAGCCGCTGGTGGTGAATCTCGATGATGTTGCCGCCGCTCTCGCCGATGAGCCGGGCGACGGTACCGAGCACGCCTGGCGTATCCGAGATCTCGATGCGGAGCGTGATGACCCTGCCGTCGCGCACGAGGCCGCGCATCAGCACCTGGGAGAGCATGCGCACGTCGATATTGCCGCCGCAGATGACGATTGCGACCTTGCGGCCCCGGAACCGCTCGGGATGGTCGATGAGGGCGGCGAGCCCCGCCGCGCCGGCGCCCTCGGCCACCAGCTTCTGCACCTCGACCAGCATCTGCACGGCGCGCTCGATCGCCGCCTCGGAAGCCAGCAAGATCTCCGGCACGAGCTTCTCGACGATGGCGCGGGTGAGGGCACCCGGCGATTTGACGGCGATGCCTTCGGCGATGGTAAGGCCGCCGGAGGCCGGCTTCTCGCCGCGGACCGCGTTCAGCATGGAGGGGTAGAGAGCCGCCTCGACGCCGATTATCTCGATGCCGGGCGCGAGCGCCTTGATCGCCGTGGCGATGCCGCCGATGAGGCCGCCGCCGCCGATCGGGACCACGACGCAATCGATGTCGGGGCGATCCTCCAGCAGCTCGAGACCGATGGTGCCCTGGCCGGCGATGATCCTCGCATCGTCATAGGGATGGACGAAGATCAGCCCTTCGCGCTCGGCGAGGTCGCGGGCGAAGACGGCGGCGGCATCGATGCCGTCGCCTTCCAGGACGACCCGCGCGCCATAGGCGCGGGTGCGCTCGACCTTGTTGAAGGGCGTGCCCTTCGGCATGACAATGGTGGCCGGAATGCCGAGCCGTTGGGCATGGAACGCCACGCCCTGGGCATGATTGCCGGCCGACATGGCGATGACCCCGGCCTTGGCTTCGGCCGGGGTCAGGCTTTTCAGCTTGTTGAGCGCACCGCGGTCCTTGAAGGAGCCGGTATATTGCTGGTTCTCGAGCTTCAGCAGCACAGAGGCGGCGCCCAGCGCCTCGGCGATGCGCGGCGCGCTGACGGCGGGCGTGCGCACGACCATGCCTTCGATCGCGGCGGCGGCCGCACGGATATCCTCAAGACTGACGCTCATGGCGTAGCGGCGCCTTCTCCCTCGCCGGGCGGCCGGAGCAGGAGGCGTCCGCCGGTTGCATCGCCGACGATAGTCG
>CADEFF010000007.1:0-26567 GCA_902826565.1 uncultured Rhodospirillaceae bacterium | reverse complement strand
TCGCCGGGCGGCCGGAGCAGGAGGCGTCCGCCGGTTGCATCGCCGACGATAGTCGCCCCGGCGCCGTCGCGCCAGCGCTGCAATTGATCCGCGTAGTGCGGGGAGAGCGGATTGCCCGACTGGCCGCCCGCGATCACGAAACGCGATCGCGCGGGATCGGCAAGGTCATAGACTGCGCGATAGCCGGCGCCATGCAGATCGGGGAAGTCGATCGGGTCCAGGCGGGGCAGGGCGGTGGCGCGATTGATCGTGTAATTGTCGCCGTCGGTCTCGAGATCCTGACGGGTGAGCCAGTCGAGCGGGCCGAGCCGGCTGAAGATCGGATGGGCGAAAGGCGCATGATGCGCCTGTCCCCAGCGCCAGCGGGTGGCGTCCTTGCCATAGGCCCCGACGAGGTCGGCCAGGGTCCGCTGCAGAGCCGTGGCGACGGTCACGGCGCAGCTTTCCGGCTCGGGCGTCGACAGATTGTCGCACCAGGTCCGGTCGGACGGCACATCGCCGAAGAGCACGCGGCCGATCGTCTCGGCGTTCCACCAGTTATAGTCCGCGAAAAGGTCGCCGAGCTCGTCGGCGAAGAGCGCTTCATTGAGACGGACGATCCAGCCGTTGAAGATCAGCGGCTGCGGCTTGTCGCGGTCGGCCCGGAAATCCCAGTCGCGCAACAGATCGAGCACCTGCGATTCGAAGGCGTCGACGCCGGTCGGGCTCGATGCCGCGAGCTCGACGAGCTTCGGAAGCAGGCTCCGCGCCGCGAGCGACAGCGTATCCGTCTGCAGCCTCGCCATGCCGTCCAGCGTGATCGGGCCGGCGGCGGCTTGTCCGGCGATGGCCTCGATGATGCGGTCCGCGCGATAGGGCGCATCGAAGCGGGCGCCCACGAAATAGGGATAGTAGGGCGGCCGGATGTCGTTGTTGGCGGTGGCGATGACGCCGTCCCCCGGATCGGCGCGCTGCGGCAGCTCCAGATCGTCGAGCAGGCGATCCCAGTCGTAGGTCGCCTCGGCGCCGGGCACCGGCATCTGGCTTCCGCTTTCGAGCGTGCGACGCACCGGGATGCGGCCGGCGGCGAGGAAGCCGATCCGCTCGCGATCGGCATAGACGATGTTCTGCACCGGGCAATCGAACAGGCTGAGGGCGGAGCGGAACTCGCCGGCATCCTGCGCGCGATTCATGCGATAGAGCGCCTCCGGCGTGCGAACGCTGCCGTCGAGGCAGGCCCAGGCGAGGGCGACGACCTGATCCGGCCCCGCGATACCGGCGGCGCGCCCGATATCGGAGATCACCGGCCCGTGCCGCGTCGAGCGCACCGTGAATTCGACGTCCGGCGCGCCGCGGACCTGGATGGTTTCCTCCCGCGTTTCGAAGGGACGGGGTCCGAGTGGCGTCATGTAGCGGTTGGGCTGGCCGTTCGCGAGCGTCTCGATGAAGAGGTCCTGATTGTCGGCGACCGTGGTGGTAAGCCCCCAGGCGACGTTGTCGTTCTGGCCGAGCAGCATGAAGGGGACGCCGGGCGCCGTCGCGCCCGACATGCTGCCCTGCGGCGTCTCGATACGCGCCAGATACCACTGGATCGGGAGCCCGAGGCCGAGATGCGGGTCGTTCGCCAGCATCGGATGGCCGGTGTCGGTCAGGCGTCCGGCGACGACCCAGCTATTGGAGGCGCCGGGCAGCGCCGGCAGGCCCGGAAGTCCGGCGGAAGCGGCGCGCCAGGCGGTGGCGGGGTCGATCGCGCCCTGGACGGCCTCCGGCAGCGTCGCGGGCCAGAGGGATTCGAGCTGGGCGGGGGTAAGCTTGCGGGCGAGTCCGGCACGCAACCATTCGTCCTGCCAGTTGCTGCTGAGCTGATAGGCCATGAGCCAGCCCCAGAGCAGCGAGTCCTGGGGACGCCAGGCCTGCGGCTCGGTGCGCAGCAGATAGAATTCGGGCGGCCAGGCGCCGCGATGCCCGCCGATATAGGCGTTCACCCCGTCGCTATAGGAGCTCAGCAACGCCTGCAGCGCCGGCGGCTGGCGCGCGAGGCTCCTCTCTGCGAGCGAGGCGAAGCCGAACAGCCGCATCATGCGATCGGTTTCGATCGTCGCCGGGCCGACGACTTCGGAGAGCCGTCCGCTCGCGAGGCGGCGCTGGAACTCCATCTGGAAAAGCCGGTCGCCCGCGTGGAGATAGCCGAGCGCGAAGGCCGCGTCGCGTTCGTCGCCGGCGTAGATCGTCGGCACGCCGGCCGCGTCGAAGCGGACCTCGACCGGCTGCGCGAGACCCGCCAGAACGATCTCGCCGTCATGGGCAGGAAGCGCGCTCCTGAGCCAGAGCCATAGCCCGGCCAGGGCGAGCAGCAGAATTCCGACGGCGGTGGCGGCGCCCCAGAGCGACCAGCGCAGCCAGCGCCTTTCCTTCATCTATGGCGCGCCGGCATCTAGAGCGCGCCGGAGTCGAGGTCGGCGAGGATCCGGGCGCGGTCGCCGTCGAGCTTCGGCACCGGGCCCCGCTGCGGCACGTCGTCGAAGCCGGTCATCTTGATCGGGTTCCCGGCCACCTTGAGCGCGCCGAAATCCGGATCGTCGATGCCGACCACCATGTTGCGGGCGGCGACCTGCGGGTCCGCGAAAAGGGCGGCCACGTCGTTGATGGGGCCGGAGGGGATGCCGGCGGCTTCGAGCAGCGGCAGCCAGTGGGCGCTCGTTCCGGTGTGCAGAACCGCTTCGATTTCCGTCTGCAGCGCCTCGACATGCTCGGCCCGGGCCGCATTCGTCGCGAAGCGCGGATCCTTCGGCCATTCCGGCCGGCCGAGCGTCTGCGCCAGCTTGACGAAGAGCGCCTCGGTGCCGGCGGCGACGATGATGTGGCCGTCGGCCGTGGCGAAGGCGGCGAAGGGCGCGATCGAGGGATGACGGGCACCGAGCGGCGCCGGCGCCTTGCCGGTCGCGCAGTAGCGGGTGATCGCGTTCTCCAGGATGGCGACCTGGGAATCCAGCATCGCCACGTCGATCTTGATCGCCTCGCCGGTGCGCTCGCGATGGAGGAGCGCGGCGTTGACGCCGATCGCCGTGAAGAGCCCGGCCGCGAGGTCGCCGATGGAAGACCCGACGCGCACCGGCGGCCGCCCGACCTCGCCCGTGATGCTCATGATTCCGCCCATGGCCTGCGCCACCATGTCGTAGGCGGGTCGCTGGCTGTAGGGACCGCTATGGCCGAAACCCGACGCGGCCGCGTAGATGAGCCGCGGAAACCTGGCATGGAGCTTGTCCCAGCCGAGCCCGAGGCGCTCCATGGTGCCGGGACGGAAATTCTCGACCACCACGTCGCCGCGCGCGAGAAGCCGGTCGAGCAAGGCAAGGTCGTCGGGCGATTTGAGGTTGAGGGCGAGGCTTTCCTTGCCGCGATTGATCGCCGCGAAATAGCCGGATTTGCCGTCGAAGAAAGGGCCGTAGGCGCGCGAGTCGTCGCCGCCGCCGGGCACCTCGATCTTGATCACCCGGGCGCCGAGATCGGAGAGGACCATCGTGCAGTACGGACCGGCCAGAACGCGCGTCAGATCGATGACGACGACACCGGAAAGCGGGCCGGCGATAGGCATCGTTTCGATGCTCCTTGCAAGAATTCCCGCGGCTTCATAGCTGAGGCCCGGAGCGGCCGCAACCGGCTGCCCGAAAGGGGCCGTCGCGCGTGACAGCCCCGACCGGTTGCGCTACAAGGCCCCCCGCCAGGGCATAGGAGGCGTTGCGGCGATGGAACGACGTTTTCGGACTGCGCGTGCGATGGTCGAAGCCTTGACTCCCGGATATCCCGTCTATTGTCTCCGGCCCCACGTGCTGAAGCGCACCGCGGCGCGCTTCCTCGAGCTTTTCCCGGGTCGCGTGCTCTATGCGGTGAAATGCAACCCGCATCCGGCCGTGCTGAAGGGCCTCTACGACGCCGGCATCCGGCATTTCGACACGGCCTCGCTGCCGGAGATCGCGCAGGTGCGCGAGAACTTCCCGGATTCCGGCGCCTACTTCATGCATCCGGTCAAGAGCCGTGCGCAGATCCACGCCGCGGCCAAGGTATACGGCGTCGATACCTTCGTCGTCGACCATATGGACGAGCTGACCAAGGTGCTGGAGCAGACCGAAGGCAGCGAGGGCGTCACCATCATGGTGCGCATCACCACGCCGAAGTCGGAAGGCGTGCTCTATCACCTCGCCGCGAAGTTCGGCGCCGAGGCGCAGGAGGCGGCGGTGATGCTGCGCGAGGCGCGTTCCCGCGGCTGCCAGGTGGGGCTGGCCTTCCATGTCGGCTCGCAATGCCTCGCGCCCGAAGCCTACGAGAAGGCGCTCGAGATTTGCGGGCAGATACTCGACATGGCGGGCACGCCGATCCAGTATCTCGATGTCGGCGGCGGGTTCCCGGCGAGCTATCTGGGCACCGCCAACATGCCGCCGCTCGAAGCCTTCATGGACGTGATCGACAAGGGCGCCAAAAAGCTGAAGCTGCGCCGCGACTGCGTGCTGATGTGCGAGCCGGGCCGCGCGATGGTGGCCGAGGCTATGTCGCTCGTGGTCCAGGTGCATCTTCGCAAGGGCGACCGGCTCTACATCAATGACGGCGTCTACGGCTCCTTCAGCGAGATGGTGACGGCCGGCATCCGTCTCCCGGCCGAGTTGATCCGCCTCGGCGGCCAGCCCGCCAAGGACCTCGCGCCGTTCGTGCTGAACGGCCCGACCTGCGACTCCGTCGACGTGCTGCCGGGCCATTTCGAGCTGCCGTCCGACGTGCGCGAGGGCGACTGGATCGAGATCGACCGCCTCGGCGCCTACAGCTTCGCCAATGCGACGCGCTTCAACGGCTTCTATCCGGAGACGCTCGTCACGGTCGAGGACGAGCCGATCGGGATGCGCGACAAGCCTATCGCGTCGGCTGCGTGACCGTTCGCGCCGGCCTCAGGTCGGCGAGGATGTTGATCAGCACGGCGGCGACCACGATTCCGGCGCCGACCAGCGTGCGCGGGCCCGGCTCCTCGTGGATGAAGATCCATACCCAGATCGGCGCCATGATGCACTCGATGAGCGTGATGAGCGCGACCTCGACCGCCGGAATGTGGCGCACGCCGTAGACGAAGAGCAGCAGCCCGAGCCCCTGCTCGCCGACGCCGAAGATGGTGAGCAGCAGAAGGTCGCGCGGACCCACATGGAGCTCTGCGCCGGCGATCGGCAGCGCGATCAGCGTGGCGACCACCATCGAGAGGCAGACGGCGGGGATCAGCTCGACGTCGCGGTGCCGCCGCATGGCGACGACCATCGACGCGAAGGAAAGCGCCGCCACGAGGGCCATCGCATTCCCGAAGATGCGGCCGGCATCGAGCTGCTCGCTCACCATGATGGCGATGCCGACGATCGCGATGCCGGTGGCGATCGCCGTCTTCGGCCGGATCGCCTCGTGGAGGAAGATGCGCGCGAACACGGCGGCGAAGAGCGGCGCGGTCGCCATGACGATCAGCGCCGTCGCCACGGTGGTGTTCATCAGCGCCAGGATGAAGGACATGGAGCCGGTCGTCTGGAAGAGCGTGATGCTCAGCCCATGGCCGATGAGCGTGCGGAAGGCGGCGAAGACCCGGCCGCGCCGTATCACGCAGATGGCGAGAAACAGGAAGATCGCGCTGGTGAGCGAACGCCAGAAGAGGGTCGTCCAGCTTCCGGTTTCGACGAGGCGCGAAAGCACGCCCGCGGAGCTCCAGCAGAGCGCGGCGGCGGCAACGAGAATCGTTCCGAAAACGGGCCGTGCGGCGGTGCTCATGCGAGGCTTCAGGCCGCGGGCGGCAGGGGGGAGGGCTGGTTTCGGTCCAGCACCGTGTTCATGACCATGGCGAAGATGATGATGGTGCCGCCGATGATCGCCACGGTCCCGAGCGCCTCGCCATGGATGATCCAGACCCAGATCGGGCCGAGCGCCAGTTCGAGCAGCGAGCAGAGCACCGCCTCGGCGGCGATGATGTGGCGCGCGCCGATGGTGAAGAGGGCAAGCCCGAGCCCGAGCTGCACCACGCCGAAGAGTGCGAGCAGGCCGATATCGCGCAGGGAGGGGTCGAACTCCACGCCCTGCGTCAGGGCGAAGATCGCGCCGAACGCCGCCGCCAGCGCCGTGGCCGCCGTCATCTCGATCTGCCGGTAGCGCCGCATGATGACGGTCCCCACCGCGAAGCAGGAGGCGGTGAGCAATCCCAGCAGGTCGCCGACGATATTGCCGCGACCGATCGCGTCGGACACCATGATGCCGACGCCGATGAGGGCCAGAACCATGGCGATCCAGGTGCGGTTCGGGATGCGCTCGCCGAGGAAGATCCGGCCGAGGAAGGCGGCGATGAAGGGGGCGACGCCGAGCAGGAACAGCACATGCGCGGCGCTCGTATATTCGAGCGCGATCACGAAGGAGCTCGAGGCCGTCGCGAAGGCGAGGCCCATGACCACGCCCGGCAGGCCCATCGCCAGGAAGACCGACAGGAAGCGGCCGCGATTGCGGATCGCGACGAAGGCGCAGAGGAAGAGGCAGGCGAACACGGCGCGCCAGAAGATCGTCGACCAGGGTTCCGTATCGACCGCGCGCGCAATGGCCGCGCCGGTGCTCCAGAGAATCCCCGCGGTGATGACGAGGAACAGGCCGAGGCGGCGTTGCGACGCCGTCGGCTGGATGGCGATATCGGTCATTGCGAAATGGGTGCCGAAGCCCCGGAGTCCGCCGCGGCGACGCCTTCGACCCAAGCCGGTTTGCTACCGGACATCGGGAGGCTATGGTGGAGAAAGGCCATTGGTATCGGGCTCGATGGCGCCAGGAGGGGAACGCAATGTCGGCAAAGCGGCAAGTCGGGATATCGGTATCATGAGCGTGCCCGCAGTGTCCATGCGCACCGTCAGAATCCCGTGCGCCAGCCCCGGAGGCCAGCACATGGTCTCAGTACTCGATTGGGGCAGCGAGACGGCGCCGCGCACCGCCCTTTGCGTGCATGGCCTGACGCGCAATGCGCACGATTTCGACCGGCTGGCCGAGCATCTGGCGGACGAGTGGCGCGTGATCGCCGTCGATATCGTGGGCCGGGGCAAGAGCGACTGGCTCGAGGATCCCGCCGGCTACACCTACCGGCAATATATTGCCGACATGCTGAGGATCGTCGACCGGCTGCACCTCAAGGAGGTGGATTGGATCGGCACCTCGATGGGCGGGATCATCGGGATGATGATCGCCGCGCAGCCCGACTCGCCGATCCGGCGGCTCGTGCTGAACGATGTGGGGCCGCATCTCACCGTGGCCGCGCTTCGCCGGATCGCGAGCTATCTCGGCACGCCGCAATCCTTCGCCTCGCCGGACGAACTGAAGGCGCATCTGAAGGAGATCTACTCGACCTTCGGCATGCTGCCCGACAGCGAATGGCAGGAAATGGCACAGTATGGTCATCGCCGTGACGCGGAAGGCCGCTATTGGCTATCGCATGATCCGAAGATCGCCCAGGCGGCCCTTTCCAGCATCGATCGCGATATCGAGATGTGGGACACCTGGGACAAGATCCGCTGTCCGGTCCTGCTGTTGCGCGGCGAGAACTCGGATCTGGTGTCGGCCAAGTCGGTAGAGCAGATGCAGCGTCGCGGCCCGCACACCGAAGTCGTCGAGATCCCCAATGTGGGACACGCGCCGGCGCTGCGCACCACGAATCAGATCAAGATCATCCGCGACTGGCTGAAGCGAACGGCATGACGCATCGCGAGCCGTCGTTCGGACGAGCGAGAACGGAAGGCTCGGCCGCGAGGCGTGCGGGGTGTCGCGGGGAACCGGAAGCCGGTTCCTCCGGTTTCTCTTTCATGGCGAATGCGGAGATTGCGGACGGCGCGATCGCGCGAACGGACCCGCGAGCGGCGCGCGCGACGGACATGCCGGTGCCGGATGCGAGGGCGGGTTTCCCGCCGTTCCGGGCACGGCTTCCCTGGTTTACGGCGGATCTGCAGACCGTCCGGAACTTTCTGCTTCGACGCGCGCCCGATCTCTCGGCCTTTCGCGCCGAGCGGATCGAGTTCCCGATGCCGGACGGCGACCGGCTGATCGCGACCGTGAACTGGCCTGCGGCCGGCGCAAGGCGCGCGCTGGTCTGGCTCGTCCACGGCATCACCGGCTGGGAGGACAGCTTCTACCTTCGACGTTCGGCGGATCATCTCCTTCGCCTCGGCTATCCGACGCTTCGCTTCAATTTGCGCGGGGCGGGCCCTTCCGCCAGCACCTGCCGCCTCAATTATCACGCGGGCCGCACCGAGGACCTGCATGCGGCGCTGCTCCAGCTCGACGGACGCCTCGCCGGGCGGGGCCTCTTTGCCGTCGGCTTCTCGCTGGGCGGCAATCTGCTGCTGAAATATCTGGGCGAGCAGGGACGGCGATGCCTCTTCCAGGGCGCCGTCACGGTTTCCGCGCCGATCGTGCCGAAGGAGGCGCAGCGCTGCATCATGCGGCGGCGCAACGGCCTCTATCACCGCTATATCCTGAACGGGTTGAAGGAAGAGGCCGGGAGGCCCAACGCGGCGATCACGCCCGAGCAGCGCGCGAAGCTGTCGAGGATCCGCAGCGTCTACGAGTTCGACGAGGCGATCGTGGCCCCGGCCAACGGCTTCGCCGGCGCCGACGATTACTACGAGCAGGCGGCGGCGTTGCCTCATCTCGCGTCGATCGGCGTACCGACGCTCGCCATCCACGCCCTGGACGATCCCTGGATCCCGGCACGGCCCTATCTCGACTTCGACTGGTCGCGAAACCGGAAGCTGACGCCGCTGATCACCGAGAAGGGCGGCCATGTCGGGTTCCACGGCAGCGGCGACGGCGTCGCCTGGCATGACCGCTGCATCGCACGTTTTTTCGGCGCGCTCGAACCTCCGTCGCGACGCTGGGTCTGACGGGTCAAGCCTTGAGGGTGCGCGGCTCGTGCCGTACCGGGAAGTTCACCGAGTTGGCGATGAAGCAGATCTTCGCCGCTTCCGGATGCAGCGCTTCGGCCTTGATCGCGTCGGCATCGGGACCGATGGTTACGACCGGATGCAGCACCGCTTCGACGAAGCGGATGCGGCCATCCTTCATGTCGATGCGCCCCTCCGCCTCGTCGCTGTAGGCGAGCACGGGGATGCGCAGCTTTTCGGTCAGGGCCAGGAAGCTCAACATATGGCAGCCGGCGAGGGCCGCGAGCAGCAGCTCCTCGGGATTGTGCCGCGACGCGTCGCCGCGGAAGGCCGGATCGGCCGAACCGAGCAGCTCGGGCTTGCCCTCGATCGCCACGCGGAAGCCGCGGGAAAGGCTGCCCGCGCCCTCGAGCGTCTTCGAGGCGCCGACCCAGCTCGCCGTCAGCCGATAGCGATGCTCGTGCCGGCCGGGCATCAGCCGGCCTTGAGGCGCTTCGCGGTATCGACCGCCGCGTAAGTCAGGATCGCATCGGCGCCGGCGCGCTTGAAGGCCAGGAGGCTTTCCATGAAGACCCGCTCGCTGTCGAGCCAGCCCCGTTCGACGGCGCCCGCCAGCATCGCGTATTCGCCGCTCACCTGATAGACGAAGGTGGGCATGGCGAAGGCCTGCTTCACCCGCCAGACGAGATCGAGATAAGGCAGCCCGGGCTTCACCATCAGCATGTCGGCGCCCTCGGCGATGTCGAGCGCGCATTCGCGCAAGGCCTCGTCGCCGTTGGCGGGGTCCATCTGATAGGTGCGCTTGTCGCCTTGCCCCAGCGCCGACCGGGAGCCGAGCGCGTCGCGGAACGGCCCGTAGAAGCAGGAGGCGTATTTCGCGGCATAGGAAAGGAGCGCGACATCCTCGTGCCCTGCGGCGTCGAGCGCCTGGCGGATCCGGCCGATGCGGCCGTCCATCATGTCGGAGGGTGCGACGATGTCGACGCCGGCTGCGGCCTGCGCGAGGGCCTGGCGCACCAGCACCTCGATCGTCTCGTCATTGACGATCTTGCCGTCGCGCAGCAGCCCGTCATGACCGTGCGTGGTGTAAGGATCGAGCGCCACGTCGCAGATCACGCCGATCTCCGGCACCTCGCGCTTCAGCGCCCGGATCGTGCGGTTCGCGAGATTGTCCGGATCGCAGGCCTCCTCGCCATCGGCCGACTTCTTCTCGATGGGCACCACCGGGAAAAGTGCAATGGCTGGAATGCCGAGCTCGGCGGCGGCGCCCGCCGCGTCGACCAGCGCCTCGATCGAGAGCCGCTCGACCCCGGGCATGGAGGCGATCGGCTCGCGGGCCTTCTTCCCCTCCTGGACGAAGACCGGCCAGATCAGGTCGGCGGCGGCCAGCCTGTGCTCGGCCACGAGGGCGCGGAGCCATGGGACCGTGCGGTTGCGGCGCATGCGGAGCTGCGGATAGGCGCCGAGCCCGGCGAGGGGCGAGGCGGGTTTGCGGTCGGGTCGATTGTCGCGCGGCATGATCGGCGAAACCTAGCACGCCCCTAGAGGGCGGCAAAGCGCACCGCATAGATCGGCGGCAGGTGCCCCTCCACCATGTCCCAGCTTTCGCCGTGATCGCCGGAAAACCAGAGATGGCCGCTGGTCGAGCCCATGGCGAGCCATTCGCCCTCTTCGTCGATGGCGAGGCCGTGGCGATAGACGAGGTCGTAGGCGTTCTTCTGGGGCAGGCCGCGCTTCATCGTGCGGAAGCTCTTCCCGCCGTCGGTCGTGCGTGCGACCACCATCGCGCCATCGACCGGAATGCGCCGCTCGTCCTTGATGGCGGGCACGAACCAGGCGCGATCGGGGTCCTTCGGATCGACGGCGACGGCAAATCCGAAGACCGAGGGCTTCACCGTCTTCACATTGCGCCAGCGCCGTCCGCGATCGGTCGAGCGGAAGACGCCATTGTGATGCTGCACCCAGAAGGCATCGGGATCGGCCGCGCATTGCACCAGCCGGTGCGGATCCTGAGAGGAAGGATCCTCGCGCAGCTCGGGCGGCATGTAGGTCGCGATCATGCCCTTCGTGCGTGGCGCCCAGCTCGCACCGCCATCCTCGCTCACCCAGACGCCGCCCAAGGAAATCGCGACGGCCATCCGCTTCGGATCGCCGGGGTGGATGCAGATCGAATGAATACCGGGGGCGTCATTGCCGCCGCCGAACCATTTCTCGCGGCCGGGCACGGTCCAGAGCGATTCCACGAGCGACCAGCTCTCGCCGGAATCGTCCGAGCGGAACAGGCCGCCGCCGATGGTGCCGGCCCAGAGGCGGCCGGGCTCCGCCGGGGCGCCCGGCTCGAGCGCCCAGATCTGCAGCACGCTCGGCGCATCCTTCGCGTCGGATTTCGGAAAGGCCGGCGCCGGCAGCTCGCGCCATTTGCGGCCCTGGTCGATGGAAACCTGCAGCTTCGGCCCGAAATGACCGAGATTGAGGGCCGCATAGAGACGTCCGTCGCGCGGATCGTGCATGGCGATGCTGAGCGGATCGCCGAGGAAGGCGCTGCCGCCGACCTTCCACCGCTTGCCGGAGCGCCGCAGGGTGAACAACCCTTTCCGCGTCGAAACCAGAACCGCGTCGCCCATTGCTAGCCTCCGGACAATGCCTGCATCACATAGAGCTCGTCGCCCGCGGCGAGCGGCTCGCCGAGATCGACCTTGTCGCCGTTCCTGAAAAGCGCGACATGCTTTCGCAGCCGCCCCTGGTCGTCAAGGATGTAGCCGCGGAGCCGCGCGTTGCCCGTGAAGACCTGATCGAGCGCCGCCGCGACCGTAACGGCCGCGACAGTCGCTTCCGGCGTCGCCAGATGGCGACGCAGATTTGGCGTGAAAACCACGCGGATCATGGCACGGGATGATAGGCGGAGGCGCCCGGTCGCTCAACCGGATTGCCCCCGCCCGGGAGTGGGAAGCTTGTGGCTTACTCGGCCGCGCGCTTGGCGCCCGTCGCCGCGCCCAATGCCTGATCGAGATCGGCGAGGATGTCGTCCGGGTGCTCGATGCCGACCGCGAGCCGCACATAGTTCGGATTGACGCCGGTCGCGAGCTGCTCCTCGGGCGAAAGCTGGGAGTGGGTCGTCGACGCGGGATGGATCGCGAGGCTGCGCGTGTCGCCGATATTGGCGACATGGTAGAAGAGCTGCAGCGCGTCGATGAACTTCCGCCCTGCTTCCGCACCGCCCTTGAGCTCGAAGCCGATCATCGCGCCATAGCCGCCCTTCAGATAGGCGTCGGCGCGCCGCTTCGTCTCGCCGGTCTGCACGCCGGGGAAGTAGATCTTGGTGATGGCCGGATGCTTCTTCAGATAATCGACCACCGCGATCGCGTTCTGGCAGTGCTGCCGCATGCGCAGCGGCAAGGTTTCGAGCCCCTGGATGAACTGGAAGGCGTTGAAGGGACTCATGGCCGATCCCAGATCGCGCAACAACGTGACCCGCGCCTTGATGATGTAGGCGATCGGCCCCAGCGGCTTCACCGCCTCGGTCCAGACGGCGCCGTGATAGCTCGGATCCGGCGTGTTGAGGGACGGGAAGCGTTCGGCATGCTTCTCCCAGTCGAAATTGCCGCCGTCGATCAGCACGCCCCCGATCGAGGTGCCGTGCCCGCCGATATATTTGGTCGTCGAATAGACGATGATAGCGGCGCCGTGGTCGAAGGGCCTGCAGATCACCGGCGAGGCCGTGTTGTCCATGACGAGCGGCACGCCCAGAGACCGGCCGATATCGGCGACCTCCTTGATCGGGAAGACGGCGAGCTTCGGGTTCGGCAAGGTCTCGGCGTAATAGGCGCGCGTCTTGGAATCGGTCGCGCGGCGGAAATTCTCCGGATCCGCCGGATCGACGAACCGCACCTCGATGCCCTGGTCCTTGAATGTGTTGTTGAAAAGGTTCCAGGTGCCGCCATAGAGGTCGGTCGAGGTCACCACGTTGTCGCCGACGCGCGCGATGTTCTGCAGCGCGAAGGCCGAGGCCGCCTGGCCGGAGGCGAGCGCCAGGGCCGCCACGCCGCCTTCGAGCGCCGCCATGCGTTCCTCGAGCACCGCCGTCGTCGGATTCATGATCCGGGTATAGATGTTCCCGAATTCCTTCAGCCCGAACAGGTTCGCGGCGTGCTCGGTGCTGTTGAATTGATAGGAAGTCGTTTGATAGATCGGGACGGCGACGGCGTTGGTGGTCGGGTCCGAGCGGTAGCCCGCATGCAGCACGAGGGTTTCCGGATTCTTGCTCTTGAGGGTCATTCCTGTTTCTCCTTCAAGCCGCTCGGCCGGCGGGCGCCGCCGCCGGTGCGAGTGCGCTGTTGGTTTGCTGGACCCCGACCTGAACGGGCGTCACATTGCGAAGAATGTCCAGCACCGGGCAGTGGCGGTCAACCGTCGCCTTGAGGCGGTCGATATCCTCGGCCGAAGCGGGGCTGTCGATGGCGACGACCGCCCGCACGTCGCGAAATCCGGGCCTGACGCCATCCTTCACCGCGAAGAAGCCGCGATGGTCGATGCGGCCTTCGAGCCGGACCGAAACGGATCGCAGCGGGATGCCGAGCGTGTCCGCATAGAGCCGGTAAGTGATCTCCTGGGCAGCCCCGAGAGCGGCCAGCACCAGCTCGACGGGGCTCGGCCCGCGGTCGCTGCCGCCGAACGCCTCCGGCTCGTCCAGCACCAGCCGGAAATCGCGCAGGCGCGCCTCGCTCGCGAGCCCGCGCGCCTGCACCGTCTCGACACGGATGGTGCTCAGCGCCTCCGCCGGGTTGTGGGCGAGACGCTGCTGCGCGGCGATGAAGTCTTCCTTGTAGCTCTTGGCCATGTCGGCCCTCCTTACACTGGCGTGTCGGGGGCGACGACGGTTCGACGCTTTAGCGTTTGATGACGCGGCGCAAGCTGCCCCTCAAATCTCCGCGGGTCCGTTCGCCATGCGGGCAGGGGGACCAGTCCCAAACGAAAAACCGCCGCAGCGAAAGCTGGGCGGTTCGGCAGAACCGTCGCTTTAGCTGCATTTGTATCGCGCCCGCAAGCTGAGGCTCAAATCGGCGCGTGAGGGATATAGAGCGAGAGCGGGCGGTCTTGTCAAGACCGTCCCGCGCTGCCGACTCTGGACCCTGTCGTTCGATACCGGGGCTACTCGCCCGAATCCAGCAGATTGAAGGTGAAGCTCGTATTGTCGCCGACATCGACCTCCATGAAGCCCTGCGGCTGGTATCCGCGCTTCTTGCAGTCGCTATCGCCGACGATCGTGTACTCGTCGTCGACAACGCAGAAGGTGTAGTCGCCGTCCCAGATGAGATTCTCGCTCTCGCCGTAGACGTAGTATTTCACCTCGGACAGCTTCTTCGCATAGACCGTCGCGCAGTCGCCGGTGTCGATGTTCCACCAGCCCTCGGAGATCCAGTCGCCGCTTTCCCGATAGCCCACGGAAACCGACACGGATTCCTTCGTCTTGTTGCAAATCTGGAAATCGGCCATGGCAGGCGTACCGGCCAATGCCACGCCCATAAGGCCCACAGCCGCGACCAATCCCAGCCTCAGGCTGAGCTTCATAGCCTCTTTCCCCATTCTATAGCCTCTCTCCCCATTCTGTTGAGCGCCCTCGGCGCCGAACCCCTCCGCCTGTATATTTTGCGTGGATTCCCCTGTCTATTCAATAGTCCGGACCATCGGGTCGCCGCGGATCAACCGACTGTTAACGAAAGCCGTGCTATCCGGTCCCTGTTCCGGCATTTCCTCCGGCCTCCAAGGAGTCTCTGGCAGTGGTGAACAGCTACCTCACGACCATCGCGCTCGTGGAGCGCCTTCACCGGCAGTGCCTTGAGGTCGTCAAGGCCGAGCTGGACCGGCACGGCGTCCGCGATCTGAGCAACGTTCAGGCCATGATTTTGTTCAATATCGGCGCCGACGAGCTCACCATCGGCGAGTTGACCCAGCGCGGCTACTATCTGGGCTCGAATGTGTCCTACAACGTCAAGAAGATGGTGGAGAACGGCTATCTGATCCAGGAGCGTTCCCGCCACGATCGCCGCGCGCAGAATGTCCGCCTGTCGGACAAGGCGCTTGCGGTACGGGCAAAGATGCAGACCATGTATGACCGCCATATCTCGTCGCTCGGCACCGAGATCTCGCCGCTCGAGCAGTCGAACAAGCAGCTCCTCAAGCTCGAGCGCTTCTGGAACAGCCAGATCGGCTTTGTCGCCCGTTCCGAAGAGGCCGCCTGATCCGACCTCGCTCCTTCTCCGTCCCGTCCTGCCGACCGGCCGCGCCCCCAAAGCGCGGCCGTTGATTTTTCAGCGTTGCAGGGTCGCGGCAAGCCTCGTCTCGTCGAGCTCGATGCCGAGGCCCGGCCTGTCGGAGAGCTCGATCCACCCTTCCGCATCGACCCGGACCGGTTCCGCCAGCATGTAGTCGCGGCGATCGAAATCCCATTCGGGCGGATCGTAGGGAAATTCGAGGAAGGGGCAGCCGGTCGCGCCCGCCACGAGATGCGCGTTGGCGATGAGGCCGATCCCGTTCCCCCAGGTGTGGGGCGTGAAGACGAGATTGTGCGCGAGCGCCATCTCGCCGACCTGCTTCAGGCCGGCAATGCCGCCGACCAGCACGACATCCGGTTGCAGCACATCGAGACAGCCCCGCTGGATGAGGGTCCGGAACTCATGCAGCTCGCGGGTCATCTCGCCGCCGGCAATGCGCACGCCGGTCATCTGCCGCAGCGCGGCCATGCCGTCATAGTCGCCGCGATGGAGCGGCTCCTCCATCCAGTAGACCTCGAGCTTCTCCAGCTCGCGCGCCACGGTGACCGCGTCCTTCAGGGACCAGGGCGGCGCCACGTCCCAGGGCATGCGCCAGCCCTGATTGCAATCGACCATGAGGGCGAGCTTGTTTCCGACCGCCTTCCGTACCGCCTCCAGTGCGCGGATATCGTCGCGCCAGTCGCCGCGGTGAAAGCGGATCTTCATCGCCGGGAAGCCCTGCGCGAGGTAAGCGGTTGCCGCGTCCGCCATGCGTGCCGGATCGCGCAGCGTGCCGGAGGAGGCGTAGGCACGGATGCGGTTGCTCCGTCCCCCCAGCATCTGCCAGCAGGGCTGTCCCAGGATCTTGCCGGCGAGATCCCACAGCGCGACGTCGAGCGGCCAGCAGCGGCCATAGTGAAAGCTCAGATTCGCGATCACCCGGTTGTGGCGCTCCAGCGCCAGCGGGTCCTGGCCGACGAAGAGGCTCTCGTGGCCGGCAAAGCCGAGCATGAGGTCGCCGGAGCCGATGCCGGTGTGGCCGCTGTCGGAGTCGACGCGAACGATGGTCGCGTCCCAATGCTTGCGCGGCCGGCTGTCCCAGCTCGCATGGAACGGCGGGTCGAAGGCGAGGCGGTGATGGCTGATCCGAACGGCGGTGATCTTCATCGAAGGCGGCCCCCTCGCACCCGGTTCGGTGCGCCAATTTGCCCGCGACTTTGGCCGAAAGCTATGGCTATCTACGCGCCGCACGCATGGTTCGGAAAGCCCGCTGCCGATGAGCCTCCCCGGTTTCGCCTATGGCCCCACCACGCCCGTCGCCTTCGGCGCCGGCCGCCTCGGCAAGCTGGCGGGCGATGTGGCGCGGCTTGCCGGCGACGGCGCGTCCGTTCTGTTGATTGCCGATCCTGCCTTGCCGGCGTTGGTCGAGCAGGCGACGGCCGCGCTCGCCAAAGGCGGATCGACGGTGGCGCTCTTTGCCGACATCCGCAGCGATCCGCTCGCGCTGCAGGTGGATGGCGCGGTCGAAGCGGCGCGCAAGGCTGGCGCCCGATGCGTCGTCGGCCTCGGGGGCGGCTCGACGCTCGATGTCGCGAAACTCGCCGCGGCGATCGTGCCCGAAGGACGCGAGGCCGAGCATTACGAGCTCGCGAAGAACCCGTTGCCGCCGCGCGGCCTGCCGCGCATCTGCGTGCCGACGACAGCCGGTACCGGCTCGGAGACGACGCGTGTCTCGGTCTTCACCAACGACCGCGACGAGAAAGTCTGGGCCTGGGGCGACGAGCTGCGCGCCGATCTGGCGCTGCTCGATCCGGCGCTCACGACCGGACTGCCGACGCACCTGACGGCAGCCACCGGCATCGATGCGCTCGTCCATGCCATCGAGGCCTGCACGATCCGGCGGGCCAACCCGATGAACGACGCGATCTGCCTGCAGGCGATCCGCCTCGTCGCCGGCAATCTCGAGCGTGCGATCCGGCATCCGGACGATCTCGATGCGCGCGGCGCGGTGCAGATCGCCGCCGCAGCCGCCGGCATCGGCATCGACAATTCCGGGACCGGCATTGCCCATGCTATGGGTCACGCGCTGGGCGCGGTCGGCCATGTGCATCACGGGCGCGCCGTCGGACTATGCCTCCGCGCCGCCCTCGCGATGAATGCGGAAGCCGCACCGGAGCGCCACGCCGCGGTGGCGACCGCCATGGGCGTGCCGAGCGAAGGGCGCGGCATGGCGGACATCGCCGCCGATCTCGCGCCCGCCTTCGACCGCTTCCTGCGCAAGGTCGGGCTCGCCATCTCGCTCGCCAAGGACGGTCTCGGTGCAGGCGACGTGAAGCGGCTCGTCGCGGTCACGCTTGCGGCGGAAAACAAGCCGATGCGGGACGCCAATTGCCGTGCCTTCGACGAAGCCGAGCTCGAGCGCCTTGCGACCGAGCTGCTGACGGCGGCCTAGGGCGCATCGTGGCCATGGATGCGACGCTTCTGTTCTCGGTCGCGATGGCGATGTTCATCGTGGTCATCACGCCGGGGCCGGCGGTGCTCGCGGTGCTTTCCATCGGCGCGGCGCAGGGACGCTGGGCGGGCGCGCAGTTCCTGTTCGGCCATATCCTCGGCGATCTCGTCTGGGCGCTGCTGGCACTGGTGGCGTTGGTCGGCGCCAACCTCGTCTCGCCCTGGCTCTTCCAGGCCCTGGCGCTCTTCTGCGGCCTCTATCTGCTCTGGCTCGGCATCCGTTCGCTGCTGGCGAAGCCGCATGCGCAGGGCGGCCCGCGCCTCGTGGTGAAACGGCCCTATCTGCGCGGGCTGATTTTCGGCGTCTCCAATCCGAAGAGCTACCCGGTGACGCTCGCCGTCTTCACCGCGCTCCTGGCCGGGCGTCTCGAGGCGGTGACGGCATCGAACCTCCCGCTGTTCCTCGCAACCTGCATCGTGGGTTGCGCAGCCGCCGACCTGATCCTGATCTGGGTCATCGGCATCGGCGCGCTGCGGCGCTTCTATGCCACGCATGAAGTCTGGTTTCTGCGGGCGACCGGGCTGATGTTCATCGGGTTCGCCGTCAATACGCTTGCCCATCTCTGGTTCGACCTCCGCACAGCGACAAGATGACCAAACCGGATTCCGGCGAAGCGGCACTGACGCCGTTCGCGACATTGCAAGCCGTCCTTGCCCACCAGGCCCGCGAGCGACCCGATCAGCCGGCCCTTGTCTTCCCCGCCAGCGGCGAACGGCGCAGCTTCGCAGAGTGGCACGAGGAGAGCGATGCGCTGGCGCGCGGCCTGATCGGGCTCGGGCTCGGCGCCGGCGACCACGTCGCCGTCATCGCCGAGAACCGCGTCGAATGGCTGATCCTCCAGCTCGCCGTCGCCAAGCTCGGCGGGGTCTATGTGCCGCTCAACACGCATTATCGCGGCGAGGAGCTGCGCTATGCGCTGGATCAGTCGCATTCGAAAGCGCTGTTTCTCTCGCCGGGCTTCCGCTCGCACGACTATCTCGGCATGGCCGCGGCGCTCGCCGCCGAGCTTGCGACCTGCCGCCATATCGTCCCGTTCGGCGAGGGCGAGCGCGGTTTCGCCGGCCATCGCCGGCTGATCGAGGCGGGTCGCGCGCGGCAGGACCCTCTGCCGGAGGTTTCGGCCTCCGCCGTCGCGGGGCTCCTCTATACCTCCGGTACCACCGGCCGGCCGAAGGGTGCGCTGCTGACGCATCGCGCCATGCTCGTCGACTCCTGGGGCAGCGCGCAGCGCATCGGCTTCCGGCCGGGCGATCGCTACACCTCGATGATCCCGCTGTTCCATTGCGCGGGCTGCATCATGGGCGTGCTGGGCGCGCTGCAGAGCGGCGCGACCTATGTCGGCGTGCCGTCCTTCGATCCGGAGCTCATGTTCCAGACGATCCAGAACGAGCGTTGCGCGATCATGTCCGGCGTGCCGACGGCCTATCTCGCCATGCTGCGCCATCCGGCGCGCTCGCAATACGACCTCTCCTCGCTCCGCGCGGGAAGCTGCGGCGGCGCCGATGCCAATCCCGAGATGCTCGCGGAATGCGCGCGCGCCTTTCCGATCCCGGGCGTGGTCAACGTCTATGGGCAAACGGAATCGGCGACACTGATCTCCTGTCCTTCGTTCGACGATCCGGAGCGCTTCGCCACGTCGGGCCTGCCATTGCCGGGCTGCGAGGTGCGGATCACCGATTCGCAGACCGGCGCCGCCCTCCCTGCCGGCGACATCGGGCAGATCGAGGCGCGGGGTCCCATGATTATGGTCGGCTATTACGACCAACCGGAAGCGACTGCCGAGACCATCGATGCGGAGGGCTGGCTCAAGACCGGCGACCTCGGCTATCTCACCCCGGCCGGGCGCGTGGTTATCGCCGGCGGGCGGCTTCGCGACATGATCATCCGCGGCGGCGAGAACATCTATCCGGCGGAGATCGAGCAGGTGCTGGAGACCCATCCCGGCATCGCCGAGGCCGCGGTCTTCGGCGTGCCGGACGACTATTACGGCGAGATCGTCGCGGCGGCGCTCCGCTTCCGGCAGGAGCCGGTGCCGCAGGCCCGGGAGGTCGTCGCCTATTGCAGCGAGCGCCTCGCCAGGTTCAAGGCGCCGGCGCGGGTTTTCTCGGTCGAGCGATTTCCGCTGACCGCGAGCGGAAAAATCCGCAAGGTCGAGCTGCGACAGATGGCGGTCGAGGGCAGGCTCACGCCGATCGCCTGATCAAGGCATGACGGCAGGAGGCGCCGATGGACTTCACGATCGGAGAGGAGGAGCGCGCGCTCGAGGAGACGGCGGCGCGCGTCGCGCGCGACTTGCTGGCGCCGCGCGCGGCTGCGCATGACGAAGCCGCGAGCTTCGTCGGCGATAACCTGGCCGAGCTCGGCAAGCTCGGCTTCCTCGGGCTCAATCTTCGCGAGGAAGAGGGCGGGGCAGGCGCCAGCAGCCTCGGCATCAGTCTCGTGGTGGAGCGCGTCGCGGGCGCCTGCGCGGCGACCGCCTCGGCGATGACGGCGCACTACCTCGCGACCGATGCGATCGCGATTGCCGGCACCGACGCGCAGAAAGCGCAGTGGCTGCCCGCCGCTGCCGAAGGACGGGCGCTCGGCGCCTTCGCCCTGTCGGAGCCCCAGGCCGGCTCCAACCCGACCGACATGACGACGCGCGGCGAGGCGGTCGAGGGCGGCTGGCACCTCACCGGCACGAAGCAATGGATCACCAATGGCGGCTTCGCCGATTTCCTTGTGGTGTTCGCCAGAACCGACCCTGCGGCCGGCGCACGCGGCCTCTCGGCCTTCCTCGTGGGGCGCGACGCACCCGGCTTCCGGAAGGGCGCCGCGGAGCGCACCATGGGTCTCAAGGGTGCGCCGGTCTTCGAGCTCGGCTTCGATTGCCGCCTCCCGGCCGATGCGCTCCTCGGCCCCGCCGGCAGCGGATTCAAGACCGCGATGGCCGTGCTCGACCGGGGCCGGGTGGAAATCGCCTCGATGGCGCTCGGCATCGCCGGCGCCGCCTTCGAAGCGGCCCGCGACTGGGCGAAGCAGCGCCAGGTGGGCGGCCGGCCGATCGCCGATCTCCAGGGGCTGCAATGGATGCTGGCCGACATGCATGCGGAGCTCGAGGCGGCGCGGCTGCTCACCTGGCGCGCGGCGCTCGCCCGCGATTCCGGCCATCGTTTCGCGCGCGAGGCGGCGGTGGCCAAGCTCTATGCGTCGGAGATGGCGGGGCGCGTGACCGACGCCGCCCTGCAGATCCATGGCGGTTACGGCTATAGCCGCGCCTTGCCGCTCGAACGCTACGCCCGCGATGCGCGCATCCTGCGGATTTTCGAGGGCTCCTCGGAAATCCAGCGCAACATCATCGCGCGCGAGCTTCTCCGATAGGCGGAAACGAAAAGGGCCCCGTCCATCGCACGAGGCCCTCTTGCGTCTCGGTCTATGTGACCGCGTTCAGATCCCGAGCGCCTTCTGCGACGGGGTGAACTTCAGCTTGAGCGCGTCCGACACCGCCTTGTAGGTCAGCATGCCTTCATGGACGTTGAGGCCGTTCAGCAGATGCTTGTCGGCCGCGAGCGCCGCCTTGTAGCCCTTGTTGGCGAGCGCCATGGTGAAGGGCAGGGTCGCGTTGTTGAGCGCGAAGGTCGAGGTGCGCGCGACGGCGCCGGGCATGTTGGCAACGCAGTAGTGCACCACGCCATCCACCACGAAGGTCGGATTGGAATGGGTCGTCGCCTTCGAGGTCTCGAAGCAGCCGCCCTGGTCGATCGCGATGTCCACCAGCACGGAACCGGGGCGCATGCGCTTGATCATCTTGCGGGTGACGAGCTTCGGCGCGGCCGCGCCGGGGACCAGCACGGCGCCGATCACGAGGTCGGACTCGACGACGTGGCTCTCGATCGCATCGACGGTCGAATAGGCCGTCTTCACCCGCCCGCCGAAGATGTCGTCGAGCTGGCGCATCCGGTCGATCGAGCGGTCGAGGATGGTGACGTCGGCGCCGAGCCCCGCCGCCATCTGCGCCGCATGGGTTCCCGACACGCCGCCGCCGATGACGGTGACCTTCGCCGGAAGCACGCCCGGCACGCCGCCCAGCAGCACGCCCGATCCGCCGGGCTCCTTCTGCAGGTAGAAGGCACCGACCTGGATCGACATGCGGCCCGCGACCTCGCTCATGGGTGCTAGCAGCGGCAGGCCGCCGCGGTCGCTGGTGACGGTCTCGTAGGCGATCGCCGTCGCTCCCGACTTGATCAACCCCTTGGTCTGCTCCGGATCCGGCGCCAGATGGAGGTAGGTGAAGAGCACCTGGCCCTTCCGCAGCATCCTGCATTCATTCGCCTGCGGTTCCTTCACCTTCACGATCATGTCGGCCTTGGCGAACACTTCGGCCGCATTCTTCGCGATCGACGCGCCGGCCTTCTTGTAGGCCTCGTCGTCGAAGCCGATGCCGGCCCCGGCGCCGGCCTGCACCAGCACCTTGTGACCATTGTGCACGAGCTCGCGCACACCGGCCGGCACGAGGCCGACGCGATACTCATGGACCTTGATCTCCTTAGGCACACCGATCAGCATGATTTACTCCCACATGGCTCCCACGATGACGCAGCCGGCGACCCTCTCGGTCCCGGCCTCGCAATCTTCCGACATTTCCCGTTTGCCGGCATTCCGATCGGCCCCGTTCGAGGCGATGGCGCCGGCAGCAATCCTGACCCCGTCCCGTCGGGTGATGCGCTTCGGCGTTGAAACGCGGTTCCCGGTCTCCCTGGCCAGAGCCAGCCGGCCCCGATGAACGGGGCCAGCCCGGCCCTGCCTGTCATATCCTAGCCGAAAGCTAGTTCAGCGTCTTCAGCACGCCGCCGAGCGTATCGAAAATCTGGTCGATATGCGTCTTCTTCGCGATCAGCGGCGGCGAGAGCGCGATGATGTCCGCAGTGGTGCGGATCAGGAGGCCCTTCTCGTAGCATTGCAGGAAGGCATCGAAGGCGCGCGCGGTCGGCTTGCCGGCGATCGGCTCGAGCTCGATACCGCAGACCAGCCCGAGGTTGCGCAGGTCGATGACGTTCTTGGTGCCCTTCAGGGAATGCACCGCGTCTTCCCAGTAGGGGGCGAGTTCCGCCGCGTTCTCGAAGAGGCCCTCGCGCTTGTAGATCTCGAGGGTCGCGAGACCGGCTGCGCAGGCGACGGGATGGGCCGAATAGGTATAGCCGTGGAACAGCTCGATGGTGTTCTCCGGGGCGCTCATGAAGGCGTCGTAGATGCCTTTGCGGGCGAAGACGCAGCCCATCGGCACGGCGCCGTTGGTCAGGCCCTTCGCGCAAGTGATCATGTCGGGCACCACGCCGAAGTATTCGGTGGCGAAGCTCGCGCCGAGACGGCCGAAGCCGGTGATGACCTCGTCGAAAATAAGCAGAATGCCGTGCTTGTCGCAGATCTGGCGGAGCTTCTGCAGATAGCCCTTGGGCGGAATCAGCACGCCGGTCGAGCCCGCAACGGGCTCCACGATCACGGCCGCGATGGTGGAGGGGTCGTGCAGCGCGACGATGCGCTCGAGGTTGTCGGCGAGTTCCGCGCCGTTCGCCGGCTGGCCCTTCGCGAAGCTGTTGCCCGGCACGCCGTGCGTATGCGGAAGGTGATCGACGCCGGCCAGCAGCGGGCCGAAGAACTTGCGGTTGGAGACGATGCCGCCGACCGAGATGCCGCCGAAGCCGACGCCGTGATAGCCGCGCTCGCGACCGATGAGGCGGGTGCGGCTGCCCTGGCCGATCGTGCGCTGATAGGCGAGCGCGATCTTGAGCGCCGTATCGACCGATTCCGAACCGGAGTTGGTGAAGAACACATGGTCGAAGTCCGGCAGCATCGCCGTGAGCTGCGAGGCGAAGCGGAAGGCGAGCGGGTGGCCCATCTGGAAGGCGGGCGCGTAGTCGAGCTTGCCGATCTGCGCGGCGACCGCCTCGGTGATCTCCTTGCGGCCATGGCCGGCATTGACGCACCAGAGACCGGCGGTGCCGTCGAGGATCTGGCGGCCGTCATGGGTCTGGTAGTGCATGTCCTTGGCGGACACCAGCAGGCGCGGCGCCTGCTTGAACTGCCGGTTCGCCGAGAAGGGCATCCAGAAGGCTTCGAGGCTGTTCGGCGAGGCGTCGAAATCGTTGGTGGTCGTGACGGACATGGCGGGATCTCGCGCGCTGGAGGAAGAGGAACGCACGAACTCTACCATGATTAAGAAAATCAACAAATCCGCTTCGTGAGTGGCTGAATTGCCCAAATCGACGAGCTCATGTTAAATATACTTATCACCTTAACGCACAGGGGGACGGAGGAAGGCCATGGCGCCCAGCGATTTCGATATCGGCCGGCGGCTGCGCGGGCTGCGCGAAACCCAGGGGTTGTCGCAGCGCGAGCTCGCCAAACGCGCTGGCGTGTCGAACGCGATCATTTCCCTGATCGAGCAGAACCGCACGAGCCCCTCGGTCGGCTTGCTCAAGAAGATCCTGGACGGGCTGCCGCTGTCGCTCTCGGAATTCTTCGCCGACCGCCCGACGGCGCGTCCGCAGTTCTTCTTCCGGGCCAAGGATCTGGTGGAGATCGGCGGCGGGCGCATCTCGTACCGGCAGGTCGGGCGCGACATGGCCGGGCGCGCGATGCAGATCCTCCATGAGCGCTACGCGGTCGGCGCGGACACCGGCAGCGCGATGCTGCGGCACGACGCGGAAGAAGGCGCTGTGGTGATTCAGGGGTCTCTGGAGGTGGTGGTGGGCTCCGAGCGCCAGCTTCTCGGGCCCGGAGACGCCTATTACTTCGACAGCCGGCTGCCGCACCGCTTCCGGAATCTCGGCGACGAGGAGTGCGTGGTCGTGTCCGCCAACTCGCCGCCGAGCTTCTGAAATCAGGACCGGATCGACGCGGCGCTACTGCGTGGTGGTCGCGTCCTTCTTGTGATGAGCCTCGGCCGCCGCGGTGAATTCCGCGAGGGTCACGTTGCCGTCGCCGCTGCTGTCGATCTTGGCAAAGTAGTCGCGCGACCGCGTCTCGCCGTCTTCCAGAGTCAACACGCCATCGCCGTTCGCATCCATCTTGGCGAAGCGTTCCTTGCGTCGCTCGAGCTTGTCGGCGGAGGCGTCCGCCGTGAATTCCTCGAGCGTCACCTGGCCGTCGCTGTCCGTATCGTGCTTCTTGAACCGTTCACCGCGATGAGCGGTGAACTCGTCGAAGCTGATGCCGCCGCTCGCATCCTGATCGAACTTCTTGAACATCTCTTCGATCCTGGCCGGATCCTTGGCGGCGTCGCCGCTCCCGGCGAGGGCGGGCACGGCGGCAAAACCGACGAGGCCGCCCACGAGGGCGATGGCGAGCTGGTTGCCGAATGTTTTGCGCATTGCGATTTTTTCCTGTTGTTTGGACTTCAGGACCTGGGGGTCCGCTCCCTTATACGAAGCTTGGCGCGCGGCCCTGCGGTGACGGTGCGGCTGCATGTCCTGCCGCGGACGCGCCGCGCCGCTAACGTCAGTCCGGGGCTCGCGAAATTCCTGCGGTGCGGCGGCTGGCCGCGGAGGGGGGACGCGAAGCCTAGCGGCGGCGCGCCCAGTCGTAGAGCGCCACGGCCGCGGCGTTCGAGACATTGAGCTGATCGACCGGGCCGCCCGTCGGCAGCCGCAGCAGCAGGTCGCAGCTCTCCCGGGTCAGACGCCGGAGACCTTCGCCCTCGGAGCCGAGGATAAGCGCGGCCCGCTCCGGCAGGGCCGCCTTCGGCAGGCTTTCGCGGGCCTCCGCTGCAAAACCGATGCACCAGAAACCCGCTTCCTTGAGGGCGGCAAGACCCCGCGCGAGATTGCCGACCCTGAGCAGCGGCACGATTTCGAGCGCCCCGGACGCCGCCTTGGCGAGGGCGCCCGTCTCGGGGGCCGCATGGCGCTCGGTCACCATCAACCCGGTGGCCCCAAAAGCGGCGGCCGAGCGCAGCACGGCGCCGACATTCTGCGGGTCGCTTACCTGGTCCAGCACGACGAGCGCCGCCGGTGCGGCCGGATCGAGCTCCGCCAGCAGGTCTTCGAGGGCGTGGTAAGGCAAAGGCTCCACGAGGGCCGCGACCCCCTGATGCACGGCACCCGCCGGCAGGAGCCGGCCGATGCCGTCGCGATCGGCCGATTCGATGGGAGGCAGACCCGGGCGGCCAGCCTCCGGCAGAGCCGCGGCCTCGCCTGCGGCCAGCAGCCGCAGCACGCGGCGCCTCGGATTGCGCAAGGCGGCCTGAACGGCATGCTGGCCATAGAGCCAGAGCCCCCCGCCGGGCCTGGGGTCGCCGCCGGCCGTCGCGGGACGCTCGGCGGGGCTGCGCGCCTCGGATCGAGGCCGGAATCGTGGCTTGTGTTTACGCACGGCCCTGATTACATTGTTTCTCGACAATTCGGCTACTTCCAAACGCCCTCGACCGTCGCCTCTGTGGTGTGGGACGGACGAGTGGGCGCGTTTCTGTTTGAGTTTGACAAGGTGTTGTAAATCCTCATAGTCCGCGACTCCGTTGCGCTGCCGGTCAGGAGCGTCGCGGAGGGGTGCCCGAGTGGCTAAAGGGGACGGGCTGTAAACCCGTTGGCGTCAGCCTACGTAGGTTCGAATCCTACCCCCTCCACCAGCAGCCTGACCCGGCCCAGGGAGTAGCGGCGGCAAGGAAGATCGACATCAGAGGACGGAAGCCGGGACGGGCGATGCGGGTGTAGCTCAGTGGTAGAGCTCCAGCCTTCCAAGCTGGCTATGCGGGTTCGATTCCCGTCACCCGCTCCAGTCCGGCGGCCGGTGACCGAGACGAACCGGCGCCGCCCGAAACAGAACGCGATGGAAGAAGCCCGGAGACGGGATCGGGTTCCGAAAAAAATGCCCGGGATGAACGACAGCGTGAGGATATAGCGACCATGTCGAAAGAGAAGTTCCAGCGCA
>CADEFF010000006.1:96294-101659 GCA_902826565.1 uncultured Rhodospirillaceae bacterium | reverse complement strand
GCAACCAGTATGTCGATTACTGCCTCGGCTCCGGCGCGATGGTGCTGGGCCATGCCCATCCGGCGGTGCAGCAGGCGGTCATCGACCAGGTCGCCAAGGGCACGCACTACTTCGCCTATCTGAACGAGCCGGCCGTGAAGCTCGCGGCCCAGGTCGCGCGCCATGTGCCCTGCGTCGAGAAGCTGCGCTTCACGGTGAGCGGCTCCGAGGCGACCTTCCATGCGATGCGGCTTGCCCGCGGCTTCACCGGCCGCGAGAAGATCATGAAATTCGAGGGCGCCTATCACGGGCACCATGACTATGCCCAGGTCTCGACGGCGCCGAAGCGCGAATCCAATTTTCCCGAGGGCGTGCCCGATACGGGCGGCATCCCGAAGGGCGCGCGCGACACGCTGCTGATCGCGCGCTACAACGACCTCGACTGCGCGCGGCAGATCGCCGAGGCCAATCGCGACGATCTCGCGGCCATCATCGTCGAGCCGATCCAGCGCATCATCTCCCCGCAACCGGGTTTCCTCGCAGGGCTCCGCAAGATCGCCGATGATGTCGGCTGCCTCCTGATCTTCGACGAGGTGGTGACCGGCTGGCGTCTCGCGCTCGGCGGCGCCCAGGAGCATTTCGGCGTCATGCCCGACCTCTCGACCTTCGGGAAGGTGCTGGGCGGCGGCCTTCCCGTCGGCGGTGTCGGCGGCCGCGCCGACGTCATGGATCAGTGCGATCCCGGCAAGAAGGGCCAGGAGGGCTTCGTCTATCAGAACGGCACGCTCAACGGAAACCCGCTCGGCATGGCGGCCGCGCTTGCCACGCTCGCCGAGCTCGAGAAACCCGGCACCTACGAACGGCTCTTCGCCATCGGCGAGACGCTGCGGCAAGGCCTGCGCAAGCTGCTCGCCCGCCACGGCATCGACGCCGCCATCGTCGGCTACGGGCCGATGTGGCATCTGCTGTTCGGTGCCAAGGGCGGGCCCCGCGACTATCGCGACATCCAGGCGACCGACGGCAAGAAGCTCGTCGCGTTCGATACGGAGCTGATCCGCCAGGGCTTCTTCGTGCTGCCCGGCAATCGCCGCTTCGTCTCGCTCGCCCATACCGACCAGGACCTCGAGGCCAGCTTCGCCGCCTTCGACGCGGCCTGCCGAAAGCTCTGACCGGAACCGATCTCCCCGATTTTCACGCTTCCTCCGTCATAAGGACCTCCGCCATGCCCGACACCGCTCCCGCCCAGACCATGTTCCATGAATCGCGTGCCTTCCTCGCGCGCCACGGCTATCCCCAGGGCGACGACTGGGCGCGTCCGACCGCCCAGGGCCGCTTCCCGGACGGCGCGCATTACCGCATCGAAGTGCCGACGGTGAACTCCGCCGACGCGGTGCAGACCCTCGTCCATGTCGTCGAGGAAGAAGCCGGCGTGAAGATCAACCGCATCGACCAGACGCAGGGCATCATGCGGTTCTCCGACAAGGAGCATCAGGCCTATCTCGACGTCGGCCGCAAATACGGCATCGAGATCTTCTTCGCGCTCGGGCCGCGCGGCACCTACGACACCGGCGCGCAGAAGCTCGTCGACACGGTCTGGGGCCACGCCTCGGCGCTCCGCACCCGCGGCATGGAGCAGATCGTCTATGCGATGGAAGACATCAAGCGCATCGTGAAGATGGGCGGCCGCGGCCTGCTCATCTCGGACGAGGGCATGCTGATCCTCGCCCACAAGATGCGCGCCGACGGCGTCATCCCGCCGGAATGCAAGATCATGGCCTCGGCCCATCTCGGCCATAACAACCCGGTCACCTTCAAGATGCTGGAGGACCTGGGCGCCGACACGATCGCCACGCAGCGCGACCTCGACTTCTCGATCCTTTCGGCGATGCGCCAGGCGATCAAGATTCCTCTCCACGTCCATATCGACAACCCGCAGGCGACCGGCGGCTTCATCCGCGTGTATGACGCGCCGGAGATGATCCGCATCTGCGCGCCGGTCTATCTCAAGACCGGCTCCTCGGTGCTCGAGCGCCACGGCATGACCATCACCAACGACCTTGCCAAGGCGATGGCGCGGCAGGTGGCTGTCTCCATGGAGACGATCAAGCGCTACTTCCCGTCCGCCATCCAGACCGGCAAGCCGGCGAAGGACATGGCGGTGCCGGTCTGATCCGGCGCCGGAACATCGTGTCGTGACCGACCTGTCGAACGGCAGCAGAGGTCCAAGCACGCAGAGCGCCCGCGTTGCCGTCATCGGCGGCGGCATCGTGGGCGCAAGCCTGCTCTATTGGCTCACCAGGCTCGGCTGGACGGATGTGGTGCTGCTCGAGCGGGCCGAGCTCACCCATGGCTCGACCTGGCATGCGGCCGGCAATGTGACGACCTTCCACGGTCTCTACAACCTCACCCGCATCCAGAAATACAGCATGGAGACCTACCGCGAGGTCGACAAGGCGACCGGCGGCGGCGTCGGCATGAAGCGGATCGGCAGCCTCTTCCTCGCCCACCATCAGGGCCAGATGGACGAGTATCGGATGCAGATGGGCCGCTCCCGCCTGCTCGATCTCGGCTATGCGCTCGTCACGCCGAAGGAAGCCTGCGCGCTGCATCCCTTCATGTCGGGCGAAGGCCTCGTCGGCGCGCTTTACGATGCGGATTACGGCCCGATCGATCCGACGGGCGCCACCAACGCGCTCGCGGCGGCGGCGAAGGAAGCCGGCGCCACCATCCTGCGGCGCACCGCCGTCACCGGGCTCGAGCAGCGGGCAGACGGAAGCTGGACCGTGATCACCGAGGCCGGGCGGCTTCATGCCGGCCTGGTGGTGAATGCCGCCGGCTTCTGGGCGGCCGAGGTCGCTGCCATGGCGGGGCTCCATCAACCCATCATCGCGGTCGAGCATCAGTATCTCGTCACCGAGGCGATCCCCGAGATCGCCGCGCGGAAGGAACCGTTCCCGGCGATCCGCGGCGGCGACGCCTCTTTCTACATGCGGCGGGAAGGCAATGGCCTGCTCTGCGGCGCCTGGGAAGCCGGGAACCGTGTCTGGGGCGTGGAGGGCGTGCCGAAAGGCTTCGGCGCGGAGCTCTTCCAGCCCGATCTCGAGCGCATCGAGCATGAAATCCTCAAGGCGTCGGAGCGGGTGCCGCTGCTGGCGACGGCCGGCATCAAGCGGATCGTCAACGGGCCCTTCGCCTTCGGGCCGGACGCGAAGCCGCATCTGGGCCCGGTCCGCGGCGCGCGAAACTTCTTCTCGGCCGCGGGCTTCACCGCCGGGATCGCGCAGGGCGGCGGGGCGGGGCGCGTGCTCGCGGAATGGATCGTCGAGGGCCGGCCGAGCGTCGACCTGACGGCGCTCGATGCGGACCGCTTCGGCGATTATGCGACGCGCCGCTATACCGTCGCCAAGGTCCATGAATGCTACGCCAAGCGCTTCTCGGTGCCCTATCCCGAGGAGGAGCGGCCGGCCGGGCGCCCGGCCAAGACCAGCCCGCTCTATGAGCGGCTGCGCGAAGCGGGCGCCGTCTATGGCGCGCTCGCCGGATGGGAACGCCCGATGTGGTTCGCCCGCAACGGCGCCGATGGTGTCGAGCGCCCGAGCTTCCGGCGCGCCAACTGGTTCGACGCGGTGGGCGAGGAATGCCGCGCCGTGCGCAGCTCGGCCGGCCTCCTCGATCTTTCGAGCTTCGCGAAATACAGCGTCGAGGGGCCGGGCGCCGCCGCCTGGCTCGATGGCATTTTCGCCAAGCCCGTGCCCGCGCGCGTCGGGCGCGTCGGGCTGCGGCTGATGCTGGACCGCGCGGGCGGGGTCATCGGCGATCTCACCGTCGCGCGTCTCGCCGCCGACCGCTTCTACATCCTCGGCGCGGCTGCGGCGCAGCACACCCACACGCGCTGGCTCGAGAATCTGGTGCCCTCGACGGGCGTCAGGTTTGCGCAAGTGACCGGACGCTACGGCGTGCTGGCGCTGGCGGGACCGCGCTCGCGCGAGATCCTCGCGGGCGTCACCGATGCCGATGTTTCCGGCGAGGCCCTGCCCTTCTTCGGGGCCGCCGAGATCGAGATCGGCATGGCAAAGGTCATCGCGCTGCGCGTCGCCTATACGGGCGAGCTCGGCTACGAGCTGCATCTCCCGACCGAGCATATGCTTGCGACCTACGACCTGCTGAAGGCGGCGGGCGCGGAACGGGCGCTGATCGATTTCGGCGTGCGGGCCATGAACTGCCTCCGGCTGGAGAAGGGCTACCGGCGCCTCGGCTCCGACCTCACGCCGGACGTGACGCCCTTCGAGGCCGGCATGGGCGGCTTCGTCGCGCTCGAGGGCGGCGATTTCATCGGCCGCGACGCCCTGCTGCGCGCGCGCGACACGGGGCTGCGGCGGCGGCTCGTGACGCTCGAGGTGGCGGCGGCGGACGCGGATGCGGTCGGCAACGAGCCGGTCTTCGCCGGCGACCGCCTGGTCGGTTATGTATCGTCCGGCGGCTACGGCCATGCGGTGCGCAAGAGCCTGGCGCTCGCCTATGTCTCGCCTGACATCGCCGACACCGCGGCCGATCTCGCGGTCGAGATTCTCGGCGACCGCCGCCGGGCCAGCCTGGTTGCGGACAGCGTCTACGATCCGAACGGCGGCCGCCTCAGAAGTTGACGAGCCGGAAGCCGGAAGCAAAGGAGGGGGACAATGGCTCATTCGAACTTTGCAGCAATGGCACCGGAGGCGTTCATCGACCGCGAGCGCTACCCGATCGACCGGCTCGATCGGCCGGAAGGCAAGGCGCTTATCGAACGCCTACGCGCGACGCTGGCGGCGGAAGGTTCCTGCTGTCTGCCGGGATTCCTGAAGCCCGAGGTTGCGGACGCGATGGCGAAGGAAATGGAGGGGATGGCGCCCCATGCCAATTCGGGCCGCACCGAGATCAGCCCTTACGAGTTCGACCCGGATGTCGATGCGGTCGCGGTCGCGGACCGCTATCCCGAAGGCCATCCGCGGCGGCGCATGGTCCGGCGCCGCTTCAGCGTCCTCGCCTACAAGCACATCCCCGAGGAAGCGCTGATCCGCCGGCTCTACTGGTGGGATGCGATGCCGCAGCTCCTTGCCGGCATCCTCGGGCTGCCGAAGATCTATCGCTTCGAGGACGAGTATCAGGCGATCAACGTCCTCTATATGGGCGAGGGCGGCGAGCAGCAGTGGCATTTCGACTCCAATGATTTCTCGATCACGCTGCTGCTGCAGCAGGCGGAGCAGGGCGGCGAATTCAAATATGCGCCCAACATCCGGAGGCCCGGGGACGAGAACTACGAAGGCGTTGCGCGGCTGCTGGATGGCGACGAGACGAGCGCGCAGGTGGTGACGGTCCCGCTGACGGCGGGCACGCTCATGATCTTCCGGGG
>CADEFF010000006.1:71447-96194 GCA_902826565.1 uncultured Rhodospirillaceae bacterium | reverse complement strand
CGTCACCGCCTCGAAGCAGCGCCGCATCTCGGCGGCACCGGTCATCTGCGCGAGGTGGAGCCCCATGCTGGCGACCTCGAGCAAATCGTGGCTGCCGAGCGGATACCACGGATCGACCGCGCAATCATGGCCCATGGCGAGGTTTACGCCGGCCGCCATCAGCTCCTTCACCCGCGTCAGGCCGCGACGCTTCGGATAGCTGTCGTGGCGGCCCTGCAGGGTCACGTTGATGAGCGGATTCGCAACGACATGGAGACCCGCCTCGCGGATGAGCGCGATCAGCTTCGATGCGTAGGCGTTGTCCATGGAATGCATCGAGGTGAGGTGCGAGCCGGTGACGCGACCCTGCAGCCCGAGCCGCACGGTCTCCGCCGCCAGCGTCTCCACATGGCGCGACAGCGGGTCGTCGCTCTCGTCGCAATGCATGTCGATGCGCAATCCGCGTTCCGCCGCGATCTCCGCGAGGGCCCGGACCGAGGCGGCGCCCTCCGCCATGGTGCGCTCGAAATGCGGGATGCCGCCCACCACCTCCACGCCCTTGTCGAGGGCGCGCAGCAGGTTCTCGCGCGATCGCGGATAGCGGAAGAATCCGTCCTGCGGGAAAGCGACGAGCTGCATATCGATCCAGGGCGCCATCTCGCGTTTGACCTCGATCAGCGCGTCGACGGCGAGCAACCGTTCGTCCGAAATGTCGACGTGGCTGCGGATCGCGAGATTGCCGCGCGCGACCGACCAGCGGCAGAAAGCGAGGGCGCGGCGCTTAATCTCCTCGACCGTGATATGCGGCTTGAGCTCCGCCCAGAGGGAAATGCCCTCGAGCAGCGTGCCGCTCTCGTTCTGCCGGTCTTCCGTCAGGATCAACGCGGAATCGAGATGGAGATGCGCATCGACGAAGGGCGGGATGACGAGGCGCCCGCCGGCGTCGATCTCCCGCAGGGCGGCAGCGGCGATCGAAGGCCGGACCTCGACGATGCGGCCGCCTTGCACGGCGATGTCGATGCCGCGCCGTCCGTCCGGCAGGTTGGCGTTGCGCAGCAGAAGATCCAGCATCGTCGATCGGGCTCGAAACGGGGAAGCCGGCGAAACGGTAGCGGGGAACCGCGGCCGCCGGAAGGACGGATTGGCGTCGGCTATTTCGCCCCGGCGCGGCAGGTGGCGAGGATCATCCGCGTGATGAGCGCGGCCCCGGCCCGATAGTCCGCCGCCCGCAACCTCTTGCGGCCGAGCACGGCGCGAAGCTGCGCCTCGAAATCCGCGTAGGTCTGGGTCGCGGCCCAGAGAACGAAGAAGAGGTGCCGTGCGTCGACGGGCGCGATCAGTCCGCGCCGCGCCCATCCGTCGAGCACGACGGCCTTGGCCTCGACCCAGCGTCGCACCTCGCGACGCAGATAGTCGGAGAGTTGCGGCGCGCCATGGAGGATCTCGTTGGCGAAAACCCTGGACGCATGAGGTTGCCGGCGCGACGCCTCGATCTTCGCGGCGATATAGTGGGTGAAGGCGGTCTCCGGATCGGCGTCGGGCCGGATCTCGTCGCCGCTCGCGAGCCAGGCCTCGAGGATGCGCTCGAGCACGCGGCGATAGAGCTGCGTCTTGGTGCCGAAATAGTAATGGAGATTGGCCTTCGGGATCCGCGCGCGCCGCGCGATCATTGCCGTGGTGGCGCCGGCGAAGCCCGTCGCGGCGAAAATCTCCTCGGCCGCGGCGAGGATTCTAGCCTCGCTCTCCTGCCGCCGCCGGCCGCGCCGCGTTTGCGCCGGCGGGGCTTGCGGTTTCGACACGGCTTTCTTCGATATGCGCCTGTTTGCCCGCCTCGCCATGGCCAGTCCCGTATATTGAAATTGACCAATTGGTCAGTTTGAAACTACTATCATGACCGCGCGCCCGGACGAAATACCTATCGCGGTCCGGCGCGATCCGAACGGCGGGAGTGGGATGGCCAACCCAGGACCGGACATCGCGTCGGGCCGGCTTTCGCCGGACGAATATGCTGCGAACTTCGGCGATGTCGAGCCGCCGCTCGATGCCAAGCGCGCCTTCATCGAAAGCAGCCGCTGCTACTTCTGCTACGATGCGCCCTGCATCGAAGCCTGTCCGACCGGCATCGACATTCCGGGCTTCATCCGGAAGATCGCGACCGGCAACGTCAAGGGCGCAGCCATCACCATCCTCGAAGAGAATATCTTCGGCGGCGCTTGCGCGCGCGTCTGTCCGACCGAGGTGCTGTGCGAGCAGGCCTGCGTGCGCAACCACGCGGAGGACAAGCCGGTCGATATCGGCGCACTGCAGCGCCATGCGACGGACCATCTCTTCGCTCGCGGCGAGCAGCCGTTCCGTCGCGAGGCGTCCACCGGCAGGCGCATCGCCGTCGTGGGCGGCGGGCCGGCGGGCCTTGCCTGCGCACACCGGCTCGCCATGCTGGGCCATGCGGTCACCGTCCACGAAGCGCGCGAGAAGCTCGGCGGGCTCAACTAGTACGGCATCGCCGCCTACAAGCTGCCCGGTGATTTCGCGCAAGACGAGCTGCGCTTCCTGCTATCGATCGGCGGCATCGAGCTGCGGACCGGCAAGGCGCTCGGCCGGGATTTCACCCTGACGGCGCTGCGCCGCGACTATGACGCAGTCTTCCTCGGGCTCGGTCTCGGCGGGGTCAACGCCTTGCGGGCGGAGGGCGAGGCTCTGGCTGGCGTCGAGGATGCGGTCGCTTATATCGCGCGGCTGAGGCAGGCGCCGGACAAGTCGATCCTGCCGGTCGGCCGCCGGGTCGTGGTGATCGGCGGCGGCAACACCGCGATCGACATTGCGATCCAGACCAGACGGCTCGGTGCCGAGGATGTCACCATCGTCTATCGCCGCGGGCCGGCGACCATGGGCGCCACCGGCCACGAGCAGGAATTCGCGCAGGTGAACGGCGTCCGGATCAGGCATTGGGCGCGCCCGACGCGCCTGCTGGGATCGGACGGGCGTCTCCGGGAGGTCGAATTCCAGCCGACGGCGCTCGATTCCGCAGGCCGGCTGCAGGACAGCGGCGAGCGCTACAGCCTTGCGGCCGACATGCTGTTCAAGGCGATCGGCCAGAGCTTCATGCCGGATCCGGTCTCGGCGGGTGCCGGCCAGCTTCTCGAGCTCGAGAAAGGCAGGCTCCGCGTCGATGCGCGACGCGCGACCTCGCTCGACGGCGTCTTTGCCGGCGGCGACTGCATCGGCGGCGGTGCCGACCTCACCGTCCAGGCGGTCGAGGACGGCAAGCAGGCCGCGCATGCGATCGATCTCTATCTGAAGCGGCGTTAGGCCGCGGCGGGAGGAAATCATGGCAGATCTTCGCACCGAGTTTGCCGGCATCAGGTCGCCCAATCCCTTCTGGCTCGCCTCGGCGCCGCCGACCGACAAGGAGTACAACGTGGTGCGCGCCTTCAAGGCGGGGTGGGGTGGTGCCGTCTGGAAGACGCTCGGCGAGGATCCGCCGATCGTCAATGTCGCCTCGCGCTACGGTGCGCTTCACTACAACACCGACAAGATGATCGGCTTCAACAATATCGAGCTCATTACCGATCGCCCGCTCGCGGTCAATCTGCGGGAAATCAAGCAGGTGAAGCGCGACTGGCCGGATCGCGCGCTCGTCGTCTCTCTCATGGTGCCCTGCGAGGAGCAGCCCTGGGCGCTTATCCTGAAGCAGGTCGAGGAGACCGGCGCCGACGGGGTTGAGCTCAATTTCGGCTGTCCGCACGGCATGTCGGAACGCGGCATGGGCTCGGCCGTGGGCCAGGTGCCGGACTATGTCGAGATGGTCACCCGCTGGTGCAAGCAGCATACGCGCATGCCGGTGCTGGTGAAGCTGACCCCGAACGTGACCAACGTGCTCGGCCCCGCGCGTGCCGCGAAGAAGGGCGGGGCCGACGCGGTCTCGCTCATCAACACGATCAATTCGATCACCTCGATCGATCTCGACGCCATGGCGCCGACCCCGACGGTGGACGGCCAGGGGACCCACGGCGGCTATTGCGGCCCCGCGGTGAAGCCCATTGCGCTTCACATGGTGGCCGAGATCGCGCGGGACGCGGAAACCCGGGGCATTCCGATATCCGCCATCGGCGGTATCGCCACCTGGAAGGACGCGGCGGAATTCGTGGCGCTTTCCGCCGGCACGGTGCAGGTCTGCACCGCCGCGATGCATTATGGATTCAAGATCATCGACGACATGATCGACGGCCTCGGCAACTGGATGGACGCGAAGGGCTACGCGCGCATCGAGGATTTCCGGGGCCGCGCCGTGCCGAATGTGACCGACTGGCAGTTCCTCAACATGAACTACAAGACGGTTGCGCGCATCGACCAGTCACTCTGCATCAAATGCGGCCTCTGCCACATTGCCTGCGAGGACACCTCGCACCAGGCGGTCGCCGCGATCAGGAACGGCGGCGGACGACGCTATGAGGTGCTCGACGAATCATGCGTGGGCTGCAATCTCTGCATGCATGTCTGCCCGGTGCCGGATTGCATCGCCATGGTGCCGGTAGATACCGGGAAACCCTATATGAACTGGACGCAGCACCCGGCCAATCCGATGCGGAAGGCCGCGGAATAGCTGGCGCTCAGGCTTTCCGCGGGCCGTCTCGCTCGGATCGACAGAGGCGGCGGCCCTGCACTAACATGCGCCCCGGGAATTTGACGCCGGACGGGCCCTGGGGCCCGCCGGAAACAGAAGAGGTTCGCGAAGGCAATGACCACGAATATCCGCATCAACGCCGACCGGCTCTGGGAGAGCCTGATGGAGCTGGCCAAGATCGGGGCGACCGAGAAGGGCGGCGTCTGCCGCCTGGCACTGACCGATCTCGACCGCGATGCGCGGGATCTCTTCGTCAAATGGTGCAAGGAGGCGGGCTGCACCGTCAGCGTGGACAATATGGGCAACATCTTCGCCCGCCGCCCGGGGCGCGACAATTCGCTGCCGCCGATCATGACCGGCAGCCATATCGACACCCAGCCGACCGGAGGCAAGTTCGACGGCTGCTACGGCGTGATGGCCGGGCTCGAGGTGATCCGCACCCTCAACGACTACAACTACGAGACCGGCGCGCCGGTCGAGGTCGTGGTCTGGACCAACGAGGAGGGCTCGCGCTTCGCGCCGGCCATGGTGGCGTCCGGCGTGTTCGCCGGCGCCTTCGACGTGAATTACGGCCTGTCGCGCGCGGACGTCGACGGCAAGACCATGGGCGAGGAGCTGAAGCGGATCGGCTATGCCGGCACCGAGGAATGCGGCAAGCGTCCCGTGGGCGCCTTCTTCGAGGCGCATATCGAGCAGGGCCCGATTCTCGAGGCCGAGAACAAGACGATCGGCGTGGTGCAGGGCGTGCAGGGCATCCGCTGGTACGAGGTCACCGTCACCGGCATGGAGGCCCATGCGGGACCGACGCCGATGGAGCGGCGGCGCGACGCCTTGGTCGGCACCAGCGAGATGGTGCTGGCGGTGAACCGCATCGGCATGAGCAATCTGCCCTATGCCTGCGCCACCGTCGGCATGCTGCAGAACATGCCGAACTCGCGGAACGTGATTCCGGGCCGGGTCTTCTTCACCGTCGATTTCCGCCATCCCGACGCGAAGATCCTCGAGAAGATGGGCGCCGAGCTCAAGGCCGAGGTGGAACGTATCTCGAAGCAGCGCCGCCTCGATACCGAGTTCAAGGAGATCTGGTACTCGCCGCCGGTGAAGTTCGCCGACGAGTGCGTCGCCGCCGTGGCGCAGGCATCGAAGGATCTCGGCTATGAGGGCCGGCCGATCATCAGCGGCGCCGGCCACGACGCGGTCTATCTGAGCCGCGTCGCCCCGACCGGAATGGTGTTCGTGCCCTGCAAAGACGGCATCAGCCACAACGAGATCGAGGACGCGAAGAAGGAGGATCTGGCGGCGGGCTGCGACGTGTTGTTGCGCGCGATGGTCGATCGCGCCAACGCCGCCGCCGCGGGCTAGGCGGCGATCGCGGGCCGCGCCGGCATGCCGACGAAACCGACGCTCAAGGTTGTGTCGGACGCGCCGGCCGGCGATACCGCGATCGACATCCGCGGGCTCTCGCTCATCTTCCCGACGCCGGATGCGCCCGTGGTGGCGCTCTCCGGCGTCGATCTTTCGGTCAAGCGCGGCGAGTTCGTCTCCTTCATCGGCCCTTCGGGCTGCGGCAAGACCACGCTCATGCGCGTGATCGCCGATCTCGAACGGCCGAGCGAGGGCCATATCGCCGTCAACGGCGTGTCGCCGGGCGAGGCCCGGCTCGCCCGCGCCTATGGCTATGTGTTCCAGTCGCCGGCGCTCTACGCCTGGCGCAGCGTGACGCGCAACGTGACCCTGCCGCTCGAGATCATGGGGATCGCCCGGGACGAGCGTCTTACCCGCGCGGCGAAATATCTCGAGATGGTCGGACTCGCCGGGTTCGAGCGGAAGTTCCCCTGGCAGCTTTCCGGCGGCATGCAGCAGCGCGTCTCCATCGCGCGGGCGCTCAGCTTCGAGCCGGCATTGCTGCTGATGGACGAGCCTTTCGGCGCGCTCGACGAGATCACCCGCGACCGGCTGAATGAGCAGCTCATCGGCCTCTGGGAGCGGACGCGGAAGACCGTGATCTTCGTGACGCATTCGATCGCGGAGGCCGTGTTCCTGTCGAGCCGGATCGTGGTGATGAGCCCGCGCCCCGGTCGCATCATGCAGGTCATCGAATCGAGCTTGCCGGCAAGGCGCACGCTCGACATTCGCGAGACGCCGGAGTTCCTCGCCATCGCGCACCGGGTGCGCGACGCGCTTCGCACCGGCCATTCCTATGAGGACTGAGGCGCGATGAGCGCGGTCGGGGCGCTCGCCCCGGCGCCGGCTGACGCCGGCTGGCGCGGGCTCGTCCGCAACCATGCGCTTCCCGTCGCGGCCGTCGTCGGAGCGATTCTCCTGCTCTGGTTCGCCGCTGCGATCTGGCTCAATGCGCCCCAGGTCGCCGCGAAGCTCGATCAGTCGGGCGCGCCCTGGAGCGCCCGGGACCTGGTGGCCGGGACCTGGTCGATGGAACGGCCGGTGCTGCCGACGCCGTTGCAGATCGCGGGGGAGCTGGACAAGACGGTGCTCCGGACGGCCGTCACCAGCAAGCGCAGCCTCGTCTATCACGCGGCGGTCACGGCGTCAGGCACGCTGCTCGGCTTCGCGCTCGGCAGCCTGCTCGGCATCCTGCTTGCGGTCGGCATCGTGCATCTCCGCGTGCTCGACAAGAGCCTGATGCCCTGGGTCATCGCCTCCCAGACCGTTCCCATCCTCGCCATCGCGCCGATGATCGTGGTGGTGCTGGGCAGCCTCGGCCTGACCGGGCTCGTGCCGAAAGCCATCATCTCGATGTATCTCTGCTTCTTCCCGGTGACGATCGGCATGGTGAAGGGGCTGCGTTCGCCCGATCCGCTGCAGCTCGACCTGATGCGCACCTACAACGCCTCGCCGGCGCAGATCTTCTGGAAGCTGCGCTGGCCCGCCTCGGTCCCGTTCCTCTTCGCCTCGCTCAAGGTGGCGGTCGCGATCAGCCTCGTCGGCGCGATCGTGGGCGAGCTTCCGACGGGCGCCCAGGCAGGGTTGGGCGCGCGGCTGCTGTCCGGCTCCTATTTCGGCCAGACCACCCAGATCTGGGCGGCGCTCGTCATGGCGGCGCTGCTCGGCGCGCTGCTCGTGCTGGCGGTCGGGATGGTCGAGCGATGGGTGCTCCGGCAGATGGGTGCGCGGCCATGAGAAAGCTCCCGCTGCTCGCGGCGGCCTTGCTGCTGCTCGGGCTGGTCCTGCCGGCGGGCATCGACGGCGGTGGCGCATCCATGTCCTGGTTTGCCGAGCCGCTCGCGCTCGCCGCCGGCCTCGGTGCGCTCGCCCTCGCCGTGCTGGCCTGCTTTCCCGCCTTGCGCAGCCGGCCCGCGACCGCGCGGCGCCGCCGGTTCCCGGCCGGGCTCGCGGCATTGCTGGCGCTCGCCTGCGGCGGCATCGCGCCTTTGCTGCTGGTGGGCGTCCATCCGGCGAGCGGGATCGGCGCTTCCGGATTGTGGCTCTTTCTCATGGGGCTCGGGCTGCTCGCCTGGATGGCGATGGACTGGCTCGCCGGGCTCGGCGCAGAACGCGCCGCTTTGCGTCTCGCGGCACCCCTGCTGTTCGGCCTCTGGCTCGTCTATCTCTGGGAGATCGTCGTGCTCGGCTTCGGGATTCCGCAGATCCTGCTGCCGGCGCCGCACCAGATCGCGCAGAAATTCGTCGATCAGGCCGGCATCCTCGCCGACGACTTCCGGCAGACCTTCCTCAAGGCGGTGCTCGCGGGGTGGGCGATCGGCTCCGGGCTCGGCCTCCTCGTCGCCATCGCGATCGACCGCGTGCCATTCTTCCAGCGCGGGCTGCTGCCGCTCGGCAATCTGGTGAGCGCCGTCCCCATCGTGGGAATTGCACCGATCATGGTGATGTGGTTCGGGTTCGACTGGGAATCGAAGGCGGCGGTCATCGTCGTCATGACCTTCTTTCCCATGCTGGTCAATGCGCTGGCCGGCTTCGGTCAGGCCGACGCCATCAGCCGCGACCTGATGCGCGCCTACGGCGCCGGCTACTGGCAGACCTTCTTCAAGCTCCGCCTGCCGAGCGCATTGCCCTTCGTCTTCAACGCGCTCAAGATCAACTCGACGCTCGCCCTCATCGGCGCGATCGTGGCCGAATTCTTCGGCTCGCCGATCGCCGGGATGGGATTCCGCATCTCGGTCGAGGTCGCGCGCATGAATGTGGATATGGTATGGGCGACCATCGCGGTCGCGGCGCTCGCGGGATCGGTCTTCTACGGGGCGCTCGCGCTCCTGGAGCGCGGGCTGACGTTCTGGCATCCCTCCTATCGGAGGTAACGGACGGCAACAAGACAAACAGGGAGGAACGACATGCGGAAATTGATCGGTGTCGCTGCGCTTGCGGCGGCGCTGGCGAGTGCGGGCAGCGGCGCGGATGCTGCCGACAAGCTCACCCTCCAGCTCAAATGGGTGACGCAGTCGCAGTTCGCCGGCTACTACGTCGCGAAAGACAAGGGGCTCTACGAAGATGTCGGCCTTGACGTCGAAATCCTTCCCGGGGGACCCGACATCAATCCGAGCCAGGTCATTGCGGGCGGCGGCGCCGACGTGGTCGTCGACTGGATGCCGTCCGCGCTTGCCACGCGCGAAAAGGGCGTGCCGCTCGTCAATATCGCGCAGCCCTTCCAGAAGTCCGGCATGATGCTGACCTGCCGCGCCGATTCCGGCATCAAGGAACCGGCGGACTTCAAGGGCCACACGCTCGGCGTCTGGTTCGGCGGCAACGAATATCCGTTCCTCTCCTGGATGAGCAAGCTCGGCCTGCCGACGACCGGCGGCGCCGACGGCGTGACGGTGCTGAAGCAGGGCTTCAACGTCGATCCGCTGCTGCAGAAGCAGGCGGACTGCATCTCCACCATGACCTACAACGAGTACTGGCAGGTGATCGACGCCGGTCTCGCGCCCGATCAGCTCGTGGTCTTCAAATACGAGGATCAGGGCGTGGCGACGCTCGAGGACGGGCTCTACACCCTCGAGAAGAACCTCGCCGATCCGGAAATGGTCGACAAGCTCGCCCGCTTTATCCAGGCCTCGATGGAAGGCTGGGACTGGGCCGTGGAGCATCCCGACGAGGCGGCCGAAATCGTGCTCGAGAACGACGCGACGGGCGCCCAGACCGAGCTTCACCAGAAACGCATGATGGGCGAGATCGCGAAGCTCGTCGGCGACAACGACAAGGGCACCGGCTGGCTCGACCCGGCGGATTACGACCGCACGGTGAATGTGCTGCTGTCCGGCCAGTCCGATCCGGTCATCTCCAAGGCGCCGGAGAATGCCTGGACCCATGCGATCTGGGACAAGGCCATGGCGAACGCGCAGTAACGCGCTCTTCCGATCGAAAATGAAAAGGGGGCCCATGCGGCCCCCTTTTTTGCCTCAGGCCGCCTGGCGGCGCCTCTGGACGGCTGCGCGCAGCGCCCGCCGAACCGGGCCGTCGGATCCCGGTGCCGCGGCGATCGCGACCTGGGTGATGCGGCGCTTCGCGCGACGGATGTCGCGCAGCTCCTTCAGCATGTTCTCCTTTTTCTTTCCGTCCTGCAGGACCCGCTGCAGCCGCCTTCGCAGAAGGCGAAGCCTCGCATCGGCCGCGGCGATCCGGTTGGCGTTGATGTCCTGCTGGATCTTGTCGAACGCCTCCTCGACCTCGTCCTTGAAGCGTTCCAGCCGGCTTGCGTCGCTGCCGCCGCCGGGGATCCCCGACTCGTTCACGTCGGCGGGAGTCACCGTGTCGAGAATCTCCTCGGCCTTGTCGATATGGCCGTTCGCGTCCTTCTTCGCCTCGTGATTGGCGTTATCCACTTGATCCGACATGCTGTCCTCCAGTTGTGGTGCCCGGTTGTGGTGCCTTGGCAAGCGCACTCGACGCGAATGGCGGGCGCGCTTCGATGACCGAAGCCTGCCTTGTTCCGCGTCGTCACTGACTGACTGCAATTCGAGTATCGTCCGGCGTCGGCCGCCGCGAGATCGATCGCGGCACCCGGTCAGGGAGTCGAGGGAGCCTTTTCCCGGACGATGTTCCCCTCGGCGAATGGTAGGCGCCGCCCGGCCGTCCCTTCAATCGCGATATGTCCCCGAGGTTCGAGGCGCCCCGAAGGCGTGCCGCCGGTTCGGGTTACCGCCTTGACTTTCTTCGGCTTTCGCGCGCCCTCGACGGCGATGGATGCTCGGGTCAAGCCCGAGCAGGATCGCAAGGCAGTCCTCGCGATAGACGAGCTTGTCAGGTCCACCGTGGCCGGTCAGCAGCACCGCTACGCCCGCTCCCGGGGGCCTCATCGCCGTCACCTGCCAGTGCCTGCCCGCCGCCGCCGCCCAGAACATCAAGAAAATCGCCCGCGCCATCGCTTCCGATCCTGCTTGAGGTAATCGGCCGTCGTCGCGCGCGGGCAGCCGCCGCAAAACCAAACCCGCCAAAAAATCGACGGGGTTTGTCAGCAGTCTGGGGGCCCGTGCGGCCCCCTTTTCTTTGCCCTTAGGGCCGGACGGTGATGACGATCTTGCCGATATGCCGCTTCTGCACGAACTCGGCGTGCGCCTCGCGGAGCTGCGAGAGCGGGTAGGTGCGGTCGACGAGCGGCTTCACCTCGCCGCGTTCGATGTAGCCGACGAGCCGGCGGATCGTCTCCGCCTCGGGATTGGCGACGCCGTGCATCTCGAGGTCCTTGTAGACGAGATCGCGGAGATCGATTTCCCCGTAAGGCCCGGCGATGGCGCCGGCGCTGGCGTAGCGCCCGGCGCGCCGCAGAACGCGCAGCATGTCGGTGAAGGTCGGGCCGCCGACCACGTCGATGACGACATCGACCTTCTGCTCGCCGACGAGTTCGGTGACCGCGGCGGCGAGATCGGCGCGCTCGCGCGGCACGAAGAGATCGGCGCCGAGCTCCCGCAGGCGTCGTTCCTTTTCGCGGCCGGCGACCGCGATGACGCGCGCGCCGCGGCGCTTGGCGAGCTGCAGCGTGGCGGTGCCGACGCCGCCGGAGGCGCCGGTGACGAGCACGGTCTCGCCGCGCTCGAGCCGCGTGCGGGCCAGCATCTCCTCCGCCGTGGAGTAGGAGCAGGCGAAGGTCGCGAGCTCGGTGTCGCTGAGGCCGCACTCGACCTTGACGGCGTTGTCGGTAACGATCGCGGCATACTCGGCGTAGCCACCGTCGACCTCGCTACCGATGTAGAAGGTGCCGCGGGCGCGGGGCGGACGATTCGGATCGCGCATGCAGGGGTCGGTGATCACGCGCTCGCCGATCCGCGATGTCGGCACGCTCTCGCCGACCGCGACGATGCGGCCGACCCCGTCGGCGCCCTGGATGCGCGGGAATTTGAGCGGGTTCCGGTTCCAGGCCGCCTGGCCGCCGTCGTTGGAGTCGATGCCCTTGATGCCGACCTCGGGCGTGAGCCCGCTGCGCACCTGCGGCGCATACCAGGCGGTGCGGGTGTTGAGGTCGGTGTTGTTGACGCCGCAGGCGGCGATCTCGATCAGCACCTCGCCAGGCTTGGGCGCCGGCACCGGCACCGGCACGTCCTCGCGATAGACGAGCTTGTCGAGCCCGCCATGGCCGGTCAGCAGCATCGCGCGCATTTTTGTCGGTATCGGCATCCTCTGTGTCTCCTCGTGGGATTCCGGCTTCCGCCTCACAGGCGGCGGTCGAGCCCCTGCCAGTAGCGATCGCGCAGCTCCCGCTTCAGCACCTTGCCGAGTGCGCTCTTCGGCAGGGCTTCGACGAAATCGACGGATTGCGGCTTCTTGTAAGAGGCCATGCGCGCACGGCAATGTTCGACGATTTCGGCCTCGCTCGCGCTACGGTCTGGCTTCAGCACCAGGATCGCCTTCACCGCCTCGCCCCATTTTGCATCGGGCACGCCGACCACGGCAGCCTCCGCCACGGCAGGATGGGCGCAGAGAACTTCCTCGACCTCACGCGGATAGATGTTCGAGCCGCCGCTGATGATGAGGTCCTTCATACGATCGGTGATGAAGAGATAGCCTTCCGCGTCGAGATAACCGACGTCGCCGGTATGGAGCCAGCCATTGCGGAGCGTCTCGGCGGTCGCCTCCGGCCGGTTCCAGTAACCCTTCATGACGAGATCCGAACGCACCACGATCTCGCCCATCTGTCCGGGCGGGAGCGGCCGATCGTCGGGCCCGTGGATCCGGACCTCGACGCCCGGCATCTCGCGCCCCGCGGAGCCCAGCCGCTCCAACTTGGCGGGGTCCTCACCGGCAAGATGTTCGGCTTTCGGCAGCGCTGCGCAGGTGACCGGCGCTTCGCCCTGGCCGTAGATCTGCACGAACACGGGCCCGAAGGCGGCGAGCGCGGCCTTCAACTGCTCGACATACATCGGCCCGCCGCCATAGACGATATTCTTGAGGCTGCGGAGGTCGAACCGTTTCCGCTCCGGCGACTGCTCCAGCAGGTTGATCATGGTGGGCGCAAGGAAGCTCGAGGTGACACGGTAGCGCTCGATGGCCTCGAAGATCCGCGCGGGCTCGAAGCTGCGGCTCAAGGGAAAGGCATGCGCCGCGCCGACCGCGAGATGCGGCAGCCCGCAGCTCGCCGTGCCGTGCGAGATCGGTGCCGCGTGAAACATGACGTCGGTCGGTGCCACGTCCGGGATCACGCCGATCAGGAACTGCTGCGTCATGGTGACAAGATTGCGATGCGTCTCCATGGCGCCCTTGGGCTTGCCCGTGGTGCCGGAGGTGTAGAAGAGCCAGGCGAGATCGTCGGGCTCGATCGCAATTTCGGGCGGTGTGTCGGGCCCCGTCGCGAGCAAGCTCTCATACGCCGCATCTTCGCCGGGCGCGCCGATCGCGATCCAATGGGCGACGCCGCCGAGCCGGCCGCGGACCTTCGCCAGATGCGCGCGGAAGTCCTCGCTGTAGACGACGAAGCGGGCACCGGAATCCTCGATCATGAAGCCGTGCTCATCGGGATGCAGGCGCGGGTTCATCGGCACCGCCGCCATGCCGGCCGACATCGCCGCGAGATAGGCCTCGTAGGCCTCGAACCGGTTGGCCGAAAGGATGGCTACGCGGTCGTAGCGGTCGCCGCGGGCGACGAGGGCATGGGCAAGCCGTGCCAGTCTCGCCGCTCCCTCGGCATAGGAAATCCGCCGCTCCGGCAGCAGCCAGAGCGGGTTCGCCGGGTTCCGTCGGGCACTGCGATAAAGGAAGTGCGGGACTTGCATGGCGCGTGGCGGGGCCGGAGGTCAGCCGCGCTCGGGCGCCGAGGGAAAGCGGGGCGTACGCTTCTCCAGCACGGCGCGCACGCCTTCCTTGGCATCGTCGTCGAAGAAGTTCAGCATCTCGAGCGCGACCGAGAGGTCGAAGATCGGCGCGCCCATCTTGTACCAGTGGTTGAGGCAGCGCTTGGTCCAGGCGGTCGCGAGCTGCGGTCCGAGCGCCAGCTTGTCGGCGACGGCGAAGGCGCGGCTCATGAGCTCGGCGTCAGGCACGGCGAGGCTCACGAGCCCGATCCGTTCGGCTTCCTTGCCGTCGATGAACTCGGCGGTGAGCAGGTAGTACTTGGCCTTGGCCATGCCGCAGAGCAGCGGCCAGAGCAGCGCCGCATGGTCGCCGGCGGCGACCCCGAGCCGGACATGACCGTCGGTGAAGCGCACGGTTTCGCCGATGATGCTGATGTCGGCGGTGAGCGCGACCGCGAGGCCGGCGCCGACCGCGACGCCGTTGATCGCCGAGACGATCGGCTTCGGGCACTCGAGCATGTTGTAAACGATGTCCCAGGCCTGGGTGCCGGTCTTGAGCACGCGCTTCGGCTCGGCGAGGTTGCGTCCGACCATGGTGAGGTCGCCGCCTGCCGAGAAGGCGCGGCCCGCGCCGGTGACGACGGCGACGCGGGTATCTTCGTCCGCGGCGACCGTCTTCCAGATCTCGACGAGCTCGTGATGCAGCGTCTCGTTGGTCGCGTTCAGCTTCTCCGGCCGGTTGATGGTGATGAGCAGCACGCCGTTCGGGCGGCGATCGAATTTCAGGAACTCGAAATCGGCGTACTGCATGGGAACCCTCCTGGGTCGAAGCCCTGCGCCGCGGCCGGCGCTAGCGGATCGCGCCCTCGGCCTTGAGCGCATCGGCGAGCGCGCCGAGCGTGCGCTCGAAGCGCTCGACGATCTCATCTGCCTCGGCCGGCGCCACGATGAGCGGCGGGCAGATCATGGTCCACTCGCCGTAGCGACCCTGGCATTGCCGGCGCGCATAGAGGATGAGCCCGTGCTCGAGCCCGAGCAGACGCAGCCGGTCGGCGATATACATCTCGGGCGGGATCATCGCCTTGGTCGCCTGGTCCGCAACCAGCTCGACGGCGCAGAGCATGCCGATCCCGCGCACGTCGCCGACGATCGGTGAACGTTCCTTGAGCTCCTCCAACCGTCGCTTCAGGTGGGCGCCGGTACGGGCCGCATTGCCGATGAGGTCGCGCTCGATCGTCTCGTCGATGACAGCGCATCCGGCGGCGCAGGCGATCGGGTTGGCGTTATAAGTATGCGAAGGGTTGAAGCCGGTCATGTCGGCGAGTTCGTCCACCATGGCGGCTGGCGCCAGCATCGCGCCTAGGGGCGCATAGCCCGCGCCGATGCCCTTCGCCATCACCACGATGTCGGGCTTGCCCTCGGGCCAGTAATGCGCGGCGAGGAATTTGCCCGAGCGGCAGGCGCTCATCACCTCATCGTAAACGAGGCGGATGCCGTATCGGGTGCAGATCCGCCGCACCGCCCCGTAGTAGGCGTCGGGCGCGACATTGGCACCGGTGGCGACGCCCCCGACCGGCTCCATGATGAAGCCCAGCACCGTCTCGGGTCCGAGCTTCAGAATCGCCGCCTCGAGCGCCTCGGCTGTGGCGAGAGCCTGCTGCTCGGCCGTGCGATTGCCGGACAAGCGGTAGGTAAGCGGCGCCGGGATCTTGGTCGAGAACGGCACCATCTCGGCATAGGTGGCGTCGAGGTCGGTGTCGCCGCTGAGCGCAAGCGTGCCGAGCGTGTTGCCGTGGTAGGAGGGCATCAGCGAGATCATCCGGGTTCGCCGGGTCTCGCCCTTGGCGACGGCATACTGGCGCAGGAATTTGACCGCCATGTCGTTCGCCTCGGAGCCGCCGGAGACGAAGAGCGCGCGCTCGAAACCGGGTCCGGCGAGCTCGGTCACGCGACGCGCGAGCTCCATGTTCGGCGCGTGGCGGGCATAGCGGACATAGGTGAAGGTGAGTTTCCGCGCCTGTGCCGCCGCCGCCTCGATCACCCGCTGGTTGCCCTGGCCGAGGTTGTTGCACATGGCGCCGGCGATCACGTCGATGTAGCGGTTGCCGGCATCGTCCCAGAGATGGATGCCTTCGCCGCGCACGATGGTCGGCAGGTCCACCATGGTCTTGCGCGGATAGAACAAGTCCTGCGGCCCGCCGAACGCAGGACGGGGAAAGCGGGCGTTCCGGGCGATGGCGGTCATGGGTGCGCTCCGGGCGGTGGGTGTCGCGTTAGCGCGCCGCCGCGCGCGCTGCCGCCGTGAGACAAAGGATCTCGAACATGATATTGGCGGCATTGAGCGCAGTGTGGCCCGAGGGGTCGAGCGGCGGCGAAACCTCGCAAACGTCGCCACCGACGATGTTGAGGCCCGAGAGCCCACGCAGCATCATCTGCACATCGCGCATCATGAGGCCGCCCGGCTCCGGCGCGCCGGTGCCGATGCAGTAGGCCGGATCGAGCCCATCGATATCGAAGGTCACGTAGGTCGGCCGGCTGCCGATCACGCGCCGCATCTCGGCGATCACCTTGTCGCGACCGAGCTTCTCGTACTCGTCCATGATGATGACGCGCATGCCGGTGTCGAGATTGTACTTGCGATCGTCGAGTGCGAAGCGCGTGCCGCGGAACCCGACGGAAACCACGCGCCTCGGATCGATCAGGTTTTCCTCGACGCCGCGCTTCAGCAGCGTGCCCTGATTGTAGAGGCTGCCCCAGAAGGCGTGATAGGTGTCGGGGTGGGCATCGAAATGCACCACGCCGAGCGGCTCGCCTTTCACGATGCCCTTCCAGACCGGGTAGCTCACGCCGTGGTCGCCGCCGATCGAGACCGGCCGCACCTTGGCGCGGCGGAGCCCGTCGAAAAACTCGGCGATGAGCCCGACGCTTTCGTCGATGTTGAGCGGGTTCACCGGCGTATCGCCGATGTCGGCGATCTCGCAAAGATCGAACGGCGAGGGGTCGCCGGTGGCGTTGAAGCGGCGGATCAGCCGCGACATCTCGCGCACCTGCGCCGGGCCGAAGCGGGTGCCGCAGCGGTTCGTGTTGAAGTCGAACGGCACGCCGACGAGCGCGATGTCGAGCCCGGCGGCCTCCTGTTGCAGCGGCGTCCGGAAGAAGGTTGCGGGCTGGGTGAAGCGCGGGAACTTGAAGGAATCGATCGGCTGGCGCTTCGGTTTCGCTGCGCGCGCGCGGCGCCTGGTCATGGTGCGGTTCAAGCTATCCTCCCCGTTCCGCCGCCGGTCTCGCGGCGTGTTTTTGCGTTCTTGGTATTATCGAAAAACGATAACAAATCTCTGAATATGATCATAATGCCGATGCCGCCAGCGGGTCAAAACGAATCCCCCGCAAGGGCGGGAACGCGGTCCCGTCAGGCGGTGAGGGCAGCGATGCGGGGCCCGAGATCGGCGACCATGCGGCGCACGATGCGGGCGTACTCGGCCTCGGTCCGGCGCTTCAGGAGCTGACGCTCGAACCCGACGACGCCGGTTGCATAAGCGGTCTCCAGTCCCGGCGGCGCGAGCAGCGTGGCGAGCGAGTAGGTGCCTTCGTCGAACTCGTCGCGACAGGTGGAATAGCCGCGCCGACGCACCAGCGCGACGTGGCGGCGGAGCTTGGCCGGGTCGGTGATGGTGGCCGGGCGATAGCGCTCGAGCGTTCGACCCTTGAGCCAGGTCTCGAAGTCCGGCACGGGCATGGCGGCGAGGAACACCTTGCCGGAGGCGGTCGCGTGCAGCGGCAGGTCTGAGCCCGGCAGCACGATCGCGCTGCGGCGGTCGTCGGGCAGCACCTGCAGCTCGGTGATGGCGCGCTCGTTGTGCATGCGGATGAGGAAGGCGACGGCGCCGCACTTGTCGGCGACGGCCTTGAGGATCGGCGTGCAGGCCGCATGCAGTGCTTCGGCCGTGATGCCGTGATTGAGCAGCCGGAGCAGCCGCGGCCCGAGCTTGTAGGGCCCGCCACGCCCGGCCTGCGCGAGATATCCGATGCCGGCGAGATTGCGCACGATGCGATGGGCCGTCGGCAGCGGCAGGCCGGTGAAGCGGGCGATCCGCGCCACTTCGAGCCCGTCCGGCGAGGCGCCGACCGCATCGAGGATCACGGCCGCACGGCAAAGCGGTTCGGAAGGTTCGGCCATAGGCTCCCTTGCGTCGGTCGACGTCGCGGCCGGCTGATGCCGATCTGCGTCGCATCCCAGGCCATCGATCCGCAGATTGCAACGGATTTCCGGCGGCGCGGGGCGAGCAGCGGCTGCAAGAAGCGGTGCGGGCGGGAACGCGTGGGATCTGCCGCGTCGCCATGCGGCATGGCGTGAGCCGGCTGCGGTCAGGGCCACGGCTCCCGCTCGGCATCGCCTTCCACGACGCGAAATGGGGCAGGCGGTAGTCTTCGGTCATGTTCGGGCCTGACCGAGAGAGGCCAAGCGCCCCTTACTCTTCCCTCTCCCCGCCATGCGGGGAGAGGGCGCAAGCGTCAGTGCGCAGGTGAGGGGAAACGCTACTCCGCTGCCTCGCGCGGGACCGCGCGCGGCGCGCGGGCCTCGTTCTGCTTCTTCACGGCCTCGAACACGGTCGGGAAGGTCGGCCGCGGAATGCAGCGGCCGGCGCCCTGCTCGACCATGAGCTTGCCGTTCGCATAGACGACCTTGCCCTGGCTGATGGTGTGGCTCGGCACGCCCTTCACATTCATCCCCTCGAAGATGTTGAAGTCGATCTTCTGATGATGCGTCCTGGCGGAGATGGTGCGCGTCGCCGCGGGATCCCAGACCACGATATCGGCGTCGGCGCCGACCGAGATCGAGCCCTTGCGCGGATAGATGTTGAAGATCTGCGCCGCGTTGGTCGAGGTGATGCGGACGAATTCGTTCATGGTGATGCGGCCGGCACCGACGCCGTGCGTCCAGAGCACCGCCATGCGGTCCTCGACGCCGCCCGTGCCGTTCGGGATCCGGGTGAAGTCGTTGCGGCCCATCGCTTTCTGGTCGGCGCAGAAGCAGCAATGGTCGGTCGCCGTCGTCTGCAGATTGCCCGAGACGAGCCCGCGCCACAGCACTTCCTGATGTTCCTTCGGCCGGAAGGGCGGGCTCATCACATGGGCCGCGGCGAAGTTCCAGTCCGGGTTGCGATAGACGGAATCGTCCACCAGCAGATGGCCCGCCAGCACCTCGCCATAGACGCGCTGGCCCTCGAGCCGCGCGCGGGTGATGGCCTCGACCGATTCCCGGCAGGAGTTATGGACGATATAGACCGGCGTGCCGATCACCTGGGCGATGCGGATCACCCGGTTCGCGGCCTCGCCCTCGACCTCGGGCGGGCGGGAGAGCGGATGGCCCTCGGGGCCGGTGATGCCCTTCTTCACCAGCTCGCGCTGCAGGTAATAGACGAGCTCGCCGTTCTCGGCATGGACGGTCGCGATGGCGCCGAGCTCCTGGCACCGCTGGAAGCTCGCCAGCAGATGCTCGTCGGTCACCATGATGGCGCCCTTGTACGCCATGAAATGCTTGAAGCTGTTCACGCCCTTGTCGCGCGCGAGCACGCCCATCTCCTCGCGCACCTTGTCCGACCACCAGGTGATGGCGACGTGAAACGAGTAATCGGCGCAGGCCTTCTTCGCCCAGCCCATCCATTGCTCATAGGCGTCGAGCAGCGGCACGTTCGGCGCCGGGATCACGAAATCGATGATCATGGTGGTGCCGCCGGCGAGCCCCGCCGCGGTGCCGGAGAGGAAATCCTCGCTCGCCACCGTGCCCATGAAGGGCAGCTCCATGTGGGTATGGGGGTCGATGCCCCCCGGCATCACATACTGCCCGCCAGCATCGACGGTCTGCGCGCCGGCCGGCGCGTCGAGCGTCTCGCCGACCGCCTTGATCTTGCCGTCGGCGCAGTAGACGTCGGCGCGGAAGGTCTGGTCGGCGGTGACGACGGTTCCGCCACGGATCAGGAGCGACATGGGCAACCCTCCTCCCTGTTTCGTCGGGCCGGATGCGCCGCAACGCCGTCCGGCCGCCTTCGTGAACCTGGACGTTTGGTCAGAGTTTACAGCCGGTCGCGGGGGCGGGGAAGGCGGTCGGCCGACCCGAATGCCCCGGCTTTGGCGCGGCGGTGCGGACCCGCCGGGCCCCGCTACGCCCGCCGCTCGGCGAGCGCGGCGAGCTGCTCGATGACGGTGCCCCAGCCGTCGTAGAAGCCCATCTCCTCATGCAGGGTCCGGTCGGCCTTGCTCTTGTGCATGACGAGCGCGCCGTAGTCGGTGCCTTCGGGATGGTCCCTGAGCGTGATGATCGCGGTCATGAAGGGCTGCTCCGCCGGGCGCCACCCGCCCGTGAGGGTGTCGGTGAAGACGATCCGCTCCCGATCCTCCACCGCGAGGAAGCAGCCGGTTACATGCGGCTGGAACGGGCCGCCGTTCTCGCTCATCCGGGTTTCGAACGCACCGCCGGGGCGGGGCTCCAGCTTCTCGACCTTGCAGCGGGCGGGCGCCGGCAACCACCATTGCTCGAGGCTGGCGGGCTCCGTCCAGGCGCGCCAGATGACGGCGCGCGGCGCCTTGATGATGCGCGAGATGGTGAGGTCGAGCTGGGGATTCGGGGAGCGGGTCACTTCGAATTTTCCTTTCCCGAGGCGGACATGACGAACTGTTCGAGGCGGTCGGTACGGCCTTCCCAGAGCATCCGTTGCGCGGAAAGCCAGGCTTCGACGGCGGCAAGGGGTTTCTTCCGAAGCGCGCAGGTCCGCACGCGCCCCTCTTTGCGCGTGCGGATCAGGCCGGTCTCCTCGAGGAAGCGGATATGCTTCATGAAGGAGGGCAGCGCCATCTCGAAGGGCGCGGCGAGCTCGCTGACGCTGGCAGGGCCCTTGCCCAGCCGTCCCACCACCGCGCGGCGCGTGGGGTCGGCCAGCGCCTGGAAGATGCCGCTGAGCTGCTCCGGATACTGTTCCATGAGGCTAAGTATCATAGCAGAAACGCTTAGCGCAAGAGCTAAGTGAATGGCAGAACCGGCTTATGGCGTCGGTGCCTCAGCCCTCGAACGGGTGACGTGACGGTTGGCAACGAGTGGAGCTTCGCCATTGGCGCCGGGTTGCCGGAACGGCATGGGCACGGACCAAGCGGACATAATGCCGGCCATTGCGACCTTCCTATGCTCGCGGGTCGATGACCCGGCGTCCGCACGTGCCAGGCGCGTCACACTGGCCGCTCACATTTTCTCGCCGGGCAGTCGGCTGGCTTGTTTCACCCAGGCGGCGAACTGCGCTTCGTCGAGCTCGCCCTCATGGATGTCCAGGTAGCGTACTTCCTTCTGCTTGGACTCGCCGGGCGGAACCGGACGCAGCGATGCGCCGCGGAAAAACGCCACTTTCACGTATTTCGTGAAGCAGTGAAAGCTGAGGAACCAGCCCCGGTCATGGCCCTCGACTCCGTAGAAGGGCGAATTCCATTTGACCGCCTTGCGTACACCCGGGACGGCGCGTTCGACGATCGCATCGAGGCGGCGTCCGACGTCGCTCCTCCAGCCCGGTATGGCCGCGATGTAGGCCTGCACGGGCGCATCGCCATATCCCTTGGCAATCTGAGGGTTGCCGCCCGAGAGGAGGACGGTTTCGCCCTGCGACGGCCTTGGCGCCGATTTGCGCGGCTTGACCCTCTTCCCGGCTACCGGCGCGGCGGCCACCTTCTTTGCCCTTTTCGCTGACTTCTTTGCCGCCTTCGCCGATTTCCTGGCCATCATGTTCACTCCTGTCTCGCGCTGCGTCGCCCAATGCCCCCTTGGCGGCCGATGAGCGGCCCGCTCCAACCGCCGAGCTACGGGCGCGGCCGGGCCGCTTCGCGCGGCCGCCTCACGCCATCGCCAGCGGCGTCTTCTTGTGCGGCGGCGGGGAGGCCTGGTTGAGGTCGTTGAGATCGTCCGGCCCGAGCCGGATGTCGGCGGCGGCGCGGTTCTGGCGCAGATGCTCCGGCTTCGAGGCCTTGGCGACCGTGAAGACATGCGGGTCGCGCAGCACGAAGGCGAGCGCCACCTGCGCCGGCGTCGCGCCATGGCGCCGGGCGACCCGCTGCAGCCCGGCGGATTTCGAAAGCAGGCCGATCTCCAGCGGCGAATAGGCCATGAGCGGCATCCGGCGTTTCGCCTGCCAGGGCAGCAGGTCGAACTCGGTGCCGCGTTGCTTGAGGTTGTAGAGCACCTGGTTGGTCTGGCAGGCCGCGCCGCCGGCGAGCGCGCTCCATTCCTCGAGATCCGCCACGTCGAAATTGCTGACGCCGAAGCTTGCGATCTTGCCCGCGCGCATGAGGTCGTCGAACCCCGCGAGCGTCTCGGCCAGCGGATAGCTGCCGCGCCAATGCAGCAGATAGAGATCGAGCCGGTCGGTCTTGAGACGTTCGAGGCTGCGCTCCGCCGCCTTGACCGTGCCGTCGCGGCTGGCGTTGCTCGGCAGCACCTTGCTGACCAGGAATACCTCGCCCCGCCGGCCGGCGATCGCCTCGCCGACCACCTCCTCGGCGCCGCCATCCGCATACATTTCGGCCGTGTCGATCAAGGTCATGCCGAGATCGAGGCCGAGCCGGAGCGCCGACACCTCGGCACGCCGGTCCTTCTCCGACTCTCCCATCTTCCAGGTGCCCTGACCGAGGGCGGGAAAGCTGGCGCCGGAGGGAAGCTGGATCTTGCGCATGGAAACTCCTCTCGGCCTGCAGGCCGCGTCGCGCAGAAGCATGAACTTGCCATTCTACGCCGGGTCGACAGCCCCCGTCAGGAGTGCGTTCCTCGGGCCCCCGCGTCCCCGGTCAGCGATAAAGCACCTCCGGCAGCCACAGCCCGATGCCCGGGAAGACATAGAGCAGCAGCATCGCCAGCAGCACGATCGCCAAGAAAGGCATCACGCCGGCGAAGATCTGGTTGATCGAGACATGCTTCGGCGCGACGCCCTTGAGGTAGAAGGGCGCCATGGCGACCGGCGGAGAGAGGAAGGAGGTCTGGATGTTGAGCGCGATCATCAGCCCGAAGAAAAGCGGATCGATGCCGAAATGGTCCAGCAGCGGCAGGAAGATCGGCACGAAGATGATGATGATCTCGGTCCATTCGAGCGGCCAGCCCAGCACGAAGATGATGATCTGCACCACGATCATGAACATGATCGGCGAGAGATCGAGCCCGACCACGAAGTTCTCGATGACCGCCTGACCGCCGAGATAGGCGAAAACCGCCGAGAACAGGAAGGAGCCGACGAAGAGCCACCCCACCATGGCCGAGGTGCGGGCGGTAAGGAACACGGATTCCTTGAGGTTCTTCCAGGAGAGCGACCGATAGGCCGCCGCCAGCAGCAGCGCGCCGAGCGAGCCGATCGCCGCCGCCTCGTGCGGCGTGGCGAGGCCGAAGAGGATCGCGCCCAGCACGGCGAGGATCAGGATGGCCAGCGGGAAGAAGGAGGTCAGCAGATCCCGGAGCACCCTGCCGAGCGGCACGTTGCGCTCTTCTCTGGAGAGCGGCGGGGCGAGCTTCGGGTTGAGCACGGCTCGGATGATGACGTAGGCCATATAAAGGCCGGCCAGCATCAGCCCGGGAAAGAAGGCGCCCGCATAGAGCCGCACCACCGACACGCCCGCGGTCGCGCCATAAAGGATGAGCATGATCGAGGGCGGGATCAGGATGCCGAGACAGCCGCCCGCGCAGACGATGCCGGCCGAGAGCTTCGGGTCGTAGCCCTTGCGCAGCATGGCGGGGTAGGCGAGCAGGCCCATCAGCGTGACGACCGCGCCGACGATGCCGGTCGCGGTGGCGAAGAGGGCGCAGGTGATGAGCGTCGCGACGCCGAGCGATCCCGGCAATCCGCCCGAAGCCACCTGCACCGATCGGAACAGGCGATCCAGTATGTTCGCCCGCTCGATGATGTAGCCCATGAAGATGAAGAGCGGCACCGAGACCAGCACGTCGTTCGACATGACGGAGTAGGTGCGCTGCACCAGAAGCTGGAAAACGGCGTCGCCCATGGCGAGGTAGCCGAAGCCGACGCCGAGCGCCATCAGGGTGAAGGCGATGGGGAATCCGAGCAGAATGCAGACGACGAAGAGGCCGAGCAGCAGGACGCCGAGCTGCGGGTCCGTCATGGGCGGCGCTCCGCGGCTTCCGCCTTCTCCCTCAGGATCTGGACCTCGAGCTCCTCGACGTCATGCAGCCGTTGCGGCCAGGCGCCGGTCTTGAGGCAGATGATGCAGCGGATCACCTCCGCGGCGCCCTGGATGAACATGAAGACGCCGGTCAGCGGGATCAGCGACTTGAAATGATAGATCGGCGGGCCGGCAGGGCTGAAAGCGGAATGCTCGTTGATCGCCCAGGAGCGCTCGGCGAAGACGTAGCCGGAATAGATGAAGGCGATGATGCCGGGAAAGAAGAACAGGATATAGAGCGCGAGGTCGAGCCCGGCCTGCCAGCGCGGCGCCCAGGTGCGGTAGAGGAAGTCGCCGCGCACATGGGCGTTTCGCGACAGCGCATAGGCGCCGGCCATGATGAAGAGAGCGCCATAGAGCATGTAGGAGGCGTCATAGGCCCAGCTCGTCGGCTTCCGGAAGAGATAGCGGGAGAACACCTCGTAGCTGACCGCGAAGGTCAGGGCGAGGATGCACCAGGCGAAGGCCTTGCCCACCCACGCGCTCAGATGGTCGACGCCGATCAGCAGCTTCTGCACGGACGAGTCCCCCTCCCCGCAAGAGCAGCCGGGGCGGCGCTTCTGCGCCGCCCCGTTATTCCAGGCAAATGAGGCTCAGGCCGGGAAGAAGTGGTCGAACGCCTTCTTCTGATCGACTTCGTAGCGCAGATCGAACGCCACCACGCGCTTCGCCCAGGCCTTCTGCGACTCCACCACCTTGGCGAAGAAGGGGTCGATCTCGGTAAACTCTATGACTACGACATCATCC
>CADEFF010000006.1:49653-71437 GCA_902826565.1 uncultured Rhodospirillaceae bacterium | reverse complement strand
GTGCCAGGCCGCGAGCTGCGCATCGAGCACGGAATCGGGCGTCGTATGGACGGCCACGCCGCGCTCCTCGAGCGCCGCGAGGTCTTTCGAATAGCGATCCATCGCCTTCCAGGACATGTCGGCGGAGGCGGCTTCGGCAGCATATTTCAGGACCGCCTGAAGCTCGGGCGCGAGGGCGTCGTATTTCGGCTTGTTGAAGATCACCTCGAAGCACTCGCAGGACTGGTGATAGCTCTTCAACATGTAGACCTTGGAGACGTCCGGGAAGCCCAGCACCAGATCCGAGCTCGGATTGTTGAACTCGGCCGCGTCGAGCAGCCCCTTGTCCATCGCCGGCACGATGTCCGCGCCGCCCATGATGGTGACGGCCGCGCCGAGCTCGTTGTTGAGGTCCGCGGAAAGCCCGACGGTGCGGTATTTCAGGCCCCCCCACGCGTCGACGGACTCGACCGGCTCCTTGAACCAGCCGAGCGGCTGGGTCGGCATCGGACCGGTGAGGAAGCCGACCAGATCGAGCTGCAGCACGTCGCGCACCAGCTCGTCATAGAGCGCCTGGCCGCCGCCATATTTGACCCAGCCGAGGAGCTGGTTGGCGCGCCAGCCGAAGGCTGGCGGGGTGCCGAAGAGCGAGAAGGCCTTGTTCTTGCCGTACCAGTAGGCGGTGACGCCGTGACCGCCGTCGAGCGTGCCGGCGAGCACGGCATCCTGCACCTCGAACGCCTTGGCGACGGCGCCGGCGGCGAGCAGGTCGAGCTTCAGCCGCCCGCCTGCCATCTCGTTCACCCGGGCGACATAATCGCTGGCGAACTCGTGGAAGATGTCTTTCTGCGGCCAGGTGCTTTGGAACTTGAACACCACCATGTCCTGCGCACGCGCGACGCGCGGCATGGCGAGCGCCGCGGCGCCGCCGGCCGAGGCCGCCGCGGCGCCGAGGAAGGCACGGCGGCTGGAAGCCTCGGGGATGGATTTCGCTTTGATCCTGCTGTCCGACTTCGACATGAACCTGTCTCCCATATGTTTTTTAATCGGCGTTCTATGCGCCTGATTCGATCTTGCCCAACTTGTCCATGCGGCACAACGGCCGACGGGTGTGCGCGGATCATGCACGCAGAAATTGCACAGAAACCTCCGAATCCTCCGTTGCGGAGGTCGAGCCGGAGCCTTCCGCGCCGCCGAAGCCGGGCGGCCGAAAGGCTCCTCATCGCGCAGTTAAGGGAAAAGCGGCGCGTTCGTTGGAACGCACCGCTTCGTGATCATTCGGCGGCGGTTTCGAGCCCGATCGGGCAGGTCACGCCCGTCCCGCCGATGCCGCAATAGCCGCCCGGGTTGCGGGCGAGATATTGCTGGTGCGGCTCCTCGGCGTAATAAAACTCGGGCGCGTCGGCGATCTCGGTCGTGATCGCGCCGAGCCGCGCCGTGGCGAGCCGATTTTGGTAGGCGTCCCGGGACGCTTCGGCGAGACGCTTCTGCTCGGGCGAGTAGGTGTAGATCGCCGAGCGGTATTGCGTGCCGATATCGTTGCCCTGGCGCATGCCCTGGGTCGGGTCGTGGGCCTCCCAGAAGAGCTTGAGCAGCGCCTGGTAGCTCGTGATCTTCGGATCGAACACGACCAGGACCGCCTCCGTATGGCCGGTCTGGCCGGAGCAGACCTCGTGGTAGGTCGGGTTCGGCGTGGTGCCGCCCGAATAGCCGACGGCCGTCACATGGACGCCCGGCGCCTGCCAGAACTTGCGCTCAGCCCCCCAGAAGCAGCCGAGGCCGAACTGGGCGAGCTCCATGCCTTCCGGAAAGGGCGGAAGGATGCTGCGTCCGCTCACGACATGCTTGCCGGAAAGCTTGAAGGGCCGCTCGGCGCGGCCGGGCAGCGCTTCCTCGGCAGCCGGCAGGGCGGTCTTGTGGGCGCCGAACAGGGAGAAGAGCATGGGACCTCCTCGGGAGGGTGAACAGGGGAGCGCCGCGCCGGCGGAGGGTCTCTCCGCCGGCGCGGCCTCCGATGCACCAGTATTTAGGAAGTCCGGCCGGAAACGCCATTCACTTTCGCCTCACGAAGGCGGGAAGGGCGTCTCGTCGGGGCCTGCGGCGCCGGTTTCCGGCGCCGGGAACGGGTCCGGGGCGCTTAGCGCCGCCGGCCGCCGGCGCGCCGGCGCGGCTGCAGCTCGACCACCGGCTCGCCGAAGTAGCGGGCGGATGCCCGTGCCTTCATCTCCGGCCAGCGACGGGTGAGCTCGACCGAGCTGATCTGGCCGTACTGGGCCATGATCTCGGTCGCGAGCGCGATGCACATCGGCTTCTCGGTCGCGACCCAGTGGTCGAAGTCCCAGGCGATGTCCTCGGCCTCGAGCGTCTCGGTGGCGAGGAACACATGCGCCTCGTGCCGTCGGTCGCCGATCCCGACGAGGCAGGGCTGCAGCGCATAATCGTCCGACTCGTACCAGCGGATGCGGAGCACGTCCTCGGCGGTGAGCCCGCCTACCAGCATGCCCTCGACGCGGCCGCCCGGCGTCGGGACGATGATCGGGAAGGATTCGTTCCGGGCGCGCTGCCGCTCGTAGCCGAGCAGCGCCGCCGGGGTGAAGGTCACGTCCGAGATGTCCCGGTCGAGCACGAGGCGGACCAGGTCCGGATCCATCAGACTGCCGAAGAAGAACAGGCGCATCGCTTCTACTCCCACGCTCGCAACTGGCCGTCGGAGTGCCGCGCCGCCCTGCCAGTCGGGCTTGGCGCGACCGGCGGAACCCGGGGCTCGGCGAGAGCCCGTCCGGTTGCCGGTCGGGGCGAGCGAGACGGACCGGCCTTTCGGCCAGCCGCCCGGGACGCCTGCTCCTGCGTCCCACTTAGATGAATGCCGTTTGGGGGTTTCAGGCCCCGCGGCGGCGAACAACCAAATCACTTCCCCGAATCGGAACCGGCACAATCGGATGCCGCGTCAACCAACAAGAGGCCGCGTTTTCGTCGTTGCATAACCACGAGGGGCCATAGGCACGTGCGAACTACGTCCGTCCGTTGCGATATAGGCAGGGAAATCGGAAAGCAAGGATTAATTTCCCTGCGCCCGATTTTTTTCCCCGACCGATGCGCGACGGATACGATGCCGGTCGAGAGCGAGGCAAGCGCGTCCCGTTCGACGGCGGATGCGGCGAGATCGAGGCGCGGATGAGCGGGCGGAAAGAGGCGGCATGACGGTCGAGAAACCGCGGCATCGAAGCTACTGGCTGCGCGAGGCGCTGGCGGCGGAGCCGGCCTTGAGCGCCGCCGAGACGCCGCCGCTCGACGGCGACCGTCGGGCCGATATCTGCATCGTCGGCGGCGGCTTCACCGGGCTCTGGACGGCGATCCATCTGAAGGCGCTGGAACCGGCGCTCGAGGTCCGGCTGCTCGAAGCCGACATCTGCGGCGGGGGCGCCAGCGGGCGGAACGGCGGCTTCGTCATGACCTGGATGTCGAAGGCGCCGACCCTGCTCAAGCTCTGCGGCGCGCAGGAAGGCGTGCGGCTGCTGAAGGAGTCGGAGGCAGGTGTGCGGACCATCGGCGCCTTCTGCCGCGAGGCCGGGATCGGCGCCCATTTCCGGCATGACGGCTGGCTCTGGACGGCGACCAACAAGGCGCAGCTCGGCGCCTGGAAGCCCTGTCTCGAGGCGCTGGACAAGGTCGGGCTGCACCCCTTCGCCGAGCTGGCGCCGGCGGAGGTCGCGCGCCGCGCCGGCTCGCCCGGCCATCTCGCCGGCGTCCATGAGGCGGGGGTGGCGACCGTGCAGCCGGCCATGCTGGCGCGCGCGCTTCGCCGCCGGGCGCTCGATCTTGGCGTCCGGATCCACGAGAACAGCCCGATGACGGCGCTCCATCGCGGCACGCCGCCGGCGGTGCGCACGGCGCGCGGGCGGGTGGAGGCGCGGGCGGTCGTGCTGGCGCTCAATGCCTGGGCCTACGAGCTGCCGGAGTTCCGGCGCAGCGTCTATCCGGTCTCGGTCGATCAGCTCGCGACCGAGCCGGTGCCGGAGCGGCTCGCCCGGATCGGCCTCGCCGACGGCGTCGCGATCTCCGATTCCCGCCTCATGGTCGACTATTACCGCACCACGCCGGACGGGCGGATGGTGTTCGGCAAGGGCGGCGCCGGCCATCTTCTGTTCGGCGCGAAGGTCGGGCGGAAGATCGAGTATCCGGGCACGCGGCATGACGAGGTGATGGCCGACCTCCGGCGCCTCTACCCGGACCTCGCCGACGCGCCGATCGCCGTTGCCTGGCGAGGGCCGGTCGCGCGCACCTCCACGGGCCTGCCGTTCTTCGGGCGGCTCGAGGGGGCGCCGGGGATCGTCTACGGTCACGGCTATTCGGGGAACGGCGTCGGCCCCTCCTATCTCGGCGGGCGCATCCTCGCCTCGCTGGCGCTCGGCCGGCAGGACGAATGGGCGGCGACACCGCTCGCGCGCGGCGCGCTCGGCCGGCTGCCGCCCGATCCGATCCGCTATTTCGGCGGGCTCCTGGTGCGGCGCGCCGTGATGGCGAAGGACCGGGCGGAGGACGAGGGGCGGGCACCTTCCGCCCTGGTCCGCACGCTGGCGGGCTTCGCGCCCTCCGGCCTCACGCCGAAGCGCAAGGGCTGAGATTGGTTCGACAAGGACAACGGGCGTGAGAATTCTCATCTATGGCGCCGCGCGCAGCGGCACCACCGCGCTCTATGCCGCGATCCATCGCGCCCGGCCCGATCTCATCGGCCATTTCGAGCCGCGCAGCCTGGCCGTGCCGGCGGCCGATCCGCGCCCGCTCCTCGCGAAGGCGCTGGCCGGTGCCGGCTACCCGCTGCATCGCGCCTTCATGCCCGCCTTCGACAGGCGGATCCTGCTGACGCGCCATCCCTATGACCGGCTCGTGAGCTCGCTGCTCTACGTGCCCTATAACGGCCACAGCTTCTCGGACGACCGCCGCGCCAACCGGTTTCTCGAGCTGATCCGCCGGAAGCGCCTCGCGCCGGCGAGCATCCCGATGATGGCGCTGCTCGAGGATTTCGCCCGGCCGGCCGGGCTCGATCCGATCGAGTTTTTCACCGTGCCGACCGCGGGCGTGCTGGCGGCGAGCCGTTCGGAGCCGGTCTGCTTCCCTTACAGATACGAGGATTTTGTCGCCGGCCGGACGGAGCCGCTGTCGGACTATCTCGGCTTTCCGGTGGAAAGCGAGGTCAGGGTCTCGCGGTCGCTGCAGCGGGTGCATCGTCGCGGCGGGGCCGGCGACTGGCGCAACTGGTTCCTGCCGGCCGACGCCGAGGCGCTGCGCCCGCATTTCGCCGACTACGCCGCCGCCTTCGGCTACGACCTCGCCCTCGACCGCATGCCGGAACCCGCGATCGAGGCGGCGGAAGCCGAGCTTTTCGTCCTGCGGAACCTCAACCGCTACCGGCGGCGCAACTTCCTGCCGAAGCTGGAGCCCGGCCGGAATCGCATCGGCGAGGAGGGGGTGAGCTTCGACATCGCGGTGCGCGCGATCCGCCGTCCCGGCGAGGAGAAGGGCGCCCGGGCACGGCTCTGGCGGCTGGTGCGCGAAGGCCGTCTGGTGGCGCCGAGCCTGCTCCAGCTCGGCCTCTCGAACGGCCTCGTGGCCCGCCTCGCGGCGCCGGCGAAGGGCGCCGTCCGCCGGCTGCTCTATCGCCGCGGCTCCTGAGCGCCGGGTGCCGTCAGCCGAGCCGGCCGTGGCGGCGCATCACGGCGCGCAGCGCGTCGTGATCGAGGGCCCGCACGATGTTCCCGTCGCGGCCGGTCATCGTCTCGGCGGCCAGCAGCGCATTCACCACCGCTTCCTCGACGGCTTCGACGAGGCCGAGATAGAGCGGATCCAGCGCCTCGTCCGGCAGATAGGCGAGGCCGGGGAGTGCTGCGCCCGGCGCGAGGGGCGTCGCATTGGCGGTCGAGAAGGCGAGGAAGATGTCGCCGGAATTATTGCCGGAAGGGGTACCGGTGCGGCCGATGCCAAGCCCGATCCGCTTGGCGAGGCGCTTGAGCTGGTTCGGCAGCAGCGGGGCGTCCGTGCCGACGATGCCGATTACCGACCCGGTCTCCCGGCTCCAGAGGCGGTCGGCCGTCAGATGCTGCCCGACCGGCACACCGAGGATGGTGAGCCAGGGCCGGATGCCGAAATTGGCCTGCACCAGCGCGCCAACGGTGTAGTTGCCCTGCGGCAGCGCCAGCCGGCGGGATGCCGTGCCGGTGCCGCCCTTGAACTCATAGGCGATCATGCCGGTGCCGCCGCCGACATTGCCTTCCGCCAGCGGACCCGGCGCCGCGCTCTCGATCGCCGCCAGCACGTCCGCTTCGGTCACATGCCGTCCGTTCACGTCGTTCAGATGGCCGTCGAAGGTCTCGGCCACGACCGGCATGGCCCAGAGCCCGTTCAGCGCGATGGCCGGATAGTGCCGGACCATCCAGCCGACCGCGGCGTGGTGCGCCATGCCGACGCTGTGGGTGTTGGTGATGAGGAGCGGCCCGTGCCAGTGGCCGGCATCCTCGATCCAATGGCCGCCGGTCATCTCGCCATTGCCGTTGAGCGCGAACATGCCGGCCCAGACCGGCAGATACTCCTTCGTGCCGCCGCGCGGCAGGATGGCGGTGACACCGGTGCGGACCGGCCCCTGGCCGGGCTGGAGCCTGCCCTCGCCGCGAACGAGCGTGCGGAAGCCGACCGCAACGCCCGGCACGTCGGTCAGCGCATTGGCGGGACCGGTATCCCCCGCGAAGGGAAGCCCGAGGCCGCGCCCGCGCGGGCGGCCGGTGGGTCCAAAGCTCCGCCGGTCCTGCGTCATCCGGGTCTCCGCCGATCCCTTGCGAGGCGGCGGGCGCCGCATCGTCGTTCGACGGCCACTCTAGAGGCGCGGATCGGGTCGCGCCAAGGCCGCCGCGGCGCTGGTGCGACCGGCCGCTTCCCGCTAGCGTCGTCGCCGGATTCGAACAGGCATTGGGGACTCGGCATGGCGAAGGCGAAACGCAAGGCGGCCGCGAAGCGCAAGACGGCGACGAAGCGCAATCCGGCGGGCAAGGCGGCACCCCGGCGCAGCGGGGAGAAATTCCATCTTCATGTCGCGCAGGCGACCGAGCTCGGCGACGTGTTCCGCGTCACGCCCGAGCGCATGCGCGCCGCGCTGAAGCGCGCCGGCATGACCGACCGCGTCCGCGTCAGCTACAGCGAGAACGGCGAGGGCCTCGACGGGCACCTGCTCACCGCCGACGCGGTGTTCGCCTGGAACTTCGATCGCCGCGATCTCGCGCGCCGGGCGCCGAAGCTCCGCTGGGTGCATGCCCATGCGGCGGGGGTCGGCCATTACATGCCGCTCGACTGGCTGCCGAAGGGCGCGGTCCTCACCAATTCGAGCGGCGTGCACGGCCCGCGTGCCGCCGAATACGCCATCATGGCCGTGCTGATGCTGAACAACCGCGTGCCGGAGATGGTGACGAGCCAGCGCGAAGGCGTCTGGAACCAGGTGTTCAACTCGGGCATCGCCGGCAAGACGCTGCTCGTCATCGGCGTCGGCTCGGTCGGCGGCGGCGTCGCCCGCTGGGCAAAGCGCTTCGGCCTCAAGGTCCTCGGCATCCGCCGCACCGGCAAGTCGGCGCCGGGCGTCGACCGGATGTACAAACAGAAGGATCTCGACCGGCTGCTGCCCCAGGCCGATTTCGTGATCATGTGCGCGCCTGCGACGGCGGCCACCCGCGGCATGCTGGGGCGCAAGCAGATCGGCCTGATGCGGAAGGGTGCCGGCCTCGTGAACTACAGCCGTGCCGCGCTCATCGATTATGACGCGCTGCGCGAGCGGCTGGAACGGCGCGAGGTCAGCGCCGTGCTCGACGTGTTCGATCCGGAACCGCTGCCTTCCTCCTCGCCGCTTTGGAAGACGCCGAACCTGGTCATCACGCCGCACTGCTCCTCGGACGACAGCGAAGTCTATACGCCGCGCACGCTCGACCTCGTGTTCCGCAACGTGAAGCGCCTGCTGGCCGGGAAGCCGCTCGAGAACATCGTCGATCCCGTGCACCAGTACTGAGCGGCCGGCGGCGCAGGCCCTTCGGGGGATGCGCCGCCCGTCGCGGAAGCGGCGCGGCGCCCGCGCTTCTCCCGTCAGGCCGTCTTCAGCGCCGGCACGAGGCCGGTCGCATAGGGCAGCTCCTGCACGAAGGGCTTCCACTTGCCCTCTTCATGCATCTTCTTCGCGTGGAGGGCGATCTCCTCCATGGTCGCGAACCAGACGCCGCCCTTGCCCTTCATGTGGTCGATGAGCTGGTCCATCGCCTCGCAGCGCGACAGCCGGCCGGTCGCGAAGGGATGCCAGACGGCGACCCAGAGACCGCCATGGCGCCAGGCCGCGTCGAACTCGGCGCGGTAGATCGAGAAGGCGTGTTCCGGCGGCGCGATCGGCATCATCCAGTTGTAGTCGCGCGACATGACGAAATAGGTCCAGTCGTCGAGCGCGCGCTGCGAGGGGAGCTCGATCAGGCTGCCCTTCGGATGCTTCAGCAGATAGGGAATGTCGTGCCCCATCAGCGAGGCGTCGTAGACCATGCCGGCTTCCAGCATCAGCTCGAGCGAGATGCGCGAGAAGCCATAGGACGGCGCGCGGAACCCGGCGGGCTTGCGGCCGGTGATCTTCTCGATCGAGGCGACCGAGCGGCGGAACCAGGCGCGGTCCTCCGCGTCGGAAAGCTTGTTCGGGTTCTCGTGCATGTAGCCGTGATGGGCGATCTCGTGCCCGTCCTTCAGGATGCTCTCGGCGAGGCCCTTATAGTGCTCGAGGCACCAGGCCGGCACGAAGAAGGTCTGCTTGATGTTCTGGTTGCGGAACACGGCGAGCAGCCGCGGCGTTGCCACCTCGGCGTCGTAGCGCGCCTCGGAGCGGGTCATGATCTTGTTGTCGGCTTCCTCGCGATAGCCGAGATGGATCAGCGATTCCGCGTCGATGTCGAAGCTGATGCAGACCGCGCAGCGCTTGCCTTCGGGCCAGGGAAAGGGTTGATCGATGAGCGGGGTCGGCATGGGGCGATCTCCTTGCATTCGGGCATTCGCGGGACGGGGCATTCGCGCATTCGCGGGGATGGGACATTCGCGCGGATTGCGCGGGCCGAGCCTAACGCGGCCGGCCGGGGGCGGAAAGGACGATCGGCGACGAAAGGCGGCAGGGTCCGGCCTTGCGCGCTCACATGCCGCCGATGGGCGCGAACATCCCGACATCGTCGCGGTCCGTATCGGTCCGCCGATAGAGCGTGTCGCTGGCCTCGACCTCGACCCGGATGACCTTGTCCGTCGCCGGATAGCCGAAGCCGTCGCGCACCGGGCGGACGACGCCGCGCTCGTCGGTACCGAGATTGCGGCTGCCCTGCCGCACGGCCTGGAACATGCCGCCGCCCGGGCGCTCGTTCACCTCGGTCCCCGCATCCCAGAGCCGCACCCGGTCGGTCACGTCGCCGGTGCGCGGGTTCTCGTCGAAATCGAACAGCACCAGCCCGCCTTTCGCCGGCGCGTAGAAGAGGTCGTTCGATTGCAGGAACATGGTGAGGAAGATCAGCTTCTCGCCGGGACGGGCGTAGAAATCGAAGGGATGGCCCGGCTCGAAGAAACCGATGGCGTGGATGAAGCTCGATCGGGACAGCCGCTCATAGAGCGGAACGGGATTGGCATCCTCGACCAGCGGCTCGATCTCCGCGATACGGAGCGGCTTGCCGTCGCGGAAGAGAGCGTAATCGACATTCACCAGGATCCAGAGACCGGGCCCGAGCGGCGCCGAGGTCGTCGTCCTGTCGGGCAGCCCGATCGCGTTGCGCGGTGCGACGTCGGTGATCGTCACCTGGAAGTGGCGATAGTCGTGAACATAGGTCGGGAAATAGAGAATATCGGCGCTCGCGGGCGCCGCGGAAAGAAGCATCGCGCCGGCGAGCGCGCCGAACAGCTTTCGGGTCATGTCCCGTCTCCCAAGCGGCCGCCACCCAAGCGGCCAGTCCCCAGCATCATGGTGGCAGGCTCCCCCGGCAACGCAAGGGGAGGAAAAATACCCGTGCAGACCAAAGGGTTCTGGATGGGCCGGTGGCCTGCGGGAGGTAGAAGATGCGGGCGAGGCTGGCGACTCACGGCCGAAAACAAAATCGGGTCACGCCGCGTCGTGGAAGATGATCCCGAGCGTATGGCGTGTCCCCGCGCGCAGCCGGCTCACGCCATGCCGCATGGTGACGCGATAGATGCCGCGCCGGCCCTGCACCGGACGGTGATGCACCGGAAAGATCGCGGCTTCGCCCCGGCGGAGCGGCAGCACCGCGGCCCGCGACTGCATGCGCGGGCGCTGCTCGGTCAGCACGATCTCGCCCCCGGCGAAATCCTCGCCCGGCTCCGCCAGCAGGATCGCCACCTGCAGCGGGAAGACATGCGCGCCATAGAGGTCCTGATGGAGGCAGTTATAGTCGTCGGGCCCGTAGCGCAGCAGGAGCGGCGTGGGCCGGCTCTGTCCCGCCGCGTGGCAGCGCGCGAGAAAGGTCGCCAGATCCTCCGGAAAGCGGTGCGCCTCCTGGAGTGCCGCCATCCAGCGGTTGGCGATCGCGGCGAGCGGCGGATAGAGCGTCGCGCGGAGCCGCTCGACCAGGGTCGGGAGCGGATAGTCGAAATACTTGTACTCGCCGCGGCCGAAGCCGTGCCGCGCCATGACCACGCGGCTGCGGAAACGCGCCTCGTCGTCATAGGCAGCGATGAGGGCCGCGCAATCGGCCGGATCGAGCAGCCGGCCGGGGAGGGCCACGCCCTCGGCATCGAGCGCGGCGCCGAGCGCTGCCCAGTCGAGACCCGCAATACGGGCCGCGAGGGGGGCGGACCCGGCGTTCCGCCGTCGCGCCGTCGAGAGAGCGGTCGTCACGCCGCCTTCTCGCGCTCGAGCAGCGCGCGCTTGCGTTCGACGCCCCAGCGATAGCCGGAGAGCGCGCCGTCGGTGCGCACCACGCGGTGGCAGGGGATGGCGACGGCGAGCGCGTTGGCGGCGCAGGCCTGGGCCACCGCGCGGACCGATTTCGGCCGGCCGATGCGCGCCGCGATCTCGGCATAGCTCGCCGTGGCGCCGGCGGGGATCTCGCGCAAGGCTTCCCAGACGCGGCGCTGGAAGGCGGTGCCGCGCACGTCGAGCGGCAGGTCGAGCCCCAGCCCCGGCGCCTCGACGAAGCCAACCACCCTGGCGACGAGGCTCTCGAATCCCTTGTCCCCGCCGATGAGCCGGGCCTGCGGGAAGCGGTCCTGCAGGTCGCGCAGCAGCCGGTCGGGGTCCTCGCCGAGCATGATCGCGGCGACGCCCTTGTCGCTCGCGGCGACCAGGATCGCGCCGAGCCAGCATTGGCCGAGCGCGAAGCGGAGCTCGGCGCCCTTGCCGCCGGTGCGGAAGGCGGTCGGGCTCATGCCGAGGAGGCCGTCGGCCGCGGCATAGAACCGGCCGTTCGAGTTGAAGCCGGCGCCATAGATCGCCTCGGTCACCGTGCCGGCCTCGGCGAGCTCGTCCCGCACGCGCCTCGCGCGATACGCGTCGGCATAGGCCTTCGGCGTGACGCCGGTGAGGGCACGGAACAAGCGATGGAAATGAAAGCGGCTCATCCCGACCGAGGCGGCGAGGGTCGCGAGGCTCGGCATCTCCTCGGCGCTCTCGATCGCCCGGCAGGCGCGCGCGATCACCGCCGCCTCGCGCTCGGCCCGCGGCGCCTCGTTCGGGCGGCAGCGCTTGCAGGGGCGGAAGCCCGCCCGCTCCGCCGCGGCTGTCGTCGCATGGAAGGCGACGTTCGCGCGCTTCGCGAGACGCGCGGCGCAGGAGGGACGGCAATAGACGCCGGTCGTCCGCACCGAATAGAAAAACCGGCCGTCGGCCGATGCGTCGCGCCGGCACACCGCCTCCCACTTCGCCTCGTCGCTGGCGAAGCCGGCCCGGGACGTTTCCACGAGTCCGATCATGTTGAGCTTCCTTCCGTTCGCGGCGGGCGCTTTCGCCCGTCTCATGTCGCGAACCTAAGGCGCCGTCGGCCCGCCGAAACTCCGGGCCTTGCTTTTGAATTTAAGCATTCTGCGGCGGGTGTCGAAACATCCCTGGCGCAGCCATTAAGTCTTTGGAATGACGCTATTTTCAGCGTCGCCGGGTGTCTTTTCTGCGTGGCAGGCAGAGGCGACCCGGCCGCCCCGCTACAGGATGCTGCGCGCGCCCTGCATCGCGCCTTCGGCGAAGCGCGAGAAGCGGAAGCCGTGGATGTCGTGCGTGGTCTTGCCGTCGGCAGCGAGCTCGGCCATCTGCTTGCCGATGATCGGGCCCATGGCGAAGCCGTGGCCGGAAAGCCCGGTCGCGATCATCAGTCCCTTCGGCTTGTCGACATTGCCCAGCACCGGGATGGCGTCCGGCATCACGTCGATCGCGCCCGCCCAGCGGCGCGCGACCTGCAGGTTGGCGGCGTCCGGGAAGAGATGGCCCAGCGCCTTCATGGCCATGTTGACGAGGTCGGGGTTCGGCGTCGGATCCCAGGCGCGGGTCTTCTCGTATTGCCGCTCGTACTGCGCCTCCGGCTGGAACATCCGCTGGATGGAGTTCAGCATCGGCATGCCGAGATGGAGCTGGAAGTTCTTCCGGTTGAGGCGGAAGTTCGGCCAGTAGAGATGCGCGTAGCGCAGCGAATCGAGCACGATGTCGTAATCGGTGAGGATGCCGGCCGCGACATTGAAGCTGCGATCGATGCGCTGCCGCGTGCCGAGCGACGGCCCCCAGATGCCGGTGGGGGTCAGTTCCTTCGCGGCCGGCGTGGTCTGCGCCACGGTGGCGCGGATCACGAGCTGCGGCAAAGAGAGGCCGAGCGGGCGCAGCAGCCGCGCCGACCAGGAGCCGGCGGCGACGAGCACGCGGGGCGTGCGGATGATGCCCTTCTCGGTTTCGACGCTCTCGATCACGCCGCCCGGCGCACGGATGCCGCGCACCGCGCAATTGGTGACGATGGTGGCGTCGAGCTCGGCCGCCTTGCGCGCGATGGCGGTGGTGGCCTTGACGGGATCGGCCTGGCCGTCCGAAGGCGTGTAGAGGCCGCCGACGAAGCGCGGCTCCATGGCGGGCAGCAGCTTCGCGAGCTCGTTGCTGTCGAGCAGGCGCGTATCGACGCCGAAGCGCTGCGCCAGCGGCAGCCAGCTCCGATAGATCGCCATCAGCTCCTCGGTATCGGCGATGGCGAGATTGCCGGTCCGCCGGAACTCGATGTCGGCGCCGAGCGCCTCGGTGAAGCCGGCCCAGATCTCGATGCCTTCCCGGATCAGCGGGATCTCCAGCGGATCGCGGCCCTGCTGGCGAACGAAGCCCCAGTTGCGGCCGGACTGCTCGCCGGCGATCTGGCCCTTCTCGATCAGGGTCGGCTTCGCGCCTTTTTTGGCGAGGAAATAGGCGGCCGCCGAGCCGACGATGCCACCGCCGATGATGACGATGTCGCTGCTCGCGGGAGGAGTGCCGGTCTCGGGCATGGCGCTGATTTCCGTCAGTAGACTTCGAGGTCGATCGCGCCGCTGCCCGACAGCATCTCGAGGCCGTTCCCGGTCAGCGCCCAGGTGCCGCCCTGGATGACGCCGAGCTTCTCGTCCACGAGCTCGAGGCAGGAATGGAGCACGAAGACCATGTCGGGCTCCAGCCTGCGGTCGATGCCGCGGGCGATCTGCAGCGTCTCCAGCCAGATCGGCGGATAGGCGATGCCGATGCCGTAGCCGAACCGCATCATGGCGGTATGCTCCAGCCCCTCGCGCCGCAGCGGCACGAGCGAGGCCTCCTCCACGTCGGCGACCGGCACGCCGACCCGGATGGCCGCGATGCCGGCCTGCAGCGATTCGATGCCGAGCCGGTAGATGTCGCGGGCGCGCTTGCCGGGCTCGCCCATCGCCATGGTGTGCAGGCAGGCCGAGTGGTAGCGCGAGGAGACGCCGGAAAATTCGGCATGGATCAGCTCGCCGGGCTCCACCACGCGGTTGCGCGGCGTCGCATGGCCGCCGGCGCTGCGCGGTCCGGCCGAGAGCTCGGTCGGGATCGACCAGTAGTCGCTGCCGGCTTCCCGCATCGCGGTTTCGAGCGCCGACGCGACGCCGATCTCGGTCACGCCCTTCTTCATGGCGCCGCGCGCCGCCGCGAGGCCTGCATTGGCGAAGCGCGCCGCCTCGCGGAGATAGACCATCTCGCGCGGCGATTTCACGACGCGGAGGTCGCCCAGCAGGAAGGTCGCGTCCTCGATCTTCGCCGGCGCCAGCGCCTGCTCGAGCGATTTGCCGAAGGCGTGGGTGATCGCGTAGCTCTGCGTCTCGACCGCGATCCGGCCGCCGGCCTTGAGCCCCATCTGCTTCGCGAGCTTCGCGATCAGCGCCGCCGGATCCTCGAGGATCAGGCGATAGGTGTTGAGGTTCTTGATCCAGCTGCTCTCGCGCGCGATCGAGAGATCGACGTCGCGCAGCACGATGGCGGGCTCGCCCTCGTCGACGGAGAACAGCAGCGCCTGCGGCGCATTCACGCTGACCCAGCATTCGTAGCCGCCGAAATAGAAGAGATGCTCCGGCGCCACCGAGATGCAGAAATCGAACCCGGCCGCCTTCAGCGCCTTGCGCGCACGGGCGAGGCGGTCGCGATGCTCGGATTCCGGAAAGGCGGCAAAGGCAGGCGCCATGGACATTCCCCCGCTGGCATGGAAAAAGCGGGCGGAGTGTGCCGATTGCCGGCTTCACTGACAAGCGGCGCGCGGTGTCCTAGGACATTTTGCGGCGCACCGTCCGGCGCGGCAGGTCCAACGCGGCGAAGCGCCGCAAACGCTCCCTCATTCCTCGAGCGCATTGATGCTGTACATCACCCGCAATATGTCGCTCGGCATCGCCTTGCCGAAGCTCTTGGCGAAGATCGTGACGATCTTCTCGCTGCGATAGAGCCCGGCGAGGGTGCGGTCCACCAGCAGCCGGAAATCGTCATCGCCCCGCGCGACGGCGAGCGCATAGGGTTCTTGCGAAAAATACTGGTCCGAGAGCTTGAGCTTGTCGGCCTGGTCGCTGCCGAAAAGCAGGAAGGCGAGAATCGCGCGGTCGGCGAAATAGGCGGCGAACTCGCCGTTCGCGAGCCTTTCGAGGCCCATCTTGTGGTCGGGCACCGGCACGATCTCGGCCTCGACGCCGATCTTGGCGAGCGCGCCCTTGAGCTTCTCCTCGGTCGTGGTGTCGGCATGGACGCCGACCTTCTGCCCGGCGAGCCCCTCGAAGCCCTGCGGCCCGTCCGCGCGATAGAGCACGCTCGCGCCGTCGACGAAGGTGAAGAGCGAGAAATCGACGATCTCGCGCCGCGTGAGGGTGACGGTGGCCGGATCGCACAGGATATCGACGCGCCCGTCCTTCACCGCCTGGAAGCGGTCTTCGGCGGTGACGGTGACATATTCGACTTTCATCTCGCCGAGCCCGAGCGCCTGCTTGGTCGCCGCCGCCACCTCGCGGCAGAGATCGACGGCGTAGCCTTCCGGCTCGCCGATCGCGCTCTGATAGGCGAAGGGCTGGGCATCGGTGCGATAGCCGATGCGGAACACGCCGTCGCTCCTGACCTTGTCGAGCGTGCCGGCCGTGGCGGTCTGGACGACGAGGACGATCCCCAATATGGCAAACAGGACTGCGCGCATGGCCCCCTCCGGCTCCCACAGAAGGGCCGATTATAGGCGGGGGCGGCGCGTTTGCCATGGCGGCCGGCACGGCCGGCCGGCGCGGCGATCCGCGGCGTTAATAGACCTCGAGATCGACCACGCCGCTGCCGACCAGCATTTCGAGGCCGTTCTCGCCGAGGAGCCAGGTGCCGCCCTGCGCCACGCCGATATGTTCCTCCGGCAGCTCGATCCAGCTATGCAGCACGAACACCATGCCGGGCGCCATGCGGCGGTCGAGGCCCCGGCTGATCTGCAGGGTCTCGAGCCAGATCGGCGGGTAGGCGATGCCGATGCCATAGCCGAAGCGGCCGCGCGCGGTGTGTTCGAGGCCTTCGCGGCGGAGCGGCGCGAGCGAGGCTTCCTCGATATCCACCACATGGGCGCCGATGCGCGTCGCCGCGATGCCGGCGGCCAGCACCTCGTTGCCGAGCCGGTAGAGATCGCGCACCCGTTTCGGCGGGGCGCCGAGCGCCATGCTGTGCAGCGAGACCGCGTGGTAGCGGGCGGCGACGCCGGAGAACTCGCAGCGCACGAGCGTGCCCGGCTCGACCGTGCGCGGCCGCGGCGTGCCATGGCCGCCGCCGGTGCGGATGCCGCTGGTGAGCTCGGTCGGGATCGACCAGTAGTCGCTGCCGGCGGCGCGGAGCCCCGCCTCGATCGCGGCGGCGACGCCGATCTCGGTGACGCCCGGCTGCATCGCACAGCGCCCGGCCGCGAGCCCCGCCTGCGCCATCTTCGCCGCCTGCCGGATATAGGCAATCTCGGCCGGCGACTTGATCACGCGAAGGTCGCCCAGCAGCGCGCTCGCATCCTCGAGCTTCGCCGGTGCGACCGCCGCCGCGAGCTGCTTCTCGAAGGCGGGCGTCAGCGCATAGGTCGCCATTTCGATCGCAACGCGGCCGCCCTTGAGGCCTTTCTCCGCCGCGACCTTGGCCATGAGGGCGGCCGGGTCCTCGAGCAGCAGGTGATAGGTGCGGAGGTCCTTCACCCACGAGCTTTCCCGCGCGAGCGCGATATCCGCGTTGCGCAGCACAATGGTCGGCGCATCCTCCTCGCGGGTCGAGAAGATCAGCGCCTGGGGGCTGTTCACCCCGACCCAGCTATCGTAGCCGGCGAGGTAATAGAGATGCTCGGGCGCCATCGCGATGCAGAGGTCGTAGCCGGCGGCCTTCAGCGCCTTCCGCGCCCGGTGCATCCGCTCCTTGAATTCGGATTCGGCGAAGGCGGAGAACGGTGCGGGCATGGGATACCTTTCGAGGACGCTGGTGATCGGAAATGACGAAGCCCGGCAGTCTGGTGAGGCGGCGAGAGCCTGGCAAGCCCGTGCGCGAGGGGCAGCGGTCGAGACTTGTTTCGGACCGCCGACGATGCTCTAGAATGCGCCTCCGCGAAATTTCATTCCCCGAGGGAGAGAGCGCCATGGCCGACGGCAACAAGATTCCAGGTCGCATCGTTCGCGACGACAAGGTGGCGCCCGGCCAGCCCTGGAACGGCATCGTCAAGAAGGGCCAGACGCTCCGGGTCATCGATCTCGAGGGGCATCAGGGCGTCGATTTCCTCTGCTACAACGCCGAGAACCCGGAAGAGCGCTATCACGCGCCGAACACCCTCAAGAAGAGCCTGACCCTGAAGCTGACCAAGGGCCACACGCTCTATTCCGACGTCGCCCGGCCGATGTTCACCATCACCGACGACAGCTATGGCGGCCACGACACGATCGGCGGCTGCTGCTCGGGCCCCTCGAACGAGATGCTCTATGGCGCGAAGGGCACCACGGGCTGCCGCGAGAACTTCCTCGCCGCCCTCAAGCCGCACGGGCTCGGCCGCAAGGACATCGTGCCGAACGTGAATTTCTTCTGCACCGTGCCGGTCGACGACCGCAAGCTCGCCGACACCGTCTTCGTGCCGAGCCATGCCACGTCGGGCGACTACATCGATCTCCGCGCCGAGATGGACGCCATTACCGTGATCTCGAACTGCCCGCAGGTGAACAATCCCTGCAATGCCGGCGCGCCCAAGCCGATCCGGATCGTGATCTGGCAGCAGTAGGGGTCGGGCGCGGCGCGTCCTCGCGCTTTCCGCCGGCCCGGGGCTTCGCCCCTCGTCGCAGGCGCGCGGCGCCCGACGCTTGCCCATGCCGGATGGCGATGGTTCTTGCTAGGCTCCGCGGCCTCGCCATCCTTGCGGTGCCGATGAGCTTTCGCGATGTCTGACGACGCCCTGCAGGACTGGATCGTCGAGCGCGGCCTCGCAGGCGCGCGGGTGCCGGCGCTGCTCGACGGCTTCTGCCGGCGGCTCGTGGCCGCGGGCATCCCGCTCGCGCGTGCCCATCTCTCGGTCGCGATGCTGCATCCGCGGGTCTGGGCCTCGGGCACCATCTGGGAGCGCGGCAAGATCGCCGAATCGATCGATGTCGCCTACGGCTTCGACCGCGGCGAGTCCTGGCAGGTCAGCCCCTTTCGCCACATGCTGGAGAACGACGTGCGGCGGTTGCACCGCCCGCTCGTCGGCGTGGCGGCGGTGCTCGATTTCCCCGTGCTCGAGGAGTTCCGCGCGGCCGGTCTCACGGGCTGGTTCGGCCTCTTCCATTACTTCGGCTGGGCGGTCGAGGCGATGACGATCCGGGAGCTCGGCGTGATCTTCTCCTGGACGACGGACGCGCCCGGCGGCTGGGCGGACGCGCAGCTCGCCGAAATCGAGCATCTGACGCGGACCCTCGCGCTCGCGGTGAAGAGCAGCAGCGGCGACGACATGACGCGCGCGCTGCTGGCGACCTATGTCGGGCGCGAGCCGGCCGAACAGATCCTCGCCGGCCGCGTCCAGCGCGGGTCGGTCGGGCGCGATGCCGCCATCATCCTCTATGCCGATCTCCGGGGTTTCACCGATTTTGCCGATGCCGCGGCGCCCGAGGAGGTCACGCGGCGGCTCAATGGCTGCTTCGACGCCATGGGCGGGCCGATCGCCGGGGCGGGCGGCGAGATCCTGAAGTTTCTCGGCGACGGGCTGCTGGCGGTGTTCGCGCCGAAGGCCGAGGGCGGCATGGCGGCCGCGGCCGAGGCGGCGCTCGCGGCCGCGCAGGCGGTCATCGTGGGGATCGAGGGCCTCAATGCGGCGGAGGCGCAGGCCGGCAATCCGCCGCTCGCCATCGACATCGCGCTCCATCAGGGCGAGGTCACCTTCGGCAATGTCGGTACGGCCGAGCGCCTCGACTTCACCATCATCGGTCCGGCGGTCAACGAGGCGACGCGGATCGAGAGCCTCTGCAAGACGCTCGGCCGGCCGCTGCTGATCTCGGACTCGTTCCTCGAGGCGGCGCCGGCGCTGCGGCCGCGGCTGCGCTCGATGGGCCATCACCGCCTCCGCGGCGTGCGCGAGCCGCGCGAGATTTTCACGGCGGACTAGGGATGGATGATTGGTCCGGCGCAGGGCGATCCAAGGCGGGCGACAATCAGGCGCCGGCTCGATTTTCCAAATCGCGATTGAGCAGCTTTGTGACTCGCCCTCGCGCAACGACGCGCGCCCCTTCCCGAACGGTGAACGCAAACCCGTGATGAAGGCGGCCAATCTGGAATTCGGGTGCGAGCAGCCTTAGCAATGTCCGGACTGTTTCTCCGGGAAAGGCAAGGCCGCGGTTTGGATACTCATGCATTGCATCGTTCAGCATGCCGTCGATGCCAAAGTCATGCGGCGCTGTATAACCGGATCGGGTGGGTGTCGAGCGTCCACCCTCCTGCGTCGACAGGAAGAGTATCTCGGCCTCGATATCGGCGGGTCTTGCATGTAACGGAACGTGGGTCACGGTTTTGCCCGCTTCAACGTTCGATTTTCGGCATGAATTTGGCGTAAGACGAAGTTCGCCGCAAGGCCGAGTTGCGATTACAACTATTTTTACGCGCCGGTCTGCTTCGCCTCGGCAAGGGCGATCTCCGCGATGGGCGCCACCTTCGCGCCCATCTCCTTGCCGCGCGCGTCGGCGGCGTTTCCGGCGAGCGCACGGGCATAGACCCCCTGCAGGATCGCCGCGATGCGGAACATGTTGTAGGCCATATAGAAGGGCCAGTGCGCGATGGCGCCGCGGCCGGTGCGCCGGCAATAGGCCGCGACGTAATCCGCCTCGCCCGGGATGCCGAGCTGTGCGAGGTCGAGCCCGCCGATGCCGCGGAAGAGATCGGGCGGGAAGCGCCACGCCATGCAGCTATAGGCGATGTCGGCGAGCGGATGGCCGAGGGTGGAGAGCTCCCAGTCGAGGATCGCCAGCACCCGCGGCTCGGTCGGATGGAAGATCAGGTTGTCGAGCCGATAGTCGCCATGCACCACGGCGGTCTCCTCGCCCGCCGGCACATGGTCCGGCAGCCAGGCGATGAGCGCATCCATGGCGGGGATCGGCGCCGTCTCCGAGGCCTTGTATTGCTTCGACCAGCGCGCGATCTGCCGCGCGAAATAGTTTCCCGGCCGGCCGAAATCGCCGAGGCCGAGCGCCACGGGATCGGCGCCATGAAGCTGCGCCAGCGCCGCGTTCATCGCATCATAGATGCCGGCGCGCGCCGCCTTGTCGAGCTCCGGCAGGGCCGGATCCCAGAAATGCCGGCCCGCGGCGAAGCCCATCACATAGAACATCGTGCCGATGACGCCCGCATCCTCGCAGAGCAGCAGCATCTCCGGCACCGGCAGGCCCGCCTTGCCGAGCGCGGTCATCACCCGGAACTCGCGATCGACGGCATGGGCGGAGGGCAGCAATTCGCCCGGCGGCTTCCGCCGCAGCACATAGCGGCGCGCCGGCGTCTCCAGGAGATAGGTCGGATTCGATTGGCCGCCGGCGAACTGGCTCACTTTCAGCGGTCCGCCATAGCCCGGCAGGCGCCCCGAGAGGTAGCGATCGAGCGCCGCGAGGTCGAAGGCAAGGCGCGGCTCCAGCGGGCGCGTCTCCTCGACGGTGCTGCGGGGCGATGGCGTTCCGGTCATGGCGCGGTTTGTTCCATGGTCCTGCCGCCGGTGGCAACCCCCGAGATCGCACGCCGTGCCGCGCATCCCGCGGCACAGATTTCCTGCGGCTGCGGATAGAAAGCTTCCTTCGCGGCGCGCGGAGGGGGTTGCTATGATCGGCCCTCCCGCCGTCTTCCCGAGGTCGTTTCCCGCATGGACTTCGCGCTTTCGCCCGAGATCGAGGACTATCGCCGGCGCATCCGCGCCTTCGTGGCCGCGCATGTGATGCCGGTCGAGGCCGATCCCGGCGCCTATGACGCGCACGAGTTCATTCGCGAGGACCGGCTGGCGGCGCTGCGCGAGAAGGCGAAGGCCGAAGGCCTCTGGGCCCTGCAGATGCCGAAGGCGCTGGGCGGGCAGGGGCTTTCGACCGTCGGCATGGCGGCCTGCTACGAGGAGATGGGACGCTCGATCTTCGGGCCGCCGGTCTTCAACTGCGCCGCGCCCGACGACGGCAACATGATCCTGCTGGAGAAGGTCGGCACGCCCGCGCAGAAGCGGCGCTGGCTCCTGCCGATCGTCGAGGGCCGCGTGCGCTCCTCCTTCGTGATGACCGAGCCGCGCCCGGGCTCCGGCTCCGATCCCAGCGGCATGATGCTGACGCGCGCCGAGCGGAAGGGCGACCGCTGGGTCGTCCATGGCCGCAAATGGTTCATCACCGGCGCCGAGGGCGCGCAGATCTTCATCCTCGTGGCCCGCACCTCGACCGACGCGCGGAAAGGCCTCACCGCCTTCCTCTTCGAGGCCGGCGATCCCGGTTGGCAGATCCTGCGCCGCATCCCGATCATGGGTCCCGAGGAGCATGGCGGCCATTGCGAGCTCGAGTTCGACGGGCTCGAGATCCCCGACGAGAACCGGTTGATGGAGATCGGCGACGGGCTGAAGGCGACGCAGATCCGCCTCAGCACCGCGCGGCTCACCCACTGCATGCGCTGGCTCGGCATGGCGAAGCGCGCGCTCGAGATCGCGCAGGACTATGTCGCGGAGCGCAAGGCCTTCGGCACGCTCCTCAAGGATCGCGAATCCGTGCAGATCATGCTGGGCGAGGCGGCGATGCGGATCGAGATCGGGCGGCTGCTCACCATGCGCGCCGCCTGGGAGCTCGACCGCACGGGCAAGGCGCGAAAGGAGGT
>CADEFF010000006.1:0-49553 GCA_902826565.1 uncultured Rhodospirillaceae bacterium | reverse complement strand
TCACCATGCGCGCCGCCTGGGAGCTCGACCGCACGGGCAAGGCGCGAAAGGAGGTCTCGATGGCGAAAGTGCAGGTGGCCGACACGCTGCATCACGTCGTCGATACCGCCATCCAGCTTTGCGGCGCCCGCGGCTACTCCAAGGATACGCCGCTCGAATGGATGTATCGCTATGCGCGCTCGGCCCGTCTGGTGGACGGCGCCTCGGAGGTGCATCGCATGGTGCTGGCGCAGGAGCTCGCCAGGTCCGATCGCGATTTCTGGTCCTGGGGCTGAACACTCGCCGGCAAAGACGGTCGCGCATGGTTGACCCGTCGCCGGCGAATCTCTCTAATTCGGGTCGCCTTTTCGCGACCGTGCCGGAGATTTCATGCTGCCCATCGATCCGCGCCGCACGGACCTCGCCGCCGAGTTCAAGGCGAGCCCGTTCGGTCCCCATAGCCCCGACCTTCAGCATGTCCTGAACCTGATGCGCGCCACGCCGCTTGCTGGCCGCCATGTGCTGGTGGTGGTCGAGCGCAAGCGCGAATGGGCGCTCGGCAAGCTCAGCGGCGAGCGCGGCAAGCCGGTCGAGATCGTTCCCGGCTATCGTTTCACCGATCCCGAGACGGCGGAATGGACCGTCTTCAAGCTGCGCTGGCATGAGCTCACGGGCGAAGCGCTTCCCTCGGACGAGGCGTTGGCGAAGGAGGCCCGGCCATGACCCGCACGCTCGTCGGCTATGCTGACCGGTTCTCCGTCCGTGCGGGCGAGCGGCTCCGCTTCATGGTGTCGAGTTTCGGCCCCGCCGGCTACCGCGCGGCGCTGGTGCGCCTCCTCGGCGACGACGGCAAGGAGCGCGTGATCGAGAACGCGGTCAATGGCGACTATCCCGCGCGACGCCAGGAGATCCACAGCGGTTCCTACGCGATCGTGCCGGAGGCGAAGCCGCTCTCCGGGCTCGAGAGCTTCACGGTCGCGCTTTATCTCTGGCCCACCACGCCCGGCCGCGGCCGCCAGGCGCTCCTCGCCAAGGGCGATCCGGCGCGGGGGCGGGGCTTCGCGCTCATCCTCGGGATGGACGGCACCCTTCAGCTCGAGATCGCCGACGGCGCCGGCGGCAAGGCGTCGGTCGGCAGCGGCCGGGCGCTCCAGCCGCGCCACTGGTACTGGGTCGCGGCGAGCTTCGATGCGGCGAGCGGCCGCGTGACCATCCTGCAGCAGCCGATCCGCAACTTCGCGCGGGCGGAGGATGCCGCCACGGCGAACGCGACGGTGCGGCTCGCCGGCTGCGGCGCCGCCAACCGCGAGCCGCTCACCATGGCGGCGTTTCTGGCGCGCGCCGAGGACGACCGTCTGAAGCCGGTCGCGCGCTACAACGGCAAGCTTGAGGCGCCCCGGCTGCTCGACCTTGCGCTCGATGCCGAGGGCCTTGCGCGGCTCCGTGCCGACGCGCTGGACGGCTCGCTTCGATCGCATCTCGTCGGCGCCTGGGATTTCTCGAAGGAGATCGCCTCGACCCGCATCCGCGATGTCTCGCCGTGGCGGCTCGACGGGCGCGTCGAGAATCTGCCGACCCGGGCGATGAAGGGGCACAATTGGGACGGCACGGCGCGCGACTGGACCACGCGGCCGGAATTCTACGGCGCGATCCATTTCCACGAGAACGACCTCTACGACGCCGGCTGGGAAGCGGATTTCGATCTCGCTTTGCCGGCCAACCTGCCGAGCGGCGTCTATGCGATGCGGCTGACGGCGGGCGAGGAGGTGGAGCGCATTCCCTTCTTCGTGCGGCCGGCACGCGGCGGCAAGGCGGCGGACCTGCTCTTCCTGGTGCCGACCGCGAGCTACATGGCCTATGCGAACGAGCATATGTGCTGGGATGCGCAGCTCGGCGAGCAGGGTTCGGGCCATGTCGCGGCGGTCGGCCCGGAGGAGATGTTCCTCAACGAGCATCGCGAATATGGCTATTCCTTCTACGACACCCACGAGGACGGCAGCGGCGTCTCGATCTCTTCGCGCCTGCGCCCCATCCTCAACATGCGGCCCGGCCACAGCGCGGGATGGGTGGGCGCAGCGGGCCTCAGCCCCTGGCAGTTCGCGGCCGATCTCGACCTCATCGAATGGCTGGAGGCGACGGGCCAGCGCTACGACGTCGCCACCGACGAGGATCTGCATCGCGAGGGCATCGCGCTTCTGCGTTCCTACCGCACGGTGATGACCGGCACCCATCCGGAATATTACTCGACCCGGATGCATGACGCGCTCGGCGCCTGGCTCGATCGCGGCGGTCGGCTCATGTATCTCGGCGCCAACGGCTTCTACTGGCACATCGCCTTCCATCCGGAGCTCGAGGGCGCGATCGAGCTCCGCCGCGTCGAGAACGGCGTGCGCGACTGGGAGGGCGAGCCCGGCGAATATGTCGAGAACTTCTCCGGCGAATATGGCGGGCTCTGGCGCCGCTGGGGGCGTCCGCCGCAATCCATCGTCGGGATCGGCTTCATCGCCCAGGGCTTCGACGTCTCCTCCTACTTCCGGCGCAGGCCCGGCAGCTTCGATCCGCGAGCCGCTTTCATCTTCGAGGGCGTCGGCGCCGAGGAGAAGATCGGCGATTTCGGCCGGGTCGGTGGCGGGGCCGCGGGCTGGGAGCTCGATATCGTGGACCCGCGGCTCGGCTCGCCGCCCCACACGCTGGTGCTGGCCGCCTCGGAGAACCATTCCAACGTCTATATGGTGGTGCCGGAGGAGGTGCTCTCCACGCTCCCCGCGCTCTCCGGCATCGACAATCCGCTGGTGCGCGGCGAGATGGCCTTCTTCGAGACGCCGCAGGGCGGGGCGGTCTTTTCGACCGGCTCCATCTCCTGGTGCGGCAGCCTCAACCATGCGAAAGGGCTGAACAACGTCGCCCGCATCACCGGCAATGTGCTGAAGCGTTTCCTCGACCCGGCGCCGTTCTGAGCGGCGCTCTCCGACGCTCTCCGGCGCCGGGGCGGCGGACCGGCGGCGCCAGCGCGCCATAAATCTGACCTTCGCGAACCGTCATCCGGTGCGGCTACACTCGTCGGTGCCACGAAACCGTCGAGGAGAGACCCATGCCCTATATCAGGACGCGCGACGGAACCGAGATTTTCTACAAGGACTGGGGCAAGGGCCAGCCGATCGTCTTCAGCCATGGCTGGCCGCTCACGGCCGACGCCTGGGATGCGCAGATGCTGTTCCTGGGATCGAAGGGATTCCGCGTCATCGCCCATGATCGCCGCGGCCATGGCCGGTCGAGCCAGACCTGGGACGGCAACGACATGAACCACTATGCCGACGATCTCGCGGCGCTCGCGAAGAAGCTCGGCCTTAAGAAGGCGATCCATGTCGGCCATTCGACGGGCGGCGGCGAGGTCGCGCGCTATATCGGCCGGCACGGCACGAAGCGCGTGGCGAAGGCGGTGCTGATCAGCGCGGTGCCGCCGCTCATGCTGAAGACGAAAGCCAATCCGGGCGGCCTCCCGATGGCGGTGTTCGACGAGATCCGCGCCAACACGGCCGGCGACCGCTCGCAGTTCTTCCGGGATCTGACCACGCCCTTCTACGGCTATAACCGCCCCGGCGCGAAGGCGTCGCAGGGGGTGCGCGACTCCTTCTGGCTGCAGGGCATGATGGCCGGCCACAAGGCCGCCTATGACTGCATCAAGGCCTTCTCGGAGACCGATTTCACCAGGGACCTGAAGAAGTTCGACGTGCCGACCCTGATCCTGCATGGGGACGACGACCAGATCGTGCCGATCGGCGCCGCCGCGCTGCTGTCGGCGAAGTTGGTCAGGAAGGCGACGCTCAAGGTCTATAAGGGCTTCCCGCACGGCATGTGCACGGTCAATGCCGACCGGATCAACGCCGACCTGCTCGCCTTCTGCAAGGGGTGATTCGGAAGTCCGGCTTGTCGAGCCCGAGGGTGACGCCGAGAGCGGAAACCCGCAGCGGCCCTATTTCTTCATCGCCGCGGCGCGGATCTCGGAGAGGCTCTGCTTGACGGTGATCGCTTCGGGGTCGAGGCGGAGCTCGATCAGGGCCGGCTTGCCGGCGGCGAGCGCGCGCTCGAAGGCGGGCGCGAAATCGACGGTGCGCTCGACCCGCTCGCCATGCGCGCCGAAGGCCTTGGCATAGGCGGCGAAATCCGGATTCACCAGGTCGGTCCCGACGACATGGCCCGGATAGTGCCGCTCCTGATGCATGCGGATCGTGCCGTACATGCCGTTATTCACGACGATGGTGATCACGGCGATGCCGTACTGCATGGCGGTCGCCAGCTCCTGGCCGGTCATCAGGAAGCAGCCGTCCCCGGCGAGACAGACGACGGTGCGTTTCGGCTCCGCGGATTTCGCGGCGATCGCCGCCGGAAAGCCATAGCCCATGGCGCCGCTCGTCGGGGCGAGCTGGGTGCGGAAGCGCCGATAGCGGTAGAAGCGATGCAGCCAGACCGAATAATTGCCCGCGCCGTTGGCGAGGATCGCGTCCGGCGGCAGCTTGTCGTTGAGATAGGCCATGATCTCGCCCATCTGCAGCTTGCCGGCATTGGCGCCCGGCTTGGCGTGGGCGAGATAGTCGGCACGCGCGCCCTGCGCCCAGTCGCGCCAGACCGGCCGCTCGACGGGCGCGAGCCGCCGCAATGCCGCCGCCGCCGCTTTCATGCTGCTGTTGATGGCGAGAACGGGCTGATAGACGCGGCCGAGCTCCTCGGCGCCGGGATGGATGTGGACGAGGCGCTGCTTCGGCACCGGGATGTCGAGGAGCGTGTAGCCGCTGGTGGTCATCTCGCCGAGCCTGGGGCCGACCGCGATCAGGAGGTCGCTCTCGCGCACCCGGTCGGCGAGCTTCGGGTTGATCGCGATCCCGACATCGCCGGCATAGAGCCGATGCGAATTGTCGAACAGGTCCTGGCAGCGGAGCGAGCAGCCGGTCGCGAGCTCGTTCGCCTCGGCGAAGGCCCGGATGTCGGCGACCGCCTCGGAATCCCATCCGCCGCCGCCCAGAATCATGAGCGGTCGCTCGGCGCCCGCCAGCAGGGCGCGGAACCGGACCAGGTCCTCGGGTGCCGGCGCGGCGAGGGCGGGCGCGTAGCGTCCCGCATCCGCGACCGCGACGCGATCGGTCAGCATGTCTTCCGGCAGCGCGATCACCACCGGCCCCGGCCGGCCGTTGACGGCGCGGTGGAAGGCCTGGCTCACCAGCTCCGGCACGCGCCGCGCATCCTCGATCTCCGCCGCCCATTTGGCGAGCGGGCCGAACATGCGGCGGTAATCCACCTCCTGGAACGCCTCGCGCTCGACCTGGTCGCGGGCGACCTGGCCGACGAAGAGGATCATCGGTGTCGAATCCTGGAACGCGGTGTGGATGCCGACCGAGGCGTGGGTCGCTCCCGGCCCGCGGGTGACGAAGCAGATGCCGGGCCTGCCGGTCAGCTTGCCATAGGCCTCCGCCATGTTGGCGGCGCCCGCCTCGTGGCGGCAGACGACGAGCTTGATCCGGCTGGCGGCGCCGTGAAAGGCGTCCAGTGCTGCGAGATAGCTTTCGCCCGGCACGCAGAACACATGGTCGACGCCATGGATCAGGAGCTGGTCGACCAGGATCTGGCCGCCGGTGCGGAGATTGCTGCTGTCGGCCATGAGTCGCTCCGGCAGGAAGGGGCGCCGCTGGCATAGCGCGCGGCGCGCCGCTTCGCAACCGAGGCAGGGAAAGGCGTGGGGAAGTGCCGGCGCACGCCTTCGGCCGGCGCGGGCCGGTCTAGCGGAGGGCGGGTGAGCTAGCCGGCGGTGGCGACATAGTCGCGGAGCTGGCCGGCCTCGAACTCGACCTCCTCCAGCCGGTATTTCACCACGTCGCCGATCGAGACGATGCCGCAGAGCCGTCCGTTTTCCAGCACGGGCAGATGGCGAATGCGGGCCTCCGTCATGCGGGCCATGAGGTCGTTGATGGTGTCCTCGCGCCCGCAGCTAAGGAGCTTGCGGGTCATCACGGTCGAGACGGGTTCGCCGAACACCGACGCACCATGCTCGGAGAGCGCATGAACGATGTCGCGCTCGGAAAGAATGCCGACCAGCGCGCCCGACTGGTCGAGCACCAGCACGGCGCCGATCATTTCCCGGCGCAGGAGCTCGGCCGCCTTCGCGATCGTCGCGTCCGCCGCGACGGTCACCGTGTTGCGGCCCTTGCTCTTCAGGATGGTCTCGACATTCATGAAAACCTCCTTGCCGCTCGATGGACGAGCATACGCCAAGGCACCCGCCCGCGCTTTCCTTCTCTCGCCCGCTTCCCGGATATGGTTCGCGCGGCGGTGGAAAGGAAGTGCGCAGCACCACCCTGGAGCCGGATTTCGCGCCGGCCCAGGGGCAAAGTTCGGCCCGGGACCGGGAGTGCCGTTTTGCTGCACTGCAAAAATGCCGCGACGCCCCGGCGGATGGCCGTCAGGGACCGGTGTGCCCGTCGTCTTCGACGAACGCATCGCTATTCACGACCCGGTCGCGCCCCTCCGCCTTTGCGCGGAAGAGCGCCGCGTCCGCCCGGGCGATGATGTCGGCGAGCTCTTTGTCGGAGTCGCGTTGCGAGGCGAGTCCGGCGCTCGAGGTGATCCTGTAATCCTCGGATCCGACGTGAAGCTCCACCATGGCCCGCTGGCGCAGCCGCTCGGCGATGTGCGCGGCGTGGGCGGGGGTGGTCTCCGTCAGGAGCACGACGAATTCCTCCCCACCATAGCGCGCGAGGATGTCGTGCTCGCGCAACCCCTGCCGAAGCTTCTGTGCCACCTGCCGCAGCGCCTCGTCGCCGGTCGCGTGGCCGAACCGGTCATTCACGCTCTTGAAGGAATCGACGTCCAGCATCACGACCGAGAAGGCATGGCCGTAGCGCTTCGAGCGCCGGAACTCGACGGCGCCGATCTCGTCGAAATACCGTCGGTTGAGCACGCCGGTCAGGGAGTCGGTGGAGGCGCGCGACCGGAGCTCGACCTCGTCCATCACCACCGCGGCGAGATCGGCGAGAAGCCCCTGGTCCTCGCGCGACAGCGTGCGCGGCGCCTTGTCCATGATGCAGAGCGTGCCGAGATTGTTGCCCTTGGGCGAACGCAGCGGCGCGCCGGCATAGAAGCGGATCGAGGGATCGGCGACGACATGCGGGTTGTCGCGGAAGCGCGGATCGGCCGTCGCGTCATCGACCACCATGATCTTCGACTCCATGATGGCGTGCGCGCAGAAGGCCGAGGCCCGGCCCGTCTCGTCGGCCTCGAGGCCGTAGCGGGATTTCGACCATTGCCGGTCTTTGTCCACGAAGGAGACGAGCGCGATCGGCGCACCCATCACCTTCGCCGCCAGCCGCGTGACGCGATCGAAGGCGTCCTCCGGGTCGGTGTCGAGAATGCGATACTGCAGCAGCTCGGCGAGCCGCTCGGTCTCGTTCGGCGGGATCGGGAACATCATGGGCCTCGGGCTCTTCCTCAAGGTCGCCCTTTCCGGGGGCGACGCCATCGCGATCCGGGCGCACGCGCCAACGGATCCTCCCGATAGGGAGGGCCGTCGCCGGTACAGGGCTCGGGCGCCTGGGGTCGGTTCCCGGCACCCTGCCGGAAGCGGCGCGACGCCGTCTCAGATCGGCGGACGCTTTTCCGCCCAGGGCCGGATCTTCTCGAAGGCCGCGCCGATGTCGAGGACCGTGTCGTCGCGATAGCGACGCCCCACGATCTGCAGCCCCACCGGCAATCCCGCCTCGGTCCAGCCGGCCGGCACCGACAGCGCGGGACATTGCGCGAGCGAGTTGAACTGCGCCGTCATGTCCACGCCGTGATAGAGCCCGTCCGGGAACTCGCCGTAATAGACATAGTCGTCGCCGTCGGCCGGGATCGCCGGGATCGGCATGGTCGGGCAGAGGAACGCGTCGTACTTCTCCAGCACCGGCCGAAAGCTCCGCCATTGCTCGGTGCGCTCCAGCTCGATCCGCTTGTAGTGGGTCGCCGACATCTTGTTGCCGGCCTCGATGAGCTTGACGATGTTCGGGTCCATCTTGTCGCGGAATTTCTCGAGATGATGGCCGAAATAGGCCGCCATGAAGACCTGCCACAGCTCCATCCAGAAGTCGGAGGTGCGCCGGTTCCAGGGCAGCGCGATCTCCTCGACGGTCGCGCCTGCGTCGCGGAGCGCCTCGATCGCCCGATTCACGATCTTTTCGACCTCGGGATCGACGTAATAGCAGCCGAGATCCATGTCGTAGGCGAAGCGCATGCCCTTGACGCTGCGCGAGGGCTCGCGGTCGAAATCGAGCGGCGTGCCGATCGACTGAATGTCGCGGTCGTCGGGCCCTTGCGTCACCTTCATGAAGAGCCGCGCGTCGTCGATCGTGCGGGTCAGCGGGCCGAAATGCGAGATGTTGTCGAAGACGCTCGGAATGAGGTCGAGCGGGATGCGGCCGAGGCTCGGCTTCAGCCCGACCGTGCCGCACCAGGCGGCGGGGATGCGGACCGAGCCGCCCATGTCGGTGCCCTCGGCGAGCGGCACGCAGCCCGATCCGACGGCGGCCCCCGCGCCGCCCGAACTGCCGCCGGGCGATTTCGTCGCGTCCCAGGGATTGCCGGTGACGCCCCAGAGCGGGCTCTTGGTCACGCTCGCATAGGCGAATTCGGGCGTCGTGGTCTTGCCGACCATGATGCCGCCCGCGCCCAGAAGCTTGTCCACCACGGTCGCATTCCAGTCCGGCACCCAGTTCTCGTAGCAATAGGAGCCGAGCGTGGTGCGCTTGCCCTTGGTCGCGGTGAGATCCTTGATCGCGACCGGCAGCCCGTGCAGGGGCGCCAGCTTGTCGCCGCGCATCACGGCGGCCTCGGCCTTCCTGGCAAGGTCGATGGCTTCGTCGGGGAAGACGAAGCAGAAGCAATTGAGCTTCGGATTGACCTGCTCGATCCGCGCGAGGCTGTTCTTCACCAGCTCGACGGGCGAGAGCTGTTTCGCCCGGATGCGCTTCGCAAGCTCGGTCGCCGGCGTGTAGCAGAGATCGAGATCGACCATGATGTTCCCCCGGAATGGCGTCCCACTTTAGGTGGCTTGACGGGGCAGTCAACTGCCCGCCCGCGTGGCGTTCCCGGGGCCGCTTGGTCATACTCGGAGGTCGCGGCAGCAGGAGGGTCCTTATGGGCGCGATGATCGTGACGGGCGGCGGGCGCGGCATCGGGGCCGCGATCGCCAGGCAGGCGGGCGGCCGGGGCTACAAGGTCGCGGTCAACTACCGGGCGAACCGGGCGCGGGCCGAGGAAGTGGCCGAGGCGATCCGCCAGGGCGGCGGCACCGCCATCGCGATCGAGGCCGACGTGGCGAGGGAGGGCGAAGTCCTCGCTTTGTTCCGGCGCGTCGATCGCGAGCTCGGGCCGGTCGCGGCGCTGGTCAACAATGCCGGAATCGACGTGGAGCGGCATCTGGCCGGGGTCCGGCTCGCCGACATCGAGACGATCTTCCGCACCAATGTGTTCGGCCTCATGGTCTGCGCGCGCGAGGCGATCGCCCGCATGTCGACCGCGAAGGGCGGCGCCGGCGGCGTCATCGTCAATATCGGCTCCGTCGCGGCGCGCACCGGCGGCATGATCCGCGACGGCGTCTATGCCGCCTCCAAGGGCGCGGTCGATACCTATACGCGCGCCCTCGCGCTCGAGGTCGCGAACCAGGGAATCCGGGCGGTCTGCGTGCGGCCGGGCCTCACCGATACCGAGATGTTCGGCGGGCCGGAGGACCGCAAGGCGGCGGCCGAGCTCGCCCGGACCGGCGTGCCGATGGGACGCATCGGCGCGGCCGAGGAGGTGGCGAACCTCGTGCTCTGGCTCTGCTCCCCCGAGGCCTCCTACGCGACGGGCTTTTCCTACGATGTCAGCGGCGGGCGCTGACCAGGTCCCGGAGCCGGGTAGCCGGGGTCGATCCGCCGCGTCATAGTGGGGCGGCAACGGACGTCGCCCGAGGACCGGATGCGCGAACTGACGCCTGCCGAGATCGGCCGTTTCGACGAGGACGGGTTCCTTCTGCTCGACAGCTTCATCGATCCGGATGAGGCGGTGCGCGTCGCCGCGCGCTTCGAGCATATCTTCCGCGGGCGCTTCGAGAGCGGGCTATACCCCGATGAATGGAACTGGCGCGAGGACCGCGACGCTGCGGATCTGGCGCGGCAGATCTGCAATGGCTGGAAGTCGGATTTCTCGGTCGCGCGGCTGGTGCTGAAGCCCGAGATCGGGTGCGCCTGCGCGACCCTGGCGCGCTGGCCGGGTGCCCGCATCGCGCAGGACAACATCATCTGGAAGCCGTCGGGCGCGAAGCCGCTCGGCTTCCATCAGGACGACAGCTACAACGGCTGGATCGACCCGCCGCATATGCTCACCTGCTGGATCGCGCTCGACGCGACCAGCGCCAAGGGCGGCACGATCGAATATGTGCGCGGCTCGCACAAATGGCCGGTCTCGCCGCCGATCCGGCAATTCCATGCGCCCGAGGACTACCGGAAGGAGCTGATGACGGCGGCGGCCGAGGTCGGCATCCAGCCCGAGATCGTTCCGGTGGAGCTGCCGCCCGGCGGCGTCGCCTTCCATGACGGGCGCACCTGGCACGGCTCCGACATGAACCGCGCGGACCGGCCGCGGCGCTCGGCGGTGGCCCATTGCATGTCGTCGGGCGCCAGGTTCCACCCGACCAAGCTCAGCTACATCTACAACCGCTACAAGCGGGTCGGCGACACGGCCATGGACGAGAGCTATTTCCCGGTGCTCTGGCGGGACGACGGCTATCGCACACCCTGGCTCGAGGAGTATTGCGCGCGGGGATCGGCGGTGCCCGCCTACGCAAAATAGCGCCGAAGGCCGGTGACAGGTGCGCGAGCGCGGCGTCCGGCGCTATGCTTCGCCGGCATCGAAACGAAACGATAAGGACGGACCGATGAGCGAAACCGGCAAATGGCGCGAGGACGGGGTGCGCGTGATCCCGGCGGGATCGCTCGATCCGGCGACGGCGCAGACCCCCGGCATGGCGCGCGCGACGGCGATCAATTTCGCGCGCGCGGGCGCGCAGAAGATCTGGGCGGGGACGGTGCGGATCGAGCCCGACGCCAAGACCGGCGCGCATCATCATGGCGCGCTCGAAAGCGTGATCTATGTGGTGCGCGGACGGGCGCGGATGCGCTGGGGCGAGAAGCTCGAATTCGTCGCCGAGGCGGGACCCGGCGATTTCATCTTCATTCCGCCCTATGTGCCGCACCAGGAGATCAACGCCGCCGCGACGGAGCCGCTCGAATGCGTGCTGGTGCGCTCCGACCAGGAGCCGGTAGTGGTCAATCTCGAGATCGAACCGGTCGAGAAGCCGGAGGCGGTGCACTGGATCGACCCGATCCACCGCCATCCGGAAAGGTGATCGGCACCGAGAGCAGGCGCGCCGGGATTGGGCAGGAAAGGAAGGCCGGACCCGGCGCCGACCTGGCCGGTTGGCTTGCGATAGAAGCGACGGCTGCGGACGACAACTGCGGGAACCTCCGAGTACGACGCGGCTCGCATGCTTGTCCACTTGCGCCCGAACGCATCACGGGGCCGGCGGTGTCTCCTCTTCGGCCTTTGCCGGGCGGTAGAGGATATCGAAATCCGCTTCCCAGCTCTTGCCGCCGTCGAGCGATTTCTCGCCCGACTGACGGACGCCTTCCTCGAAGGGTTCCCAGGTGATGCGGATCACCGCCCTGTGTTCGATCGCATCGGGATCGGCGATTGTGCCTTCCATGACGATCTTGCCGTCGGCGAAGGCGCCTTCGAGAAACGTCACGCCGCCCTGGTTGTCGGTCCAGGCCTGATGCCAGCGGCTTTTCGCCATGTCGAACATGTTGAGGCTGGTGCCGCGAAAGCCGGTCGCCCCCGTCCAGTTCTCCAGCAGCGCGCAGCCGCCATGGATGGCATCGACGCTGTCATGGCCGAGCGTCCGGTCGGTCTCGCGGTCATAGGCGGTCCACTCGCCGATCCAGAAGTCGAATTGGCGGAATTCGGGATCGCCGCAGGGTGCGCCTTGCGACAGGGCCGGTCCCGCGACGCCGAGGAGCAGACCGGTCGCGAGGGTGGCGCAAAGCAACGCACGCATGACGGCTCCTGTCCTTGCCGGTGGAAGCGGAAGCATAGCCGGGATCGGACCGCGGAACGATTGCGAAGGGGAGGTACCGGCGGGGCGCGCCGTCGGGGCGATCGCGACCTCGAGCTCAGTGCCCGGCGTGGTGATGCAGGATCTCGTCCGTCATGCCGGTGTCGTAGGCGATGCCTTCCGGCAGGATCGTCGCCGAATCCGGGAAGTTGGTCTTCACCAGCCCCTTCCGCTCGAGCACCGTCCAGACCGCGGGGTTGTTGAGCCCCGTCGCGTCCGCCGCGGAGACCACGGCGTCGCCCAGATGGAAATGGTCGCCATGCGCATGCGGCAGCGACGTGATGACCCGATGGCCCTCGATGTCGCCGTCGCGGCTGTAGTCCTCCAGCCGCGCGAGCGCCTGCAGCAGGGTCAGCGTCTTCAGTTGCAGCGGGTTGAGACCGAGCGGGTTCTTCTTCGGCGGCATGGCGGTTCTTCCGTTCGACGGGGGTGGTGGTCGGCAGGCCATTGGCCTGCCACGGGCGCGCGGGCCGAGCTTGGCGAAGCGGGCGGGTCGCCGCAAGCCTCAGTCGCGGAAGTTCACATATTGCAGCGGTTGCTCGATCTTCTGTTCGCGCACGAGCTGGATCGCGGTTTGCAGATCGTCGCGCTTCTTGCCGGTGATGCGGAGCTCGTCGCCCTGGATCGAGGCCTGCACCTTGAGCTTCGCGTCCTTGACCGCCTTGACGATGCGCTTTGCGAGCGTCTGGTCGATGCCCTGCTTGACATGCACGAGCTGGCGCAGGCTGTTGCCGGTCGCCTTTTCCGGCTCCTTCATGTCGAGGCAGCCGGGATCGAGCTTGCGTCGCACGAGATACCCCTTCAGCAGCTCCTGCATCTGCCGCAGCTTCATGTCGTCGTCGGCCAGCATCGTGATGAGGTTGTCCTTGCGCTCGACGGTGCATTTCGAGCCCTTGAAGTCGAAGCGCGTGGCGATCTCGCGCGTCATGCCGGCGAGCGCATTGTCGAGCTCCTGCATGTCGGTCTTGGAGACGATGTCGAAGGAGGGCATCGGCGGCTTTCGGATCTGTGGAGGGCGATTTCCCCGCATGATCGCCCGGACCGTGCGGGAAATCCAGCCGTCGCCGGAAGCCGCGCTCAGCGCCCGATCGCGTAGCCCTGCATGCCGCGCGGATTGGCGGCGGCCTTCAGAACGCCGTCGCGCCGGCTCGCGGCCGAGATGCGGCCGAGCGACCAGGGCTGCTCGAGCGTGACGTCGTGGCCGCGTTTCCCGAGGGCGGCGACGGTCTTCGGATCGACGCGGTCCTAGATTCCGAGGCTCTTCAGGGTCGCGCCCCGCGGCCAGAACGACCCGACGAGATGGTCGGTCTGGAACATCGGCGCGTCGATCGCCTGCTGCAGGTTCATGCCGTGATGCACATGACGCAGGAAGAAGACCAGCGACCATTGGTCCTGGTAGTCGCCCCCGGGCGTGCCGAAGGCGAGATAGGGCCGGCCCTCCTTGCGGGCGAGCGAGGGTGAGAGGGTCGTGCGCGGCCGCTTGCCGGGGGCGAGGCTCGCCGGCTTGCCGGGCTCGAGCCAGAACATCTGGGCGCGGCTGCCGAGGCAGAAGCCGAGCGCCGGGATGATCGGCGAGCTGTGCAGCCACCCGCCCGAGGGGGTGGCGGAGACCATGTTGCCATGGCGGTCGATCACGTCGAGATGGCAGGTATCGCCGGGCCGCTGCGTGCGGCCCGAAACGGTCGGATCGCCGACAGCGATGGCGGCCGCCCGGCGCGCCTCGCCGCGCTCGACCGCGTCGAGGCCGATCGGGCTGCCGAACCCCTTGATCCTGCCCGGCTCGATCCCGTCCGAGGCGCGGCGCCCGACGCGCTTCCGGCGTTTGTCGTTGTATGTCGCGGAGAGCAGCGTCTCGAGCGGTACCTCGGTGAAGGCCGGATCGCCGTAGAAGCTTTCGCGGTCGGCGAAAGCGAGCTTCGCGCATTCGACGACCGTATGGATGAAATCGGGGCCGACCGGATCCATCGCGCCCAGATCGAATCCCTCGAGCAGGGCAAGCTGCTGGAGGAAAACCGGCCCCTGGCTCCAGGGGCCGCATTTCGCGACCTCGTAGCCGCGATAGCCGAAGGTCGCCGGCGCTTCGATCGTGGCCTTCCAGCCGGCGAGATCCTCGCCGCGAAGCAGGCCCCGGTTTCGCCGGCCGGTCGAATCGCGGATTTCCTGGGTGCGGCAGAACCCGTCGATCGCCTCGGCGACGAAGCCCTGCGCCCAGATGCGGCGCGCCGCTTCGATCTGCCGGACGCGGTCGCCGCCGCCCGCCGCTTCCGCCTCCGCGACGAGCCGTCCATAGGTCCGGGCCAGAACCGGGTTGCGGAAGAGCGAATAGGGCTCCGGCAGCCCGCCACCCGGCAGGTAGATTTCCGCCGAGCTCACCCATTCGTCCTCGAAGAGAGGCTGCACCGAGGCGATCGTCTCGCAGATGCGCGGCAGGATCGCGTAGCCGCCGCCGGCATAGGCGAGCGCATGGGCGAACACCTCGGCGAGCGTCAAGCTGCCATAGTCGCGCAGCATCAGCATCCAGGCGTCGAACGCGCCGGGCACGCAGGCCGCGAGCAAGCCGTCGCCGGGGATGAGCTCGATGCCGAGCTTGCGGTAGGCGTCGATGGTGGCCGCCGCCGGCGCCACGCCCTGGCCGCAGATCGCCTCGATCCGCTCGTCCCCCGCATGGGCCAGCAGGATCGGCACCTCGCCGCCGGGCCCGTTGAGATGCGGCTCCACGACCTGCAGCGCGAAACCCATGCTCACGGCGGCGTCGAAGGCGTTGCCGCCGCGCTCCAGCATCGCCATGCCGGCCGCGGAGGCGAGCCAGTGCGTCGACGCGACGACGCCGAAGGAGCCGATGATCTCGGGCCGTGTGGTGAACATGGCGCTCGCGCCGACCGGAGGGCGGGGACGCCGCAGACTATAGGCGCGGGCGCGACAGCGGCAAGGCAGGCACGACAGCGGCAAGGCGACGTACGACGATTCCCCGCGCTTTTCCCTGCCGACAGTGGCGCGGCGCTTCGCTAGGATGGCGCCGGCCGCTCCCGGGCGGCGATTGTCACGGAGCGTGCATTTCCTCATGGCCCTACGGCGTCCTTACTTCATGTTTCTGGGCGCGGCGCCCGACCAGCTCGCCGCCAAGACCGCGCAGGGCATCGTCGATTGGCGGCCGGACTGGTGCCTCGGCCAGATGCGCCTGTCCGGCTGCAAGGCCGATCTCGGCCTCAAGGACATGACCATCGAGCAGGCCGCGGCCGCGGGCGCCGAGACGGTGATCGTCGGCGTCGCCAACCGCGGCGGCGTCATGGACCGGGCCTGGGTATCGCCGCTGGTCGAGGCGCTCGAACGCGGCATGGATCTCGCGAGCGGCCTCCACAAGAGGCTCTCCGACATTCCCGAGCTTCGCGACATGGCGGCGAAGCATGGCCGCCAGCTCGCCGACGTGCGCCATCCGACGCGCGATTTTGCGGTCGGCAGCGGCGCCCGGCGCGCCGGCAAGCGGCTGCTCACGGTCGGGACCGATTGCTCGATCGGCAAGATGTATACGGCACTCGCCATCGAGAAGGAGATGAAGCGCCGCGGCCTCGAGGCGGATTTCCGGGCGACCGGCCAGACCGGGATCTTCATCGCCGGGGACGGCGTCTCGGTCGACGCGGTCGTGTCGGATTTCATCTCCGGCGCCGTCGAATGGCTGGCGCCGGAGAACGCGCCCGATCATTGGGACGTGATCGAGGGGCAGGGGTCGCTCTTCCACGCCTCCTATGCAGGCGTCTCGCTCGGGCTGCTGCATGGCGCGCAGGCCGATGCGCTCGTCATGTGCCACGAGCCGACCCGCACCCATATGCGCGGCCTGCCGCATTACCGGCTTCCGGACCTCGCCCATTGCATCGAGACCAACCTCGCCGCGGCGCGGCTTACCAACCCGACCGCGCGCTGCGTCGGCATCAGCATCAATACCGCCGCGCTCGATGCCGCCGCCGCGGAGCGCTACCTCAAGCAGACCGCCCTCAAGTTCGGCCTGCCTGCGGTCGATCCGGTGCGCACCGGCGTCGGCCCGATCGTCGACGCGCTTCGCTGATGGCCGGCCGCAAGATCGCCGTCGATGCGGAAACCTGGCCGATCGCCGGGACCTTCACCATCGCGCGCGGCAGCAAGACCGAGGCCGAGGTCGTGACCGTCGAGATCTATGAGGGCTTCCATGTCGGCCGCGGCGAATGCGTGCCCTATCGGCACTATGGCGAGACCGTCGAAGGGGTGATCGCCACCGTCAAGGGCATCAAGGGCGCGCTCGAGGGCGGTGCCGATCGCGCGCTGCTCGAGCGGCTGCTGCCGGCCGGCGCCGCGCGCAACGCGGTGGATTGCGCCCTCTGGGACCTCGAGGCGAAGCAGACCGGCCGCCGGGTGTGGGACATCGCCCGCCTGCCGTCGCCGACCGCGGTGGTGACCGCCTATACGATCAGTCTCGGCACGCCCGAGGCGATGGCCGAAGCCGCCCGCAACGCCGGCCGGCGGTCGCTCTTCAAGCTGAAGCTCGGCGGCGAGGGCGACATCGAGCGGGTGCGAGCCGTGCGCGACGTGCTGCCGCTCGCCCATCTCATCGTCGATGCCAACGAAGCCTGGACGCCGGATTTCTACGGCGCGGCCGTGCCGCAGTTGCAGGCGCTCGGCATCGAGCTCATCGAGCAGCCGTTCGAGGCGGGCAAGGACGAGGCGCTGGCGCGGCTGCCGCGACCGATCCCGATCTGCGCCGACGAATCCTGCCATACGCGCGAGAGCCTGCAGCGGCTGCGCGGGCGATATGACGCGGTCAATGTGAAGCTCGACAAGGCCGGCGGTCTCACCGAGGCGCTGGCGCTGGCGCGGCAGGCGGAGAGCGAGGGATTCCAGATCATGGTCGGCTGCATGGTCTCGACCTCGCTCGCCATGGCGCCGGCCATGGTGCTGGCGCCGCTCGCGCGCTATGTGGACCTGGACGGGCCGCTGCTGCTGGCGAAGGATCGCGCGCCGGGCCTGCGCTATCACGACAGCGCCGTCGAGGCGCCGGAACGGGAGCTATGGGGTTGAGGGCAATGCAGGTGGATGGCATGGCAAGACGGCGGAAAGGCGGACCGGCAGGCGCGTTCCTCGCGCTCGCTTTGCTCGCGGGCTGCAGCACGACCGAGACGCCGACCGACCAGCAGCCGGTCGCCTGCCCCGACACCCTTGCCTTCGTGAAACCGCACCTCGTCACGCCCTACGATCAGCTCGCGACCTTCATCGGCCCCGACGAGCTGGAAGCGACCTTCAACCGCCCGGTCGAGGAGATGATCGCCAATTCGGGCGGCATCGATCCCGCGATCCTCGCCGGCCAGGGCTATGTGAAGGAATACCAGGACATCCTCGCGCATGAGCAGCAAACCCGCGAGGAATACCGCGGGCTCGGCAAGGACGATGCCTGGATCGATCTCTATCTCAGCAGCGTCGCCGACGGCGTCACGATCAACCAGGGCTTCGTGGACGCGGTCACCTGCCGCAAGAACCAATTGCAGCAGAGCTGAGGCGCGCAGGCCGCATTTCTCCATACCGTTCGTCCAATGGCACCACGACCGTCAGGCGGGATCGAGTGACAGCGCAGCCGCGCGACAATCTGCTGCTCGGCGTCGCCACCATCGTGTTGACGGGCGCCGTGGTCGCTTTCGGCGATGCGCTGGTGAAGCACGCCAATGCTTCCTTCTCGGCCTGGCAACTCTATGTCGTTCGCGCGGCGATGGCGCTCCCGCTGCTCTTCGTCGTCGCGTGGCTCGCGCGCGGTGCGATCGGCGGAATGCGGCCGAAGGCGATCGGGTGGGTCGCGCTTCGCAGTCTCTTCCTCATGATGATGTGGCTCGCCTACTACGTGGCCCTGCCCAATCTGAGCCTGCCGGTGCTGGCCGCGGGGTACTACGCGGGCCCTCTCTTCATGGTGCTGCTCTCCGCCCTGCTGGTGCGGGAGCCGGTCGGACCGCGGCGATGGCTCGCGGTGCTGATCGGCTTCGCCGGCGTGCTCGTCGTGCTGCGGCCCGGCACGGACGCCTTCTCCTTCCTCACCGTCATGCCGGTGCTCGCGGGGTTCTTCTATGCGGTTGCCGCCATCGTCACCCGGGCGCGGCTGGTCGCGGAGAACCCGCTCGTCCTGTCGCTCGGGCTCAATCTCGGTTTTCTGGTCTTCGGGGTTTCCGCGTCGGCGCTTCTCGTGCTTTTGCCCGCGCCCCCGGCGGATCTCGCCGCCGACCAGTCCTTCCTGCTCGGCCCCTGGGTCGCGCTCGGCCTTCGCGAATATGGCTATATCGCCGTGCTCGCGGTGATCGCCGTCGCGACGGGCTTCAGCGTCGCCAAGGCCTATCAATCCGGTCCGCCCGCGATCATCGGCACCTTCGACTACACCTACCTCGTCTGGGCCGCGTTCTGGAGCTTCCTGTTCTTCGACGTGCTGCCCGACCGCATGACGATTCTCGGCATGTTCATGATCGCCGGTGCCGGCATGCTCGCCATCTGGTCGCCGAAGGCGAGGCCGGTCGCGGCGGAGGCCGGCTGATCCGCGAAGCCTTGGCTTGCGCGCGGCGCCGGCCTAGCCTCGACGCCAATGCCCATCGATCTTGCCCGCGCGCGTGCCGATACCCCCACCTGCGAAAGGCTGCTGCATTTCAACAATGCCGGCGCCGCGCTCATGCCGCTTTCCGTTCTGGATGCGGTGAAGCGGCATCTGGACCGCGAAGCGGCGATCGGCGGCTACGAGGCGGCGGAGGAGGTGCGGGACCGGCACGAGGCGGTCTACGATTCCGTCGCCCGGATGCTCAGTTGCGCGCGCGAGGAAGTGGCGCTGGTGGAGAACGCCACGGTCGCCTGGCAGCTTGCCTTCCATTCGCTGGCGCTCGGTCCCGGCGACCGCGTGCTCACCGCGACATCGGAATATGCCAGCAACTACATCGCTTTCCTGCAGCTCCAGCGCAGCCGCGGCATCGAGATCGCGGCCGTGCCGGACGACGCCGACGGCGCGCTCGACGTCGAAGCGCTCGCGCGCATGATCGATGGCCGAACGAAGCTGATCGCGGTCACCCATGTCCCGACGAATGGCGGCCTCGTCAATCCGGTGGCGGCGATCGGCCGCGTCGCGCGCGACCATGGCATCCCCTATCTGCTGGATGCCTGCCAGTCGGTCGGGCAGATGCCGATCGACGTCGCCGCGATCGGTTGCGATTTCCTCTCGGCCACGGGCCGCAAATATCTGCGCGGGCCGCGAGGCACCGGCTTTCTCTATGTGCGGCGCGCCATGCTGGATCGCGTGGAGCCGCCCTTCATCGATCTGCGGGGCGCACGGTGGGCGGCGCCCGACCGCTACGAGCTCCGGCCCGACGCGCGGCGCTACGAGAACTGGGAAAGCTACCTGGCCGGGCAGCTCGGGCTCGGCGTCGCGATCGACTACGCCCTCGGCTGGTCGCTGGAGGCGATCGAAGGTCGCGTGACGAGCCTCGCCGCAAGCCTGCGGGAGGCGCTCGGCGGGATCGGCGGCGTTATCATCCGCGATCTCGGTCGTCGCCGTTGCGGGATCGTGAGCTTCACGCTCGGCGGCGTCGGCTCGCGCGATATCGTCGCGCGGCTGCGCGGCCAGGCGATCAATGCATCCGGATCTTCGCCGTCCTCGACGCTGCTCGATGCGACCAGGCGAGGCTTGCCCGATCTCGTGCGCGCGTCCGTGCATTACTACAATAGCGAAGCCGAGATTGAACGCTTCGCCGCGGCGATCTCGGCGATCGCGGCAGCGCGCTGATAGGCATGGGAGTTACTCCGCCCAGGCGGTGATGGTGGGCGGCACCGGTCCGGCGTGGCGGAAGCCGAGGCTCTCGACGAGGCCGAGCTTCGCCTGGGCCGCGAGCGCGCGCTCCTGCTGCCGTTGATCGCGGCGCTCGTCGCGCCAGGCGGCGAAGACCTTCGCCCGGTATTTCACGTAGAAGGCGGGGGTGCGCGAATGATAGCTGCCGACCGCCTTGACCCAGGATTGCTGCTCGTTCTTGAGCGCGCGGAGGAAGGCGGCGGCATAGGCGACGTTGGTCGCCGGGTCGAACGCCTCCTCGAGGCTGGCGAAGGCGTCGGGGTGATGCTTCAGGTTCACCTGCATGCAGCCCACGTCGATGTTCCGGACCCCGGCGGCCTGCAGCGTCTCCACCTCGGCGATGGCGGCTGCCTTGGTCGGCAAATAACGGCCGCGGCCCTCGGCCATGACCGTCCAGGGCCAGGCAAATTTTTCCGCGCTGGATTTCTCCCAGCGCCCGGATTCGACCGTCGAGATGGCCTGCAGGAGGAGGCTCGGTATGCCGAGCTCCGCCTCGACCTCGGCGATCTCGGCGCTGCAGAGCGTCCAGTCGCCTTGGGGCGCCGCGGGGGCGGGACTCTCGGGATTTCCGCTGGCTTGCGCCGGCGGGACGCTGCCCAGCGTCAGGCCGGCGATCGCCGCCGCGCCGGCAAGGCGCCGGATCCAGCCGCGGGTTCCGGGGGTAATCTGCATGGGTCGAAGCTCCTTGTTCCGCTGAGGAAGGGAGCAAGGCCCGTGCCAAGACGGTGAATAACCCGTTCGCGCGCCGCCCGCGGCGCGGGGCGCCGCCCATATGAAGATTTTTTTGCGATGCACGCAGAAAAAACTTTCTGCGGCAAACCGCCGCAGAGTAAGCAAAATCAACGGGATGTTTTGTAGGAACCGCTATTGCAATTGGCCTTGTCGACCCTAATATTGTGCATTGCGGTATGCGACTGGTTTGTCCCCCTGACGGCCTCGCTGCCGCTCGAACGCCTCATGGGCGTTTCCTCCCATAAACTTGGCCGTGCCTTCGGGCACGGCCATTTTTTTGCCGGTCGGGAGGAGAAGGCCGTGGCCGGCGGGGAAGGGTCGCGGCCGGCTCAGGGCCGGGTGGGATCGGTGCCGTCGCCCTCGCCGAGCGCGCGCTGCATGATCACCCCGTCCACCCACCGGCCGAGCTTGAAGCCGACGGAGGGCAGCACCGCCACGCGCTGGAAGCCGAGGCTCTCATGCATCTTGATCGAGGCGCCGCTCGCGGAATCGCCGATCACGGCGATCATCTGCCGCATGCCGAGCGCGGTCGCGCGCCGGATCACCTCGCGCATCACCGCGCGGCCGAACCCCTGGCCGACCGCGTCCGGCGCCACATAGACGGAATCCTCGACGGTGTAGCGATAGGCCGAGCGCGGCCGGAAGCTGCTGCAATAGCCGTAGCCGCGAACGATGCCCTGACGCTCCGCCACGAGATAGGGGAAGCCCTTGGCGACGACCTCCTCCCGGCGGCGGTTCATCTCCGCTTCGTCGGGCGGCACTTCCTCGAAGGAGGCCACGCTGTGCAGGACGTGGTGCGCATAGATTTCGCGAATCGCGGCCATGTCGGCCGGCGTCGCATCCCGCACCGCGATGTCGGCGAAAGGCGGCGGTGCGTCGTTCATGCGGCGAAGGCCGTGCGCTCCAGCGCGGCCAGGCCGCCGATGAGCCCGGTCATCGCCTTGCGGACGCGCTCGAAGCCGGGGCCGCGCCGATAGCTGGCCTCGTCCATGTAGAGCGCCCGGTTGATCTCGATCTGCAGCGCATGCAGCCCTTCGGCCGGCCGGCCGTAGAACTGCGTCACATAGCCGCCGGCATAGGGCGTATTGCGGGCGACCCGCAGCCCCTGGCGCATCAGCAGGCCCTCGACATGGCTCGTCACGAGCGGCGCGCAGGAGCGTCCATGGCAATCGCCCAGCACCACGTCGACGCGCGCATCGCCGGCATCGCGCTCCATCGGCCCGCCGACGGAAGGCATGGAATGGCAATCGATCAGCAGGCAATGGCCGAAGCGCCGCCGCGTCGCGTGGACGAGCTCCTCGAGCGCGCCGTGATAGGGGCGGTAGAAACGGTCGAGCCGATCGCGCGCCTCGGCGAAGCGCAGCTTGTGTCCGTAGATCTCCTCGCCGGTCGCGACGACGCGCGCGATCGAGCCGAGCCCGGCGACGACGCGCGGCGTCGCCACCTTCGCGCCTGGCGGCAGCGCGTCCTCGAACATGGCGGGATCGAGCTCCATCGCCTCGCGATTGGGATCGACGAAGGCGCGCGGGAAGAGCGCGCGCAGCAGCGGCGCGCCCAGTGTCGGCGCGGCGCCGAACAGCTCGTCGACGTAGGAATCCTCGGAGCGCCGCAGGGTCATCGGATCGAGGCGCGAGGCCGCGACGAACTCGGGCGGATAGACGTTCCCGCTATGCGGCGAGGCAAAGACCAGCGGCACTCTCTGCGCGTCCGGCGCGAGCAATTCGAAGGGCCGATCGTTCGGCGGGACGGGCGCGCTGTGCTCGGTCATGGCCGTCTGATTTAACCGATTGATTCTGTGCTGTCATTGTTCGATTTCCGTGTCCGGGCGAGGCTGCCTTGCGGCGTTAAGTTGTGCTAACCTTTGGTTCAAGCTTGCAGATTATGGTTCCGGACGCTCGAGGAGGGGCTTCGCATGGCGCGCATTCTGCTGGCCGAGGACGACGAGTCGCTGCGGGAGTTTCTGGCCCGCGCGCTGCGCCGTGCCGGCCATATGGTGGAGGCGGCGAGCGACGGCTCGATCGCCGACGAAGCCATGCAGAGCAATGTCTTCGACCTGCTGCTGGCCGACGTGGTCATGCCGGGGCTCGACGGCATCGAGCTCGCCCGGCGCGCCTCGGCCAAGGACCCCGCCCTCAAGGTGCTGTTCATCACCGGTTTCGCCGCGGTGGCGCTTCGCCAGCGCGACGGCCTGCCCGGCGCGCCGCGGGTGCTCTCCAAGCCTTTCCACCTGCGCGACCTCGTCGCGGAGGTGGATGCCATCCTCGCGGTCTGAGGTTGCGAATTTCCGGCCCGCACCGCCGGCTTCTCCCGGTTCCGGGCTTGCCAAGATGCCGGAGGCGCTGCTAATAGCCACACCCTCCCGCCCGCCGGGAGGCCGGCGGACCTGATATTCTGCGAGCTGCCGGAAGCGACTGTTCGTGGTCGAGGGCGCGTAGCTCAGCGGGAGAGCACTACGTTGACATCGTAGGGGTCACAGGTTCAATCCCTGTCGCGCCCACCACCACCGAACGTCCGTCCGCGCACCAGTTTTCGGGCTCCGATCGGCCCGGCGATGGAGTGGCTATGCGCTGGATCCTGCTGTTCTCCGCCTGCTGCGTCGGCCTGCTGGCCTTCATCTGCCTCGTGCTCTGGGGCGTGAACGGCTGGACGATGCCCGCCCTCTCGGTCCATGGCTGGGTCGCCCTGGTGCTGGGCACGCTCTTCAGCTCCGGCCTCGCGATCCTGCTGATGGCGCTGGTCTTCCACAGCGACCGGAGCGGCACGGACGCGGATGTCTCCGACGCCGGACGCGGCCCGCGCGACGACGTCAACGGCCGGTGACGATCCCTCGAGCTTAGGGTGCGCCGGTCGCGAACTTAGGGTGCGCCGGTCGCGCCAGGCGGCACCGTGCCGCTGTAGAGGACGGGCTCGCCGCAGCGCGACGCGGGCCGTGCGGGATCCTCGCTCCGCTCGCAGGGCGTTACCGTCACATGGAACCGGTCGGCCGCATCCCATGCGAAGCTTTTCTCGTCGATGCGCCAGACCGCCATCTCGTTCTCGGGCTGATGCAGCTCGATAGCCCCCGATGCACCTTCCATGATGGTGATCACCTGGTCGCCCTCCAGATCGTCGATCAGGGCGAGGCGATTGCCGTCCGGTGCCCAGGAGATCCAGCGCTTCGGTCCGTAATGCGAGGCGCTGGACACCGCCCGGACCTTGCCGGCGACGAGATCGACCAGCCGCAGCGACCAGCAGATCGCCTGCGGATCGTCGCCCTCGCAGCCCGCCAGCAGCGCAAACCGCTCCGAAGGCGGAAACACGACCAAGGCGCGGGCGGGGACGTCGCCGTCGCCGCTGTCATGGGTGACGACCCAGGGCTCCGAGATCGGGTTGCCGCGATAGGTGATCCGCGCTTCGGCGTCGAGGCCGAGCTCGCAGACCGTCTCGCCCGGCTTCGCGAGCCGGGGCTCGGCGATGCAGGCGGATGCCGTCGGCGACGGCGCATCGTGCGCGCCGGGGCTCGGCCAGAAGGCGATCGCGGCAAGGGCGATAAGGGCGAGCAGCAGCGGAACGAGCCAGCGCGCCGCCCTCGAGCGGTGGCGGGCCATTAGCGGAATACCGAAGGGCCGGTCGCCATTGGCGCTCCAGCATGGTTAATGCGGACGGTGGCTTATATGGGATCGCTATCGACGCTCGGAAAGCCAAGGGCGTATTATTCCCGAATGCGTCCGATTCACCCCTCCGTCGCGCAGCCCGAGCCGATGCCCGTTCCGCTCGGCGGCATGTCCGCGCGCGGGGTGAAGCTCACCTGCGCGGCCTTCGTCCTCGCGGTCGCCGGCGGCTATCTGTGGCTCATCTGGCTGCAGCCGCTCTTCCACGATCTGCTCTCCGGCCGGCTCGGGTAAGACGCACCGGCTCGTCGCGCCGAAGCGACGGCCGAGGGGCACTGTCGATCTGTTTCCGGCGCGACAAGCTGGGCAGGCACATCCCCTATCATGACCGTTCTCAAGCAGGCGGCCGGCAAGGCTCCGCCCATGCGAGCCTCGAACGGATGCCGATCGAGATCCGGCGCCGATCGCTGCATCGAGACGCCCGCCCGCAGCGACGCGGGGGCTTGGCGCCCGCGCGCGAAATGCCGCAGGATCGGCGACGCGCGACGTCGGCGACGGGCGACATCGGCGATGCATGACAAGGGCGGGAGTGGGCGATGCAGGACGGCGGGATCGGAAGCGTGATGCGCGGCTTTCCGCCGCAGGCCGGCTTGCAGGTGACGCCGGCGAACTGGCAGGCGAGCCGCGCCCATATCCAGTGGTGCTTTCGCAACGTCAGACGGATGTTCCCGACGGCGCCGATCCCGCGCGGCGAGGGGCCGGTGCTCGCCTTCGAGCGCGATCCGCGCGATCTGGACCGGCTCGGCTTCACCAACGAAGGCGAAAGCCGCACGATCGAGGCCTGGCTCGCCGACAGCTTCACCGACGGGCTGCTCGTGCTGGCGCGCGGGCGGATCGTCTATGAGCGCTATCGCGAAGGTTTCCTCCCCGAAACGCCGCATATGTGCCAGTCGGTCACCAAGTCGGTGGTCGGCGACATGATCGGCTGCCTGGCGGCGGAAGGGCGGCTCGATCCGGAGACGCCCGTCGCGGCCTATGTGCCCGAGCTAGCGCGCTCGGGCTATGGCGGCGCGACCTTGCGCCATCTGCTCGACATGCAGACCGGCATCCGTTTCAGCGAGGATTACTACGATCCGCGTTCGCATTCGGCCCTGCTCGACATCGCCTGCGGCTGGGCGCCGCGGACGCGGCCGGAGGATCCGCGCTCGATCTACGAGCTCCTGGCGGGGCTCGAGCGGGAAAGCGCGCATGGCGAGACCTTCACCTATCGCTCCGCCGATACGGATACGCTCGGCTGGGCCGCGGAGCGCGCCACCGGCCGGCATCTGGCGGAGCTGCTCGGCGAGCGCATCTGGTCGAAGCTCGGCACCGAGCACGAAGCCTATATCTGCCTCGACGGCGTCGGCACCGCGCTCGCCGATGGCGGGCTCTGCGTCAGCTTGCGCGATCTCGGGCGCTTCGCCGAGATGCATCGCAATCTCGGGCATTTCAACGGACGGCAGATCGTGCCGGCCGAATGGGTGCGGCAATCGCGCGCGGGCGACACGGCGAAGTTCCGGCAGGAGCCCTTCCGCTCGCAGATGCCGAAGGGCGCCTACCGCAACCAGTGGTGGGTGGCGGACGGCGCGCGGGGAATTCACCTCGGCCGCGGCATCTACGGCCAGATGATCTATGTCGATCCCGAGGCGGAGATGACCGCGGTCAAGTTCTCGAGCTGGCCGAAACCGACCATGCCCGAGCAGATCGGCGCGGCGCTCCGCGCCTTCGAGGCGATCGCGGCGGTCGTCCGGCGGCCCTAGCCGCGTCCGCGGCCATGCACCCCGCGCATGGAATTGGTGAATAGTTCTCACCATTTCCGGGGACCGCTTTTCCGGTTGCGCCAGACGCCGCGGTAGCAATGATGAGCTAAATCGAATGATGGGCCGATATTCCCCACTCGACCTGCGGCGATGCTGCCGCCAATCCTCGCGGCGGTATCGCCGCCAATCCCCCGCGGCGGTACCGCCGCCATCCTACGGAGACGAGAATGAGCAAGAGCGCGAACGGCAATGGCAAGGCGAACGGCAGCGTCGGTGGCGGCCCGACCCCGGAGATGCCGGAGGGATGGGGCGTCGATAACGGCACGGGCGTCCTCAAGGACGTGCTGCTCGGCAAGCCGGACCATTTCGGCTGGCGCCCGATCAGCCACATCGCGAAGCGTACCTTCGCCAATCTCGAGCAATACGGGATCCGCTACGACGCCCAGCTCGCCCAGAAGCAGCATCGCGAGATGGTCGAGATCTACGAGCATTGCGGCGTGCGCGTGCATTATCTCGAAGCGGACGAGGGCCTGCCCTGCAGCGTCTATGCGCGGGATTCGAGCGCGATGACGCCCTGGGGCGCGCTCGTCTGCTCGATCCAGACGCCCTATCGCCGGCGCGATTACGCGGTGGTGCAGGAGTTCTACCGCAAGGCCGGCATCCCGATCTGGAACTGGGCGACCGCCGGCCATTTCGAGGGCGGCGATTTCGACATCCTCGAGCCCGGCGTCGTGCTGATGGGCTATTGCGGCGAACGCTCCGAGGAAGAGGGCGCGCGCCAGGTTGCGAAGTGGGTCGAGAAGGAAGGCTGGGAAGCCTATGTGGCGCCGATCCCGGCGGCCTTCGTCCATATGGACGCGCTCGTGGTGATGGTGGCGCCGAAGACCGCGGTGGTCTGCCTCGAGGCGCTAGAGGACTATGTCATCGACTTCCTCAAGGCGAAGCAGATCAAGTTCATCGACGTGAGCTATCGGGACTGCGTGCGGCTCGGCTGCAACGTCGTGGCGCTCGGCAAAGACCGCATCCTGTCGATGGCGACGAACAAGAACCTCAACGAGAAGCTGAAGGCGCTCGGCTTCGAAGTCTTCGCGCCGGACGTCTCGATGTTCCAGTATGGCGGCGGCGGCGTGCACTGCATGTCGCACGAACTGAAGCGGGAGGCGGCCTGACCGTCGGCCAACGACGCACGGGCCGTTAACGAACCGGCCGCGGGCTCGCGGCCGGTCGAACGGGAACGGCATGCCGGATCGGACGCGCCCGGCGACACCTCGTCGCCGGGACCTTCCGTGTCGTCCTCCCGGCGCCTGCCGCCGGGCCGGCGGTAGCGGCCGAAGGGCGCACAGGCGCCATGCATTGATGGCTTGCAATTACGTGCAAAAAATCGGACACAGACTTTTAGCGGTGCGCCCCGGCTGATGATCTGCGCCCGCCTTGCAACTCGACCAAGCCGGAACCATCCGGCATGACGCCTGGGAGGGCTCAATGAACAGTCGAATTACGAAGCTTTTCGGCATCGCGGTCGCAGCCGCGACGATCGCGGGGCTGACGCCGCTGTCGAGCGCGTCCGCCGAAGAATGCCTGCCGGCCATCAAGGAGCGCGGCGTGCTGGTGTCGGCCAACGGCCTCATGGGCCTGCGTCCGTTCGCCTGGAAGAACGAGCAGACCGGCCAGTATGAAGGCTTCGAAGCCGACCTGATGGCCGAGCTCGCCAAGCGCCTCGACATCCCGAAATGGGACTATGCGATCACCGATTGGACGACCATGATCCCGGGCCTCAAGGCCGGTCGCTGGGATATCATTCTCTCCGGCATGACGGTGACGCAGGAGCGCATCCAGGGCGGCGGCATCAGCTACAGCCGGCCCTATTTCATGCTCTATGACACGGTCATCGTGCTGAAGGATTCGCCGTACCAGACGCTGGAAGACATCAAGGACAAGACGGTCGCCAGCACGCTCGGCACGATGGACTCCATCAACGCGCACAAGCTCCATGACGACGGCAAGGTCGCCGCGGTGATGGACTTCAATACCTTCGGCGAACCCTTCCAGGCTCTGCGCAACGGCCAGGTGGCGGCTGTGGTGCTCGACCAGGCGACCTACTTCGCGCAGCTGGAGGAGATGTCGGACGTCCGCATCATCGGCGAGCCGCTGCCCTATATCCCGAACGAGGAATGGGCCGACGAGGAAAAGGATCAGCCCTACATCCTCGGCGGGCTCGGCGTCGGCGTGCGCAACGAGTGCAACGACCTGCGCGAGGCCATCAACAAGGCGTTCGACGATATGGACGCCGACGGCACGCGCCAGGCAATCATCGAGAAATACGGCGCCTGGGATCCGTACCAGGTCAAAATGATGAAGTAACAGAGCTTCGCCGGATACCAGGCGGGGGGCCGTCGCTGGCGGCCCCCCGTCTTTCCGATATTCTTAGAAAGCAGACCGGGCACTCGTCTCGATGGTTGATTACTTCCTTGTCCTAATCCCAAGATTTATGCCGTTCCTGCTCGAGGGCGCGGTGGTGACGCTCGAGCTGTCGCTGATCAGCATGGTGTTCGCGATCCTCATCGGCTTGCTGGTGGCGCTGGGGCGGATCGCCGGCGGGCGCGTCCTCGGCGGCCTGCTCGCCGCCTATGTCGAAGTCTGGCGCAATGTGCCGCTCATCGTTCAGCTCCTGGTGCTCTATTTTTCGCTGCCCGAGATCGGCATCACCTTGCCGGGATTCTGGGCCGGCGTTCTGGGCCTGAGCCTCAATGTCGGCGCCTATCTGTCGGAAGTGTTCCGCGCGGCGATCATCTCCATCGAATCCGGCCAGCGGGATGCCGGCCTCTCGATCGGCATGTCGCGGGCGACCGTTTACCGACGCGTGATCTTGCCGCAGGCGTTGCGCATTGCCGTGCCGACGATCGGCGGTTATTTCATATCGCTGCTCAAGGATTCCTCGCTTGTCTCCTACATCGCGGTCAACGAGCTGCTGCGCAACGGCATGATCGTGATCTCGACCACCTTCAGGAGCATGGAGATCTACCTGATGGTCGCGATCGTCTATTTCGTCATGAGCTTCATCGCCTCGCGCCTCGTGTTTCGCGTCGAACGCTGGCTGACGCCGGCCTATCTTCGCGCCGGGTCCAAGGTGCAAATTCAGCAGAGCGCTAGCAAAGCATGAGCATGAGTCAGGCTGCTTCGACCCAGAAGACCGCCGGCAAGCCGGATGGCGCCGTCGTCACCATTCGCGGGCTGCACAAGCGGTTCGGTACCCTCGAGGTGCTGAAGGGCGTCGATCTCACCATTCCGGAAGGGAAGGTGACTTTCCTGATCGGCCCCAGCGGCGGCGGCAAATCGACCGTGCTCCGCTGCATCAACTTTCTCGAAATGCCCACGGCGGGCGAAATCGTCTTCGCCGGCGAGAAGCTCTGCTTCGAGGAGAACGGACGGTTCCGTCATGCGCCGGAATCGGCCCTGCGCCGGGCCCGGTCGCATATGCCGATGGTGTTCCAGCATTTCAACCTGTTCGCCCATCGCACCGTCCTCGAAAACGTCACCGAGGGGCCGGTGATCGTGCAGGGGAAGCCGAAGGCACAGGCAATCGAGGAAGGCCGGGCGGTGCTGGAGCGCGTCGGGCTGCTCGACAAATGCGACGCCTACCCGGCGCAGCTTTCCGGCGGCCAGAAGCAGCGCGTTGCCATAGCCCGCGCGGTCGCCATGCAGCCGCGCATCATCCTCTTCGACGAGCCGACCTCGGCGCTCGATCCGGAGCTGGTTTCGGGCGTGCTCGACACCATCAAGGCGCTCGCCGAAGAGGGGCGGACGATGGTGGTGGTCAGCCACGAGATGGGCTTCGCCCGGCGCCTCGCCGACCAGGTGCATTTCGTGGTCGATGGCGTGATCGCGGAATCGGGCGCGCCGGCGAAGATCTTCGATTCGCCGGAGAACGAGCGTCTGCGCGGCTTCATCCGTTCCATCCTGCACTGAGCCCGCGGCCGGCGCGGCCCTCACGCGCAGGCCCCGCGCCGGGGTCCGCGCTCGGCCGGCCCTTGCGTGGGCCCCGCGCCGGGGCCCCGCACTCAGCCGCTTGAGCCCGGCCGCCGGCGTTGCGGCCCGGGCGTCTGGCGCATCGAGAGCTGGAGCCGGTCCATCATCCAGTCGAAGAAGATGCGCGCGGCCGGCCGGCTCGCCTTCACCGGGTCGGCGATCGCGTAATAGGCCTCGGGGGCTGGGATCGAGAGATCGAAAAGCTGCACCAGCCGGCCGGAGCGCAGTTCCTCGCCGGCGATGAAGCGTTCGCCGAGCGCGATGCCGTGTCCGGCCGCGGCGGCGTTGAGACCGAGATGGGCGTCGTCGAACCAGAGCCCGACATGCGAGGTGACACGCTCCGCGCCGGCCGCGAGCAGCCAGCGCCCCCAGTCGCCGCGATCGGCGACATGGATCAGCGGCAGGCCGGCGAGATCGTCCGGCTTGTGCAGCCGCCCGGCCTGATTCAGGAATTGCGGGCTGCAGACCGGGAAGAACTCGACGCGCGCCAGCAGCCGGACCCAGCGATCCTTCCAGACGCCGTTGCCGTAGCGGATGAAGAGATCGACCTCGCCGCGATAGACGTCGTCCACGTCGCTCGAGCTGGTGATCTCGAGGTCGATCTCGGGATAGGTGCGGTGGAACTCGCCGATATGGAGCGAGAGCCAGCGGGTGGCGAGGCTCGGCTGGCAATTGATGCGCAGCCGCCCTGCGACCGAAGGCTCCCGGATCTTCTGGCCGGCTTCGCTCAGCGCGGCCAGCGCATCGCGGATGCGGAGCGCATAGGCGGTACCCTCGGGCGTGAGCGCGATGCCGCGGCCGTCCTTCCGCAGCAGCTCGGCGCCCACGGCGGCTTCGAGGAAGCGGACCTGATGGCTGATCGCGCTCCGCGTCAGGTTCAGCTCCTTCGCCGCCCGCGCCATGTTCAGATGGCGCGACACCGCCTCGAAGGCACGGAGTGCGGACATGGAGGGAAGGCTCATCGGAAGCCCGTTTCGGTGAACAGCCTTCGCCGATCATGCCCGAAACCGGCTGGAAATGTGAACGAGATTGGCCATTTGGCGCACGCATCGCCGCCAATTCGGCGATTTCGCCCGCCCGTCGGTTGCGGCATGCTGCGCGCCGCATGAACCCCACCGATCCCTATCCGCTGCTCGCCCGCTTCAACCGATGGGTCAACCGGCGTTTCTACGGCCTCGTGGCCGGCCTGCCGGATGCCGAGCGGAAGCGCGACCGCGGCGCCTTCTTCGGTTCGATCCACAACACGCTCAATCATCTCCTCGTGGTCGATCGGCTCTGGCTCGACCGGCTCGAAGGCCGGTCGAACGACATCGCCGGGCTCGACACGGTGCTGCATGACGGGTTCGACCCGCTCGCGGCCGAGCGCGCGGCGGTGGATGAGCGGCTCATCGCCTATGTGGACGGGCTCGACGCGGCGGCCCTCGCGAAGCCGCTCCGCTACCGCTTCATCTCGGGCACGGAAGCCGAGACGCCGCTGCATCTGGTGCTGATCACCCTCTTCAACCACCAGACCCATCATCGCGGCCAGGTTCATGCGCTGCTGACGCAGCTCGGCATGAGACCGGCCGATTCCGACATCATCGACTATCTGAACGATCTCGCCCGATAGGCCCGGAAACCGGCTTCGTCGCCGGCTCTTCACAGCCCGGCCCGCGCCGCCGCAGAATGGCCCAAAGGCCTTCGGGGAAGGCTCCGCCCGCCGGCTGTAGGCAACGATCGGGGCCATGGGGAGCGCCATGTCCAGACGTTCGAAACCGAAGCTCAACGGGCTCGCGGAGATCTATGCCTATTTCCGTACCAACGAGACGCCGATCTACTTCCTCTCGCCGACGCCGTACAACCTGCTCGGGCTCGACCGCTGGATCCACGGCTTCGAATACATAACCTTCTTCGATTCCTTCGACAGTCGGCATCCGAAGATGGTGGTGCCGCGCGAGACCGGCCCGCACGAATTCCGCTCGATCGAGGATGTCTGCAACTGGCTGCTGCGCCATCGCGACATCGCCGCGCATATCCGCGCTCGCGGTCGCGGCAAGATGGTGCTGGTGATGTTCGACGAGGAGACCGAGGCGCTGGCGAAGGAGCTCGGCATCCAGATCGCCCTTCCGCCGGCGAAGCTCCGCAAGCATCTCGATTCCAAGATCGTCACCACCGAGGTCGGCAACGCGGCCGGGATCAAGAGCGTGCCGAACGCGCTCGGCCGCGTCGAAACCTATGCGGAGCTCGTGAAGCTTGCCCAGGGCGCGAAACTCGGCAAGGACCTCGTGGTGCAGACGCCCTATGGCGATTCCGGCCGCACCACCTTCTTCATCGCGAACGAGCGGGACTGGAACAAGCACCGGGACAAGATCGTCGGCGAGGAACTGAAGGTGATGAAGCGGATCAATCACCTGCCCGGCACGATCGAGGGCGTGGCGACCCGACATGGCACGCTCGCCGGGCCGATGCAGACCGACATCACCGGTTTCGACGAGCTCACGCCCTACAAGGGCGGCTGGTGCGGCAACGACGCCTTCATCGGCGGCATGGAGAAGCAGCGGGTGGCCGTCCGCAAGATGGTGCAGAAGCTCGGCGACCGTCTCTACAAGGAAGGCTATCGCGGCGCTTTCTGCATGGATTTCCTGATCGACACCGATTCCGGCGAGGTCTATCTCGGCGAGCTCAACCCGCGCGTCAGCGGCGCCAGCCCGCTCACCAATCTCATCACCGGGACCTACGGCGGCGCGCCGATCTTCCTCTTCCATTTGCTGGAGTTCATGGATGTCGACTGGGAGGTCGATCTCGACGCCGTGCAGGCGCGCTGGGCCGAGTTCGACAATTGGAGCCAGCTCATCCTGAAGCACACCGGCGACGGGGTCGAGCTCATCACCCGCGCCCCCGCCTCCGGCATCTACCGGATGGAGGATGACGGCCGGATCCGCTATTCCCGGCCGGATACCGAATGGAGCAACGTCTCGGGCGAGGACGAGGCCTTCTACATGCGGGTCTATAGCGCGGGCGACTATCGCTATCACGGCGCCGATCTCGGGATCGTCGTCGCGCGCGGCCGGATGCAGTCGGATCGCCGTCAGCTCCTTGCCCGCGCCCGGCAATGGGCGGCCGGCATCAAAGGCGAATTTCAGGCGATCCCGGTGCCGCCGGAAATGCCGGCGCCCCCGTCGCCGCCCGAAACCGTCAACAAGATGTTCTGAGGGTCGGCGATCAGCCGACGAGCTTCGGGCGCGCCGCTGCGGGCTTCTCCGGTCCCGGAATCGGCACCGCGCCGTCGCGGGTCGGCTGCACCAGCGGACCCAGGGAATCGAGATAGGCGGGGTCGAACCGCGCGCGGTCATAGACCGGGAAATCGGCCGGCCGGTCGCGGAAGCTCTTGAGCATCTGGCCGAGGCCGCGGAAACCGAACTGGCGCTGGCGCCGGACCTGGTCGAGATCGATCTCGATCGGCATGAGCTGCTCCAGCACGTCCGCCTTGTAGAGGAAGCGTCCGCCCGGATCGACGATGCAGGACTGGCCGTTGCCGCCGGCGCCCAGTCCATTCACCGAGACGACATAGCACTGGAACATCGCGGCCGTCGCCTGCGCCACGTTGATGTCCACGTCGCGGTCGATGGTGTGGGTCAGCACCGGATGAAGGATCACCTCCACCCCCATCGAGGTGAGCTGGCGCGCCGTCTCGGGGAACCAGAGGTCGTAGCAGGTCAGCACCCCGAACCTGCCGATATTCGGCACGTCGAAGACGAGGAAATCGCGGCCGCCTTCGACGCCCTGCTCGAGCGGGCGGAAGGGGAAGATCTTGCGATAGCGTCCGGCCACTTTGCCTTCGGGATCGATCACCGAGGCGGTGTTGTAGATGGCGCCCTCACGCCGCTCATACATCGAACCGTTGACGAGCCAGACCCGATGCTTCGCCGCCATCTCCTGGAACGCCTCTTCGGCGCTGCCCGGCAGCGGCTGGGCGTGATGCAGCAGCGGGCCGTAGGGTGCGAGCTCGCTGAACAGCACCATCTGCACCCAGGGGTAGAGATGCATCAGCAGGTCGAGCCGATGCCCCATCGCCGCGATGTTGTTGTGCGGCGTGATGTGCATCTGGACGCCGGCAATGGCGAACGGGGTCATCCGGTCTCCTGGTCCGTGTCGTCGGCTGAGCGGGCGATGCTCAGGAGATGGTCGCTGCCGATTCCAATTGCGAGGCAGGATAGCGTCGGAACGCACCGCCTGCCCATCCGGTTTCGGCGTCTCGAATCGGTCACCCGGGTCGTCAAACCCTTGAGGTTGCAGGATAGATCCGGGTTCGATATCAGAATCTTAACGGCTTCGACGCAGCTCGCCGCATGGCAGCCCTGCAAGCCCGGAATCAGTCGATGACGACGGTGACCCGGCCGGTGTCCTCGAGCCCCTGCTTCAGGTCCTCGCGCGCCTTGGCGGCCAGATCGAGATAATGCCGCTTGATCTTGTCGAGCTCCTTCTCGGTCAGCTCCTCGAGATCGAGGAAGGCGTTGTGGGCTCCCTCGACGGCCCGGATGAGCTCGTCGAGCTTGAGCTGCAGCGCCTTCGAATCCCGGTTCTGCGTGTTCTGGATCAAGAATACCATGAGGAAGGTCACGATGGTCGTGCCGGTGTTGATGACGAGCTGCCAGGTATCCGAGAAATCGAAGAGCGGCCCCGTCACGGCCCACACCACGATCACCAGGCAGGCGCAGATGAAGCTGTAGGGATGGCCGGACGCGCGTGCGGTGAAATTCGAGAAATGCGTGAAAGCATTGCGAGGCATCGATCGACTCCACTGTCGGGTGCGGGCGGAGCCGATCTCCGCGCGCGTCAATCCTTGCAGGCGTCGCCTTCGGCCGCAGGGGCGGCCGGCGGCATGAGCAGGCTCGGCGGCTCGCCCGCGCAATGGCGCCGCCAGATGGTCCGGTAGATCGCCTCGAGATTGCGTGCGAGGCGCGGCGTGTCGAAAAGCGGTGCCGTCGTACGGTTCGCGGCGAGCTTTGCCCTGAGGGCGGCGAGTGCATCGGGCTCCTGCGCATAGTGCAGCACCCGCGCGCGGTAGCCCTCCAGGTCTTCGGCCAGCAGCTCCGGCAGGCCGACCGCGCCCAGCAGGCTCGCCGAGACGCGGCTCGCGAGATGCCGGCCGCGCAGGGCGACGACCGGGAGGCCCGCCCAGAGCATGTCGGTGGTGGTGGTGTGGCCGTTGCAGATGCGCGTATCGAGGCCGAGATCGGCGAGGGCGAGCCGGCGCAGATGCTGCGGCTTCGCCATGCCGGGCGCGAAGACGAGCCGGTCGGGTCCGAGGCCGCGCGCCTCGGTCTCTCGGCGGAGATTCGCTTCCATCGCGTCGTTGGAGCGCCAGAGCCACAGCACCGAGCGAGGAATGGCCTTGAGCAGATCGGCCCAGAGGTCGAACATCGCGGGCTCGAGCTTGTAGGCCTGGTTGAAGCTCGCCAGCACGAAGCCATCCTCGGCCAGCCCCAGCTCGGCGCGGCTGGCGGGGCCGTCGGCGATCGGCTGGCCCGCGTCGGTCACCTGATAGCAGTCCGGCAGATAGCAGAGCGCCTCGGTGAAGGTCGCCGCCTCGTCGGGCGGCAGAATGACGCGATCCACCACCGCATAGTCGATGAACCGCGCCCCCGTGGTGCCCGGAAAGCCGAGCCAGGCCACCTGAAGCGGGGCGGGGCGGAGCGCCAGGATCTCCATGCGGTTGCCGGAGGTGTGGCCTTTCAGATCGACCAGGATGTCGATGCGATCGGCGGCGATGCGGTGCGCGGCGGCCTCGACGCCCTCGGCGGCGAGATCGACGAAGCGGTCGAAGCTCGCCTCCACCTCGCGCCGATAGTCGCTGCTGTCGGCCTTGCCGATCGAGTAGCCCGCCACCTCGAAATCCGCCCGATCATGCAGCGCGAAGAAGGACCGCATGAGATGCATCGTGGCGTGGATCCCGAAATCGGCCGAGAGGTAGCCGATGCGGAGCCGGCGCGCCGGATCGCGATCGTTCTGCAACGCGATCCGCCGGCCGAGCCCGGCCATGCGGCGCTCGATGTCGGCGGCGGTGGCGCGCGCGATGGCGAGGTTGCGCAGGGGATCGTCCACCCGCACGACATTGGCGAAGGGCGTTTCGACCGGCAGCCGGTTCTGCGCCAGGGCTTCCGTCGTTTGCCGCTCGACGATCGCCGCGACCTCGGCCATGCCCGACCAGTCGCAGGCATGTTGCAGCTCGTGCAGGAGTGCCGCCGCCGCGGTCGCGCGCTGCGGCTCGAGCGATAGCGCGCGGCGATAGCAGGCGATGCCCTCGAGGCGGTTGCGGCCCTGGACGAGCGCGCCGGCGAGATTGACCCAGCCGGCGACGGAGGCCGGGTCGAGCACGGTCGATTGCCGATAGGCGGCCGTCGCCGCCTCGAGCCGGCCCAGCAACAGGAGGGCGGTGCCGCGCTGGCGGTGGGCCGCAGCCGATTGCGGGTCGCGCGCCACGGCCGCCTCGAAGGCAGCGAGCGCGCGCTGCGTCTCGACCGCCTTGAGCAGTGCGTTCCCATAGGCGACGAGGTTTTCCGCCGTCGGATCCTTCTTCGCCACCCTTTCGTAGGCGGCGATCGCGTCCGCGATCCGTCCGACGCGCTGCAGGAGTTGGGCACGGTTCCGTTGCGCGTCGCCGTGATCGGGGCGCTGCGCCAGGAATCGGTCGAGCAGCTCGATCGCCCGCTCCGCGCGACCGTCCGTCGAGGCGACGGCGGCGGCGAGGAAGAGGCCGTCCGCATGTTTCGGCATCTGCGCGAGCAGCAGGGTGCAGAGACGCTCTGCGGTCTTGAGGTCGCCCGCCTGAAAACGCTGCGCCGCCTCGCGATAGGTCGCGGCGGGATCGGAGCGCAGCTTCGGGGGACGTGGCGGCCGGGCCATGCCTATTCCTCGATATCGAGCGGCTGCGGGCGCTCGCCGCGCGACAGACGATCCCACATGGCGCGATAGCCGGCCTCGAGGCTGCGCGTGTGGCGCGCCGTGTCGAACAGCGGCTGGCGGCGCCGGTTGGCCTGCAGCTTCGCCTTCAAGGCCGCGAGCGTCGCCGGTGCGCGGGCGTAGCCCGCCGCCGCCGCGCAATAGGCCGCGAGGTCGCGCACGACCAGCTCCGGCAGCCCGACGGCCTGCAGCAGGCTCGCCGAGACCCGGCTCGCGAAGTGGCGGCCGAGGATCGCGAGCACGGGGAGCCCGGCCCAGAGGCAATCGCTCGTGGTGGTATGGCCGTTATAGACCCGCGTGTCGAGCGCGAGGTCGGCGAGCGAAAGCCGGCGCAGATGCTGCGCCTTGGCGGGAAGCCGTTCGGCGAAGACGAGCCGGGAGGAGGCGACGCCGCTGGCTTCGGCGGCGCGCTTCAGATTGCCGTCGATGAGCGCGTTGCTGCGCCAGAGCCAGAGGACCGATTGCGGTATGTCCTTCAGCAGTCCCATCCAGCCGGCGAAGGTTTCCGCATCGATCTTGAAGCCGCGATTGAAGGAGGCGAAGACGAACCCGTCCGGCGGCAGGCCGCAGGCTGCGCGCGTCGCCGGTTCCTCGGCGATCTCGGCCGTGTCGTCGGCGGGCAGATAGCAATGGGGCAGGCGGCAGAGCGCTTCGCTGAAGAAGGGCTGCAAGGGGGGTGGGGTCACGACACGGTCGCCGATCGCGTAGTCGAGATAGCCGGCGCCGCTGCTGCCGGGAAAGCCGAGCCAGGCGACCTGCAGCGGGGCCGGCCGCAGGGCCGCGATCTCCAGCCGTCCGCCCTCGGTCGGGCCGTTGAGGTCGATCAGGATATCGACGCGGTCCGCGGCAATGGCCTCGGCGATCGCGCGGTCGCTGTCGGCGGCCATCGGCCGGAAGCGATCGACCGCATCCCGGACGCGGCGGCCGAGCGGGCTCTCGTCGGCGGGCCCCGTGCCATAGGCGAAGACCTCGAAGGCCGCGCGGTCATGCAGCTCGAGCGTGCGGACCAGGAGCTGCGACACGGCGTGATCGCGGAAATCATGCGAGAGATAGCCGAGGCGGATGCGCCCGCCGGCGGCCCGCGGCCGGCGGGGGACGGGCGGGCGGGAGACGGGCGCGCCGGCGCGCCGCGCGGCCCGGTTCGCCCAGGCCGCGGCAAGCCGGAGATTGACGGCGGGGTCGTCCTCATAGCCGATCTGGGCCAGCACCGGCTCCGAAGGCAGGCGGCCCGCGGCGAGCGCCGCTTCCGTCTGGGCCCGGACGCGCGGCCGGAGCGCCGCGGCTTCCTCCCACGCGCAGGCTTGATCGAGCTGATGCAGCAGCCGTGCCGAGGCGGCGGGATTGTCGGGCGCGAGGGCGAGCGCCCGGCGATAGCAATCGAGCGCGCGGGCGAGATCCTTGCCGCGCCGAAAGGCCGAGCCGAGCTCGGTCCAGTTCGCCGCCTGATGGGGCCCGAGCGAGACGGCGCGCTCGAGAGGCGGCAGCGCCTCGCGGGCGCGCCCGGCCGCCATGAGCGCGACGCCGAGCCCGCGTGCCGCATCGGCAGAATCGGGCGCGAGCCCGACCGCGCGCTCGAAGGCGGCGATGGCCGCGCCATGATCCCCGAGCTCGCCCAGAAGCGTGCCGAAGGTGACGAGCTCGGCGGCACCGCCCAGCGCCGCCGCGCGCTCCAGATGCGGCAGGGCTTCCACGAGCCGACCCTCCGCCGCCAGGATCGCGCCGAGATTGGCGCGCGCCTGCCGGCGATCCGGTTCGAGCGCGAGCAGCCTTTCGGCGGCGGCGATCGCGGCGGCGCTGCGTCCGCGCGCGGCTTCGACCACGCTCAGGAGATCGAGCAGTTCCCTGTCCTCCGGCGACGCCGCGAGCAGGCGCTCGCAGAGCGCGGCCGCTTCCGCCGGCGCTCCCTTCCGGAACAGCGCGATCGCTTCGCCGAGGCCGGCGTCGGCGGCGGTCGTCATCGGCCGGTGTCCGGAAGGGGCGGTCATGGCCGGCGATGGTAGGACGGAAAGCCCGATTCGCCCGAGCCTGTCGGCGCGTCGGGGCGGCATCAGGCGATCGGCAATCCCGGCCGGCGCGGATCGAGCGCTTCCGGGCGGATGCCGGCTGCGACGATGTCGGGCGGCAGCCTGCCTTCCTCGGCGAGGCCGGCGAGGCAGCGCGCGAGCGGCGCTGACAGCATGATCCCGTAGCCGCCCTGGCCGGCAAGCCACCAGAAGCTGGGCGCGGCGGCATCCTCGCCCATGACCGGGCTGTCGTCGGCCACGAAGCTTCGCAGCCCCGCCCAGCGGCTCGCGATGCGACCGACGCGAAGAGTGGTGGCGCGCTCGATCCAGTCCACCAGCAGGGCGAGATCGAGCTCTTCCGGCTGGGCGTCGCAGGGCGGCGACGGCGTGGCGTCGCCGGGCGATGCCATCAACCGCCCGGCATCCGGCTTCAGATAGTGATCGTTCGCGATCTCGTCCATCGCCGGCCAGCCGCGCGGATCCTGGCCCTCCGTCTCGATGGTGAGGGCGGTGCGCCGTTTCGGCACGAGGCCGACGCCGGGGATGCCGCCAAGCGCCGCCACCTCGTCCGCCCAGGCGCCTGCGGCATTGACCAGCATCGGCGCCACATGCTCCTCGCCACCCGCCGTCACGCGCCATTCGCTGCGGTGGCGCTCGATCCGCGTCGCGTCCGCCTCCGTCGCGAGGACGCCGCCCCGGGCGCGAAACCCCTTGAGATAGCCCTGATGGATCGCCGCAACCTCCATATCGGCGACGGCCGGCTCGAACAGGGCGCGCGCGATCCGCTCGGGCCGGAGGATGGGCGCGAGGTCGAGCGCCCGGCGCGTCGAGATCTCGACGATCTCGTGACCGGGGCCGGAGAGGGCGAGGAGCGCATCGAGCTTCGCCGCGTCCTCGACGCCGCCGAAAGTGAGGGCGCCGCGCGGCCGCAGCAGCGGCTGATCGGCGAAGCCCGGCGGCGGCGTCTCGAAGAAGCTGCGCGCCGTGCGCACGAGCGCGCATACCGTCGCATTGCCGTAGTTCGGCGTGTAAAGCGCGGCGGAGCGGCCGGTGCTGTGATAGCCGGGCCGCGACTCCCGTTCGAGCAGCAGCACCCTTCGTCGTTCGGCGAGCGCATAGGCCGCCGCCGCGCCCGAGATACCCGCTCCGATCACGATCGCATCGACGCGCATGGGGCCCTTCCGGTCAGAGCGGCGCGATGACGCGGCGCGAGAGGACATGGAACCGCCAGGCCAGCAAAAGCATGGCGACGATGAGCGACAGGAAGAGGCCCCAGACGAGGCCGATCACGCCCGCCTCCATCGGGAAGCCGAAGGAATAGGCGAGCGGCACGCCCAGCGCCCAGAAGGCGACGCCATAGATGACCGTCGGCACGGTGATGTCGGCGGCGCCGCGGACGGCACCCAGCAGCACGGCCTGGGCCCCGTCCACGATGACCATCCAGCCGGTGACCGCGAAGAGCGGCACGGCGATCGCGATCACCAGCGCGTCGTCGGTATAGGCGGCGGCGATGGCCTCGGGCATGGCGAGGATGAAGACCGTCGCGATCAGCATGGTCGGGACCACCAGCAAGGTCCCGACCCACCCGGCGCGCCGCACCGCGACGGCGTCGCCGCGACCGACCGCGTTCGCCACCCGCACGGCGGTCGCGGTCGAGATGCCGATCGCCAGCATGAAGACCACCGCATTCACGTTGATCGCAACCTGGTAGGCGGCGAGCGACGCCTTGCCGAGCCAGCCGGCAAAGGTGGTGGCGGCGGTGAAGGCGGAGGATTCGAAGCCGATGCTGAGCGCCAGCGGCAGGCCCAGCAGCAGGAGCTTCCTCATCTGTCCGTAATGGCCGCGGAGCGGCAGGCTCACGCCGAACCGCTCATGGCCCTCCATGCGCATGACATAGAAGAGAAGCGCGCCGAACATCAGCCAACGCGTGATCGAGGTGGAGAGCACGGCCCCTTCCGCCCCCATCGCCGGGAAGCCGAGATGGCCGTAGATCATCGCCCAGTTGAGGAAGATATCGACGATGTTGGCGCCGAGCGTGACGATCATGCCGGGCACCGGCCGGCTGACCCCTTCGAGGAAGGAGCTGGTCGCGACATACATGAGAACGCCCGGCATGCCGATGGCCCACATGAAGAGCACCCCGCCGCCGGCGCGCGCCATCTCCGGCGTCTGCTCCATCAGCAGCAGCATCGGCTCGCCGAACAGCAGCGCGACCCCGTAGGCGCTGCCGAGAACGAAGGCCGCGAGCAGGCCGAGCCGCCAGATCCGGCCCGCGAGCTCCGGCCGGCCGGCGCCGACCGCCTGGGCCGACAGCACCACCGTTCCGACCAGCAGACCGATCCCGATCGTCAGCATGGTGATCTGCGGGGCGTAGCCGATGCCGTAATAGGCGAGCTGGTCGCTGCCGGCGCGTCCGGTCATGACGGTATCGACCGTGATCATGATGACGAGCCCGCAGCGCGCGAGCATGACCGGTAAGGCAAGCCGAAACGTCTCGCGGATATGCTGCGGGATGCCGGGCGTCGGAACGGAAGGGGAGAGTTCGGTCATCGGGTGGCCGGAGCCTACACCATCCGCCGCGGCGGGCGGCAGCCGTCCCGCCCTTGATCTTCGGGGCTTTAACGAAAATTAAGTCTCGTCCGGCATAGCCTGTCGAGTCGCGGGAGAAGGGCTCGGCATGGCAACGGCGGCGATCGAGAAATCCGACCACCGCCTGCAGGCGAAAGCGTCTCTGGGGACCCGCTTGCGCGCCTGGTGGGAGGGCGTCGATCCGGCGGCCCTGTCGCACCGGAGTGCCGCGCCACGCGCCGAGGCGGAACGCTCGACGCCGGCGCCGGCCAAACCGCCCGTCTGGGCCACCCCTCGCATCCAGATCCTGCAATCGCTCTGGGGCGACGGCTTCTCCTACCCGGGCGGGGCGGAGCTCAGCCTGTGGCTCGCGGGCCCTTACACGCTTTCCTCGACCTCGATGGTGGCGGAGCTGGGCGCCGGCCTCGGCGGCGTCGGCCGCACGCTGCACCAGCAGTTCGGCTGCCGCACCGAAGGTTTCGAGCGCGATCCGGAGCTTGCGCGCGGCGGTGCCGGCTACTCGATCGCGGCCGGGCTCGGCGATGCCGTGACCGTGGCGCCCTTCGACCCCGAGGATGTTCAGCTCGGCAAGGGCGCCTATGACTGCATCCTGTCGCGCGAGACGCTGTTCGGCGTCGCCGACAAGGCCGGCTTCTTCAAGGCCGTCGATCGCGGCCTGAAGCGCCACGGCCATTTCCTCTATACCGACTTCGTCCGCATCGGGAATGACGACTCGCGCGGCGGCAGCTATCGGGTCTGGGCGGAAGGCGAGCCCTTTCCGGCGCAGCCCTGGAGCCTGACCGAGCATCGCGCCGCCTGTGGCGCCCAGAAATTCGATCTGCGCCTGATGGAAGACATCACCGGCGTGATGCGCGGCTATGTGGTGCGCGCGCTGGCCGAGCTCATGGAACGGGAGGAGTCGCTGCGGCGGACGGGACCGGCCGAGGCCGCGGTGATCGCCGCCGAAGTCGGGCTCTGGACGCGCCGCCTCGCCGCCCTCCATGCGGGCGAGATCGGCCTCTGCCGCTTCCACGCCGTCAAGCTCGGGCTCAATCTGCTCGGCGACTGGTAGGCGGGCCGATTCCACGGCGCCGGCAGGCCGCGATTTCCGAGGATTATCAGGAGCTTCCGGGCAGCGCTGGCTTTATTGACAGCCTATCCCGCCCCGTCTATGTTCCGCGCGCTTTCGAGCGCGGGCCCGCCCCGCCGTCACCGCTACCGGAGAGCCGGGCCATGAAGGTCATCAACTCGCTGAAATCCGCGCGCAAGCGCCATAAGGACAACCGCATCGTCCGGCGCAAGGGCCGCGTCTACGTCATCAACAAGACCAACCCGCGCTTCAAGGCCCGCCAGGGCTGAACCCCGCCGGCGGCGACGCCGGCTTCCGTCCGCGACATCGATCCCCGACACTTCGCCTCGGAGGCCTGGCCCCGCGAGGTTGACCCTGCGCGCCTGCGATCCCAGTATCGCCCGCAAGGAGGCTCGCCCGCGCGATGCAGATGCCGGAACCCGACCGCGCCGTGCTGGCCCGGCGGCGAGAGATCGCCGCGGATCTGCGGCGCCTGCTGCCGCCCGATGCCGTGATCGAGGCGGAGGAGGCGCGGCGGGTCTACGAGTCGGACGGGCTCACCGCCTATCGCGGCCTGCCGATGCTGGTGACCCTGCCGCGCACCACCGCCGAGGTTTCGGCGATCCTCGGCTATTGCCACCGGCACGGCATCAAGATCGTGCCGCGCGGCGCCGGCACCAGCCTCAGCGGCGGCGCGCTGCCGCTGGAGGACGGCATCCTCGTCGGCATGGCCCGCTTCAACCGCATCCTCGAGATCGATCTCGACAACCGCGCGGTCGTCGCGCAGCCCGGCGTCACCAACCTTGCCATCACCGAGGCGGTGAAGGGCGCGGGCTTCTATTACGCGCCCGATCCCTCGAGCCAGATCGCCTGCAGCATCGGCGGCAATGTCGCGGAGAATTCCGGCGGGGTGCATTGCCTCAAATACGGCCTCACCACCAACAACCTGCTCGGGCTGGAGATGGTGCTGATCGACGGGCAGGTGATCCGGCTCGGCGGCAAGCATCTCGATTCCGGCGGCTACGACCTGCTCGGCATCGTCACCGGCTCGGAAGGGCTGCTCGGCATCGTGACCGAGGTCACGGTCCGGATCCTGCGGCGGCCGGAGACGGCGCGGGCGCTGCTGGTCGGTTTCCCCAGCAACATCAGCGCCGGCAATTGCGTGGGCCAGGTGATCGCTTCCGGCATCATTCCGGCGGGTATGGAGATGATGGACCGGCCGGCGATCCGCGCCGCCGAGGATTTCGTCCAGGCGGGCTATCCGCTCGAGGCGGAGGCGCTGCTCATCGTCGAGCTGGACGGGCCCGAGCCCGAGGTCGCGGCGCTGATCGGCAAGGTCGCGGCCATCGCCGAGAGCTGCGGCGCGACCTCGATCACGGCAAGCCGCGACGAAGCGGAACGGCTGCGCTTCTGGGCCGGGCGCAAGGCGGCCTTTCCGGCCGTCGGCCGCATCTCGCCCGACTATTACTGCATGGACGGCACCATCCCGCGCCGCGAGCTGCCGCGCATGCTGGAGGAAATGGCGCGGCTCTCGGAGAAATACGGTCTTCGCGTTGCCAATGTGTTCCATGCGGGCGACGGCAATCTGCATCCGCTCATCCTCTATGACGCGAATGCGCCGGGCGAGCTCGAGCGCGCGGAGGCGTTCGGCGCCGACATTCTGAGGCTCTGCGTCGCGGTCGGCGGCGTGCTCACCGGCGAGCATGGCGTCGGGGTCGAGAAGCGCGACCTGATGGGCGTGATGTTCGACGAACGCGACCTCGCCCAGCAGCAGCGGCTGAAATGCGCCTTCGATGCGGGCGGCCTCATGAACCCGGGCAAGATGTTCCCGACCCTGCATCGCTGCGCCGAGCTCGGCCGGCTCCATGTTCATGGCGGGCGGCTGCCGCATCCCGACCTTCCCCGGTTCTGACGTGCCGGTTCCGCATTTCCAGCCGACGGACCTCGATCAGCTCGAGGCGGCGATCGCCGACGCCGGCGCCGACCGCCGCCGGCTCGAGCTTCTCGGCAACGGCACCAAGCGCGGCCTCGGCAAGCCGGTCGAGGCGGACGCGCTGCTCGATCTCTCGCGGCTTCACGGCGTGACGCTCTACGAACCGGAGGAGCTGGTGCTGACGGCGGGGGCCGGCACGCCGCTCCACGAGATAGAGGCGCTGCTCGCCCAGCGCGGCCAGATGCTCGCCTTCGAGCCGATGGATCTGGGGCCGCTCTATGGCGCGCCACCGCGGCAGGCCACGATCGGCGGGGTCGTCGCCTGCAACCTCGCCGGGCCGCGCCGCCCGAAGGCAGGCGCGGCGCGCGACTGGTTCCTCGGATTCACCGCGGTCAGCGGCCGGGGGGAACGCTTCAAGGCGGGCAGCCGCGTCATGAAGAACGTCACCGGCTACGACCTGCCGAAGCTGCTGGCGGGCTCGCACGGCACGCTTGCGGCGCTCGCCGAGGTCACGCTGCGTGTCCATCCGGCGCCGGACGAGACGCTGACGTTGGCGCTCGCCGGGCTCGATGTCGACCGTGCCGGCCAGGCCATGGCCGTGGCGCTCGGCTGCGCCCACGAGGTTTCGGGCGCCGCCTATCTTCCGGCCCAGCTCACGCAGCTTTCCGCGGTGGAGCGGCTGGCCGGCGCTTCGGCGACGCTGTTCCGACTCGAAGGCATCAGCGCGTCGGTTGCCTATCGCGCGCAGGCGCTCGAGGATTTGCTGCGGGAAATGCAGGTTCCGGTCGTCCGCCTCGAGGCCGATGTCTCCGCGCGGCTCTGGCGCGAGGTGCGCGACCTCGAATTCCTGCAGTCGGAAAGGGACGCAGTGATCTGGCGGCTCGCCGTGCCGCCGGCCCTCGGCGCGCAGGTGGCGCAGCGCATCCAGCGCCAGCTATCGAGCGCGCGATTCTATCTCGATTGGGGCGGCGGGCTCGTCTGGGTGGCGACGCCGACGGCGCCCGACGCGCATGCAGCCGCGATGCGGCGCGCCGTCCACGAAACCGGCGGCCACGCGACCCTCATGCGCGCGCCCGACGATCTGCGCCGGCTCGTGTCGGTGTTCCAGCCCGAGGCGGCGCCGCTCGCCGCGCTGTCCGAGCGCGTGCGCGCGGGCTTCGACCCGCTCGGCATCCTCAATTCGGGGCGGATGGGCTGACCTGCCGATCGCCCCCGAAGGGTCCGATCCCTACGAGGGTTCGGCGTGGGTTGCCGCGGCGTGCGGCGCCGGGCTCTCCGCAGGCCGATCGACCGTCGCGAAGGGGCTGAGGGCGAGCCAGGTCGGAAACGCCTCGCAGATCTCGCGCGACCCCTCGAGCGCGATCAGCCCGTCGCGCAGCGCGCTGCGGAAGCCGAGATCGCCCAGCCACAGCTTCGTCATGGCGCCGAGATCCGCGGTGACCACCAGATCGACCTCGAAGCCGGGATCCTTGATGCAGACGTCGACGGCGTCCGGCTCGACCATCAACCACCATCGTCCGCACGTGCGATGGACCCTCGGCACCCCTCGGAACTCGAAGCGGATCACCACGCGCCGCGGCGGAAAGCGCTTGAGATTGAGCCAGCGCTGCATGTCCCAGAGCAAAAGATTGGGGTCGAGATCGATGCTCTCGAAGCGGCGCGTCCAGCGCTGGCCCCACTCGCCGAGCTTCATCACGACGGCGCGAAATTCCTCGCCGGCTGCTGTCAAATAATACTCCGAGCCGCCGGCGCGGGCCGCCGCGCGGCGCTCGACGATTCCGGCGTCCTCGAGCTGGCGCAGGCGCTGCGTCAGAAGGGATCGCGAGATCAGCGGCACGCCGCGATGCAGATCGTTGAACCGGTGGCTGCCGGAGAGGAGCTCGCGAAGCACGAGGGGCGTCCAGCGTTCGGCGAAGATTTCCGCCGCTTTCGCCACCGGGCAGAACTGGCCATAACTGGTCATGACCGGACTCTAGGCCCGCCGGCCGCGGCCAGCCAGCCCCGATTGCAGTCCAGATATTGTTCTTGTGAACGGGGTCACAGCGGAACGAGGCTGCGCCGATCAATATACGAGCGCCGTTGCCTCGAAGGCGCGAACGGCGCCGGTGGCAAACAGGAGGATCGGACATGAACCCAGCGACCAAAGTGACCCCGATGAGCCGCGAGAACTGGGCGATGCTCATCGATCAATTGGGGCCCGGCTTCGCGGAACGGGCCGCGCAACATGACTCGGAAGACAGCTTTGTCGCCGACAACTATGCCCGGCTCAAGGCGGCCCGCGTCTTCTCGGCCGGCGTCCCGGAGGAATTCGGCGGCGGCGGCGCCTCTCATGCCGAGCTCGGCGAGATGCTGCGCCGGCTCGCGCATCATTGCGGCTCGACCGCGCTGGCGCTCTCCATGCACACCCACACGGTGATGACCACGGTCTGGCGCTGGCGCCACGACAAGGCGCCGATGGACAAGCTCCTGAAGCGCATCGCCGACGAGCAGCTCGTCCTGACGACGAGCGGCGGATCGGACTGGCTGCAGGGCTCCGGCAAGGCGGTCCCGGTCGAGGGCGGCTACCGGGTCAGCGGCCGCAAGATATTCTCGAGCGGCTCGCCGGCCGGCAAGTTGCTGATGACGTCGGCCGTGCTGGAAACCGAGGGGCGAGCGCCGGAAGTGCTGCATTTCGGCCTGCCGCTCGATGCGCCGGGCATCAAGGTGCATGACAACTGGCGCACCCTCGGCATGCGTGGCACCGGCTCGAACGACGTCACCATCGAGGACGTGTTCGTGGCGGACGCGGCGGTCGGCGTCCGCCGGCCGCAGGGCGTCTGGAGCCATCTTTTCCACGTCGTCTTCAGCAACGCCATGCCGCTGGTCTATTCCGTCTATCTCGGCATCGCCGAGGCGGCACGCGACCTGGCGGTCAAGACGGTGGCGCGTAAGCGCGAGGACCGCAATGTCCAGATGCTGATCGGCGAGATGGAGAACGAGCTGACCACGGTTCGCCTCGTCGTCGCGCAGATGATGGAGGTGGCGAAGCATCCGCGCCTCGATCTCGAGACGACGAACGAGATGGTGATATTGCGCACCCTCGCGGGGCAGCATGCGATCCGCACGGTCGAGAAGGCGCTGGAGGCGGTCGGCGGCCAGGGCTATTTCCGGGCGAGCGCCCTCGAACGGCATTTCCGCGACATCCAGGCCGCGCGCTTCCATCCGCTGACCGAGAAGCCGCAGCTCATGCATACCGGGCGCGCGGCGCTCGGGCTCGACGTGAATGGCTGATCGATCCGCTTTGCGCTTCCCGAACGCGCAGAGACCGCCACTTCCCTCGCGACGGCGCCTCCCGCTGCCACGCGAGGGCGGTGGCGGATGTCGCCGCCCCGAGGGCCTCGCCTCCGCCTGAAGCGCGCGCGGACAAGCCGCGGCTTGCCTCCGCGCCGGTTCCCGACTTAGATCGGCCCGGACCCGGGCATCCCGCCCGGGCGGATGGCGACGCTCCCGAATGCAGACGCGATTCTCCGCCGCCCAGCTCGCCGATCCGGATGTCGAGGTCTCGGAAAAGATCCTGCGCGCCTGCGTTCATTGCGGGTTCTGCACGGCGACCTGTCCGACCTATGTGCTGCTCGGCGACGAGCTCGATTCGCCGCGCGGCCGCATCTATCTCATCAAGGAGATGCTGGAGAAGGAGCGGCCGGCGACGGCCGAGACCGCGCTCCATATCGACCGCTGTCTGTCCTGCCTCGCCTGCATGACCACCTGCCCCTCGGGCGTGCACTACATGCATCTGGTCGATCACGCCCGCCGGCATGTCGAGGAGACCTATCGGCGCCCGCTTGCCGACCGCCTGCTGCGGTCGCTGCTCGGCTGGCTGCTGCCGCGGCCGGCCTGGTTCCGCCGCGCGATCGCGCTGGGCCGTCCGTTCCGCAACCTCCTGGCGGCGATGCCGGGACGGATCGGCGCGCTCGGCAGGCTGATGCCCCGGTCGCTGCCGCCGGTCGGGGCGGCGGGGCAGGGCACGCGCACGGTCCCGCCCACCGGGCCGCGCCGGGCCCGCGTCGCCCTGCTCGAGGGCTGCGTGCAGACGGTGATCGATCCCGCAATCAATGCGGCGACCCTGCGGCTGTTCGCGCGGCATGGGGTCGAGACCGTACTGCCCGAGGGTGTCGGCTGCTGCGGTTCGCTCACCCATCATCTCGGCCAGGAAGCGCCGGCGCTTGCCTCGGCGAAGGCGAATATCGCGGCCTGGGAGAAGGCGATCGAGGCGGGCGGGCTCGATGCGATCCTGATCAATGCGTCCGGCTGCGGCACGACTGTGAAGGATTACGGCTTCATGCTGCGAACGGATCCCGCCTGGGCGGCGCGCGCCGCGCGGATCTCGGCGCTCGCGAAGGACGTGACGGAATTCATGGCCGAGCTCGGGCTCGAGGCGCCGGCCGCGCCCTCGGGCCTCGCCGTCGCCTATCACTCCGCCTGCTCGATGCAGCATGGGCAGAAGCTGCATGGCACCCCCATCGCGCTGCTGCGGGCGGCGGGATACGAGGTGCGCGAGCCGGCGGAGGCGCATCTCTGCTGCGGCTCGGCGGGAACCTACAATATTCTTCAGCCCGAGCTCGCGGCGAAGCTAGGTGCGCGCAAGGCGGGCCATCTCACGGCCACCCGCGCCGCCGCCATCGCCACCGGCAATATCGGCTGCATCACCCAGCTCGCGGCCCATATGGACATGCCGGTGCTGCATACGGTCGAGCTGCTCGACTGGGCGACCGGCGGCCCGCTGCCGCCGGCGCTCGAGAACGGGTATCGGTCTTCGTCGCGCTCGGCATGAGGCGCTTCGTCTTCGCGGCAGGGCGCAGCGGACCTCATCCTTCGACCGGCTCAGCGACTGGGTTCGCTGTCAAGCGGCTTGCCATGGTTTTTGCTC
>CADEFF010000005.1:13147-103836 GCA_902826565.1 uncultured Rhodospirillaceae bacterium | reverse complement strand
GGGACAACAAGCGCCTCGGCGATTTCGCCGGCCGGCATGCCTTGGGGGCCTCGCCGCACGAGCAGGCGGAAAACCTCCAGCCGGCTGCGTTGCGCCAGGGCGGAAAGGGCGTCGATGGCTTTTTCAATTTCCATATTTCCAGAAGTATGGAAATATGGAGAAAGAGTCAAGCGCGTCGGTAATTCGTGGAGAATGCACGCATGCGATTGGTCGAACTGACGGACATGGGAGAGTTGGCGGCCGCGCTGCGCGCGTCCGGTTTGCCGACCGAAGACGTTGGCCGCGCGGATCAGATTTTCTGGCGCGTGTCGGACAACGCAGGGCGGGGGCTCGGCTTCGCGGGTTTGGAAGGCGGGGGCTCCGACCGTCTGTTGCGTTCGGTCGTCATCGACCCCTCCGCCAGGGGGCGCGGACATGGACGCGCCTTGGTGGATGCAATCGCCCGCGAAGCGGCGATCCGCGGCGTTGCAAACCTATGGTTGCTGACCCTGGATGCCGCGCCATTTTTCGCGAAGGCCGGATTCGCCCCCGTGGCCCGCGACTTGGCGCCCTCTGGTATTGCATCGACCGCCGAGTTCAAGTCGCTTTGCCCGGCATCGGCCGTCTGCATGCGGCGGCGGCTGGTGGAGTAGCCGTTGTTTGCCGCGGCAACGCTTCGGGCTTGGCTGCGCGGCGGGCACAGGGGGATGCGATGACGGCTAAATATCTCGCCTTGGGCCTCGCGTTCGGCGCGGCTCTGGGGGCGGCGTTCGGCGAGGTCGCGATCGGCATCGCGCTGGGCTCCGTCATCGGCCTCGCCATCGGCGCGGCGAAAGCCCAGCGCGCGGGGCAAATCCGGGCCTGAAGCCCCCGGCGGCGGCGGCGTCCCGCCCTTGCGCTTCAAGGGCATGGCCGGTATAAACCCCGCCTTCTTCGAGCGGCACGGCTGAAAAAACGGGCATGCCTACCCGCTCAGAAGCGTTTGGAATCAATGCTTTAACCTTTTTCCAAGGAACGCAAAATGCCCAAGATGAAGACCAAGTCGGGCGCTAAAAAGCGCTTCCGGCTCACCGCGTCTGGCAAGGTCAAGATCAGCCCTGCCTTCAAGCGGCACAACCTGCGCAAGCGCTCTCAAAGCATGAAGCGGAAGGCGCGCGGCCCCGAAATGGCCACGCCGATGGACACGCGCTCCATCAAGAAACGCTTCTTCCCTTACGCGTAGGAGATAAGCCATGGCACGCGTGAAACGGGGCGTGACGAGCCACGCCCGGCACAAGAAGGTTCTCGCGCTGGCCTCCGGTTACCGGGGCCGCTCGTCGACCAATTACCGCATCGCGTTGGAGCGGGTCGAAAAGGCGTTGCAGTACGCCTATCGCGACCGCCGCAACAAGAAGCGCGACTTCCGCGCGCTTTGGATTCAGCGCATCAACGCCGGCGCCCGCGCCAACGGACTGACCTATTCCCAGTTCATGGCGGGCATCAAGAAGGCGGGCATCGTGCTGGACCGCAAGGTCCTGGCGGAGCTTGCCGTCAGCGAGCCGGCGGCGTTCGGCGCGCTCGTCGAAGAGGCGCGCGCTTCCCTCAAGGCGTGAGGGCGGCGCCGCCCCGGTGGGGCGCGCGAATTGAGCGAACCTCCCGTGGGCGCAAACCGCGGGTGATGCGATGACCGACCTGAACCAGCTTCGGACCGAGCTTCTGGCGGCGGTCGAAGGCGCGTCCGGCCTGGACGCGCTGGAGGCGTTGCGCGTCTCGGCCTTGGGCAAGAAGGGCCGCGTCACCGAACTGATGAAGGGCTTGGGTGCGATGGGCGCCGAGGAACGGCGCGCGGCCGGCCAGGCCATGAACGCGCTGCGCGACGCGGTGGCGGGTGCCATTGACGCGCGCAAGGCGTCACTCGAAGGCGCGGCACTCGACGCCAAGCTCGCGGCCGAGCGCATCGACGTCACCCTGCCCCCGCGGCCCGAGGCCGAAGGGCGCATCCATCCGATCAGCCAGACGATCGACGAGGTGGTCGCCATCTTCGGCGAGATGGGCTTCTCCATCGCCGAAGGGCCGGACATCGAGGACGATTTCCACAACTTCACCGCCCTCAACATCCCGCCCGAGCATCCCGCGCGGCAGATGCACGACACGTTCTACTTTCCGCAAGCGCCGGACGGCGGCCGCCTGCTCTTGCGCACGCACACCTCGCCCGTGCAGGTGCGCACGATGGAAGGGGTGAAGCCGCCGATCCGCATCATCGTGCCCGGCCGCACCTTCCGCTCCGATTCGGACATGACGCACACGCCCATGTTCCACCAGGTGGAAGGGCTCGTGATCGACGAGCATTCCCACATGGGGCACCTGAAGGGCTGCCTGATCGAATTCTGCCGCACCTATTTCGAGGTGCCGGACGTGCCGGTGCGCTTCCGCGCCAGCCACTTCCCCTTCACCGAACCGTCGGCGGAGATGGATATCGGCTGTTCCCGCGCGGGCGGCGAGTTGAAGATCGGCGCGGGTGACGATTGGCTCGAAATTCTCGGCTGCGGCATGGTGCATCCGCGCGTGCTGCAGAATTGCGGCATCGATCCCGCCAAGTACCAGGGCTTCGCCTTCGGCATGGGGATCGAGCGCATCGCCATGCTGAAATACGGCATCCCCGATCTGCGCACCTTCTTCGAGGCGGACCAGCGCTGGCTCGCCCATTACGGCTTCGCCCCGCTCGACCAGCCGAGCCTCGTGCTGGGAGGCGGGCGATGAAATTCACCCTCGGCTGGCTCCGCCAGCATCTTGAAAGCGATGTCGATGCCGCTGCGGTCGCGGAGCGGCTGACGGCGCTCGGCATCGAGATCGAGACCGTCGCGGATCGCGCCAGGGATCTGGCGCCCTTCACGGTCGGCTATGTGGTGGAAGCGAAGCCGCATCCGAACGCCGACCGCCTCAGGGTCTGCATCGTCGATACCGGCAAGGAGAAGGTCCAGGTCGTCTGCGGCGCTCCCAATGCGCGCACCGGCATGAAGGGCGTGTTCGCGCCCGCCGGCAGCCGCATCCCCGGCACCGGCCTCGAGCTCAGGAAGGGCGTCATCCGCGGCGTGGAATCGAACGGCATGCTCTGCTCGGCGCGCGAGATGGGCCTCGGCGAGGACCATGACGGGATCATCGACCTGCCCGCGGACGCCCCGGTCGGCAAGCCCTTCGCCGCCCTGATGGGGCTCGACGATCCGGTGTTCGATGCCAAGGTCACGCCGGACCGCGCCGACTGTCTCGGCGTGCGCGGCATCGCGCGCGACCTTGCCGCGGCCGGCGTCGGAACGCTGAAGCCGTTCGATCTCTCGCCGGTAAAGGGCAGCTTCGAGAGCCCGATCCGGTGGCGCCGCGATCTCGCGGACGAGGCGGCCTGTCCTTACGTGGTCGGCCGCTATTTCCGCGGCCTCAGGAACGGGCCGAGCCCGCAATGGCTGAGGGACCGGCTGGTGGCGATCGGGCTCCGCCCTATCTCGGCGCTGGTCGACATCACCAATTTCGTGACCTTCGATCTCAACCGGCCGCTCCATGTGTTCGACGCGAAGAAACTCGCCGGCGATCTCGTCATGCGCATGGCGAAGCCGGACGAGACGATTCTCGCACTCGACGGCCGCCGCTACGCCCTCGACCCCGACATGACCGTGATCGCCGACGCGAGGGCGGTGCATGGCATCGGCGGCATCATGGGCGGCGAGGCGAGCGGCTGCTCGGAAGCCACCACCGAGATGTTCCTCGAGGTGGCGCTGTTCGATCCGAAACGCACCGCGACGACCGGCCGCCGGCTCGGCATCGAGAGCGATGCGCGCTACCGCTTCGAGCGCGGGCTCGATCCGGCTTCGGCCGACTGGGGCGCCGAGGTTGCGGCGCGGCTCGTCCTGGAGCTTTGCGGCGGCGAGGCGAGCGAGGTGGTGCGGGCGGGCAGCCTGCCGGAATGGCGCCGGCACGTCGCGCTCCGTCCGGACCGCATCCGGGATCTCGGCGGGCTCGATGTGCCGGCGGCGCGCGCGAGCGAGATCCTGACCAAGCTCGGCTTCGAGGTCACGGCGAAGGACGGGCGGCTCGAGACGGTGCCGCCCTCCTGGCGCGCCGACATCGCGGGCGAGCCCGATCTCGTCGAGGAAGTGCTGCGCGTCGAAGGTTTCGACAAGGTGCCGGCGGTGCCGCTCGATCGGGCGAGCGCGCTGCCGGAGCCCGCCGTGACGCCGGCGCAACGCCGCGGTCAGCAGGCGAAGCGGCTGCTCGCCGACCGTGGGCTCCTGGAAGCGGTCACCTATTCCTTCACGGCTTCGGCCGCTGCCGGGCATTTCGGCGGGGTCAAGCCGGAACTGCGCCTCGCCAACCCGATCAGCGCCGATCTCGACGTGATGCGGCCCTCGATCCTGCCGAACCTGCTGATGGCGGCGGCGCGCAACCAGGCGCGCGGCATTCCCGATATCGGCCTCTTCGAGGTCGGGCCGCATTATTCGGATGTCACGGAGAAAGGCCAGGCGCTGGTTGCGGCCGGCATCCGCATCGGCCAGGACGGGCCGCGCCACTGGCGCGACGGGCACAGGCCGGTCGATGCCTTCGTCGCGAAGGCCGATGCGCAGTCGCTGCTGACGGCGCTCGGCGCGCCGGTCGAGAATTTCCAGACGACCGCCGACGCGCCCGGCTGGTACCACCCGGGCCAGTCCGGCCAGTTCCGGCTGGGGCCGACCCTGCTCGCGCGCTTCGGCGCGCTCCATCCGCGCGTGGCGCAGGCCTTCGATATCGAGGGCCCGGCGGTGGCCTTCGAGGTGATGCTGGAGGCGGTGCCGCAGCCGCGCGCCGGCAAGGGCCGCGCCGCCTTCCGGCCCTCGACGCTGCAGCCGGTCGAGCGCGACTTCGCCTTCCTGGTCGATGCCGCGGTGCCGGCGGAGAAGCTGCTGCGGGCGGCGAAGGGCGCCGACAAGGCGCTTATCGCCTCGGTCGGCCTCTTCGATCTCTATGAGGGCGAGCGGCTCGGGGCGGGCAAGAAGTCGGTTGCGATCTCGGTGGTGCTGCAGCCGACCGAACGGACCCTGACCGACGCCGAGATCGAGGCCGTATCGCAGAAGATCGTCGCCGCCGTGGCCAAGGCGACCGGTGCGGTGCTGCGAAGCTAGTCCGGATTTTCAGTGGCGGGTGGTAGAGGCCGGCAGCACGTCCGGCTGCCAGAGCTGGCTGCTCGCCCAATCGAGCGCGTGCATCAGGCTCGGCCGGCCGCATTCCGCGGACATCATCTGCGAGACCTCGCCCAGCAGGTGATCGAGGTTCTCCGCCTCGTCGACCCGGCCATGCGCCCGGAGCTTCAGGCTCAGGGCCGCGCCCTGGACCATCCAGAAGGCGGCCGCGCGGGCAGTTCTGTTCATGTCGGTCATGATGGCCTCCCTGATGCGTTGCGTCTTCCGGCGCTCGCAATTCCCGCCGCCATACCGGAAAAACCGGAATCGGCCGGTGGAAGTTCCCGGCGCCTTTCCACGGGCCTCCCGGGGAGGGGTCCGCGCCAGCACCATACTTGTCCGTATGGTATGACGTTACCGGGTCAGGAGCTGGAGGCTCTTCTTGGCAAAACCCAGCCGTTCCGCGAGGTCTTCCGCGGATTTGAGGCCATGCTCGCCGAGCAGGGCGAAATAGGCGAGCCGGGATCGGACGAGCGAATCCGCAGGCCCGAAGCCTGCCTCGCGAAACAGGCCGTCGAGCCAGTCCAGCCGGAGGCGATCGACGCGGGCAAGCGCCTCCCCGGCCCGCACATCGTGGAGCGCCCAGGCGCGAATGGCGGGATCGAGGGCCCCTCGCCCCTCGCGGATCACCGTCTCGAAAAGCAGCCGGAGGCGCTCGACAGGGTCCGCGCTCGCGGCATCCAGCCGGTCGAGGAAGGCCCGGCCGGCGCGCCGCTCCCATTCCGCCAGCATGGCCGCCAGGAGCGCGTCATGGTCGCGAAAATGCCAATAGAAGCTGCCCTTCGTGACGCCGAGCGCGCGGGCCACCCGTTCGATGCGGACCGCCTCGATTCCCTCGCTGCGCAGCATCTGCAGCGCCGCCCGGAGCCAGCTCGCCGGACCTTGAGAGGCGTTATCCACCATCGCCCATACGTTAACGTATGGCTTCGAGTTCAGGCAAGATCAACAAGACCATACTAACACGTATGGAGACTCGGTAGAGCCGGGCAAGGCAGGCGCGTCCCGATGATCAGAGCCGGCCCCGGGGCCCACGCGGCTTCGGTTGCGCGGAGCGGGGGCCGCCCCTATGTTCCAGCCGCCCTCAGCCCCGCTTCTCCGATTCGACGGGACGGAATGACCGCCGACCTCAAGCATATCCGCAACTTCTCGATCATCGCCCATATCGATCACGGCAAGTCCACCCTTGCGGACCGGCTGATCGAGCGTTGCGGCGGGCTCACCCGGCGCGAGATGAAGGAGCAGGTGCTCGATTCCATGGAGATCGAGCGCGAACGCGGCATCACCATCAAGGCGCAGACCGTGCGTCTCGCCTATAAGGCTGAGAGCGGCGAGGATTATGTCCTCAACCTCATCGACACGCCCGGCCATGTCGATTTCGCCTATGAGGTGAGCCGCAGCCTCGCCGCCTGCGAAGGCTCGCTCCTCGTGGTGGATGCGAGCCAGGGCGTCGAGGCGCAAACCCTCGCCAATGTCTATCAGGCGATCGACAACAACCACGAGATCGTGCCGGTCCTGAACAAGATCGACCTGCCGGCCGCCGAGCCGGAGAAGGTGAAGCAGCAGATCGAGGATGTGATCGGGCTCGATGCCTCGCACGCGGTGATGATCTCGGCCAAGACCGGCATCGGCATCGATGAGGTGCTGGAGGCGCTGGTCCACCGGCTGCCGGCGCCTGAGGGCGATCCGGCGGTGCCGCTGAAGGCGCTGCTGATCGACAGTTGGTACGACGCCTATCTCGGCGTCATCATCCTGCTCCGCGTCAAGGAAGGCACGCTCAAGGCCGGCATGAAGATCCGGCTCATGTCCACCGGCGCCGCGCACCAGGTGGAGAAGGTCGGCGTGTTCTCGCCGAAGGCGACGACGGCCGATGCGCTCGGGCCGGGCGAGATCGGCTTCCTCACCGCCGGCATCAAGCAGGTGGCGGATTGCCGGATCGGCGACACCATCACCGAGGAACGGCGTCCTGCGGCGGAGCCGCTGCCGGGCTTCAAGCCCTCCGTGCCGGTGGTGTTCTGCGGCCTCTTCCCGATCGATGCCGCGGATTACGGCAATCTGCGCGAAAGCCTCGCCAAGCTGCGGCTCAACGACGCGAGCTTCCAGTTCGAACCGGAGACCTCGGCCGCGCTCGGCTTCGGCTTCCGCTGCGGCTTCCTCGGGCTCCTGCATCTCGAGATCATTCAGGAGCGGCTCGAGCGCGAGTTCGACCTCGACCTCATCACCACGGCCCCGTCGGTCGTCTATCATATCCATCTCACGAACGGCGAGATGATGGAGCTGCACAACCCCGCCGACATGCCGGATCCGGTGCGGATCGACCATATCGACGAGCCCTGGATCCGCGCCACGATCCTGGTGCCGGACGCGTATCTCGGGCCCATTCTCAAGCTCTGCGAGGAGCGTCGCGGCGAGCAGATCGACCTCACCTATGCGGGCAACCGCGCGATGCTGATCTACCGCCTGCCGCTCAACGAGGTGGTGTTCGATTTCTACGACCGGCTGAAGTCGGTATCGCGCGGCTATGCGAGCTTCGACTATCAGGTGGACAGCTATCGTACCGGCGACCTCGTGAAGCTCTCGATCCTGGTGAACGCCGAGCCGGTGGATGCGCTCGCCTGCATCGTCCATCGCAGCCATTCGGAGCAGCGCGGCCGCGCGCTCTGCACCCGGCTGAAGGAGCTCATCCCGAGGCAGCTCTTCAAGATCGCGATCCAGGCGGCGATCGGCGGTCGCGTCATCGCGCGTGAGACCGTGAGCGCGCTGCGCAAGGACGTCACCGCCAAGTGCTATGGCGGCGACATCAGCCGCAAGCGCAAGCTCCTGGAGAAGCAGAAGGAAGGCAAGAAGCGGATGCGGCAATACGGGAACGTCGAGATCCCGCAATCCGCCTTCCTCGCCGCGCTGAAGATGGGCGACAGCTAGAAGCGGCGACGGCGGCCTTGAGTCTCAGCGGCGGGCGCCGCGCGCGTCGCCGAAGTAGCCGAGATAGAGCAGGGCGAGCCCGGGCCCGCCGAAGATCACGAAGACCGGCATGGCGAGCATCAGCTCGATCACGCTCCAGAGCGGCTGCCAGACATAGCCTTCGATGGCCTGCTGGGCCAGCAACAGGCTCTCCTTGTGCGCGACATACCAGAGCCACGCGGTGGAGGTGATGACGAAGCTCCCGCCATGCAGCCGCCATTCGACCAGATCGAAGACGAGGAACGCCACGGCGAACACGACCAGCACCCATCCGGCGACGAGGGTCTTGCGCCTGATGGCTTCGCTCGACGCGATGATCTCGGTAAGCATGGCCATGGCGATATCATAGAACCGATCTCGAATTGTCCCAAGACGAATTGGCGTATATGCGAAAGTTTTATTTGGATTATATAAATTATGTTCAATAATTTTTCAGATTTCTGATAAAATTCTCGAATATTTGCTTTCGGTTCGTGTCGGGATTTACCGCGCGTTGCGCGGGAGCGGGAGGTGCGGTCGGTCGCTCCGCCCTGCCACCCCGCGTCGACTCCAGCGGACGGACGTAGATCGCAGGATTTCCTTAGGTTTTTTGATTTCCGGGTTCTATCGACTTGCCATTTCATAGTCGATTGCTTATTGTAACCGCCAATGAAACTTGACGCTGCCGGCGAAGGCCACGGCCTTCCCGCCGCTTCGCCTCGAGGAGGGTTTCCATGCAGCAATGCAAGACCGAATGCCCGATGGACTGGCTCCTGCGGCTCCTGATGGGGCCATGGACCACTTACATCCTATGGGTTCTGCGCAGCCAGGGACCGCAACGCTTCGGCGAGCTCAAGCGGCGCGTCGCTGGCATCTCGGCGAAGGTCCTGACCGACCGGCTGCGCATGCTGGAAGAGGCGCACATCATCCATCGTCACTACGAGGCGACCATTCCGCCCTCGGTCACCTACAGCCTGACGACCCGCGGCGAGGAGCTGCGCGAGATCCTCGACCGGCTGAGCGAGGTGGCGCAGCGCTGGCGCACCGCCGACCGCGCCGCGGCGGGCAAGCTCGAGGAGGTGGAGCGCGTGGCGGCGGCCGGTCGGTAGGCGCGAGCCCCCGCATCCCGCACCGCCTCGGCCCGCGTCCTTTCGCCCAGGTCTTTCGGCCGACGTCCTTTCGGACGGAACATCCGCCAGGCAAAAAAAGCCCGGGCAGCTCCTTGCCCGGGCTTTCGCATCGATCGGCGGTCGCGGCCTCGGATCGGCGCCGCGAGCCGGCCTAATAGCTGGAGCCGCCGCTCTCCATCGAGGCGCCGCTCGCCGACGGGGCGAAGGGCGACTGCGGCAGCGGACCCGCCGTATTCCGGTCGGCCATGCCCCGGGTGTCGCCGGCGGTCTCCCGGATGGTCTGCACGAGCTCGTCATAGCGGCTCTGGTTGTTGCTCGCCTGGAGGTCGCCGCGGGTGGTACGACGGAAATGCTCCGTGCCGCCCATGCTCGTCTCGTAAGGCGCGCCGATATAGCGCCCCGGCTCGGCATTGCTACCGACCGGCCCGCTGATCGGCGTCGAAACCGTCCCCGGCATGCCCGGAGTGGGCATGACCGTCGAGCCGCTCGAACCCATCGTGCCGGCAGAGCCGGAGATATTGCTCGAGGACGCGTTGGTCGAAACCCCGCTCGGCGACAAGGCCGGGCTCGTGCTGTTGCCGAGCGTGCCCGACGAAGAAACGCCCGTGCCCGCGGTGCCTGCGCCCACGCCCGGCGATCCGGCGCCGCTCGACGGCGCATAGACCGACGGTGTCGTGGCGTTGCTGTCGATGCCGGCAGGCTCGCTCAGCGAGCCGCCCGTGCTGGTGCTGGTGCCCGTCGTAGCGCCCGTGCTCGAGCTCGGCGTCTCGCCGGCGGCGATGGCGAGACCGGGCGCCGTCATCGCGGCGAAAAGCGCAATGGCAGCAGCGGTCGTCAAAAGACGTATACGCATGATGCACACTCCTGTTGATGATTCTCGGCTGCTTCATCAACCGCGCGGGTTGCGAAGCGTTCCGACCGGCGCGGGCTTTGTGATGATGCCCGGACTCGGTCACGAAATCGCCGTCGGCCTGCGACAGGCGGTCGCAGCGCCATCGCGAAACGCCGGTCGAAAGGCGTGAAGCCCGGGAGAGCGCGCCCCGGGCTTCAATTCTAAAGGACAGGAACCGACGCCGGCGCTACTGGGCGGCGCTGTCCTCGTAAACCGGCAGCGCGTTGAGCTGTTCCTTGGTCATGCTCGTGGTGGCTTCCAGCTTGTCGTCCGCATTCTGGTCCGCGAGCTGGATGTCGTTCCACGAGATCAGCACCGGACGCTCGCCCATGCCGAGGAAGCCGCCCACATCGACGACGACGCCGTCGACATTGCCTTCGCGGGCAAGCAGCAGCTCGTTGATCTCGCCGATCGTTTCGCCGGCGCTATTGACAACGGTCACGCCCACGAGCTGGCTCGCGCGGAAATCGCCGACCGTGCCCGCCGCCGGCGCGGTGTTGGACTCCATGGTGGTGTTCTCCATGGTGTCCACATCCGCCGTGGTGTCCGCATCCGCCGCGGTGTCCACATCCGCGGTGCTGTTCTCGGCGAGATAGGGATTGGCGGTCAGATCCTGATCGTAGGAATAGACGCCGCCGGTGACCGACTCCGGATAGCGATGCTCGGGCATCGCCTCGAGCTGCTCCTTCGTCGCCGCGGCGACGACAGTTTCGCCGTTGTCGGAGATCGTCAGGCTTTCCCACGGCAGGGCGACGTTGCGCTCGCCGACGCCGAGGAAGCCGCCGACGCCGACGATCACGTGACGGACCGTGCCGTCCTGGTCGATGACGACGCTCTGGATTTCGCCGACCGTCTCGCCCGCCGGATTGACGATATTCTGGCCGATGAGCTTCTCCGCATCGACGGCTGTCGCCGGAGCGGTCGTGGTGGCCTCGGTCTGGGTCGTATCGTCGGCGCGCAGCGTGGCCGGAGCGGCGAACGTCGCGAGGCCGAGGGCGATGGCGGCAGTTGTGCCGAAGAGGGTTGCGCGCATCGTGAAATCTCCATTCCGATGAGTTTATTCGAACGTCTCCCGGATCAACCGGAGAGCTCCGGGAGGGTTCCAGGTGCGGGCGGCGTCCCGCGCGGGACGCCGACCTCGGACGGGCCGATGTCAGCGGCCCGCAAGGCGCCGCATGGCGTGAGCCAGGCAACCGATCGGTCGCCGCGCGCTGTTGCTGGGGCGGCGCCGTTCGGCTAGGTTCTGCCGCGCCGCCGGAGTCCGGCAGGGAGGGGTGGCCGAGCGGTCGAAGGCGCACGCCTGGAATGCGTGTTTAGGTCAAAAGCCTAACGTGGGTTCGAATCCCACCCCCTCCGCCACATATCTTTCTATTTCATATCAATATTCTACAGAATGGGACGGCACGCCGTGAACGTCCGGATGCCGGATCGCACACCCCGGCAAGCCGGCACAAGGGCATCGGAAGCTGCCGCGCTGACGCGCAAGTGCGGAGAGCCGGCGAGTTGGCGCTGACCGACCCGCAATTCTGCGGTGTCGCTTCCCGCGGACGGCGCGTTATCGCGATCGCGCTGGGCCTGCAAGCATTCAGCCCGCTAACGAGCCTGTTTGTCGCTCGTACGGAGCGGATCGTCCGCCTCGAACAGAATGCGCTCGGCCGCGCCGTCCAGATCCTCGTACTGGCCATGGCGAAGCGACCAGAGAAAGGCCGCGAGCCCGATGGCGCCGAGCAAGAGGGACAGGGGAATGAGATAGAGCAAGGCGTTCATCCGCGGCCCCTCACGGGCTGACGAGGCGGACTCATGGCGCCGCTCCGATCATGCCGGGTCGCTGCGCGCCGCGCGGAGCCGGAGCGCGTTGGCGACCACGAGCATCGAGGAGAACGACATGGCGATCGCCGCCACGAGCGGCGTGACCTGGCCGAGGACGGCAACGGGCAAAGCGACTGCGTTATAGACGATCGCAAGCCCAAAATTCTGACGCACCAGCCGCATTGCGGCGCGGGCGATTCGCACCGTCAGCGGCACCGCCGCGAGGGAATCGCGCAGGAACACCACGTCGGCGGCGCTGCGCCCGACGTCGGCGGCGGTCGCCGGCGCCATCGAGACATGCGCCGCCATCAAAGCGGGCGCGTCGTTGAGCCCGTCGCCGACCATCAGCGTCTTCCGTCCGGCCGCCGCGAGTTCCGCGATGCGGGCGACCTTGCCGGCCGGAGGCTGAAGCGGGCGGGCCGCCTCGATTCCCGCGGCCGCCGCTACCGCCGCCACCGGTGCCGGACGATCGCCGGAGATAAGCTCGACGGCGAGGCCGAGGCGCTTCAGCGCCGCCACCGCCTCTCCCGCTTGGGGGCGAAGATCGTCCTCGAAGCGGAATCGCTGCAGCGCGACCCCGTTCCTCGCAAGCACGGTCTCGGTATCCTCCGACAGGTCGCCCGGCAGGCCCTCCAGGCGGGCCGCCCAATCGCGCCGGCCGAGCCGCAGCAGGTCCGTCCCCGACCTGGCTTCCATGCCGCAGCCCGGCTCCTCCGTGACGTCCGAGAGAACGATCTGCGTCGTGCCGGGCGATCCGGCCCCGGCGGCGGCCAGCGCCTCGGCATGGGGATGGCGGGAACGAAGGCCCATTGCAGCGGCGAGGGCAAGACAGGCGGGATCCACCGTGGCCGCGTCCCGGAGGCGGAGCCTGCCCCGGGTCAGCGTCCCGGTCTTGTCGAACAGGACGGTGTCGATCTCGGCGAGACGCTCGAGGGCGCCGCCGTCCCGGACCATGATGCCGTTCTCGAAGAGGCGCCGCGCCGCGACCACCTGCACCATCGGGACGGCCAGCCCGAGCGCGCAAGGGCAGGTAATGATGAGCACCGCCACCGCGATGGTGGCGGCGCGGTGAAGATCGCCCGTGGCGATCATCCAGCCGGCGAAGCTGAGCAGTGCGCAGGCATGGATCGCGGGCGCATAGAGGGCCGCCGCGCGATCGGCCACGCGGCGATAGGCCGGACGCCCGGATTCCGCCGTCTCCATGAGCCGGATGGTTTCGGCCAGGAAGGAATCGGCCGCCGCCGCGGTGGCGCGCATCCGCAACGGGGCCGTGAGGTTGAGCGTGCCGGCCTGCAGGAGCGAGCCGGCGGCCACCGGCTGCGGCAGGCTCTCGCCGGTGACGAGCGCGCGATCGAGGTCCGACGCGCCGTCGGCGACCACGCCATCGACCGGTATGCGGTCTCCCGCTGCGAGCAGGACGGTCATGCCGGGCCGGATCCTGTCCACCGGAACATAGTCGCAGCCGCCGTCGGGGCGCTCGATCATGGCGCCCCGCGGGGCGAGCTGCGCCAGGCCCTTCACGACGGCCCTTGCCCGCTCCCGCATGACATGATCGAGCGTGCGCCCGATCAGCAGAAAGAACAGCAGGGTGATCGACGCATCGAAATAGGCGTGCTGGCCGTGGGTCGCCGTGTCGTAGAGACTCATCCCGAAGGCCAGCAGCACGCCGAGCGAGATCGGCACGTCCATGTTGGTGTGTCCGCGCCGGAGGCCGCGCCAGGCCGACCGGAAGAACACGCGCCCCGAATAGAGCAACGCCGGAAAGGCGATGAGGGCGGAGAGCCAATGGAAGAGATCGCGCGCCTCCGGTCCGACCCCCGACCATACGGAGACCGAGAGCAGCATGATGTTGCCGGATGCGAAGCCGGCGACGGCGAGCGCGCGGATGAGCTCGGCGAGCGCGGGATCCTTCTCGGCGACGCCGCCGTCGAGATGCGGGGCGTAGCCGAGCGCGGTCAGCGTCTCGACGAAGGGCGGAGGTGCCGCATCGGCGGACCGCCAGCGAACGCTGAGCCGTTTCGTGGAGAGGTTCACGCGCGCCGTGACGACGCCGTCCACCGCCGTCAGCGCGCGTTCGATCCGCGCGACGCAGCCGCCGCAATGGATCGACGGCACGGACAGGTCGGTCTGGCGCAGGCCGTCCTTCAGCAGCCGGCTCGCGAGCGCGACCTCCCCGGCGCCGAGGCCCGAGGCTTGCGTCGCGCCCGCGCCGTCGCGCGACAGGGGCGGTGCAGCGGCAATCGTCGCTGCGGAGGCGGGCATCGTCACGGACCCGTCATGGCGTTCAGCCCCGCGGCCCGGCTGGCGGCCTCGTCCGCTCCTCCGGCTGGCGGAGGGCGACATAGGCGTGCCAGGTGGCGTGGCCCAGCAGCGGGAAAACTAGGATCAGCCCCAGCATGCCCGTGGCGAGGCTCGCGAGCACAAGCGCCAGCACGATCGCCCCCCAGACGAGCATCACGGGAAGGTTGTTCCGGATCAGTGCCGCGCTGGTGCCCATGGCCGTGAAGGCATCGAGCCGTTCGTTCAGCAGCATGGGGATGGAAAGGGTGCCGATGGCGAAGGCCGAAGCGGCAAACAGCCCGCCGACCGCGCTTCCGACGCCGAGCATCGCGAGCCCGACGGGGGTGCCGAACAGGGTCGGGGCGATATGCTCGATCCCCGGGAACGGGCGAAGACCGAAGAAAAGCGCATAGATGATGACCGCTGTGCGCATCCACAACAGCATGAGTACGCAAAGGATCGCGCCGATGAAAAGGATCTGCCCGCCCGATCGGGCCTCGACGAACAGCATCTCGGTCAGGGTCGCGCGCTGGCCTTCGGCGAGGCGCCGGCTCTTCTGGTAGAGTCCTACCGCCAGCGTCGGCGCCACCACCATGAAGCCCGCCAAGGCCGGAAACAGAATGTGGTCCCAGCCGAAGGCGAACATCCCGGCGATGACGGCGACCGAGAGCAGAAAGACGCCGACGCCATAGGCGAAGCTGGGAGCCGGACCGTCGAAGAGATCGCGCCAGCCCGCCCGCAGCCAGGAAAAGGCGGCCGAGACGGGAAGGTCGCGATTCCAGTTCACGGCACGCGGCAGGGGCGGGACGGTAGCGGGAATCGTTGGCATCATGTCCTCGCTCGAAGGCTGCGCATTGTCCGACCCGTCAGCAGGCCGACCCGGCGGCCCTGTATCCGCCCTCGCTCCGGCCGGATTCCTTGAGGTGCGGCACGCAATCCGGCTGAGAGACGACCGCGACATAGATCAGATGCGCATTGGCGAGCAGCAGCCCCAGCACGGCCGCCCCCGCAAGATACCAGACAAGGCGGCGGCTCTGGCCGCGTCGTCCCCTGTCGATCGCGTGGTTTCCCGCGGCCACCGTTCAGTTCTCCGTCGACCGCAGATCGAGAAGATAGAGCACGAGCATCTTGCGATCGAGCGGCGAGAGCCGGCCCTCCCAGGCAGGCATCAATCCCTGCTGTCCGCCATAGACCGCCCGGAACACGGCGTCGAGGGACCCGCCATGGATCCAGGACCCGTCGGTCAGATCCGGCGCGCCGAATTCGGTGTTGCCCGCGCCGCTCTCCCCATGACACGAGGCGCAGTTCTCCAGGAAGACCTGCCGCCCGGCAGCCAGGACGCCGGCATCCGCCGCCGGCTCGCCGGACGGGGAGAGAGAGCGGACATAGGCGACGACTTCGAGAATCCGGTCGCGGTCGAGAATCTGGTCCCGCCCGAACGCGGGCATCTGCGACACCCGCGTATCCGGATGCGCGGAATTGATGCCGACGCGGATGGTTTCCTCGATCGCTTCCGGACTTCCGCCCCACAGCCACGACGCCTCGGCGAGGTTCGGATAGCCGGGGCCTCCGGCGGCTTTTGCGCCATGACAGGCGGCGCAGTTGTCGCCGAAGAGCGTATGGCCGGTTTCGCGAACGATCGTCATGAGCTGAGGATCTGCGCGGATCGCCTCGAAGCTCTCGCCGGCGATCCGCGCCGTCCAGGAGGCCCGATCGAGGGAAGCGGCTGCGAGCTTCTCCGCCACGGTTTGCCGCTGGTCGATGCCGAGCAGCCCCTTGGTGTAGCTCGATCCTGTCGGCCAGGCGGGCATCAACAGCCAGTAAACGACCGAGAACAGCGCCGTCGCCGCGAGGAAGAAGTAGACAGGCTTCGGAACCGGCGTGTTCAGCTCCTTGATCCCGTTCCACTCGTGCCCCGTCGTCATGTGGCCGGTGTGGGCGTCCCGCTCGCCTACTGCCATGGCCGGTCCTCGTCGCTGAGAATCGTCTTGGCGGCTTTCTCGAAACGCTTCTTGTTGGTGGGCCAGAAGACGTAGACGAGCACCCCGACCGAGAGCGCGATGAGGTAGAAGAGTCCGAAGCTCTTGGCGAAGGCGACGAGCTGTTCGTGGCCGATATCCATGCGACTACTCGACGTTCGCCGCAGTCGATGCGGTTGCTGCATCGGTCAGCCGGCCCAAGATCTGAAGATAGGCGACGAGAGCGTCCATCTCGGTCACCGTCGCAGCGTCCCCGTCGAACAGCCGGATCTGCGTGGCGTCCCCGTAGCGCTGCGCCACGCCGGCGGCGCGCGGGCCGTCCGGGGTGGCCTGGCCGAGCGCGTCGGAGGAGGCACTGGCGATCATCTCGTCGGTATAGGGCACGCCCACGATGCGCAACGCATCGAGGTGCGCGCCGAAATTCTCCGTCTCAAGCGGCGTGCGGGCGAGCCAGGCATAGGCCGGCATCTTCGACTCGGGCACCACGGCGCGCGGATCGATCAGATGCGCGACCTGCCATTGGTCGGAATATTTGTCGCCGATGCGGGCGAGATCGGGGCCGGTGCGCTTCGATCCCCACAACATGGGGTGGTCATAGCGCGATTCGACCGCGAGCGAGAACGGGCCGTAGCGCTCCACCTCGTCCTGCAGCGTGCGAATCATCTGCGAATGGCAAGCGTAGCAGCCTTCGCGGATGTAGATGTTGCGCCCGGCGAGCTCGAGCGGGGTGTAGAGCCGCATGTCCGGCGCTTCTTCCACCGTCTCGTCGATGGTGAAGAGCGGAGCGATCTCGACGAGGCCGCCGATACTCGCGGCCACGATGACGGCCAGCACCAGCCCCACCGCCTTGCGCTCCAGCTTGTAATGGAGGCCGAACATGGCGGGTCAACGCCCCGTCGACGCCTGGCGGGCGGCGGCGGGCGCCGGCAGATCCGCGAGCACCTCCGGCTTCACGCCTTCGGCCGTCCGTATCGTCATCCAGATGTTGTAGCCGCCCACCAGCGCGCCGATCAGGAAGAGCAGCCCGCCGACCGCCCGTGCGAAATAGTACGGATGCATCGCGACGAGGGAGTCGATGAAGGAGTAGGTGAGCGTCCCGCCCTCGCTGTAGGTGCGCCACATCAGGCCCTGCGTGATGCCCGAGTTCCACATGGCGAAGACGTAGACGAGCGTACCGGCGAGGGCGAACCAGAAATGCACCTCGACGAGCCGTGCCGAGTACATCGCCTCGCGCTTCCACAGCCAGGGGACGACGGCATAGAACGACCCGAAGGTGATGAGCGCGACCCAGCCCATCGCCCCCGCATGCACATGGCCGATGGTCCAGTCCGTGTAGTGCGACAGCGAATTGACGGGCCGGATCGCCATGAACGATCCCTCGAAGGTCGAGATGCCGTAGAAGATCGCCGCCATCATCATGAAGCGCAGCGTGGCGTCGTCGCGCACCTTGTGCCACGCGCCGTTCAACGTCATCAGGGCATTGCCCGCCGATGCCCAGGAAGGCACCAGCAGCATCACCGAGAAGGTCATGCCGAGCGTCTGCACCCATTGCGGCAGAGCCGTATAGTGAAGATGGTGGGAGCCCGCCCACATATACATGAAGGTGATGCCCCAGAAGCTGATGATGGACAGCCGGTAAGAGAAAATCGGCCGGTCCGCACGCTTGGGGAGGTAGTAGTACATCATCCCGAGGAAGCCGGCGGTGAGGAAGAACGCCACCGCGTTATGGCCGTACCACCATTGGGTCATGGCATCCTGTACGCCGGCGAAGAGCGAGTAGCTCTTCGCGCCGGCGAAGGAGACCGGTATCGCCAGGTTGTTGACGATGTGCAGGATCGCGACAACCAGGATGAACGCCATGTAGTACCAGTTGGCGACGTAGATATGCGGTTCCTTGCGCCGGGCGAGCGTCCGCATATAGATGAGGAAGTAGACGACCCACACCACGACCAGCCAGATGTCCGCATACCATTCCGGCTCGGCGTACTCCTTCGACTGGGTAATGCCGATCAGATAGCCCGACACGGCGAGCAGGCAGAAGAGGTTGTAGCCGAGCAGCACGAACCACGGGCTGAGCTGGTCCGGGAGGCGCGCACGGGTGGTGCGCTGAAGCACATGGAAGGAGGTGGCAATGAGCGCGTTGCCGCCGAATCCGAATATCACGCTCGTGGTATGCACGGGCCGCAGCCGGCCGAAGCTCGACCAGGCGGCGTCGAACGTCATTTCGGGATAGACGAGCAGCCAGGCGACCCAATCGCCGATAAAAAACCCCGCCACCGCCCATAGCATGGCGAGAACGATGCCGACCTTGCTGGGATCGTCGTAATATCGACCGGCGGCGTCCGTTCCCGGCTCGGGGGCAAAATATCCGGAAATGACGACGAAGATCAGAAGAACGCCGAACAGCATGACGATGCCGCCATGCACGCCGAGCGGGTCGTTCTGTCCGGCGCCGAGCATGAGGAGTCCGCAGGCGGCGAGCAGAAGCAGAATGCAGAGCGCGCCTTGCCGCTCTCCGAGGGTCAGCTGCGAAACCATCGTCCCCAGTCGGTGGTGCCCGTGAAACCTAAGCGGCCCATAGCATTAAGCGCCAAAATATCTCCAGACGCCATATTGCCGCGACTCGTCTGCTACTGCGCCTTAGTCTAGCGGCGACCGTTATTTCCGAGTTTGCTGCGGATCAAACCCGGGTGGCGTGAACGCACCGCGACTCGTTCGCAAGCATAGAGCTTCGTTGCGCCAGGCGGTTCGCCCTTTGGCGGACCGTTGGCGAAGGGCCTCGCCGACGACGGCGCCTGCCGCCAATCCGCGCGACGGTGCGCCATGACCACCCATGCCCTGCGGCGACCCTGATCTCCCGGTTTTTCTTTTTCGCCTCAATCGCGAGCGTTGGTCGTCGCGCGATGTTCGCGCAGAATCACAAGTTGCCGCGTTCAACGCGGATCGGGCGGCGCCTCGTGGATCAGCGCCATGATCTCGGCGCCAAGCTGGAGGTCGGCGACATGCCCGAAATGCTGCACCCGACGATGCCCCTTCCGGTCGATCAGGACGAGCGTGGGCGTTCCCTGCATACCGTAGACGCTCATCGTCCGCGGCAAGGGCCCCTCAGGGTCCGGCCTATCGACGCCCACCGGAAAGGCGATGCGATATTCGTGCAGAAAGGCTTCGAGCGCGACGGGCGTCTGCGCGGCGTGATGCTCGAAGACGCTGTGCAGCCCCAGGACAACGACATCGTCGCGACTGAAGGTTTCGAACACGCGGCCGGCCTGGGGCAGCCCATGGCTGACGCAGCCCGGACAGAGCATCTGGAATGCCTCGAGGACCACCACGCGGCCCCGCAGGGCGTCGAGCGTCACGGGTTCATCGGCATTGAACCATCGGGTCGCCTCGATCGGCGGCGCCGGTCTGGTCTTCTGGCTCATCGGGCAAATCCTCGATTGCTACTCCAGGGGATGGTCGAGGCCCGGCGACGGCGCGCCGCCGCGGACGAGACGCGCGCGCTCATGCCGCCGCGTCGTTGAAACGGGTCCAGCTTTCCCGCTGGGCCGAGGCGTCGGCTTCGAGGTGGTCGCCGCAATCGAGCCGCAGGGCGGCATCGCCGAAAGCGGCGTCAAGGAAGGCGCAGTGATGCGGCTGCGCCGCATCCGCATGGGCGTGGGGGCCAAAATACCGGCAGGACACGCAGATGCGCTGTACCGGGATAGCGCCGCGCATCTGCAGCGCGCGGATCATCTTGGCGAGCCCCTTGACGAAGACCGCCTGCTCCGGGGGATCGAGCGCATCGATCGCGCCGAGCAGCGCGTCGGGCCAGACCGCCAGTTCCGCTGCGAGGCGCCTTCCCGCCGCCGTGGGATGCAGCCGGGCGGCGCGCGCATCCTCGGGGTCGGCGCGCCGCGCCACATACCCCTTGCGCACGAGCGCCGCCACGGCATCGCTCGCCGTGGGCTGCGTCACCGCGATCTCGTCGGCGACCGCGCCCACGCGGGCCGGACCGCGCTGGACAAGAAGCGCGAGGATCTGCGTCTGGGTCGGGCTCAGTCCCGTCGTCTCGGCGCGCCGCCACGCTTCCGAACGCAGGAACATGGCGATCCTGGTCAATCCCGTTGCAATGCTCGCCATGGCAGTCATCGCGGCCCCTATTATAGATAGGAATCCTATGTATAATGGATTCTCGGGAGGGGTCAACAGAGTGGCGCGGCGGGCCTGTATCAGGAGCATGGCGGACATGAACGAAGGCGAGACGGCGCTGTCTCCGGCCGACCTCGATCGGTTCGGATCGAACCCTGCGGAAACCTTTGCCATCAATTTGAAGGCCGTCCGCGAGCGGATTGCCGCCGCCTGCGCACGCAGCGGCCGGTCGGCCGGAGAGGTCCGTCTGATGCCTGTTACCAAGACGGTCCCTGCCAATATCCTTCGGCTGGCCTTCGAGGCGGGGGTGCGGGATGTCGGCGAGAACAAGCTGCAGGAAGCCCGTGACAAGCACGCCGTGCTGCGGGATCTGCCGATCCGCTGGAACATCATCGGCCATCTCCAGACCAACAAGGCCAAGTATCTGGCCCGGTTCGCGGCCGAGTTCCAGGCGCTTGACAGCTTCCGGCTGGCCGACGCGCTGAACCGCCGTCTCGAGGCGGAGGGGCGCGACCTCGACGTGTTCGTTCAGGTCAACACCTCCGCGGAACCCAGCAAGTTCGGCCTGCATCCGGACGAGCTGGCGCCCTTCGTCGCGCGACTTGCCGGCTATTCCCGGCTCAAGCCGCGCGGTCTGATGACGCTGGCGATCTTCAGCGGCGATCCTGAGCGCGTGCGCGCCTGCTTCCGGCTGCTGCGTGCATTGCGCGACCGGGCAATCGCGATAAATCCCCACCTCGCCGGCCTTTCGATGGGCATGTCGGGCGATTTCGAGATCGCCATCGAAGAAGGCGCCACCGTCGTGCGGGTCGGACAGGCGATCTTCGGCGTCCGCCCGGGCAGCGACGCCCACTACTGGCCCGGTCTCATCCCTTCGCACGCGCCGGGCGCCGGCGGGGAGCGACGATCCTGAGAGCCCTGCTTCGCCCGGCCCCTGTCAACAATCATGCATATTCGGAGAGTGACCTCGTGAACGCTGTCCTGGACATCGACGAGGCGGGACTGGAGCGGCTTGTCGCCGCCTTCTACGCCCGCGTTCGAGAAGATGCCGAGCTTGGCCCGATCTTCAATGACGCGATTAGCGATTGGCCCGAGCATCTGGAGACGCTGACCGCCTTCTGGTCGTCGGTGATGCTGACCAGCGGGCGCTACAAGGGCAATCCCATGGCGGCGCATCTGAAGCACAAGGCCCGCATCACGCCAGCCCTGTTCGACCGCTGGCTGGCACTGTGGAAGCGCACTACCGACGAAATGATGCCGCCTGCGGCCGCGGCCACGCTGCAGGCGAAGGCGGCACGTATCGGCGAAAGCCTGCAGCTCGCCCTCTTCTTCCGTCTCGGCGGGCAGGACCAGCCCGACCGGACGGCGACCTGACGCGGCGATCGCGCCCGGTCGTTCCGACGCCGGTCCTCGATCAGCCGGATTTCGTCGAGCCGCTCGGCCGCATGAAGAGGCGGGTTGATTTCGACGATCCGCCGGCGGGCGGCCGAAGCGGCTTACCGCCCAGCCATGCGGCGTGACAGGCTCGTCAGGCCGCGGCGCCGGGACCGAACAGCACGGGATACTGCGCGCTGTCGAGCGGATCGCCGGTCTTCAGCGCCGGGTTCATGATGTATTGATTCCAGACCTTGCCGCCGTAGTAGCGCACCTCGCGGCCGGTCATGCGGATCGCATAGGCGCGGCGGCGGGTGTCGCGTCGACGGTTGCCGCGGGCGCCGTGAACGGTGAAGGCGTGGAAGGCGATCGCATCGCCCGGCTTCATCTCCCAGGACAGCAGATCGTGCTTGTCGCGCTCCGCATCGAAGTCCGGAAGGTCCTCATATTTGTCGTCGTCGTCGCCGTGGAACTGCTCGGTGACATTGCCGTCGTCGTCGCTGGTATAGGGGCGATACCATTTGGCGAGCTTGTGCGAGCCGCGAATGAATTCGAGCCCGCCATTCTCGAGGGTCACCGGATCGAACGCGACCCAGAGCGTCACCACCTGCGAGCCGCGCACCGGCCAGTAGGGCTGGTCGTTGTGCCAGGGCGTCGGCGCGTCCGTGCCGGGCTCCTTCACGAACACCTGGTCGTAGAGCATGTTGATCTTGTCGCTTTGCAAAAGCTGCGCGGCGATCGCCGGAACCGGCGATTTCAGGCAGAAGTCGCGCAGGTCGGGATCCTTCTCCCAGACGCGCAGCCGCAGGAAATAGGCGCTGGCGGCATCGCTCGCGTCATCGACGAGCGCGCGCTCGATGCCCGCACGGCAGCGCTCGATCCAGTGCGGATCGGCCACTTGCGGCAGCAGCACGGCGCCGTCGGTTTCGTAGGCGGCGATCTGCTCGGGGGTCACGCGATAGCGGCGCGCGGCATTCGACAAATCCATTGGCAACCCCTCTGTATGATTGTATGACAATAACAGATACCGAGCTGGCTGCAATCCTCGCGGCATTGGGCATTTTCCCGGATGGTCAGACCCCGTTCTGCGACCGATCGGAGCGCCGCATCCCCCTCGCGGGGGATGCGCGCGCGCTTTTGCGGGATCGGGGGGCGAAGGTCGATTCCCCGCCGCCCGCCGTCACCGCATCACGAAGGGATTGGCGATCGGCTGCGGCGAGGTGTTGATCCAGATCGTCTTCGGCCGCGTGAAATCGTAGATCGCCTGCATCCCGCCCTCGCGCCCGTAGCCGCTATGCTTGAAGCCGCCGAACTCGGCGATCGGCGACACCACGCGATAGGTGTTCACCCAGACGATGCCGGCACGGGTGCGTTTGGCGACGCGCATGGCGCGGCCGACGTCGCGGGTGAAGATGCCGGAAGCGAGGCCGTACTGCGTGTCGTTGGCGAGGCGGACCACCTCCTCCTCGTCCTTGAAGCGCAGCACGCTCAGCACCGGGCCGAACATCTCGGTGTCGACGATCTGCAGCCGCTGCTCCGGGCAATCGACGATGGTCGGCTCATAGAACCAGCCCTTTTCGTGGCCCTGCGGACGCCGGCCGCCTTGCAGCAGCTTCGCTCCCTCCTTGAGGGCGCCGGCGACCGCGGTTTCGATGCGGGAGAGCTGCCCTTGCGTCGCGAGCGGCCCCATCTGGGTTTCGTCCGCAAGCGGATCGCCGATACGGATCGCCTTCGCGCGATCGACGAGGCCGGAGAGCAGCTTGTCGGCGATCTTCTCCTGGAGATAGAGCCGCGATCCGGCGACGCAGCTCTGCCCGCTCGCCCCGAAGATGCCGGCCATCACGCCGTTGGTCGCGCTCTCGATATCGGCGTCCTCGAACACCATGACCGGCGACTTGCCGCCGAGCTCGAGCGAGACTTGCGCGAAATTCTGCGCAGAGTTGTGGATCACCTGGCTGGCGGCGCCGAGCCCGCCGGTGAAGCTGATCCGGGCGACCAGCGGATGCGACGTGAGAGCGCGGCCGCAAGGCTCGCCGAAGCCGGTGACGATATTGACGACGCCGGGCGGAAACCCCGCTTCCTCGAAGAGACGCCCGAACTCGAGCATCGGCGCCGAGGCATGTTCCGAGGCCTTGAGCACGATGGTGTTGCCGGCGGCGAGCGCGGGACCGAGCTTCACCGCGACGAGGAAGAGCTGCGAGTTCCAGGGCACCACCGCCGCCACCACGCCCAGCGGCTCGCGCGTCGTGCAGACGAAGAGATCGGGCTTGTCGATCGGCAGGGTCTCGCCATGGACCTTGTCCGCGAGCCCCGCATTGAAGTGGAAGAAGTCGGCGATGTAGCGCGCCTGCCAGCGCGTCTCCTTCAGGAGCTTGCCGGTGTCGATCGATTCGACGCGCCCGAGCTCCTCGGACTTCTCGGCCAGCAGATCGCCGAGCCGTCGCAGCAGCTTGCCGCGCTCGGTCGGGGTCATGCGCGACCAGGCGCCCTCCGAGAAGGCGCGGTCGGCGGCCCGCACCGCGCGATCGACGTCCGCCTCGGTCGCGTTCGGAATCGACGCCCAGGCTTGCCCGTTCGCGGGATTGACGCTGTCGAACCTGCCGCCGTCCGAGGCGTCGACCCAATGTCCGTCGATCAGCATCTGGTAGCGCTTCAACACGGCTTCCGTCATGACCGTCTCCCTTCGTGCGGGCGGCAGCGGCGATCGCCTCGCTGCGCGGCCAATTTAGGAAGCGCCCGATGACGTGACAAGCGTTGCCCGGCAACGGCGCATCGGACCCGATGGCGCAACGCATCGTCATGTCCGATGATCGCCGTTGGCGACCCATCGGCGGACGGATCGGCACGCCTCGGCCAACGCCGGCCGAGCCCCCGTCTCATTCACCTCCAGCGAAGGCCTGACGAATCATGAAGCGCAAGCAACCGATCGGCGAACCGCTCGTCATCAACGGACGCCGCCTTTCCCTTTCGCGCGCCATGCGCGCCGGCGACTTCATCTATCTGACCGGGCAGGTACCGCTGGCGAACGGCGCGCCGATGACCACCGGCACGATCGAGGAGCAGACGCGGGTCACGCTCGACCTCATCAAGGCGACCCTGAAGGAGGCGGGCTGCACGCTCGACGACGTGGTGAAGTCCATGGTCTGGCTGAAGGAGCGGGCCGATTTCCCCGGCTTCAACGCCGTCTATGCCGAGTATTTTCCCGAGGCTCCGCCGGCGCGCTCGGCGCTGGTGAGCGACTTTCTCGTGGATGTCCGGATCGAGATCGAGGTGATCGCCTACAAGCCCGAGACGAACGCCGCGAGGTGAGCGGACGAAAGGGAACGACATGAACGACATGACCTTGCCGGACAAGGCCGCGCTACTCCGGGGCGATTTCCGTCTGCTGATCGGCGGCGAGCTCGTCCCGGCCGTCGACGGCGCAAGCTACGACGACATCGATCCGGCGACCGGCGACAAGCTCGCGGCGATTCCCGATGCGGGGCCGGCCGATGTCGATCGGGCGGTGAAAGCGGCCGCGGCCGCTTTCCCGGCATGGCGGTCGCTCCCCTTCGGCGAACGCCATGCGCGGGTGCGGAGCCTGGTCGAGATCCTGCGTCGCGAGGGCGACGCCTTCGGCATGCTGGATACGCTCGACACCGGCAATGTCTATAGCGGGATGCGGCGCGACGCGGCCGGCGGCGCCGACATGATCAACTATTTCGCGGCGGCCGCGCACGAGATCAAGGGCGAGGTCACCCATCTCGACAACAATCTCCACTACACCCGTCGCGAGCCCTATGGCGTGGTCGCGCGCCTGCTGCCCTTCAACCATCCGATCGCGAGCTTCGCGACGGCGCTGGCCGCGCCGCTGCTGACCGGCAATTGCGTGGTGATGAAACCGTCGCCCCATTCGCCGCTCTCGGCGCTGCGCTTCGGCGAGCTGGCCCGATCCCTGCTGCCGCCGGGCGTGCTGAACATCGTGGTGGGCGGCAACGACCGCACGGCGGTCCCGCTCATCAATCATCCGGGCGTGAACCGCATCGGGCTCATCGGCAGCGTCGAGGCCGGACGCGCGGTGATGCGCGCGGCTTCCGACCGGCTGGTCCCGCTCAGCCTCGAGCTCGGCGGCAAGAACCCGCTCATCGTGTTTCCCGATGCCGATCTCGAGCAGGCGGTCGATATCGCCATCGCCGGCATGAACTTCCTCTGGCAGGGTCATTCCTGCGGCTCGACCTCGCGCGTGCTCGTGCACCGGTCGCTGGAGAAGCGGTTCGTCGAGCGGCTGGCGGAGCGGGTGGGAAAGATCAAGGTCGCCATGCCGACCGATCCTGCCGCGGAGATGGGCGCGATCAGCTTCAAGGCGCTCTATGACCGTTGCCAGCACTACCTGGCGGCGGGCCGTGCCGACGGCGCGCGCCTCGTGGTTGGCGGCGACCGCCCGGCCGATCCGGCGATGCAGCGCGGCTTCTTCATGAATCCGGCGGTGTTCGCCGAGGCCGAACCCGCCATGCGGATCGCGCAGGAGGAGATCTTCGGCCCGATCATCACCGTGCTCGGCTGGGACGACTACGACCGGATGATGGAGATCGCGAACGGCCTCCATTTCGGCCTGACCGCCGTGCTGGTCACCGACGATCTTCATGTCGCGCACCGCACCGCGGAGGCGCTGCAGGTCGGCTATGTCGAGGTCAACGGCCCGGTCGGCTTCGCCCTCGGCTCGCCCTTCGGCGGCTACAAGCAGAGCGGCCTCGGCCGCGAGGGCAGCTTCGACGAGCTGCTCGGCTATACCCAGATTAAGTCGATCAATGTGCGAATGAAGAACCAGGCGGCGGTCGCGGCCTCGCTCCGCGGCGGGGCATCGCGCGCATGAGGCGGCAGGACGGGACGCCGTAGCGGGGATGCGAAACCACTACGACTATATCGTCGTCGGCGCGGGTTCGGCGGGCTGCGTGCTCGCGAGCCGGCTGACCGAGGACCGCGAGAAACGCGTGCTGCTGCTCGAGGCCGGCGGTTCCGAGCGGGACCTCTTCCTCGACATGCCGGCGGCCTTCGCCTTCGCGATCGAGAGCAAGCGCTTCGACTGGGGCTATGCGAGCGCCCCGGAAGCGGGCTTCGAGGGCCGGTCGATCCTCTGTCCGCGCGGCCGCGTGCTCGGCGGCTCCTCCTCGATCAACGCCATGGCCATCGTGCGCGGTCATCGGCTGGATTTCGACGGCTGGGCCGCGCGCGGGCTGGAAGGCTGGCGCTACGCGGACTGCCTGCCCTATTTCAAGAAGCTCGAACGGTTCAGCGGCGGCGAAAGCGCCTACCGGGGCGGCAGCGGCCCCACAGCGGTGGTGGCGCCGCCCTATACCAACCCGCTCTACGAAATCTTCGGACGCGCCTGCGCGGAGGCCGGCTATCCGACCGGGATCGACACCAACGGCGCGCAGCAGGAAGGCTTCGGTCCGATGGACCAGAACATCGCGGGCGGGCGGCGCTGCAGCACGGCGCGCGCCTATCTGCGGCCGGCGATGGCGCGCCCCAACCTGACGGTGGCGACAGGCGCGCTTGCGACCCGGATCCTCTTCGAAGGCGATCGCGCGGTCGGTGTCGAATATGCGCAAGGCCGCGCGCTCGTCCGCGCCGGGGCGGGCGGCGAGGTCATTCTCAGCGGCGGAGCGATCAACTCGCCCCAGCTCCTCATGCTGTCCGGGATCGGGCCCGCGGCCGAGCTCGCCCGCCACGGCATTGCCGTGCTGCAGGACCTGCCCGGCGTCGGCGGCAATCTGCAGGATCATGTCGATGTCAGCCTGAAGCAGTTCTGCTCCCGGCCGATCTCGGCGAGCCCGCTCCTCAGGCCTGTGCGGAAATTCCTGATCGGCCTCGAATGGCTGTTGTTCAAGACCGGGCCCGGCGCTACCAACCAGTTCGAGATGGCCGGCTATATCCGCACCCGTCCCGAGCTCCGGCAGCCCAATGTCCAGCTCTGCTTCATGCCGCTGCTGGTGCATTATGACGGCTCCGCCGCGTCGAACGCGCACGGGTTCCAGATCACCGTGATGACGCTGCAGCCGAAGAGCCGGGGGCGGCTCTCCCTCGCCAGCGCCGATCCGAAGGCGGCGCCGCTGCTCCGTTTCGATTACCTCTCCCGGCCCGAGGACCTTGCCGAGCTTCGCGAGGGGCTCGAGGCGCTGCGGGGGATCATCCGCCAGAAATCCCTCGATCCCTATCGCGGCGCCGAGCTGGCGCCGGGCGATGGCGCCGGCGATCTCGAGTCCTATATCCGCGCGACCGGCAAATCGACCCATCATCCCTGCGGGACTTGCGCGATGGGGACCGATCCCGATGCCGTGGTCGACGGCGAGGGACGCGTGCATGGTATTCGCGGGCTCCGCGTCATCGACGCCTCGATCATGCCCGCCATCACCAGCGGCAACATCAACGCCCCCACCATCATGATCGCGGAGAAGCTCGCGGATCGCATCCGGGGCAGGATGCCGTTGGCGTCGGAGACGCCATCGTGACCGCCGGACGGAGAGCGCTCCGCGCACCGTCGCGAGCCGGGAGCGGGCGATGAACGGCGTCGTTCGCCTCATCCTGCATCGCCTGGCGCTGGGCGCGCTGACGCTGCTGGCGGTCTCGCTCGTCATCTTCGTCGGCACGGAGATTCTTCCGGGCGATGTGGCCGAGGCGGTGCTGGGGCAGGGCGCCACCGAGGAGACGGTCAACAACCTCCGCAAGCTGCTCGGCCTCGATCTGCCGGCCCATATCCGCTACCTGCAATGGCTCGGGTCCCTGCTGCAGGGCGATCTCGGCACTTCGCTCACCACCGGCAAGCCGGTGATCGAGATGATCGCGCCGCGGCTCGAGAACACGCTCTTCCTCGCCGGCACCGCGGCGCTCGTCGCCGTCCCGCTCGCGATCGGGCTCGGTCTCGTGGCGGCACGTTTCCAGGGTAGCTGGCTCGACAAGACCATCTCGATCTCGACGCTTGCCGCCATCTCGATGCCGGAGTTCTTCGTCGGCTACATCCTCATCTTCGTCTTCGCGGTCAAGCTGCGCTGGCTGCCGTCCCTCGCCAAGCTGTCGCCGAGCATGCCGCTCGGCGACAAGCTGGTCCTCATCATCCTGCCCTGCGCGACCCTGACGCTGGTGGTGCTCGCGCACATGATGCGGATGACCCGCGCCGCGGTGATCAACGTCATGTCGAGCCCCTATGTGGAGATGGCGGAGCTCAAGGGCGCGACGGCCTCGCGGATCGTGATGTGGCACGCGCTGCCGAACGCGCTGGCGCCGATCATCACCGTGGTGGTGCTCAACCTCGCCTATCTGATCGTCGGCGTGGTGGTGGTCGAGGTGGTGTTCGTCTATCCGGGCGTCGGCCAGCTCATGGTGGACAACGTCGCCAAGCGCGACCTGCCGGTGGTGCAGGCCTGCGGCCTCGTTTTCGCCGGCACCTACACGCTGCTCAACATGATCGCCGACATCCTCTCGACCCTCGCCAATCCGCGGCTGCGACACCCGAAGTAGGAGACGGGGTTTGACCTTGCGATCACTCAGCTTCTGGTTCGGCGCCTCGATCGTGGGGTTCTTCCTCGTGATCGCGGTCATCGGCCCCTGGATCGCGCCCTACGGCGAATCGGAGGCGGCAGGCGACGTCTGGCTGCCCTTCTCGCACGAGTTCCTGCTGGGGACCGACAGTCTCGGCCGCGACGTGTTGAGCCGCCTCCTCTACGGCACGCGTACCACCATCTCCATCGCCCTCATCGCGACGCTGCTTTCCTTCGCCATCGGCATGACCTTGGGTTTCACTGCCGCCGTGATGGGCGGATTCGTCGATCAGATCATCAGCCGGGCGGTCGACGTCCTCATGTCGATTCCGATGCTGATCTTCGCGCTCGTCGTGCTCGCGCTGCTGCCGTCCTCGGCCGTGATCCTGATCCTCGTCATGGCGATCCTCGATTCGACGCGCGTTTTCCGTCTCGCCCGTGCGCTCGCGCTCGACATCGCGGTGATGGATTATGTCGAGGCCGCGCGACTCCGCGGCGAAGGACTCGGCTGGGTGATGCGTCGCGAGGTGTTGCCGAACGCTCTTCCGCCGCTGATCTCGGAGTTCGGTCTTCGCTTCTGCTTCATCATCCTCTTCCTCAGCGCCGTCAGCTTCCTCGGCGTCGGGGTCCAGCCGCCGCAGGCCGACTGGGGCGGCATGGTGCGCGAAAACGCCAACGCCATCGGCTTCGGGCTCGTGCTGCCGCTGATCCCGGCCGGCGCGATCTTCGCCCTCACCATCGCCGTCAACCTGCTGGTGGACTGGCAGCTCAGCCGTTCCGGCCTGAAGAGGGTCCGATGACGGCCGCCGACGCCAAGGTGCTCCGCATTGCGGACCTGCATGTCGAGGCACAGGACAGCCAGGGCCAGTGGCACGGGATCGTCAAGGGCGTCTCGCTCGAGCTCGATCGCGGCGAGGTGCTGGGGCTGATCGGCGAATCCGGCGCCGGGAAATCCACCATCGGCCTCGCGGCGATGGGCTATGCCCGCGGCGGCTGCCGCATCGCCGGCGGCTCGATCGTGGCGAACGGGCAGGAGCTCGCGGGCGCCGACCGCGACGAGCTCCGGCGGCTGCGGGGCGTGCGGATGGCCTATGTCGCGCAGAGCGCGGCCGCCGCCTTCAACCCCGCCCATCGCATCGACCGGCAGATCTGCGAGGTGCCGGTTTCGCACGGGCTCATGTCGGCGGAGCAGGCACTGGCGACGGCAAAGCGCCTCTATCGCCGCCTGCGCCTGCCGGATCCGGAGCATTTCGGCCGGCGCTTCCCGCATCAGGTGTCGGGCGGGCAGCTACAGCGGGCGATGACCGCCATGGCGATGATCTGCAAGCCCGACCTCATCGTGTTCGACGAGCCGACGACCGCGCTCGACGTCACCACCCAGATCGAGGTGCTGGCCGCGATCCGCGAGGCGATGCGGGGCGAGGGGATGGCGGCGCTTTATATCAGCCACGATCTCGCGGTGGTCGCCCAGGTCGCGGACCGCATCATGGTGCTGCGCCACGGGAAGCTCGTGGAGGCCGGCCCCGCGGAGCGGATTCTGCGGGAACCGGCCGAGCCTTACACGCGCGAGCTCGTCAATGTGCGGCGCGCCATGGCGCCGGAAAAGCCCGAGCCCGCCACGCCGCCCCAGCTCGAGGCGCGCCATGTCACGGCGAGCTACGGAAACGGCATAAGGGTGCTGCGCGACGTCTCGATCGAGCTGCATCGCGGTACCACGCTTGCGATCGTCGGCGAATCCGGATCGGGGAAATCGACGCTCGCCCGCGTGCTCACCGGGCTCCTGCCGTGGGAAGCGGGGGAATGCCTGCTCGACGGACGGCCGCTCGCCAAGCGGCTGAAGCGCCGGTCGAAATCCGAGCTGCGGCGCCTGCAGATGATCTATCAGATGCCGGATATCGCGCTCAATCCGCGCCAGACTGTCCGCGAGATTCTCGGTCGCCCGCTGGAGTTCTATTTCGGGCAGCGCGGCGCCGAGCAGCTTCGCAAGGTCGAGGGCCTGCTCGAGATGGTGGAGCTGCCGCGCGACCTCGTCCGACGGCTGCCCGGTGAGCTCTCGGGCGGGCAGAAGCAGCGCGTCTGCATCGCCCGCGCGCTCGCGGCCGAGCCCGAGATCGTGATCTGCGACGAGATAACGAGCGCGCTCGATCCGCTGGTTGCCGACGGAATCCTGAAGCTGCTGCTGCGCATCCAGAACGAGTCCGGCCTCTCCTATCTCTTCATCACCCACGATCTCGCGACGGTGAAGGCGATCGCCGACGAGATCGTCGTGATGTATCGGGGCGAGATCGTGCAGCGCGGCGCCAAGCGGCAGCTCCTGAGCCCGCCCTGGCATCCCTATACCGAGCTCCTGCTGTCCTCGGTTCCGGAGATGGATGTGCGCTGGCTCGACCGGCTCCTCGCCGCCCGCGAGGTGTCATCGACCGCGCCCGAGCCCGCGGCCAGCCTCCCCGCCCCCCGGCCGTAAGTTTCACGCTCGGGTGCGGCGCCTTCGGCGCGCAAAACCGGGAGCGACCGGCAAAGCCGGCCCCGGCCCCGATTTAGCTTGCCAGGCCAGGATTGTATGATTGTATGATTATAAACCATCATGGAAGGCCGACTTCCGAGCGGCAGCGGGTGTCGCGACGGGCACGACTCAAAGAAGAAGGGGAGGATTCTCGATGTCTGGGCATGACGAACTGAAATGGCTCGCCACGCATGGTCGCGTGACGCGCCGCGAGTTCATGGGCCGCGCCGCGGCGCTCGGCGTCTCGACCGCGCTCGCGAGCACGCTCGCCGGCAACGCCGCCTTCGCCGACGACGCGCCGAAGAAGGGCGGGCATCTCGTGCTCGGTCTCGATGGTTCATCCTCGACCGACACGCTCGACCCGATGAGCTATTGCTGCACGGCGCAATACACCCTCGGCTATCAGTTCGCGAACTCGCTGGTCGAACTGAACGAGAAGGGCGAGCTCGATCCGGAGCTGGCCGAAAGCTGGGACACCGATGCGACGGCCACCAAGTGGGTCTTCAAGATCCGCAAGGGCGTGCAGTTCCACAACGGCAAGGAGCTGACGGCGGAAGACGTCATCGATTCCCTCAACTATCACCGCAAGCCGGATTCGACCTCCGCCGCCAAGGCCTTCTTCGAGCCGGTCACGGAGATGAAGGCGACCGATACGCACGAGGTCACCATTACGCTGAACGGGCCGAACGCCGACATGCCCTACATCCTGACGGACTATCATCTGCTGATCCTGCCGGCGGGTGGCGATCCGAAGGCGGGCATCGGCACCGGCGGCTACGTGATCGAATCCTTCGATCCGGGCGTTCGGGCGATCACCAAGCGCAATCCGAACTACTGGAAGGAGAATCGCGGTTTCGTCGACAGCGTCGAGACGGTCGGCATCAACGACCTCACCTCGCGGACCAGCGCGCTGCAGTCCGGTACGGTGCATTTCATCAACCGCGTCGATCCGAAGACCGTGGGGCTGCTGAAGAACAACCCGGACCTGACGATCCTCGATATCCCCAGCGCGGGCTTCTACACCCTGTCGATGCTCTGCGACGCCAAGCCGTTCGACAATGCCGACATGCGCCTCGCGATGAAATGGGCGCTCGACCGCGAGGAGATCCTGGAGAAGGTGCTCGGCGGCTATGGCGTGGTCGGCAACGACCAGCCGGTAAGCTCGCTCGACCGCTTCTATGCCGACGACCTGCCGCAACACAGTTACGACCCCGACAAGGCGAAGTTCCATTTCGAGAAATCGGGCCATAGCGGTCCGGTAACGCTCACCATCGCCGATGCCGCCTTCCCCGGTGCCGTCGATGCCGCGCTGCTCTTCAAGGAGAGCGCGGCCAAGGCCGGCATCGAGATCGCCGTCGACAAGGTGCCGGAGGATGGCTACTGGTCGGACGTCTGGATGAAGAAGCCGTTCTGCGGTTCCTACTGGGCCGGCCGGCCGACGGCCGACATGATCATGTCGCTGATGTTCATCTCGAGCGCCGACTGGAACGAATCGCACTGGCGCCGGGACGATTTCGACAAGCTGGTGCTTCAGGCGCGCGCCGAGCTCGACAATGCCAAGCGCAAGCAGATGTATCGCGAGCTGCAGCTCATGATGTCGGAGGACAGCGGCGTCATGATCCCGGCCTTCAACAACTTTCTGTTCGCCAGCGCCAGCAACCTGAAGGGCCTGATCCCGACGCTCGTCTTCACCGGCTATCGGATCGGCGAGCAGCTCCACTTCACGAGCTAGCATTGCGCTCGCCTCGGCGGGTCGGCGGCCCAGGTCCCGTCGCCCGCCTGGCGCGCCCGTCGGAAATTTCGATGCCGTCGGGCACAAGAATGACCCGTGCGCTTCACGCGCGACGGTTTCGCATCGCCTCGGAAGCCGGCATTATGAGCGGATTGCAATCTGGAGAGACACGGGGTCATGGCGACCGGCGCACCGGACAGAAATGCCTATCGGGTTGCGGGCACCACCACCACGACGCGCGAGCGTACCGTCGACGCGCTTCGCAAGGCGATTCTCGATCAGCATTTCAAGCCGGGCGACCGGCTGGTGGAGCGCGAGCTCTGCGACCTCACGGGGGTGAGCCGGACCTCGCTCCGCGAGGCGCTGCGGCATCTCGAGGCCGAGGGGCTGGTGCAGAACATTCCCCATCGCGGCACGGTGGTGGCGACGGTGACGGTGGACGATGCGCGGCAGATCTATCAGCTCCGCGGCGCGATCGAAGGGCTCGTCGGACGGCTCTTCGCGGAGCGGGCGACGGCGGCCGAGCAGGCGGCCCTCGCGGACGCGGCGAAGCGCTACGAAACGGCGATCAAGGCGCGCGACGTCGATACGGTCCTGGAGGCGCTGATCACATTCTACGACATCATGTTCGACGGCTGCGGCAACGACCTGGCCGCCGCGATGATCCGCTCGCTCCGGGCCCGCATGCAGTATCTCCGCACCACCACGACGCTTCGCTATACCGCCGAGGACCAGCACCGATCGGTGGAGAATTTCCGGTGCATCGTGGCGGCGATCAAGGCGAAGGATCCCGATGCGGCGGCGGCGGCCTGCGTGGCGCAGGTCGATCATGCGGGCGCGATCGCGCTCGAATTGCTTCGAAGCGAAGCCGCCCTGGCGAAGGCCTAGCTTCGGCCCCGGGCTTGGGCACGCCGCCCGTGCCCGATCGGACCCCGACCCCGTTCCCTTTCCGGACCGTCTCCTGATGCCCGTCGCAGCGCTGCCGCAAGGACCGACCTATTTCGAAAGCGCGGGTCGGGGACCCGCGCTCGTGCTCATCCACGGCATGGGTGGAGACGCCACGCTTTGGGATCGGCATGCCGCCGCCCTCGAGGACCGGTTTCGGGTCATCCGCTACGATATCTGGGGCCATGGCCGCAGCGGGCGGGTGCCGGCGCCCTGGTGCTTCACGCAGTTCGCGGCGCAGCTCGCGGGCCTGCTCGATCACGTCGGCATCGAGCGGGCGACGGTCTGCGGCTTCTCGCTCGGCGGCAACATCGCCCAGTGCTTCGCCCTCGATTACCCAGCGCGCTGCGCGGGGCTCGCGATCGCCGCATCGGCCTGCGCCCGCATGCCGGAGGAACAGGCCCGCGTCGATCTCCGCGTCGAGCAGGTTGCGGCCGGCGGTGCGCCGGCCGTGGTCGATGGTGCCCTCGGCCGCTGGTTCGGGCCCGGCTACGCGGCCGCGCACCCCGAGGTCGTCGCCTACTGGCGCGCAAAAACACTCGCGAACGATCCGCAATCCTATGTCGATGTCTATCGGCTCTATGCCGACAACGACCGCCAGCTATTGCACCGCTTGTCCGACATCAAGGCACCGACCCTGATCCTGACCGGCGACGAGGATGCCGGCCAGACGCCCCGCATGGCCGAAGCGATGCAATCCCGGATCGCGGGCGCCGAACGGATCATCCTGCCGGGAATCCGGCATATGCTGCCGCTGGAAGCGGCCGACACGCTCGTCGCGACCTTGCGCGACTTCGCCGGGCGATGCGCGCGCTAGCGGCGCCCGGCGCACCAGCCGGCGAGCAACCGATTGAAGCCCTCGGCGCGGTCGAGCATCACCATATGCGACGCGCCGCCGAACACATGCAAGTCCGCCCGCGGAAAGAGCCGCATGAGCGCGACGCCGCGCTCGACCGGCACGGTCGGGTCGCTCGAGGCCCAGACGATGAGGGTCGGGGTTTCGAGGGCGGCAAGATGCGGATGGATATGGGTTTCCTGAAGCCGGACATAGAGATCGAGGTCGCGCTCGTCCGCCGACAGGTTGCGGAACATCTCGATCTGCCCTGCCGCCGCGGCGCGTCGGTAGTTCCCGCGCAGCAGCCGCTCCAGCGCGGGATCGGCGGCGCGGCTGAGACTGCCGTTCGCCCGGATGAATCCGTCCTCGGTGTCGGCGCCGCCGCCATAGTCGTAGGCGGATTTGCTCGCCTCCATCCAGCCGCGGTCGAGCGCACCGCCGAGCCGCGGCGCCGTGCCGCCGCTGGTGACGATGACGAGACCCGCCGCGAGAGCCGGCCGTTCGATCGCCATGCGGGTGGCCATGAAGGCGCCCTCGGAATGCCCGACCAGGGTCGCGCGCCGGATGCCGAGCGCATCGAGGAAGCCAAGGGCGTGCGGCACGCGTCCGAGGCGGTTCACGTAGCGCCGGTCCTTCACCATGTCGCTGCGGCCGAAACCGGGCTGGTCGAAGGCGACCACGCGAAAGCGCGACGCGAGCGCCTCGATCAGCGAATGCCAGGTGGAATAGGCGTCGATCGCGACCGATGCCCCATGCAGGAGCAGCAGCACCGGTCCTTCGCCCCGATCGATATAGAAGGTGCGGTAGCCCGCCACCTCGATGAACTTCCCCTCGGGCGCCTCGAGCTCCGTCATGCCGCTTCCATCCGCCTTTCTCCGCCACTCGCAAAGGACCCCGATCGATGACCCTTACCAAGGACCATGTCGAAGCCCTGTTCCGCAATCTGGAAGCCGGTAATCGCGAGGCCTACTTCGCCGGGCTCTCCGACGACGTCCAGGTCACCATCATGGGCAGGCACACGCTCGCCGCCACCTACAACGGCAAGCAGGAGTTCCTCGCCAAGGCGCATGGCCGGATCAACAGGATCCGCAATCCGAACGTGCCGCTCAAGATCACGCTCCGCAACGTGTTCGTCTCCGGCGATCACGGCATCGTCGAGATGCATTCGATCTCCGAAGCGCTGAACGGCAAGCCGATCGAGAATAACTATGTCTGGATCTGCCGCTTCGCCGGCGGGAAGGTGGTCGAGGTCAGGGCCTATACCGACTCCGCCTCTATGGAGAAGGCGATCCTGGAGAACGAGGCGGCGCTCGCCCGCTGACCCGCTCACGTGAGCGCGCTCGGGGTGTAGCGCCAGCGCTCATGGCCCGGAAGCTCGGGATCGAGATGCGCCCAGCCGATCCGCTCCGAGGTCCAGGAGTGATATTGCGCCGGCGGCAGGCGTTCGGGCTCGTCGAAGCTGCCGACGGTCAGCATCACCTCGGTCGGGCGGTGGCGGAAGATGTAGCTGAGGGTGCCGCCGCAGCGCCTGCAGAAACCCCGCCAGGCGACCTTGCTCGACTCGTGCCGTGCCGGCGGACTTTCCCAGACGACGGCAGTCACAGGAAAGGTCGCGAAGGTCAGGGCGACGGCGCCGCTCGCCTTTCGGCACATGCTGCAATGGCAATGGGCGACGCGAACGGGCGTGCCGGTCGCCCGGAACCGGATATGGCCGCAGAGACAGCCGCCCCGCCATTCGGTTTCGTCCGTCATCCGATCCCGTCCGGCCAGAGCAGCTCGAGCGGACGGTTATAGACGATGTCGTCGATGAGGCTGTCCGGGATCCGCGGCATGGTGACGCCTTCTCCCCAGTCGTTGATGGCGCGGAAGGAGTCGAGTGCCGCGCTCGGCGTCTGGATGGGGAAGTCGGAGCCGAACAGAAGCTGGCCCGTCACGCCATAGTCGATCGCCAGCATCAGCGCGTTGTAGCACTGCCATTTGCGATAGTAGCGCGCCGAGAGATCGGCATAGATCTGCTTGTGCTTGCGCAGCAGCACGACCGTCTCGGCAGTCCAGGGCTGGCCGACATGGGCGAGGATCATGCGCAGATGCGGGAACGCCCGCGCGATCCGGTCGACCAGGATCGGGTTGCCGTACTCGAGCATCGATTGCTGCGCATAGGCGGCCGACTGGTGCCAGAGCAGCGGCACCTTGAGGGCGTTCGCGACCTCGTAGAGCCGCCAGGCTTCCGGCGACCAGGGATCGAACCCGGCATAGACGGGCGAGAGCTTGAGGCCGCGCAGTCCGAGCTTGACCACCGCATGCTCGAGCTCGGTGGGGGCGTTCGCGTCGTGCGGATCGACGCAGGCGAAGCCCACGGCGCGGCCCTTGTAGTCGGCGGCATACTCGGCGACGAACTCGTTCGGGATATGGATGCCGAGCCGGTTCCACCGCATCGCGACCAGCACGAACTTCTCGCAGATGTCGGCCACGTGCCGCTTGTGGGCAGCCGGGCTCGCATCGACGCTGCGTCCGGTCTTGCTACCCATCTCGGCGCGCTGCTCGGGCCCCAGATGCTCGGGCAGCCACAGATTGCTGTGCCAGTCGATCAGTGCGCGGGCATTGCCGGCCATAGCCAAGTTTTGCCTCCGTTGCGGGCCCGCGCGAAGGCGGTGGCGCGACGCTTCCGGTCGCTCGCCGGGGATTCTACCGCGCGGCGGCGCCGATCTTCTGCGATATCGCCGCGGGCTGCGCGCCGCCCCGGACGCGGGGCAGCACCTTGTCGGCGAAGAGCTGCATGCTGCGCATCGCGATATCGTGCGGAATGTCGAGCCAGGTCGAGTTGACGAGGAGCTGCTCCATGCTGAGCTCCTCCTCCAGCTCGGCGATCTTGTCGACCACATAGTCCGGCGTGCCGAAGAGCAGCGAGCGCTCCTTCACGAACTCGAAGGTGAGCTCCTTCACCTGCTGCTGCTCCTGCGCCGGCGTCAGCACCTCGCCCGGCTTCAGATAGATCTTGGGCCCGCGCCAGTTGCTCCAGTTGAGGTAGCGCATCACATGGCGTTCGGCCATGTCGCGCGCCTGCTCCATGGTGTCCGCGACGAACGTATCGCGCACGACGCTGGTGCGGGCGCCCCAGGCCACCGGCTTGCCGGTCGCCTTGGCCGCCGTTTCCTGATAGAGGCGGAAGCGCTCCTTCAGCGTCTCCACCGGCGGCCGCCACATGATGATGCCCATGTCGTTCTGCGCCGCATATTCGATCGCGAGCGGCGAATCCACCACCTGCCAGAGCGGCGGGTAGGGCTGCTGCAGCGGCCGCGGATAGACCGACATGTATTTCAGTTCCTTGGTCGCCGCATCGATATAGTCGGCGTCGTCGACCGGATGCGCACGGTCCCACTGGAAGCCGGGCGTCGGCACCGTGTAGTGCGTGCCCTGGTGGTTGAAGAGCCGCTCCGTGAAAGCCTTCTTCAGGATCTGCAACGTCTCGGCGAACACCTCGAAGTTCTGCTTGGGGTTCCGCGGATCCGCCTTCGGATTGAGGTTCGTGCCTTCGATACCGTAATTGCCGCGCCCGAGGCCGATCTCGAGCCGACCGTCCAGGAGCTGGTCAAGCAGCGCGAGGTCTTCGGCGAGCCGCAGCGGATGCCAGAAGGTGATGATCGCCGCCGCGAGGCCGATCCGGATGCGTTGCGTGCGCGCCGCGATATCGGCTGCCATGATCAGCGGGTTGGGCAGAACCTCGCGGCCCCAGATGCTGAAATGATGCTCGGCGTACCAGATGCTGTCGAAGCCAGCCCTGTCGCAGAAGATCGAGAGGTTGCGCACCTCGTTCATCACGCTGCGATAGTCGCGCTGATGCCCCGGATTGCTGGGATTGCAGAAATAGCCGATCTTCATTGTGCATGCCTTCGCGGACCGAGAGACGCGCCGTCGGAAACCTGTTCTGTCATACAATCATACAATTACCATATCCCGGCGGACAGGTAAAGCGCGCCGCGCATCGTCCGGGGCCGGATCGACCGCGGCACTCTCCCGTCTGAGGGCACGGTGTCGCTCCCGAATTTCTCGTCTTGGGTCGTGTCGCAAAGCCCCTTTCATGTTCGATCGCTATCTCTCGCTGTGGAATCTCGTGCCTGACGGCGATCCCGTGGCGACGCCGCGGGCGCGCCTCCTGCCGGTGCGGCGGCAGGGCCGGGCGGCGATGCTGAAGATCGCGACAGAGGCGGAGGAGGGCTTCGGCGGCCTGTTGCTGCGTTGGTGGGAAGGCGAGGGCGCCGTCCGCCTGCTGGAACAGGATGGGGCGGCGATCCTGCTCGAACGCGCCCTCGGCAGGCGGTCGCTTTCCGCCTATGCGCGCGAAGGTCGCGACGACGAGGCGACGATCATTCTCTGCGACGCCATCGCGGCGCTCCACGCGCCGCGCGCGAAGCCGCTGCCGAAACTCGTGCCTTTGCCGGTCTGGTTCGCGGCGCTCGAGCCGGTCGCGAACGCAGAGGGCGGTCTGTTGGGTCGGGCAGGGGAGACGGCACGGCTGCTGCTCTCGACCCCGCAGGAGACGGGCGTGCTCCATGGCGACATCCATCACGACAATGTCCTCGATTTCGAGGAACGCGGCTGGCTCGCGATCGACCCGAAGCGCCTTTGGGGCGAGCGCGGGTTCGACTATGCGAACCTCTTCTGCAATCCGGACATGGAGGATCCGTCGCGGCCGGTCGCCACGCGGCCGGAGCGCTTCCGGCGACGGCTGGAGATCGTGATCGCGCGATCCGGCCAGGATCGCGTTCGGCTATTGCAGTGGATCCTCGCTTGGACCGGCCTGTCGGCAGCCTGGATCATCGGCGACGGCGAGGATCCCGTGGTCGATCTTCAGGTGGCCGCGCTCGCCGCCGCAGCGCTCGACGACTGAGCGTCGGCAATCCGCAGCGGCTCGTCGACGCATGAGCGCCGGCGCCTGCGGACCATCGCGCCGCCCTACCAGCTCAACGCCGCGGCGGCAAAGATCTCGCTCTTGGCGCAGCGCGGGTCGCAGGCGGCCTCGCGCGATCCGGTCTCGAGGTCGTGCCGGGCGCCCAGAATGAAGCCCTCTGTCCAGTCGGCGGCGAGCTCGATCTCATGGCCACGCCGACGGAGCTCGTCGATGGAGGCGGCTGCTATACGAGGCTCCATGCGGACCGCCTTGGGTGCGCTGTCGTGGGGCGCGAAAAACGCCGAGAAATGCGAGCTGCTGAATTTCGGCGCTTCGATGGCGGCCTGCATGTTCATCCCGAATACAATCATGTTCAGCAGGAACTGGAGCTGCCACTGGTCCTGCTGGTCGCCACCCATGCTGCCGAACGCCATGCGCGCATGCTTCCCGCAGGCAAGAGAGGGGCTGATCGTCGTGCGCGGTTGCTTGCCCGGACGCACCTGGTTCGGATGGTCGTCCGGCCCGAGATAGAAGGTCATCAGCCGGTTGGTCATAGGGAAGCCCAGCGTCGCTACGACGGGCGAGGATTTGAGCCAGCCGCCACTCGGCGTGAAGGCCGCCATGTTGCCTTGGGCGTCGATCACGTCGACATGGACCGTGCCGGGTGAGCCGTGGCTGAGGAAGGGCGTGCGCGTCGCGGCGAGGGCCGCCGCGCCGCGGGCGGGGTCGCCTGGGCGGATCTCGGCGCTCGCTCTCTCGATGTCGATCAGGCCGGCGCGGAGTTCGCCGTAGCGGCGGGAAAGCATCTCCGCGATCGGCACCTGGATGAAGCTCGGATCGCCGAAATACTGGTTGCGGTCGGCATAGGCGAGCTTGATCGCCTCGAGCACGACATGGATGTAGTCGGCGGAGTTGTGGCCGAGCCTTTCGAGCTCGAACCGCTCCAGCATCCCAAGAGCGAGCAGCAGCGCCGGCCCCTGATTCCAGGGACCGCATTTGTAGACCTCGTACCCGCCAAACCCGTAAGCGACCGGCGCCTCGACCCCGACCGTGAAATCTGCGAAATCCTCGCGCGAGAACAGCCCGTCATGAGCCGAGGTATGGGCATGAAGCGCGGCCGCGACGTCGCCCCTGTAGAAGCAGTCGAACACCGCCTGCAGCCCCGCATCGCGAGACGCGGCGGCGCGTTCGGCGTGGCAGGCCTGCTCCAGCATGTCGTGAAGCGCCCCGTTGCGGACCAGCTCGCCCTCGCGCGGCAGCCGGCCTTCCGGGAGGTAGATCGCCGCACCGCCGTGCCACTCGGATCTCAATCGCGGCGCAAGATCGGCAAGGCCGAAACCCTCCTGCGCGATGAGACCGCGATGCGCCGGAAAGCCCGCTCCTGCATGGGCCATTGCCGGCGCTGCGACCGTGGCGAAGGGCAAGGAGCCGAATCGGCGAAGAGCGGTTATCAGCGCGCCGAAGGCGGCCGGCACGCCGGCCGCGAGCACGCCCTCGTCCGGCACATCGGTGTATCCGCGGGCGCGATAGGCATCGGGCGTCGCACGCGCCGGAGCGACGGTGTTGCCGTTCACGCTCCAGACGCGATCCGCCCCGGCGTCATAGATCAGCATCGGACACTCGCCGCCGAGCGTGTGCATGTGCGGATCCACCAATCCTTCGACCAGCGTGGCGGCGACCGCCGCATCGACCGCGTTTCCGCCCTCGCGCAGGATTTCAGCACCCGCATAGGCCGCAAGATAATGATGGGCCGCTACCGCGAAATTTCGTCCAAACAACCGGGGGTAGTAGGTGGTCGCCGTTGTGTCTCTGCTGCGAAACGTCCGGCTACCCATGATCCACCTGCTTCGGTCACGTTCGTAAGGCCCTCGCATATCCCATTCCGTCGCGCCGGGAGTCAATGTCGAGTTTGATGCCAATCGGATAATTGGTTCTAATTTCGGTCTCAAAAAATATCGCCATATGAATGATTTAAGAAACAATCCCCTGGAATTTTCCACCGATGTCATCAATGGCTTGCGTATGGTTCGGTTTTTCTGGAGCGTATCGCCTCGGGCTTTGCGCAGGATGATCGAGGAACGAACGCGATGCTGCGAGACAACAGGCGTGACGGGAACGGCGCTCGTTTCGCCAATGTGTTCAAGCCGCTGCTCCAGGCAGAAACACTACCGCCCGCCGCCTATACGTCGCAGGCCTTCTACGACGCCGAGCTAAAGCATCTGTTCGCCCGGACCTGGAATTTCTTCGGTCACGAAAGCCGGATTCCCAATCCGGGCGATTTTTTCAGCGAAACCTTTCTCGGCGTTCCGCTGCTCTTCGTCCGCAACCGCGGGGGGCAGGTGAAGACTTTCGCGAATAGTTGCCGGCATCGCGGTACCCGGGTGGCGAAGGGGGCGGGGAACTGCCGTGGCTTCCGCTGTCCCTATCACTTCTGGAACTACGACCTCGACGGCAGGCTGCGTGGCGCCGTCGGCATGGACCAGACCCAGGAATTCGACGCCGAAGAGTACGGGCTCATCGAATTCGAAACCCAGTGCCGCTGCGGTTTCATCTTCGTGCGGCTCGGCGAGGAGGCAGGCTCGGTCGATGCGCATCTCGGCGACATGCCCGAGCAGCTTGCCGCCTATCGCTGCGAGAACCTGGTGCTGGCCGATCGCGTCGAGTTCGACGTCGCCTGCAACTGGAAGAACCATATCGAAAACTCGGTGGAGGACTTCCATGTGCCCATGGTCCACTCGACCACGCTGAACAAGCTCGAAGGCGGCTACGAGCATTTCAGCCCCGAGACGCGCGGCAACTGGCTCGTAATGCGCGAACGGCATGCCGGCACGCGCGCCCTGCTGAACGAGGACGTTCGGCACGCCCTCCCCCGCATCCCCGGCCTCTACGGCCACGCCGCCGAAGGCACCAACTTCGTCTGTCTTTTTCCCTCGACCCTGATCGCGCTCACCGTCGACTGCGTCTGGTACGTCGAGCTCAGCCCCCAGGGTCCGCACCGCACCAGGGTCACGCTCGGCGGCTGCTTCCCGCGCGAATCCATGGCGGAGGCCGATTTCGCAGAGCGCGCCGCCTACTACTTCAAGCGCTGGAAGATCGCCGTCTCCGAGGACAACGACATCACCGAGCAGCAGCTTCTCGGCCTGAAATCGCCTTTCGCGCAGCCTGGGCGCCTCTCGCATCTCGAGCCGCTCATACCGCAAATGGCCGCCTGGTGGGTGAGCAAGATGATGGAATCGACGAACGCGCTTCCCCTCGACCCCGACGAGGCCGCCCTGCCGGGCGATCTCCGCGCATGCAGCCATCCAGTGTGACCGAATCGCTGGACCGGCGGGCCGCCGCCGGCATGCTCCTCGCCGCCCGCCGCGAGGGCCGGCGCATTCCGGGGCTCGTCGCTCCTGCGCATCCCGCGACGGTGGACGAGGGCTATGCGATCCAGGACGAGCTCATACGGCTCGTCGGGGCCCCGGTTCTCGGCTGGAAGATCGGCAGCACGGGACGCACGGCCCAGGAGCGCGTCGGCGCGACCGAGCCTTTTGCCGGCCGGATACTCGCGGACCAGGTCCGGCCGAACGGCGCCAGGATCGCGCCTCAGGAAAACTTCCTGCGCTCGCTGCAGCTCGAGTTCGCGCTGCGCCTCGGCCGCGACCTGACGGGACCCGGCGAAATCGGGCGCGAGGCGGCGGCTGCGGCGGTGGCGGCGGCGATCCCGACCGTCGAGATCGCTGATACACGCTATGCGGATTGGGCGAGCGTCGGTGTGGCGTCGCTCATTGCCGACAACGCCAAGGACGGTTTGATGGTGTTCGGCAGCCCGGTCGAGAACTGGCAAGCGATCGATCTCGCCGCCGAGCCGACGCAGCTCTTCGTCAATGACCGGCTCGTCGCGGAGGGCACGGGCGGGCGCGTGCTCGGCCACCCGCTGAACTCCCTGCTCTGGCTCGCGAACGACCGGATCAAGCGCGGCGATTTCCTGCGGAAGGGTCAGATCATCAGCACCGGCACCTGCACGGGCAATTTCCACGCCGAACCCGGCGATGCGGTCGTCGCGCGCTTCCGCGCCTTCGAGCCCGTCTTCGCTACCTTCGAGAAAGCGAGAGCATGATGTCCGCCGGCCGCCGGATCTCCAGAAGCGATGATGCGCTGGCGAAGCTTCGTGCCTATCTCATCGGAAACAATCAGCCGCTCAATAGCCGCCTGCCGGCGGAGCGCGAGCTCGCGGTCGAGCTGGGGGTCAGCCGCGCGGCGCTGCGCGAAGCGCTCGCGCTGATGGAGGCCGAGGGCGCCATCTGGCGCCATGTCGGCCAAGGGACCTTCGTCGGCAACCGGCCGCTCCGGAACGAGCGCGACCTCATCATGGTCAGCGGCGGCACGAGCCCGGCGGAGCTGATGGAGGTCCGCGGCTATCTCGAGCCGATCATCGCGCGGCTGGCGGCGATCCGGGCAACGCCGGTCGAGATCCGGAACATGCAGCGCGCGCTGCGGCGAAGCGAGGCCGCCGTCGACGTATCGACCTACGAGCTATGGGACGGCACGCTCCACCGCCTGATCGCGGAAGCCGCGCATAACGCGCTGATGCTGGCCCTCTTCGACGCGATCAATGCGGTCCGCACCCAGACCGCCTGGGGCAAGCTGCAGAAGCTCGCCCTATCCTCCTACGGGCCGCGGCGTTACTGGGAGCATCATTGCGGCGTGGTCGAAGCGATCGCGCAACGCGACGCGCTCACCGCCGAGCGGCTGATGCGGCTCCATATCGACGCGGTACGCGCCAACATGTTCGGCACGGACCGGGAGCCGTCCGGTTCCGAAAAACGACAAATACGGAAAGAGCAGGAAGAGACGCCGCTCCCGAGCGGCTCGCGATTCTGAGATCACGCAACAGCAGCAAGGCAAGCGAACGATGAAGCAGATCACTTATCCCGATTCCAAGTCGCCCTACGCCTACTCGAAGGCGGTACGCGCCGGCGACTTCGTGTTCCTTTCCGGCCAGCTCGCGCTCGGACCGGACGGCATCCTGATCCATGGCGGCATAGAGGCCGAAACGCGGCAGGTGCTGCAGAACATCAAGCGCACGCTTGGGGAGGTCGACTGCACGCTCGCCGACGTCGTGAAGGTGACGGTATGGCTCCAGGATACGAGGGATTTCATCGGCTACAACAAGGTCTATAGCGAGTTCTTCGCCGAAAACTCGCCGACCCGCGCCACGGTGCGCGCCGATCTCATGTTCGACTGCAAGATCGAAGTCGAGGTCACGGCCTACAAGCCGCTGAAATAGCGCCCGCGTGCGCGCATCAGGGAGGATCACGCGATGGAAAGCGACATGCTGCTGGATCCGTTCCAGTACTACACGCTTCCCCTGAAGCAATGGATCCAGATTGCGGTCGACTGGACGGCGAGCAACTTCCGTCCCTTCTTCCAGGCGATCCGCTGGCCGGTGGCCTTCTTCCTCGATCACATGACGTCGTTGCTGATGTCGGTGCCGCCGACGATCTTCCTCGGCGTGCTGTTCCTGTTCGCCTGGCAGATCGCGGGCTTCGGAACCGCCATCTTCGTGACGGTTGCGATGTTTACGATCGGCCTGATCGGGATCTGGCAGGACACGCTCGTCACGCTCGCCATCATTCTGACGGCGGTATCGGTCTGCGCGTTGATCGGCGTGCCGATCGGCATCATGGCGGGCCGCAACGACCGGTTCGACACAATACTGCGTCCGTTCCTCGACGTGCTGCAGACGCTGCCGGCCTTCGTCTATCTCGTGCCGATCGTGATGCTGGTGGGAATCGGAAACGTGCCGGGCGTGTTCGTTACCGTGTTCTTTGCGCTGCCGCCGATCATCCGCCTTACCAGCCTCGGCATTCGCGGGGTGCCGCCGACCGCGGTGGAAGCGGCCTATGCTTTCGGCTCCAGCCACCGGCAGGTGCTGACCAAGGTGCAGATGCCGCTCGCCGTTCGAAGCATCATGGCGGGCCTCAACCAGACCCTCATGATGGCGCTGGCGATGGTGGTCTATGCCTCGATGATCGCCGTCGAAGGGCTGGGCCAGCTCGTGCTGCGCGGCATCGGTCGGCTCGACATGGGCCTCGCCGCACTCGGCGGGATCGGCATCGTGCTGCTCGCCATGATCCTTGACCGGCTCACCCAGGCGCTCGGCGCGCAGGCGAGGCATTCCATCCGGATGACCGATCGCGGGCCCATCGGCTTCGTGCGATCGCTCATGGCGCGGCCGCGACCCGCCGTCGCCCGATAATCGCCAACCATACGAGACTAGGGAGGACTAGACCATGAAACCGAGGAATGGCGTGCTTGCTTCGCGTCGATCGGCGCTGTCGGCGATGGCGCTGTCGGCGATGGCGGCGGCCCTGCTGGCGCTGCCTAGTTCCGGCCTGTCGGCCGATCTTCCGGGCGAGGGCAAGACCGTTCGCCCGGGTTACACGGGCCTGCTCGAGGAGCGCTTCCAGACAGAGGTCGTGATCATCGGCCTCGAGCGCCTCGGCTACGAGGTCGAGGAGATGAAGCTGATGGACGTGCCGGCGCTGCATGTGGCGACCGGCCAGGGCGACCTCGACTTCATCGCCGCCCATTGGGACCCGCTGCAGACCGCCTTCTACACCCAGGCGGGCGGTCCGGACACCGTGACCAAGGTCGGCACGCTGGTCGAGGGCTGCATGCAGGGCTACCTGATCGACAAGCGGACCGCCGACGAGTACCACATCACCAACATCGATCAGCTTCGCGATCCGGAGATCGCCAAGCTCTTCGATTCCGACGGCGACGGCAAGGCGGACCTCGCCGGCTGCCCGCCTGGCTGGGGCTGCGAGCGCGTGGTCGAGCACCACATGGACGCCTATGATCTTCGCAAGACGGTCACCCATCGCCAAGGCCAGTTCGGCGCCATGGCGGCGGACACCGTGACCCGCTTTAAGGCGGGCGAGCGCGTCCTCTACTATACCTACACGCCGCTCTGGCTCTCGCAGGTGCTGATCCCCGGCAAGGACGTCGAGTGGCTCGAAGTGCCGAGGACCGACCTGCCGGAGGAGCAGCAGGACCTCGACCTCAACACCAAGCTGCCCGACGGCCGCAATATCGGCTATCCGGTGAATGTGATGCGGGTGATGGCCAACAACGAGTTCTTGGCCGAGAATCCCGCCGCCAGGGCCTGGTTCGAGCTGGTCACCGTCCCGGTCGAGGACGTGAATGCCGAGAACCTCAAGGCGCATGAAGGCGAGGATTCCTTCGAAGATGTCCGCCGCCACGCCCAGGAATGGGTCGATGCGCATGAGGAGCAGGTATCGGCCTGGCTCGCGGAGGCGGCGAAGGCGCAATGAGGATCCTTCGCTGAACCCGTTGGGGAGAGCCGGCATGTCGATCGTCCGTCACATCAAACGTCCGTCTCGGTCGCTCGGCGCGCCGAATGCGGATCCGGCGCGGCAGGCGCGTCCGACGGCCGGCCTCTCCCCCTCGGGCGCGCAGGAGACGCGACCGATCGAATGCGAGAAGCTGTGGAAGGTCTATGGCGATCCCTCGCCGGCGCTGATGGCCGATCTCGCCGCCGGCCGGATCTCGCCCCGCGAAGCCTACAGGACGCATGGCTGCGTCGCGGCCGTCGCCGATGTGACCTTCAGCGTCGGGACCGGCGAGATCTTCTGCATCATGGGTCTCTCCGGCAGCGGCAAGTCGACTCTCGTTCGTCATGTCAATCGGCTCATCCAGCCGACTTCCGGCCATGTGCGGCTGTTCGGCAAGGATCTCGCGGGGCTCAACGCCGCGGAGCTGCGCCATGTCCGTTCGCACCAGATCGGGATGGTGTTCCAGAACGTGGCGCTGCTGCCGCACAAAACGGTCATCGAGAACGTGGCCTATGGACTCGAGGTCCGAGGGCTCGGCCGCGACGAGCGCCATGCGGTCGCGCGGGAGAAGCTCGAAATGGTCGGACTGATCGACTGGCAGCAGCGTTATGCGGACGAACTTTCGGGCGGCATGCAACAGCGAGTCGGGCTTGCCCGTGCGCTGGCGATCGATCCCGACATCCTGTTGATGGACGAGCCCTTCAGCGCCCTCGATCCGCTGATCCGGCGGCAGCTCCAGACCGAGTTCGCGAAGCTTTCGGAGCAGATGCGCAAGACGACGCTGTTCATCACGCACGATCTCGAGGAGGCCGTCCGCCTTGGCGACCGCATCGCCATCATGAAGGACGGTGCCTTCGTCCAGGTCGGCACGCCGGAGGAGGTGGTGCTGCATCCGGCGAACGCCTATGTGGCGGACTTCGTGAAGGAGATCTCGCCGCTCCGGATCCTGACGGCGGCGCATGTCATGCGTCCGATCGCCGTCGCTCATGGCGGCGCGACGCTTCGCCAGATTTCGCAGGACACCATTCTGCAGCAGGTGATCGACGCTCTCGCGGAAACGCCGGAACCCATCGCAGTGACCGATGACGCCGGTGCCGTGATCGGCACGGTGTCGCGCGACGATATCGTGCTCGCGCTGCGTTCGACCGCCGGCTAGACGCCCCCTCTGTTCGTGCATTACCGGAGATTGACGCCATGCAAAACGGCTATCCGACCCTTGGGCTGCTGATCGACGGCGCGTGGAAAAAGGAGAGCGGGAGCGGCGAGGCCGTCCTCAACCCGGCAACCGAGCGCGAGATCGCCTGGCTTCCGCATGCGACCGAGACGGATCTCGAGGCGGCGATCGACTCGGCGGAGCGGGGCTTTCGAGTCTGGCGCGCCACCAGCGCCGCGGACCGCGCCAACATCCTGAGGCAGGCGGCGCGGCTGATGGCGGATCGGCGCGAAGCGATCGCGATCACCATCACGCTGGAGCAGGGCAAGCCGCTCGGTGAAGCGCGGCTCGAGGTCGATCGCGTGGTGGAAACCTTCGACTGGTATGCGGCGGAGGCGACGCGCGCCCAGGGCCGGATCTACCCGATCCGCGGTGCCGGCATTCGGCCGCGTACGATCCCGGAGCCGGTCGGCATCGTTCTCGCCCTCACGCCCTGGAACTTCCCGGCCTTCATGCCGGCGCGGAAGCTCGCGCCTGCGCTCGCAGCCGGCTGTTCCGTCATCCTGAAGGCGGCGGAGGAAACGCCGGGCAGCGCCGTGGCGATCGTTCGGGCGCTGGAGGATGCCGGCTTGCCGCGCGGGGTGGTGAACCTCGTCTTCGGTGTGCCCGCCGTCGTCTCCTCGACGATCCTCGCGTCGCCGAAGGTGCGCAAGGTGAGTTTCACGGGCTCGGTTCCGGTCGGCGCGGAGATCGCGCGTCTCGCGAGCGCCAACTTGCAGAAATGCACGCTCGAGCTCGGAGGCCATTCGCCGGTTATCGTGTTCGACGACGTCGACCTCGTCGAGGTCGCAAAGCAGACGGCGGCCTTCAAGTTCCGCAATGCGGGGCAGGTCTGCATCGCGCCGAACCGCTTCTACCTGCATGAACGGATTTACGACCGCTTTGTGGAGGAAATGTGCGGGCTCGCAAGGAAGGTGAAGCTCGGCGACGGCACCGACACCGCCACCACCATGGGGCCGATGGCGAACGCGCGACGCATCGGCGCGATGGAAAAGGTGATGCAGCAGAGCCGCGAAGCGGGTGCCGAAATCCTCCATGGCGGCGAGCGGGCCGCCAACCGGGGCTATTTCTGGCAACCGACCGTCGTCACTGGCCTGAAGGACGATGACACGCCGATGCAGGAGGAAATCTTCGGGCCGATCGCTCCGCTCGCGAAGTTCAGCGATACGGACGAGGTGATCGCGCGCGCCAACGGCACGCGATACGGCCTCGCCGCCTATGTGTTCTCGAACGCCACCGCCACCGCCTCCCGGGTGGTGGAGCAGCTTGAGGCGGGCACGGTCTGCGTGAATGTGCTGGCCCCGGCCTTCGCCGATGTGCCCATGGGTGGCAAGAAGGAGAGCGGCTATGGCTATGAAGGCGGCCGCGAAGGGCTCGACGAGTTCTTCTCGGTGAAGACGGTCAACACTCAGACGGTCTGAGAGCTTTCCCGGGCGGCGGCATGGGCCTGAAGCCGCCGTGCGCGATGGCCGGCCCGATGCATATCCCGCCTCGCCTTGAACGGCCGCAGGCTTGACGGCAGGATGCGCGGGCGCGAATCGAGAATGACGGTCGCGCCGCCGCATGGGGTTCCCATATCGGCGCCCGCAAGGTCATCAACATGTCCACAGGGGAGGACACCGGACCATGACCATCCAGCGTTGGAATTATCCCAACGGCTATTTTCCGAAGGACGAGTACGAGGCCCGTTGGAAGAAGACCTACGCCGCCATGAAGCGGAAGAAATACGACATCGCCGTCGTTTTCGGCAAAACCGGCGGTCACTACGAGCGCGCCATGGAGACGCTCTACCTGACGCAGTTCTTCAGCGAGCGTTCCGGGCAGGAGCCCGACTCCCCCTTGTGGAATGCCCATGCCTTCTGCGCGGTGATCATGGAGCCGGGCAAGGCGCCGGAGCTGCATGGCGAGATGCCGGAAGGCAAGCGGCGCTGGGTCCATTGCGGCAAGTACGTCTATAGCGACGACATCGTGGCGACGACTGCCAAGTCGCTGAAGGCGAGGGGCTATCGCCGCGTGGCCTTCGTCGGCTCGGACTGCCTGCCGGTGAAATACTTCCAGCAGCTCCAGGCCATGACTCCGAAGATCGAATATGTCTTCGACGACGACCTGATCCGCGAATGCCGCCGCATCAAGAGCCCGCGCGAGCTCGACATGTATCGGGAATCCGGCCAGATCGTCTCGAGCGCGCTTTACCGTCTCTGCGACGGGCTCTATCACGGCAAGACCGGCGCGGAAGCGGCGGCGGACGCGGCGCACGAGCTCACGCTCCGCGGCGCCTCCTGGCTTCGCACCCCGATCAATTTCGGCAACGACAAGGAAAGCATCTATTTCGAGCGGGACAATATCCCGGGCTATCCGAACTACGCGCCGAAGCGGGGCGACTTCGTCCGCACCTGGATCTACGGCCCCGTGCATCAGGGCTACTGGATCGACCCCGGTCGCAGCCTCGTCTGCGGCGGCAAGCCGAGCGCGGCGCAGCGCTCGCTGCTCGAGGATTCCTACGCCATCTGCCAGGCGGTGCTCGACACCGTGAAGGATGGGGTGAAGGTGCTGGCGGTCGCGCGCGCGGCGAACAAGGTCAAGAAGAAGGTCGGTGCCGGCTACGACCACGCCAGCCAGCAATGGCCCTATAACGGCCATGGCAACGGCATGATGTGGGAACATCCGATGATCTGCGAAGGCGCCGTCAGCGAGGACGAGATCTTCGAGGAGGGTATGGTCGCCTCCGCGGAGTCCTTCATGACCCGCGACGGCGTCGGCTCGGCCGGCTGGGAGCAGAACTACATCGTCACCAAGAAGGGCATCGAGCTCATCACCACCACGCCGGTGATCTGGGACTGATCGATCTCGACGCCGACGCGGTCGGGCGGATCGCCCCGACCCGAAAGACGCTTGGCCGGGGTTCCGATCGGGGCTCCGGCCATTTCCTTGCGGCCTGTCGATACGGCCGGGCTCGCGGGGCGTTCCCCGCGGGATTCCGTCAGAAGGTTCGTCTAAGCTGCGGGGGAACGTCGGCATCGGAAGCTTGGTATGGCAGAGCTCTATCTCGAAGACCTCAAGGTCGGACAGCGCTTTGTGAGCGAATCGCTGGTCCTCGACGAATCGGCGATCCGGGCCTTTGCGGCCGAATACGACCCGCAGCCCTTCCATCTCGATCCCGAGGCCGCGAAACACACGCTGTTCGCGGGCCTCGCCGCGAGCGGCTGGCATACGGCCGCGCTCACCATGCGCCTGCTGGTGGCGAGCCTTCCGATCAGCGGCGGGCTGATCGGGGCCGGCGGCGAGATCACCTGGCCGCGACCCACGCGGCCCGGCGATCGGCTGCGGGTGGAAACCGAGATCATCGCCGTGACGCCCTCGAAGACGCGACCCGAGCGCGGGACCGCGACCATCCGGATCGAGACGCTGAACCAGCATGGCGAGCCGGTCCAGGTCGCCACCATGCGCTCGATCGTTCCTCGCCGCGCCTGATCCCGGCACGACGGTGAAATCCGGCATCGTCCTCAACCCGGGCATGTTCCGGCGTCGCCGCTGGCAACAGCCCGACATTGCGCTTTGCGGAGGTTCCGCGGATCCGGATCGCCGATCGGCGGTGCGCGGCTTGCCGGCTGGCAGCGGGCTCGGGTAAACGAGCGCCATGGCGCCGCCGATTCTCCTTCTCCGCGACATCAGCCTCACCTTCGGCGGCACGCCGCTGCTCGAAGCGGCGGAGCTTTCGGTGTCGGCGGCGGAACGTGTCTGCCTCGTCGGCCGGAACGGCTCCGGCAAGTCGACCCTGCTCCGGATCGCCGCCGGCACCGTGCAGCCCGATGGCGGCGAGCGTTTCCTGCAACCCGATGCGACGCTGCGATATCTCCCCCAGGAACCCGACCTCGCCGGCTTTCCGACGACGCTGGCCTATGTCGAGGCCGGCCTCGATCCCGCCAGCGATCCGCATCGCGCCCGCTATCTTCTGGAGCAGCTCGGCCTCACCGGCGAGGAGGCGCCGTCGCGGCTTTCGGGCGGCGAGGCGCGTCGCTGCGCGCTCGCCCGATGCCTCGCGCCCGCGCCGGACATTCTGCTGCTGGACGAGCCGACCAACCATCTCGACCTGCCGGCGATCGAGTGGCTGGAGCGGGAGCTCGGATCCTCCCGCGCCGCCCTCGTATTGATCAGCCATGACCGGCGCTTCCTCGAAACCCTGTCGCAGGCGACCGTCTGGCTCGCCCAGGGTCGGACGCGCCGGCGGGAGCAGGGCTTCGCCGGTTTCGAAGCCTGGCGCGACGAGATCGTTTCCCAGGAGGCGGTCGCCCGGCACAAGCTCGATCGAAAGATCGCGGCCGAGACCGAGTGGCTGCACAAGGGCGTGACGGCGCGGCGCAAGCGCAACCAGGGTCGGCTTCGCGCGCTTTTCGAGCTCCGTGCCCGGCGCCGGGAGGAGCGACGGGCCGTGGGCGAGGTCAATCTCGTCGCGAGCGCCGGCGACATTTCGGGCCAGATGGTGATCGAGGCGAAAGGGATCGCGAAATCCTACGGCACGACCCCGGTCGTCGCCGACTTCTCCACGCGCATCAAGCGCGGCGACCGGATCGGCATCATCGGGCCCAACGGCGCCGGCAAGACCACGCTGCTGAAGCTCCTCATCGGGGACCTGGCGCCGGACGGCGGCAGCGTCAGGCGCGGCACCAATCTCCAGATCGCCGCGCTGGAACAGGGGCGCGACAGCCTCGATCCGAGCCGGAGCCTGAGCGCGACCCTCACCGCGGGCCGCGGCGACACGGTCTTCGTCGGCGAGACGCCGGTCCACGTCGTCAGCTACATGAAGGACTTCCTCTTCCTGCCGGAACAGGCCAACACGCCGGTCGGCGCGCTCTCCGGCGGCGAGCGCGGCCGGCTCGCCCTCGCGCGCCTGCTGGCGCGCCCCTCGAACCTGCTGGTGCTGGACGAGCCCACCAACGATCTCGATCTCGAGACGCTCGATCTGTTGCAGGAGATGCTGTCGGACTACGCCGGCACGGTTCTGCTGGTGAGCCATGATCGCGATTTCCTCGATCGTGTCGTCACCTCCGTGATCGCCGCCGAAGGGCAGGGGCGGTGGCGCGAATATGCGGGCGGCTATAGCGACATGGCGCTGCAGCGCGGCGGCCGGGCGGCTGCGCCCGCCCCGGAGCGGCCGCGCCGCGCGAAACCGACCGGATCGCCGCGCCCGGACGCCGTGCGCCGCAGGCTCTCCTTCAAGGAGGAGCATGCGCTGAAGACGCTGCCCGGCCGCATCGATGCGCTCCAGGCGGAGATCGCGACGCTGCAGGCGGCGCTCGCGGACCCGGCGCTCTATGGCCGCGACCGGGCCGGCTTCGATAAGGCTGCGGCCGGCCTGCGCCAGTCCCAATCCGCGCTCGCCGCCGCGGAGGAGGAATGGCTCGCCCTCGCGCTCAAGCGCGAGGAGCTCGAGGGGATCTGATCGCCGGCGAAGGGGACCGATGAGCTGCTTCGTCTATGTGCTGGGGAGCCGGCGCGGGCGCGACCACCGCACCTATGTCGGCTGGACCGTCGATCTCGAGAAGCGGCTTGCGCAGCACAATGCAGGGCTCGGCGCCAGATCGACGCGCGGACGCGGCTGGAGCCTGCTTTATGCCGAACGGTTCGACACGCGGAGCGAGGCGATGCGCCGGGAATGGCACATCAAGCGCGACCGCAAGTTCCGCGCGATGCTGCTGGCGAAGGAACTGGACTGAGGAATTCTGGCGCCAAAACGGGGACCTGGCGTCGCGGGGATCGCCATTGGATTGCCCGGGATTCCCTGTATTCTCGCTGGCATCGGGCGTTCGGAAGGCGACCGATGCGCCTTCCCGTTTCTCCCGGCCGGACCCGATCATGACGAAACTGCCGAAACCGAAGCCGAAACGTTCCGACCTCCGGCGCCGCGAGCCCCGGGCCGCGCTCGCCGAGGAATCCGTGCCGCCGGAGGGGATGCCGAGATTCGGCACCGAGATCCGGACTCTGCGCAAGCAGCGCGGCATGACGCTCGCCGAGCTCGCCAAGGCGTGCGGCCTGTCGGTCAGCTTCCTCAGCCAGGTGGAACGCGACGCCTCCAATCTTTCGGTCGCGGCGCTCTACAAGATCGGCAAGGCGCTCGGCGTCAACCTTACCTGGTTCTTCCATGCCGGCGACGGCGACCTCATGGGCGAGCGCCACTACGTCGTGCGCGCGGACCGGCGCCGTCAGCTTCGCTATGGCACGGGCATGCTGGATCAGCTCCTGGTGCCGCATCTCAATGGCGCGCTGGCGCTCTTCGTCATCGAGTTTCCGCCCGGCGCCTTCAGCGGCGACGCCAAGATCGCGCCCAACAGCGAGCATGCCGGTCTCGTGCTCGAGGGCGAGTTCGAGCTCATGCTGAACGGCAAGCGCTTCCTCCTGAAGGCGGGGGACAGCTTCGGCTTTCCGGGTTCGCTGCAGCATCGCTACGGCAACCCGGGCCGGCGGAAGACGGTCGTGGTCTGGACCCACACCCCGCCGACCTATTGAGAGGCGATTGCGGCAAAGGCGGAATTCGGCGACAAAATTTCACTATTGTCTCATTTTAGTGAAGCGATTACAGTTTATTACAATCGAGCCAGTGCCCGGCCGCGGCACGTTCGAGGGAGATGACGCGAGGGAGATGACGATGGGCGCGATGCGTATCCAGCCGATCACCAAGGCGATCGGTGCGACGGTGGAGGGAATCGACCTCAACAAGGACCTGACCGCGGCCGTCGCGGACGAGCTCTACGAAGCGCTGATGAAGCATCACACGCTCGTCTTCCGGAAACAGGCCCTGACGCCGGAAGCGCATATCGCCTTTGCCGACAGCATCGGCCCGGTCGTGCCGTTCCACCCCTTCTATCCCTCGGTCGACGGCCACGGACCCATCGCCGTCATCACCGATAAGAAGGACAGCCCGCCCGAGAACGACATGTGGCACAGCGACCTCAGCGCCACGAAGAAGCCGCCTTTCGGCTCCGTGCTGCGCAGCAGGGTGATCCCTCCGATCGGCGGCGACACCCTCTGGTGCAGCATGCACGCGGTCTACGATTCGCTGTCGCCCGCGATGAAGCGCTATCTCGAGGGCCTGGAGGCATCGCACGAGCTTATGGCCAGCTACGGCCATACGCTCGACTGGAACAAGGCCCCCAACCGCGCCGAGACGCTGCGCAACGCAACGCCGGAAGAGCTCGCCGTCCCGCATCCGGTGGTGATGGCGCACCCCTCGACGGGTCGTCCGCGGATCTATGTGACCGGCCCATACACGGCACGGATCATTGGTCTGCCGGAGGTCGAGAGCCGGCGCGTTCTGGAGAACCTCTATGCGATCTCCAGCAACCCGCACTATTCCTTCCGGCTGCACTGGGAGCCCGACACCGTGGTGGTCTGGGACAACTACGCGACGCAGCATCTCGCCGTCGGCGACCACTATCCCCAGTATCGCGTGGTAGAGCGCGTCACCATCGCCGACGACCGCCGCGCCGCCGCCCGCCGTCAGGCGGGCGTGGCGCAAGTCGCCTGAGGCGCCGGACCATGGCACGCCCAGCCCTCGCCGAGATCGCGGATCCCGTCCGCGAGGCGCGGATCGACCTCGCCGCCGCCTACCGCATCGCCGGCTGGCTCGGCTTCGACGACACGATCTGGAACCATTTCAGCCTGCGGGTGCCCGGCCGCGAGCATCTCTTCCTGGTGAAGCGGCACGGGTTGCTGTTCGAGGAGATCACGGCGAGCAATCTCCTCGTCGTCGATCGCGACGGCAACGTCGTCGAGGGCGACGGTCATGCGGAGCGCAGCGCCATCTGCATCCATTCGCGGATCCACGACACGGTCCCGCGGGCGGCCTGCGTGCTCCATAGCCATATGCGCCATGCGAGCTGGCTCAGCACGGTGAAGGGCGGCCGCGTGATGCCGATCCATCAGAACGACCTCCGCTTCTATGGCCGCATCGGCTATGACGACCACTTTCCGGGGATGGCGACGAATCTCGACGAGGGGCAGCGCATCGCGAATGTACTCGGCGAGAACGATCTCGCGATCCTCTCGAACCATGGCGCGATCTCGATCGGCGGCAGCGTCGCGGAGGCGCTCTACAACCTCTACTACCTCGAGGTTTCCTGCGAAGAGCAATACATGCTGGCCTGCTCGGGCCGGGAGCCGAACCTCATCCCCGCGCATGTCGCGGAGAGCGTCCTTGCCGACTATGCGGACGAGGGCGATGCGCCCTTCATCTATCTCGCGGCGATGAAACGGAAGCTGCTGCGGCGCGAGCCCGATTTTCTCGATTGAGGCGGTGTCGGGGCGATGCTCGCGGTGCCGCGCATTTCCTCCGCCATCAGCGGCCTTGATGCCGCCCATCAGCCGATCGCGCGCGTCGGCCAAGCTAAACTTTAGGGATGCGTAGATTTGCTCGTTTGCGGCGGGGCCGCACGGGCCCTTAGGCTCGATGGGTAGAATCCGGCCTGCGATGCCGGCCGCTGGCGCGCGGCAACGGCTATCGACGGGCCCGGATAGGGCGGGTTCGCGCAACGTCGCGATCGATGACGCAACAGGGAGGTATTCGATGAAGTTCAAGTTGCTTTTGGCGGCGACCGGCATCGCGGCGGCGGCAATCGCCGGCGAAGTCCTGGCCGACCGCGATCTGACATTCGTCGCCTATGGCGGCGCCACGCAGGCCGGCATGCGCGAAGCGTGGCTCAAGCCCTTCACCGCCGCGACCGGCGAAAACATCGCGGAGGACGAGAGTCCGAGCCTCGCGAAGGTGCGCGCGATGGTCGAGACCGGCAACATCACCTGGGACGTGCTCGATCAGGAATCCTCGGAAGCGACCACGGGCTGCGACGAGGGCCTCTACGAGAAGCTCGACTACGCCAAGATCGGCATCAACAAGGACGATTTCTTCCCCGGCACCATGAGCGACTGCGGCATGGGCGTCTACATCGCCGGCAACATCCTCGCCTATGACGGCGATCGCTTCCCCGAAGGTCCGACGAGCTGGGCCGATTTCTGGGACGTGAACAAGTTCCCCGGCAAGCGCGGCTTCTGGAACACGCCGAAGGGCACGCTCGAGTCGGCGCTCATGGCGGACGGCGTCGCGCCCGCGGACGTCTACAAGGTGCTTCGTTCGGACGGCGGTATCGACCGCGCCTTCGCGAAGCTCGACGAGCTGAAGCCGAACCTCCTCTTCTGGGATACCGGCGCCGAGATGATCAACCGCCTCGCCTCCGGGGAATATGCGATGACCTTCGCCTGGAACGGCCGCATCGTGGTGGCGAACGAGCAGGACAAGCGCAATTTCAAGATCGCTTATCCGGCGGGCTTCACCTATGTGATCGACCAGCTCGTCATCGTCAAAGGCTCGCCGAACGTCGACAAGGCCTACGCGCTCATGGGGAGCCTGGCCTCGCCGGAGCCGAATGCCGAATTCATGCGGCATGTGCCCTACAGCAGCACGCATGAAGGGGCGGCCGATCTGCTGACTCCCGAGCGGCGGGCGGTCCTGCCGCTGTCGCCCGAGAACGTCGCCTATGGCGTTGCCATCGATGACGAATTCTGGGCCGAGAACTACGACAGCCTGACCGAACGCTTGAACGCCTGGGCTGCGAAGTAGCATGCTCCGCGGGGAGGGCTCCGTGCCCTCCCCGTGTTGCAAGGCCTCATGGCGGAAAACGATGGCGCCGGCCGTCGATCGGTCGACGACGGATACGGTCAGGACTTGAAACGCGAGTTGCGACAGGCCGAGCGGCAGGAGAAACGCCGCGCGATCGGCCTGCTGTTGCCCGCGCTCCTGCTCGTCGCCATCACCTTCCTCGCGCCGATCGGGCTCTATCTCTATCGCGCGATCGACAACGCGATCATGCCCGAGCTCATGCCGCAGACCACCGCGGCGCTCGCCGCATGGGACGGCGCCGGCCTGCCGCCCGATGCCGCCTATGACGCGCTGCTGGCGGACCTCGCCGCCGGCAAGGAAACCCAGGCGCTCGGCCGGCTCGCTCGCCGTCTCAACTACAGCCGCACCGGCTTTCGCGAGCTGGTGCTCGGCACGGGCAGGAACCTCGCTGCCGTCGAGGCCCGGCCCGCGCGCGAGGCGCTGGTCGAGATCGACCCGCGCTGGGGCCAGAACGAGTGGTGGGCCACGATCAAGCAGGAGTCGGGGGCGATCACGCCCTTCTATCTGCTGGCCTCGCTCGACCTCGAGCGCGCACCCACCGGGGAGATCGAACGCGTCGCGCCCGAGCAGGCGCTCTACGTCTTGCTCTTCATCCGGACCTTCTGGATCAGCGCCTGCGTGACCGCGCTCTGCTTCCTGCTCGGCTATCCGACCGCCTACGCGCTCAGTCTCCTGCCGGCTCGCATCACCAATCTCCTGATGATCCTGGTGATGATCCCGTTCTGGACCTCGATCCTGGTGCGCACCATGGCCTGGGCCATCATGCTGCAGGAATCCGGGCCGGTGAACGGCGCCTTGCTCTGGGCCGGCATCATCGCCGAGCCGCTGCCGCTGATGTTCAATCGCGCCGGCGTGCTCATCGCCATGACGCATGTGCTGCTGCCCTTCTTCATCCTGCCGCTCTACAGCGTGATGAAGGCGATCCCGGCCGCGCAGACGCGCGCCGCAAGCTCGCTCGGCGCCCATCCGCTGCTCGTCTTCTGCAAGGTCTATTTCCCGCAGACCGTGCCGGGGGTCGCGGCCGGCGCGCTGCTCGTCTTCATCCTGGCGCTCGGCTATTACATCACTCCCGCGATCGTCGGCGGTCAGGACGACCAGATGGTCAGCTACTTCATCGCGCTCTTCACCAACCAGACGATCAATTGGGGCCAGGCGGCTGCCCTCGGCGCCTGGTTGCTGATCGCGACCTTCGTACTTTTCGCGCTCTATAGCCGGCTGGTCGGGCTCGGCAAGATGAGGCTCGCCTGATGAGCATGAGCGGCGCCGTGCTACCCTCGCAGCGACATTTCCGCAGGCTGCTCTTCCTGGTGCTGGGGCTCGTCCTCACCTTCCTCATCCTGCCGCTCTTCATCATCCTGCCGCTCTCCTTCACCGACAGCAGGATCCTGACCTTCCCGCCGACCGGCTGGTCGGACCAGTGGTACGTGACCTTCTTTACCGACGATGCCTGGCTGGTGCCGCTGAAGAACAGCCTGATCGTCGGCGGCTTCACCACGGTGATCGCGACGGTGCTCGGCACGCTTGCGGCACTCGGCCTCGTGCGCGCCGAGTTCCGCGGCAAGGCCCTCATCATGGCGTTGCTGATCTCGCCGATGGTGGTGCCGATCGTCATCACCGCCGTCGGGCTCTTCTTCTTCTATGCCTGGCTCGGGGTGGTGGGGACCTATTTCAGCCTGATCCTCGGCCATACCGTCCTGGCGATGCCGTTCGTCGTCATCACCGTCTCGGCCGCGCTGCAGGGCTTCGACCGGACGCTGCTGCGCGCGGGCTCGAGCCTCGGCGGCAGGCCCTTCTTCGTGTTTTTCCATGTGACCCTGCCGCTGATCCTGCCCGCGGTCGTGGCCGGCGCGATCTTCGCCTTCGCCACCTCCTTCGACGAGGTCGTGGTGGCGCTCTTCCTCGCGACGCCGGAGCAGCGCACCTTGCCGCGGCAGATCTTCGCCGGCATTCGCGAGAACATCAGCCCGACCATCGCGGCCGCGGCGACGGTGCTGATCCTCGTTTCCATCGTCATGATGGGCACGATGGAATATCTTCGCCGGCGGAGCGAGCGGCTCCGCGGCGTTCGCCCGAGCTGAGCCCGATGCCGGCCGAACCGAGAGAACGGAGCCCACGCCCCATGCAGCAGCGCGAGACGCCGCCACCGGCCCAGGCAGGTCAAGCAAGGCCCGAGGGCTTCGTGCGCTTCGCCGATGTCCAGAAGACCTTCGACGGCGAAACCCTGGTGGTGCGCGACCTCGATCTCGATATCCGGCAGGGCGAGTTCCTGACCATGCTGGGCCCGTCGGGTTCGGGAAAGACCACCACCCTCATGATGCTCGCGGGCTTTGAGGTGCCGACGCGCGGCGACATCAGCCTGCAGGGAAAGTCCATCAAGGACCTGCCGCCGCACAAGCGCGACATCGGGGTGGTGTTCCAGAACTACGCGCTCTTTCCCCACATGACGGTGGAGGAGAATGTCGGCTTCCCGCTCCTTGCGCGCCGGCGGCCGAAGGCGGAGATCGCGATGCGTGCGGCGGCGGCGCTCGAGATGGTGCGGCTCGGCGGCTTCGGCAAGCGGCGGCCGCAGGAGCTCTCCGGCGGGCAGCAGCAGCGCGTGGCGCTCGCCCGCGCGCTCGTGTTCGAGCCGAAGCTCGTGCTGATGGACGAGCCGCTGGGCGCGCTCGACAAGCAGCTTCGCGAGCATATGCAGCTCGAGATCAAGCATCTGCATGCGCGGCTCGGCATCACCATCGTCTATGTCACGCACGACCAGGACGAGGCGCTGACCATGTCGGACCGCATCGCGGTCTTCAGCAACGGCCGCATCCAGCAGCTCGCCACGCCGCGCCAGCTCTACGAGGAACCGGCCAACGTCTTCGTCGCCGGTTTCATCGGCGAGAACAATCAGCTTGCCGGCACGGTGGTCGCGGCCGAGGCGGGCGGCTGCAGGATCCGCACATCGGATGGAAGCGAGGTCGGCGCCACGGCGGTCGATCCGCTGGCGGCCGGGCAGGGGGTGCTGCTCTCGATCCGCCCGGAGAGCGTGGCGGTCGGCCTGCGCGCGACGGGGCGCCAGAACCGCGTGTCGGCAAGGCTGCTGGAGCTGATCTATCACGGCGACCATGTGCGGTTGCGGACCGCTCTCGGCGGGTCGCAGGATTTCATGATCAAGGTGCCGCGCTCGGAGATCGACGGCGTGCCGAGCGTCGGCGAGACGGTGACGGTCGGCTGGGACCGGCGGGATTGCCGGGCTTTCCTCGCCGGTTGATCCGCAAAAGAAGAGGGCGCCGGATCCGGCGCCCTCGCTCGATCCTTGAGGTCCCCGCGTTTCAGCTCCGCTGATCGATCCAGCGGCGGGCCTTGTATTCGCTGCGGGCGATCCCGCCCTGCGGCACGCTCACCACCTCGAAGCGGATGCCGATCTTCTCGCGAAGCGCGCAGCGGGCCTTCTCGCACAGCGCTTCGACCGCCCCTGCATCGAGCTCCGGTTTCGCCATGAGGCGGACCGTCGCCACGTCGGACTGCGTGGCGTCGCGGCTCAGCACGACCTGATATTCGTCGACGCCGCCATGCACGAAGAGCGCCTCGTCGACCGCATCCGGCCAGACATTGATGCCCTTGATCTTCTTCATGTCGTCGATCCGCCCGACCGTGGCGAGCTCGATGCCGCAGAAGGGTCGGCCGCAGCTACAGTAGTTGGGGGTGTGATAGACCGCGGCGTCGCCCATGGCGTAGCGGATCAGCGGGAAGTCGGGATGGATGAGGCTGGTCACCACCAGCTCGCCCCGCTCGCCGTCCTTCACCTGGCGCCCGGTTTCCGGATCCAGCACCTCGAGGAAGAAGCCGGGGTCGATATTGTGCAGCATCCCCGGATGGTCGCGCGTGCCGATGCCGCGCTCGCAGGGATAGATCAGATCGACGCGGTTCTGGGTCGCGCCGTAATGGTTGAAGAAGGGCGCACCCCAGATCTCCTGCTGCATCTCGAACCAGGAGAAGCTCGCACCTTCGCCGCCGCCGAACAGCACCTTCGGCCTGTGCAGGCTCCCCTTCTCGACGCCGACGGCGCCAAGATGCCCGATGTAGGAGGTCGTCGCCATCACCGCCTGCGGCTTGAAGCGCTGCATAAGCTCGAGCTTGCGATTGACGTCGTAGTTGCCGACCGGGAACACAGTGAGGCCGTAATTCTCGAGGCCGTAAAGCTCGATTCGGCCGCCGCCGAGCATCGAGATTCCAAAGCAGAGGAAGAACTTGTCTCCCGGCTCCAGCCCCGCCCAGCGATAGCAATAGGCGCTGACCGCATATCCGGCGCGGCGCTCGCGCTCGGTCATGGCGTGCACCTCGACACCCTGGCCGCTGGTACCGCTGGTATTGAAGATGTAGAAGGGCTCCTTGCCGTCGATCACCCTGGCGAGCCGCTTGCCATAGGGTGGGTAAGCCGCCTGATCCGCGACATAGTCCTTCTTGCGGACAATCGGGATCTTGTCGCGAAACTCCTCGAAGGAGCCGATCTTGCCGCGCTTGCCGCCGCGGGCGAGCCAATGGTCGCGGTAGAAGGGGTTGGTCCGCCAGGCATGCGCCACCATCTTCCCGACGCGCTCGAGCTGATAGGCGCGAATATGCGCCGGTTCGGCCTTTTCGAACCGTTCGTCCTGATATCGCCGTTCCATGGGATTTTCCGGGGCTCGCCGTCAGACCATGGTCAATCCGCCGCTTACGCTGACCGTCTGGCCGGTCATGTAATCGGAATCGGGCGAGCAAAGGAAGGCGATCACGCCGGCCATGTCGTCCGGCTGGCCGAGCCGGCGGAACGGGATGATCCGGGTCATGCGCTGGATCAGGTCCGGATTCTCCTCCATCTCCGCCTTGAGGAGCGGAGTCTCGGTCGGCCCGGGGCAGACCACATTCACATGGATGTTATGGCGGGCGTTTTCGCGCGCGAGGCTCTTGCCGAAGGCGATCACGCCGCCCTTGGTCGCGGCATAGACCGCCTCGCCGCTGGTGCCGACGCGGCCGGCGTCGGAGGCGACGAACACCATCTTGCCGCGCTTGCGCTCGATCATGTCGAGCAGGATCGGCTGCGCGACGAAGAAGAGCGATTCGAGATTGATGCCGATCACCTTGCGCCAGTAGTCCGAGGTCTCCTCGAAGAAGCGCGTGGTGCCGGCCCAGCCTGTGAGGTTCACGAAGGCATCGATCGGGCCCTGCTTCGCGATCGCCTCGCCGACCGCGGCGCGCGCCGCCTTCTCGTCGGTCTGGTCGCAAGGGTAGGCGACGACTGCCTTGCCATGCTCCCTGGCGACCTCGGCGAGGCCCTTCTGGTCGCGGTCCATCGCGGCGATGCGATAGCCGTCCTTCACCAGCCGCGCCACCGCCGCGCGGCCCATGCCGCCCGCCGCGCCGGTCACGAATGCGAGTTTTCCCTCAGCCATGGATTTCCCCCTGTTGAATTCGCTTCTTTGCATCGCTCCGGCCCGGGCGCCGCGAGCAGCGCGGCCGTCATTGTTCGATAAACGGCGTTCGCTTCGGAGTTCCCGGCCTGAAGGCCGCGCCGTCCCGACGCTCGCCGGGCGGCGCGCCTTCGACCGGTCGCGATCCCGTCGCGGCTAGCGATAGGGCTCGAAGTTCGGCTTGCGCTTTTGCAGGAATGCGCTGGCGCCCTCTTCCTGTTCGCCGGTGTCGAAGTAGTTCGGCGCGACCTCGTTGAGATTCTCGAACATGTCCTTCTTCATGGTGTCGTCCATGATGTATTTGAAGGAGTTCTTGATGCACTTCAGGACCGTCGGCGAAAGCGACAGGACCTCGTCGCACCATTTGCGGACCTCCTCGTCGAGGTTCGCTTCCGGCACGACCGCGTTGACGAGGCCCCAGTTCAGCATTTCCTGCGCGCTGTAGCGGCGGCAGAGCATCCACATCTCGCGGGCGCGCTTGTGGCCCACGATGTTGGCGAGATGCGCCACCATGTAGCCGCCGGCGGGCGAGCCGACGCGCGGGCCGTTCTGGCCGAAGCGCGAATGTTCCGAGGCGATCGTGATGTCGCAGAAATAGGCGAGATGGTTGCCGCCGCCGATGCACCAGCCATTGACCCGGGCGATCACCACCTTCGGGCAGGCGATCAGCATATGGGCGGTCTTGTAGTCCTCGGTCTTGCTCCCGCCTTCCTTCTCCCAGTTCACGTCGCCGCCGGCGCTGAAGGCGCGGTTCCCGGTGCCGGTGAAGACGATGACGCCGACTTTCTTGTCGTTCGACGCCTTGGTCAGCGCGTCTTCCCATTCGTAAATGGTGTTCTGAGTAAAGGCGTTGAGCTTGTCCGGACGATTGATGGTAATCGTCGCGACGCGGTCCTTGACGTCGTAAAGGATGTCCTTGTATTGCACGGTAACTTCACCTTATTACTTGGATGGATGCGCGGCTTGTCTCGATCCTAGGACGGGCGGCGCGATCGGGGCAAACTAGTTTATCTAGTGGGTTTTGAAGTTTCTTTCCCTTCGTTTCGAGGTTCCGACAGTCCGATGACGCAGGCTTCCGACACCCCGCTCTCGACGATATTCCCCCTCGGCGCGGAAGGCCGCTACCGTCGCCGCATCGCCGTGGCCGAGCTGAAGAGTTTCACCGACCTCACCGGCGACGACGATCCGATCCATTGGGACGAGGCATTCTGCCGGACGACGCCCTATGGCCGTCCGATCGCGCAGGCGATCCTCCTGCTCGGCTATCTGTCGGCGGCGTCAGTAAGGCTGACCGCCGTCTCGGGCGTGCCGGTGGTGTCGCTCGGCTATGACCGCATCCGCTTCATCACGGCGGTGTTCGCGGGCGAGGAGATCGACGCGCGCTTCACCGTCACCGGCCACGACGAAGCGAAGCGGCGCGTGTTCGGCGCGGCGGAGCTTCGTGTCGGCGATCGTCTCGCCGTCGCGGCGCAGCACATCCTGCAGCGCGTCGGCTGAGGGCGGCGCGCGGGCCGCACGAGCTCGCCCGGCCGATCGCCGGGATCGGGGCCGCTACTTTCGGCTGTATTGGAGAGACAGGGACCCTATGCAGGCGGGCAGCGACCGCCGGCGGCCCGGCCCTTGCGTCGATGCGGGTTTTGACCTTTTATCGGGCCCGTCCGCCGGACCTCCGTTCCGTAAGGTGCCATGGCCCGAATCCTGCCCCCCTTGAATGCCCTGCGCGCCTTCGAAGCGGCGGCGCGGCATTTGAGCTTTACCAAGGCGGCGGACGAGCTGGGCGTGACCCCGGCCGCGGTCGGGCACCATATGCGGGCGCTCGAGGATTATCTCGGATTCCAGCTCTTCACCCGCCAGGCGCGGCAGCTTCTGCTGACGCCTTACGGCGAGGAGCTTCTGCCCTCGGTGCAGGGTTGTTTCGACCAGGTCGCCATCATGGTCGAGCGGCTCCGGCGCGACGCGAACCGGCCGCATCTGTCGCTGCTGCTTCCGCCTTATTTCTCGGCCTGGTGGCTCACGCCCCGGATCGGCGCCTTCCTGCAGAACTTCCCGGAGATCCAGCTCCATCTCGAGCATACCGCCGACGTCGCCGATTTCAGCTCGGGCAAGGTCGATCTCGCCGTGCACTGGACCGGGCTCGATGTGCCCGGCATCTGCGCCGAGCCGCTGCTCCGCTCGCGCCGGGTGCCGATGTGCAGCCCGAGCCTGCTCGCACGCACCGGGCCGCTCGACCAGCCCGACGACCTCAAGGCCTATGCGCTGCTTCACGAGTTCGATCATCAGGACTGGGAGCGCTGGTTCGACACCCATGGGCTCGACCCGGCGGGTGCGCGACGCGGCACCATCGTCGACAATTACCAGGTGCTGGTGCAGGCCGCCGTCGAAGGACAGGGCATCGCCTTGCTGCTGACCTCGATCTATAGCGAGCTCATGGATCGCAAGCGGCTCGTCATGCCCTTCGGCGCCGATTACGGTGTCGAATTCACCTATCACGTGCTCTATCCGGAAGGCGCCTTGAGCCGTCCGGTCGTCCGCGCCTTCCGCGACTGGCTCTTCCAGCAGGTGGCCGAGGACGACTATGCGCGCGCCGCCTTTGCGGCGTCGTCGCAGCCGAAGGAACGCCCCAGGATCCGCTCGGCGGCGGGCCGCTAGCGGCCCGCCCGGCGGCGCGTCCGGCTCGGCCGATAATGATCTGCCGATAATGACAAGAGCGGCCGCCCGGGACACACTCCCGCCATGGCGACCTTTCGCGCGCTGTTCCCTGTCCCGAAGCCGATTATCGGCGTCATCCATCTTCCGGCTTTGCCCGGCTTTCCGCAGTCCCGGGGGCTCGATTTCGCGATCGAGCAGGCGCTTGCCGATCTCGCGGCGCTCGAACGCGGCGGCGCCGATGGGGTGCTGGTCGAGAACGAGTATGACCGGCCCCATGCGGTGCTCTCGGCGCCGGAAACCACCGCCTGCATGACGCGGATCGCGCGTGAGGTGGTGGTGGCGGCGCGGCACTCGGTGGTCGGGGTCGAAATCCTGCTCAACGATCCGGAGGCGTCGCTCGCGGTCGCGCGGGCTTCGGGCGCGCGCTTCATTCGCACCGACTATTTCGTCGATCCGATGGAGCGGCCGGAGCATGGCGGCGCGATGCGCATCGATCCCGAGGCCGTCATGGCCTGTCGCGAGCGCATCGGCGCGTCAGACGTGCTGGTGCTCGCCGACATCCAGGTCAAATATGCGCGGATGACCATCCCGCGGGGTCTCGACGAATCGGCGCGTCTCGCGGGCCGACATGGCGCGGCGGCGGCCATCGTCAGCGGCGACGCCACCGGCGATCCGCCGAAGCCGGCCGATCTTGCCGAGGCGAAACGCGGCGCCGCAGGCCTGCCGATCCTGATCGGCAGCGGGCTCGACGAGGGCAATGCGGCGCGGCTGCTGGCGGCGTCGGACGGCGCCGTGGTCGGCACCAGCCTGAAGCGGGGCGATCGGATCGATTCCGGGCGCGTGGCGGCGCTCGTCGGCATTGCGCGCGGCGTCCGGGCCGACGGATGCCAGGCTGGCGAATGAAGGTGCTTGCCGTCGGCGATTGCGGGATCGACCGCTATGTCGATATCCGTGCCGACCGGCCGGGCGGGATCTCGCTCAACTTCGCCGCCAATGCGAAGGATCATTTCGCGCCCGCGGACCGCATCGGCGTCTTGACCGCGCTCGGATGCGATCGCGAAGCCGCGATCGTGGAAGGCGCCCTCGCGCGGCTCGGCATCGAGGCCGGCATTGCGCGCAAGAACGCGGCAACGCCGGTGCAATATATCGACCGCGACGCGAGCGGCGAGCGTCTCTTCGTCCGGTACGAGGCGGGTGCGCTGGCGCTGCATCGGGTGACGGCCGCCGAACGGGTCGAGATCGCCGCGAGCGATCTCATGATCGCCACGGTCTTCACCCAGATCCTCGATTTCTTCGAGACGGTGGCGTCGGCGCCGGGGGCGGGTCTGCGGGCGCTCGACTATTGCAACCTCGGCACCAGGCAGGATCCGCTCCGCTATGTGCGCCGCTATGCCGCCCGGTTCGATCTCGGTTTCTTCGGTATCCCGGCGGGCGATGCCGCGCTGGTCGATGCGCTCGAAGCGCTGGCTAAGGAGAACGGCAAGCTCTTCGTCGTGACGCTCGGTCCCGCCGGCGCGCTCGTCCTCGACGGAAAACGCCGCATCGTCTGCCCCGCTGCACCCGTCGCGCAGGTGATGGATACGACCGGCGCCGGCGACAGCTTTGCCGCCGGCTTTCTCGCGGCCTATGTCCTGAGCCGCGACCTCGAGGCCGCGCTGCGAAACGGCGCTGCGGCCGCCGCCCGTACGGTCGGGTCGATCGGCGCCTTCCCGGCCGAGCTCGTCGCCTGGCCCGCCGATGCGCCGGCCGAATGGGCCGCGTTGAAGCGCAACCAGGGCGTGGACTCATAAGCGCGCAGCCATAGACGGGCAGCCATAGACGGGCAGCCATAGACGGATAGACGCAAGCTTGACGAAGGCAAGATAGTTGGCGGCGAGCTTGTCGTAACGGGCGGCGATACGCCGGCACTGCTTGATCCTGTTGAAAAACCGCTCGACCAAGTTCGCGATCGGTAAAGGCAAGGGCTGAAGCAGATCGGCTCCTTGCGATTTCGTTTTGGCGGGATGTTTGCCCACGCGCCGTTCTGGCTGGCGAACTCCCTAATCCCGTCGGCGTCATATCCGCGATCTGCGAGCAAAGTTGCTCGGGGTTGCAGTTCCGCCAGGAGAACCGAACACAGCCAATTGTCGTGTGCTTCACCGGGCGCGAGGCCAAGGCGTGTTGGCAAACCAGCGGCGTCCACGACCGCGTGAAGAAGGGTGGTAAGCAGTCTTCGCAAAAATTGATCGCGAAACTTCAGAGATTATGCGGTTCCCGCTGCCCGCGTGATCTCACGTTGACCGAGCTCGACGGTCAATATATAAGTGAGACAGGTCTGTCTCATATAGGATCTCGTCATGGTGCTCCGCGCCGACGCCGCCGAAAAGCGGCAGCACATCGTTGAAACGGCCTACGGCCTGTTCAAGCGCGTCGGTTTCCACGCTACCGGCATCGACCGCATCATTTCCGAGGCCGCGGTCGCCAAGATGACGATGTATCGTCATTTTCCGAGCAAGGACGGCCTCATCGTCGAAGTTCTGGACTGGCGGGCGGGAAGGTTCGAGCGGCAGCTCGATGGCCTCGCGGAAGCCGCCACGACACCGCAACGGAAGATCGCAACCATCTTCGACTGGTACGGGCGTTGGTTCGAGAGGCCGAATTTCCACGGCTGCCTGTTCCAGCACGCGTTGGCCGAGTTTGGCGATCCCGAGCATCCGGTGTTCAAGGCTGTCGCCCGGCAAAAGGACGGTTTGAAGCGGCGGATGCAGGAAATCCTCGAAGCGAGGATGCCTGCCGCCCAGGCTGAAAGCACGGCATCGGCGCTTTTCATGCTGATCGAAGGCGCAACCCTTCTTGCTCAAATGGGACAGGGAAAGGCAGCCATCGAGAATGCGCGCGCAGCGGCAGAGAGGATTCTTGCTGTGCGCAAGGCACTCCGATGAGTGCGCTTGTCGTCGGCCTCGCACTTTTTGCGGCGATCCTTCATGCGGCCTGGAACGCCTTTCTCCGCAACGGCGCTGACCGCCTGTGGACCGTGACCGTCATGAGCTTTTCCAGCACGGTCCTCGCGCTTCCGTTTATCTTCGTATTTCCACTGCCCACCGCTTCGGCCTGGCCGTATGTCGCGCTCTCCGCCGCCCTCCAGGTTGGGTACAGCGTCTTTCTCGTCGCCGCGTACCGATATGGAGAATTGGGGCAGGTCTACCCGATCGGTCGGGGAACCGTGCCGCTGCTGGTCACGCTCGGGGGATACCTACTTGCCGGAGAGCGCCTCGGCGCATACCAGATGGCCGGCGTCGCCCTTGTCGCGGTGGGCATCATGAGCCTTTCGCTCGGCAAGAGCAGGGCCTCGACTTCCTCAATCCTGTTTGCCCTGGCGACGGGCGCGATCATCGCCAGCTACGCAACCGTCGATGCGGTCGGCGTTCGGCTGGCCGGCCATAGCGGCGCATACACGGCTTGGGTGCTCGTTCTCTACGGAAGCCTGCTCCCCGTCACGTTCATGCTTATGCGAGGGAAGCTTGCCGTTAACGTTCGTTCGCCCGAAATGTGGAAGGCGCTCGGCGGCGGCCTCTTCGCAATGATCGCCTATGGCGTCGTGGTGGCAGCTTTTGCATTGGGGCCGGCAGGTCCAATTGCGGCGCTGAGGGAAACGAGCGTCGTGTTCGCGGTTCTCATCGGATGGTTGTTCCTTGGGGAAACCTTAACCGCTCGGCGCATCATGGCCTGCGGTACCGTGGCCATCGGCGCGATCTGCCTCGGCTACCAATCATGATCCGTTGCAAATCCGGATTAAAGAGACGGTTTCGCATCCAACTTTTGCAACGTCGCAAAATAGCATTTCGCGACGATGTTGAGCGTCCGCTTAGGGTCGAGACGCGACGCTCGCGGTATGACTGGCAAAGGTCCGGAAGTAGCGCGTTCCGGAAGTGGCTCCGACCCTGACCGACTTCCGGCGTTCAACCCGAAGCGGACTCTCGTCAGCCACCGCGCAACGTGTTTATGTATTCACGGCCTGGAGCGCGTTTCCTCGAGGTTGAATCGGAACGCGCTCCAGATTCATGAGTCTGGTCGCATTTTCTGCCGCGAACCGGTGCCCACTTCGCCGGAAAATGCTCCAGGGAGCGGCGGCAAAGGGTCGCAACCCCCGATGGCGTTCGCGCCCGCGTCCCGGGCGTTGCTTGCTGGCGCCGCGATCACCCCGGTAGAATTGGGCCCCGGCAGAATTGGCTGCCAGCGACGCCGGCGCGGCCGCGATCATTCAAGGGTGGAGTTTCATGGCCTTCGAAGCCATCAAGGCGCAGATCTCGCTATTGCTCGACCAGATGGAGCATCAGCCCGAGGACAAGCACGAGCTCTACCTGCAGCTCCATGAACAGCTCAACGCCTGGCGCGCGACCGGCCAGCCCCTGCCGGAGGATCTCGTCAAGCTCGAGCGCGCCATCGAAGCCGAGATGGCATCGGACCTGCGCAAGTCGAAGTGATGCGCAAGTCGAAGTGATGCGCCGCAGCCGGCACATCGCTTCGTCCTTGCAGATTGCGCCGTCCCGTCAGTCGATCCGGATCGGGAACACGAAATTCAGCGACGGCCGTTCGTACGACCGCTGCTCGTAATAGACGGGCTGCGGCTGGACGTAGACCGGGGCGGGCTGGACATAGACCGGTTGCGGCGGCGGGACCACCACATAGCCCGGCGGCGGCACATAGCCATAGGCCGGATAGGCGTCGTAATAGACGTAGGGCCCGTGCTTCCAGCCGGGGCCATGATGCTTGCGCCAGCCCTCATTGCCCTTGCCGGCTTCGGCGGTGGCGGCGGTCGCCATCAGCCCGATCGCAACGATCAGCCCGACGGCGATCCGGCCCGGCGCCGGATATGCTCTCTTCATCGTTCTCTCCCCTTCCAGTTCGCGAACGCGGACAGGCACGGCAGCCCGATCGCACCTCCGCGGTTTCATCCCACGCGGCGGCCGGCGCAATCCTGCGGACGGGCGTCGGCAGGGCGGTGCGGGTCCGAAAAATCTCACAAGCCCGGCAGGGAGAGCGGTGGGCAGATATCCTTGGTTTGTGCCGTGTCGCCGAGCGGACCTTCGACGGTTCGGCCGTGCGTCGGGATGCCGCCATTGGCGTGGCGCGCCGCCATCCCCAAATTGGTAGCAGCAGGTTTCCTCCGGCTTGGCCTTGCGTGCCTTCGCCTCGCTGTGCCGGTTTTCTGAACTGTTCGGCGGCGAGGATCCCCCGGAAATGAGTTCGACGAAGTCGCGGAGGCCCGGCATGCAGGGCGCAGGGGCGTTCCTGCTGCGTCGACAGGCGATGCGCCATGCCCAACGATAACGTCGCCGCCGATCGGCCCGCCGGCGCGACGGGCCGTGTCTCGGCCCGCCCCTCGGGCCGGCGTATCGAGGACTATGCCCTCATCGGCAATACGGAGACGGCCGCGCTCGTCGGTCGCGACGGATCGGTCGATTGGCTCTGCCTGCCGCGTTTCGATTCGCCCGCCTGTTTCGCCGCACTGCTCGGCACGCCCGACAACGGTCAATGGAAGATAGCGCCGCGGAACGCACCCCGCGCGGTGCGCCGTCGCTATCTCGACGGCACGCTGGTGCTGGAAACCGTCTTCGAGACCGAGACTGGAAGCGTATCGGTAACCGATTTCATGCCGTTGCCGCGTCGTGACGCCGTCGATCTCGTCCGCACCGTGACCGGACTCGAAGGCGAAGTGGCCATGCGGTTCGAGGCCCGCTTCCGCTTCGATTACGGGCGCGTGGTGCCCTGGGTCCGCCGCACCGAGGATGGGCTCAGGGCCGTCGCCGGTCCGGATCTGGTGCGGCTCCGCACACCGCTGGTGCTCGAGGCGGAGGGTTTCAACAGCGTCGCAGACTTCACCATCCGCAAGGGCGAATCGGTTCCGTCCATCCTGACCTGGAAACTGTCCTATGATCCGCCGCCGCCGGTGCGCGACATCAAGGGCCTCCTCGACGAAACGGTTGCGTGGTGGCGGAAATGGAGCAGTCGCTGCAAGGCGCCGGAAGAATGGCGCGAGCCGGTGACGCGGTCCGCCATCACCCTGAAAGCGCTGACCCACCAGCGGACCGGCGGGATCGTCGCGGCTGCGACCACCTCGCTTCCGGAATTCATCGGCGGCGTGCGCAACTGGGACTATCGCTATTGCTGGCTGCGCGACGCGACTTTCACGCTCTACGCCCTCATGGTGACGGGCTATGACGAGGAAGCGCTGGCCTGGCGCGAATGGCTGGTGCGCGCTGTCGCGGGCGAGCCCTCCAAGCTGCAGATCATGTATGGGCTCGGCGGCGAGCGGCGGCTCGACGAGCTGGAGCTGCCCTGGCTCGGCGGTTTCGAAGGCAGCCTGCCCGTGCGGATCGGCAACGCCGCCCATCAGCAGCTTCAGCTCGACGTCTATGGCGAGGTGATGGACGCGCTCCATTCCGCGCGGAAGCACGAGCTCGAATGGGGCAACGAAGGATGGCGCGTGCAGCTCGAGCTGATGCGCTATCTCGAGGACCACTGGCGAGACCCCGACGCCGGAATCTGGGAACAACGCGCGCCGCCCCAACGCTATGTCTTCTCCGCCGTCATGAGCTGGGTCGCGGCCGATCGCGCGGTCAAGGCGGTGGAGCAGTTCGGCTTCAAGGGGCCGGCCGATCGCTGGCGCGCGATGCGCGAAACCATCCACAGGGAAGTCTGCGAGCACGGCTTCAACGCCGGGTGCAACGCCTTCACGCGCCATTTCGGCGGCACCACGCTCGATGCGTCGGTGCTGCTTCTTCCGGAAGTCGGATTCCTGCCGCCCGACGATCCGCGCATCGTGAGCACGATCGAGGCGATCCAGCGCGACCTGATGGTGGATGGATTCGTGCAACGCTATCACACCCACGAGAACGACGACGGATTGCCGCCGGGCGAAGGCGCCTTCCTCGCCTGCACCCTCTGGCTCGCCGACGCGCTCGCGCTTATCGGACGCTATGACGAGGCGCGGACGCTCTTCGAGCGGGTGCTCGCGGTGCGGAACGATGTGGGGCTGCTGGCGGAGGAGTTCGACCCGGTCGCCCGCCGGCAGCTCGGCAATTTCCCGCAAGCCTTCTCGCATGTCGGCGTTATCAACACCGCCCGCAACCTTTCGAGCCGGAAGGGTCCGGCCCGCGAGCGTGCGGAGATAAGCTGAGCCGCCGGCAGGCAAGTTCGGGGAACGGCCGCGTTTCCCCGGCGTTTTATTCGCGGGGGAAGCGGATCCGCGCCGCCCTCGGCGCGCTGCTTTCTGTCGAAGACGGAGCATTTGCTTGATGCATCGCGTCGACCTCGACGGCGAAATCGCCCTCGTCACCGGCGCCGCTTCCGGCATCGGTCGCGCGGTGGCGATCGAACTTGCGGCTGCGGGCGCGCGCGTGGTGGTGAATGACCTCGATGCGGCGCGGTCGAAGTCGGACGCGGTCGTCGCCGAGATCGAGAAGGCCGGCGGCTCCGCCATCGCGATCGATGCCGATATCGGCATCGAGGCGGAAGTGGACCGGCTGTTCGACCGGATCCGCGAGCGCCTCGGCGGGTTGCAGATACTGGTCAACAATGCCGGTATCGAGCGCAACCACCCGATCGACGAGATGTCGCTCGCCGCATGGCAGCAGGTCATCGACGTGAATCTCACCGGCCAGTTCCTCTGCGCCCGCGGCGCCATCCGGGAGTTCCTGCGTCGTCGGGGGGAGCTCCCGGAAGGCAAGGCGCGCGGCAAGATCGTCTGCATGTCCTCGGTTCATCAGACGATTCCCTGGGCGGGCCATGCGAACTATGCCGCCTCGAAGGGGGGCGTGATGCTGCTGGTCAAATCGCTGGCGCAAGAGCTGGCGGCGCAACGGATCCGGGTGAACGCGGTCGCGCCCGGCGCGATCCGGACGCCGATCAACCGCGCCGCCTGGACGGACGAGACGGCGCGCGCCGCACTGCTCCGCCTCATTCCCTATGGTCGAATCGGGGCGCCCGAGGACGTGGCGCGCGCGGTGCTGTGGCTGGTCTCCGACGCGTCGGACTATGTGACGGGCGCGACGATCGTGGTGGATGGCGGCATGTCGCTCTATCCGTCCTTCGCGACGGGCGCCGGCTGAAACGGCCCGCTCTTCAGGCGAGGTGGCGTTTGCTGATGGCGGCGCCGATCGTGTATTTCGGATCGACGACGTTGCCCAGCTTCGCCTTGCCGACCTGGCTCAGCAGCATGTAGGCATCGTACTTGTCGAATCCGTATTCCTTCATCATCCAGAAGACGAGCTCGCGATAGGCGATCCGCATCGCGTCCTCGAGCGGGCGGGCGCTGCCGACCGTCATGATGAGCTCCGGCGTCTCGATCCGCGGCCAGTCGATGTTCCAGCCCTTGATGAGATCGACCCGCAGCGTGATGACGGCGGGGTATTCGACCGCCACCCCGCAGATCTCGCCCTCGCCCTGGCAGGCGTGGCAATCGCCGACGAAGAGCCGCGCCCCCGGCACCTTCACCGGCAGGAAACAGACGTGGCCCGGGCAGATGTCGGGCATGTCCATGTTTCCGCCATGCTGGTCGGGGGTGAGGGAGTTGATCGAATCGATCTGCGGCGAACAGCTCAGCGTCCCGATATGCGGCTTGTAGGGGAGCGTGACGCGGTCGCTCCAATAGACCTTCTCGGTATCGAGATCGATCTTCTTGACGATCTCCGGCAGCGGGTCGTTCAGCATGGCCGTGTAAGTAGTGCCGACGAGCCCGCCGAACTCCTTGATGAGGCAGCAGGTGCCGCGGGGGTTCTCGCCGCGCGGCAGCATGGATTCGATATAGACCGCGACCGCGTCGCCCTTCTCGGCGCCCTCGATCATGATCGGGCCGCATTGCGGGTTGAGGAACGGCACCTCGAGGATGTCGGAAGGCTTGTCCTTCTCGCTCTTGATGCGGCCCTCGAAGGCATCCTTGGTCCAGACCACGATCCGGTCGCCCGGCTTCACCGTCATGACGGGTTCGGAATAGGGGCCGATCGTGTAATGGAAGACGCCCTGCTTTTCCTCGGTCAGCTCATGGGTCTTGCCGACCTTGCCGCGCATCAGCCCGCGTTTCGCCATGATCGAGCCGTCGAGCCAGGCACCGAGATCCTGCGTTGCGTCCGTTCCCATCGTTCCATCCCCCTGATTTGGGCTGGCGCTCCGCTCACGTCTGACAACGGGCGAGCACAACCCCTTCGAGCACGGCGAGATAGTGGCAGCCGGCGGCGATCAATACCAGTAGGTGCCAGAGCGCGATGTGGAACGGAAGACGGCGCCAGAGGAGGAAGACGACGCCGCCCGAATAGAGCAGCCCGCCCGCGGCGAGGAGCCATAGGACATCTGTCCCGAGCCCGCCGAGATAGGGCGAGAGCCCGAGGAATTCGAGCCAGCCGAGCAGCAGATAGGCGAGAATGCCCAGCCCCTCGAACCGCCGCGGGAAGACGAGCTTCGTCGCGAAGCCGAGGCCGGCGATGAGCCAGACGAGGAGCGTGAGGAGGAGGGGCCGCGCCTCGTCGAGATGGGCGGCGGCGAACGGCGTGTAGGTGCCGGCGATCAGCAGATAGATGACCGCATGATCGACGCGCCGCAGCCATTCGCGATGCGGCGAGGCGGCGAAGACATGGTAGGCCGCCGAGCAGCCGAGCATCGCCAGCAAGGTCGCCAGATAAAGGGCGATCGCCGCCTGGTGATGCGGGCCGCAATGGCGGGCGACGAGCGGAACCATCGCCAGCGACGCGATAAGGCCCGCGGCGAGGCCGGCTCCGTGCACCCAGCGATCGGCTCGCCGCTCGGCCGCCGCGAAGCGTCGAGGGCCGGCGATGTCCGTCATGGCGAGACTTTAAACCGCGACGAAGCGGCCGCCGCAACCTCGGGGCAGGCCCGCGGCCCGGCGGTCGCGTTCGCCAGGCTCAGCGGCCGGCGATCGGGCGCGGCCGGCTGCGCGTCAACGGGCGATCGCCGCCCTGCGGCTTCGCCTGCATGAAGGCGACCGATGCCAGCGCGCGGGGTTCCGGCTCCCGATGCGGGCGACCGGCCTCGCGCGGCGCGGCCGGTTGCTCGCGGCGGGCCTCCTCGCGCGGGCGGCCCTTGCCGTGACGATGGCCATGCGCGGCCTCGCCGTCGCGGCGATGCTTCTCCGGCGCATGGTCCCGGCGCGGCTGGCCGTTGCCATGGCTGTTGGCGGCGCCGTTGGCGGGGCGATGCTCGCCCCGTGCCTTGCCGTTGCGGCGATTGCCGTCATGATCCGCGCGATGACCCTCGGCGGGACGATGGCCGTTCTCGCGCGCCGGCTTGTCGCGATGCCCGCCCTTGGAATGGCCGGCCTGACGATGCGGGCCGCCATGGCCGCGCCCGTGGCGCTGCGGCGGGGGCGATGCCGCCTGCAGTTCGCGGCGCGCCGGCGCTTCCGTTTCGGGGCCGGCGGCATGATCTGCGGCGCCGTGGCGCATGGCCGGGATCGGCTGGCGGATCAGCTTCTCGATGTCGCGCAGATTGGCGCGCTCCTCGCCGCCGCAAAGCGAGATCGCGATGCCGGCCGCGCCGGCGCGCGCCGTGCGGCCGATGCGATGGACATAGCTCTCCGGATCGGCCGGGATGTCGAAATTCACGACATGGGTGACGGCGTCGACGTCGATGCCGCGCGAGGCGATGTCGGTCGCGACCAGCACGCGGGCGTGGCCGCTGCGGAAGTTCGAGAGCGCGCGTTCGCGCTGCCCCTGGCTCTTGTTGCCGTGGATCGCCTCGGCGCCGATGCCGGCGCCCGTCAGATGGCGCACCACGCGGTCGGCCCCGTGCTTGGTCCGGGTGAAGACGAGGGTGCGGCCGAAACTGTCGTCGCGGAGCAGCGTGACGAGCAGGCTCCGCTTCTGCGCCGTATCGACGAAGATCACGCGCTGCTCGACGCGCTCGGCCGTGGTCGCGACGGGTGCGACCGCGACCTTGACCGGGTCGCGCAGCAGCTCGCTCGCGAGCTGCCCGATCTCCTGCGGCATGGTCGCCGAGAAGAACAGGTTCTGCCGCACCGGCGGCAAGGCGCGCACCAGGCGACGGATGTCGCGGATGAAGCCCATGTCCAGCATGCGGTCGGCTTCGTCGAGCACGAAGATCTCGAGGCGGTCGAGCCGGACCTTGTGCTGGCTGACCAGGTCGAGAAGTCGGCCCGGGGTGGCGACGAGGACGTCGACGCCCGGTGCCAGCGCGCGAATCTGGCCCGCGATCGAGACGCCGCCGAAGGCGACGGCCACGGAAAGGCCGATATGGCGACCATAGGTCCGGAAGCTGTCGGCGATCTGGCTTGCGAGCTCGCGCGTCGGGCTCAGCACCAGCGTGCGGCAGCTCCGCGGCTCGACCTTGCGCCGGTCGGCGGCGAGGCGATGGAGGATCGGCAGCGCGAAGGCCGCCGTCTTGCCGGTGCCGGTCTGGGCGATGCCCACGAGGTCGCGGCCCTGGAGGATCTGGGGGATCGCCTGCGCCTGGATCGGCGTGGGCGTGGCATAACCTTCGCTCGCCAGCGCCTTCAGAATCGGCGCGGCAAGGCCGAGGTTGGTAAAGTCGGTCAAAGTAACTCTGCTTTCTTGGGTTGCACGGCCCAGGCGATCGGCTCCGGCCGGACAGATTTCTGTCGGCTTGGCGGATGCCCCGCGTGATCTGGGCTTGGCAAAGGTGACGTGGAGGCCCGGAAGTGCGTCCGATCCGCTTTCTGCGTTCGACGCTCACGCGGCCGGGAGCCAGCGGCCGTTCGAATGACGGCGCCGCTCATATGGGCGCTTTCGGGCGGGATGTCAAGGAAATCGACGGGATAGCGGCGGGAAATCGACGGGGGAACCCTCAACTCGGCGCGGGGGTTGATGGGGCGTTCGGTCCCGTTTGCAGCCGCAAGGCTGCCCGCATCTCCGGGCGGCGCGGTGGGGGCCGCTGATATCGACGCCCCGTACTCCTTCCCGATGCGGCCGCTCCTGGGCCGCCGGGGCCCTCCCTCGGGACGTGGATATCAACCTCCCTGTGAACTGGCCGGGGCCCGGCGGGTCCCGGTCTTCTTTTGTCGATTCCGAGGGGTTTTATGGAAGCCATCGACGTGAATATGACGGCCATCGTGCCCTGGATCGCCACCTCGCTTCCCGCCTGGGAGATCGTCGTCCGCCTCACCGCCAGCGTGTTCTGCGGCCTTCTGATCGGGCTCGACCGGGAATGGAAGCACAAGCCGGCCGGCATCCGGACCCACATGCTGGTCTGCCTTGCCGCGACGACCTTCACCATCCTCGCGATGGAGCTCTATGTCGTGACCGAGCGCGGCGACGGAACCAGCTCGGCCGACCCGGTGCGCATCATCGAAGCGGTGACGGCCGGCGTCGCCTTCCTCGGCGCCGGCAGCATCATTCGCTCCGGGGCCGACGTGCAGGGCATGACGACGGGGGCCAGCATCTGGCTCGCCGGCGCGATCGGCGTCGCTTGCGGCGCGGGCTACTACGTGCTCGCCGTCATCAACGTGGCGCTCGCCCTCATCATTCTCACGGTGCTCGGCTACATCGCCTATCGGCTCCAGAAAGCGGCCGCGCGGAGCGAGGGAAACGGGACGCCGGGCTAGATTCGCGGGACCCGCGCCGGCGGGGCTGGACAGGCGCCGGGCGAGGCGCGATCTTGCCCGCGACGAGCCGGCCGGAAGCCATGCATCCCGCGATCTTCGACGCCTTCGATGCGATCTGCCGCCAGGAGAAGGCGGGCGGCCGCGTGCTGGAGATCGGCGCCGTTCCCACGAGCGACACGCTGCTCGCTTTGCCGAGCCTCGCGGGGGCGAGCCGCAAGATCGGCGTCAATCTCGCCCCCGCTTCGCGCGGCCCGGATTTCGAGATCATCGAGACGGACGCCAATGCGCTGACCCCGTTCGAGGACGACAGCTTCGATCTCGTGCTCAGCAACTCGATGCTCGAGCATGACCGGCGCTTCTGGCTGACCCTGGCCGAGATCCGGCGCGTGGCGCGGCCGGGCGCGCTGATCGCGATCGGCGTGCCGGGCTATGCGGATATGCGCCGCTTGCCCTTTCCCCGGCTGCGGCGGTTCGTGCCGCATCTCCCCGTCGTCGGACGGTCGCTGCACCGGCATATCGGGGCGCTGCAGGCCGGCACCTCGACGCTCGGCCGCCACGATTTCCCCGGCGACTATTATCGCTTCAGCGAGCAGGCCATGCGCGAGGTGCTTCTCGCCGATCTCGAACGGCCGGCCGTGCGGCGTCTGCTGGACCCGCCGCGCTTTCTCGGCTGGGCGCGCATGCCCGGGACGAAGACGGCCCGATGACGGCCGCTGGGTTTCCGCGCACGCCCGAGCTGGCGCAACTCGTCGCGCGCCTGCCGCCGCCGATCGTGGTCTTCAACAAGTCCCATTCCGGAAGCCGGCTGCTGGCCTCGATGCTGCAGGCCGCCGGTGTCTTCATGGGCGCGAACCTGAACGAATCGCGCGATAGCTGGGATCTGCTGCCGGTCGTCCACTACCTCGTGACGCGTTACTACCCGGAATACGGGCCGGCGCTCGACGGTAGCGACCGGCTGGTCGAGCCGATGATCGCGACGGCGCTCGGCTGCCATCTCGAAGGCTATGACCCGAATAGCGGCCCCTGGGGCTGGAAGCTCTGCGAAACCACCCACATCCTGCCGGTTGTCGCGGCGCTGTTCCCGCAGGGCCGGTTCGTGCATCTGCTGCGCGACGGGCGGGACGTCGCCTTCTCCGACCATATCGGCCCGACCAGCGCCTTCTGGCGGAAGATCTATTTCGGCACGGATGCGATCGAACGCTGGAACGGGATGGCGCTCGACGGCGGCGCCTATCGCCGGAAGTCGCATCTCTTCAACGCGCAGCACTGGATCGCGAGTGTCGGGGCGGCGCGCCGGGCGGGGCGGTCGCTCGGGGACCGCTATCGCGAGATCCGCTACGAGGATCTCTGCGAGGATTTCCCCGGCGCCACCGAGCGCCTTTTCGCCTTCCTCGGCCTCGACCCGGCGCCTGCGATCGCCGCGGCGAGCGGCGAGATCAGCCGCGGCTCGATCGGCAAGTTTCGCAGCCAGCCCCTCGCGAGGCGCCGCGCGGTGCTCGATCTCATCCGGCCGTTGCAGGCCGAGCTCGGCTATCCGGCGACCGAGACCTGACGGCCGGCCTTCGCGAGGCAGATCGCCTCCAGCCGTGAGAAATTGGAGCCGATGTCGTTCTGCTCGGCGAGCCGGCGCGCCTGCGCGCCCATGGCGCGGCGTAGCCCGGGCTCCAGCATGCCGCGCATCGCGCCGGCGATCATGCGCAGGTTGCGCGGATCGGAAACCCGCCAGCCCTGCACCCCCTCGGTGACCAGCTCCGCGCTCCCGTCCGCCATGCTGGCGATGACCGGCAGCCCGCAGGCCATCCCCTCCTGCAGGGTAAGGCTGCAGGCGTCGTAGAGGGCGGGATGCAGCAGCACGTCGGCGGCCTCGTAGGCCTCGCGCGTGTCGGCCATGGCGCCGAGGAAATGGACGCGGTCGTCGATGCCGAGCCTCTGCGCCAGCGCACGGAACGGCACCGGGTCCGGGCCGCGTCCGGCGATGGCGAGATGCAGGTCGGCGCCGGTGCGCGCGGCGCGCGCCAGGGCGCGGATCGAGTTGGCGACGCCCTTGAGGTGGAAATCATGCGCCACCTGCAGGAAGACGGTGGCGTCCTCGCCCCAGCCGCGCTCGGCGCGCCGGCGAGCGCGCAGCGCTTTGTCGGGCGGCCGGTGGTGATCCGGGTCGACCGGGTTGTGCAGGATCTCGATCGGGCAGCGCGCGCCCGCCTTGCGCAGATCGGCGGCGACGCGGCCCGAGCAGGCGACGATCAGGCTGGTGCCGGCGAGCTGCGCCGCCTCGAGCGCGCTCGCCTCCCGCTGCTGACGCCGCCATCGCGGATGGAGCGAGAGGCGCAGCCGGCGAAGTGGTCTCCGCGCCCGGAGCTGGCCGTCGCGCCCGGCCCAGCGCGCGCCATAGAGCGGCATGAAGAGGTCGCCGCCGATGCCGGCGCCGAAATCATGCAGGAAGGCGCCATCGATCGCGCGCGCCGCCGCTTCGAGCCGCCGCGCGCGATCGAGCGCCGACCCCGCCGGATCGATGCGATGGACCGTGAGGGTGGAAGGCGCCGGCGCAGGTGCGTGGAAGACGAAGAGATGCACCTCGTGCCCGCGGCCGGCGAGCCACCGCGCCCAGCCATCGACCTGACGCTCGAGCCCGCCGCGGCCGGGCTCGTGACGGTCGGTAAGCACGGCGAACTTCATCGCGGGAATCGCTCGAGCTGTTCGGTCATCGCGGCCCAGACCCTATCGGCCTCGAGCGCGCGCATGCAACGATGGTGGCCCAGCGGGCAGACCCGCTGCTGGCAGGGCTGGCAATCGAGATCGAGGCGCACCCAGCGATCGAGCGGCGTATGAAGCGCGGTGCGCTGCGGGTCGGTCGGACCGAAGAGGCTCACCACCGGAACGCCGAAGGCCGGCGCGAAATGGCGCGGGCCGCTGTCGGTGCTGACCATCAGGCGGGACCGCCGGACGGCCGCCTTGCTGAGGCCGAGCGTCGGCATGGCGGCGGTGCTGAGGATGCCGGGCCGGGGCAGCGCCGCGGCGATGCGCGCGGCGGCTTCCGCTTCCGCCGGGCCCGCCAGCAGCAGCACATTGTGGTCGAGCTCCTCCAGGATGCGCGCCGCGAGCGATGTCACGCCGTCCTCGGTCCAGAGCTTCGCCGCACCGAAGGCGCCGCTGTTGTTGAGCGCGATGGTCGGGCGGCTGCGGCGCGTCCCGAAGCTTTCCCAGAGCCGGTCGGCGGCGGCCTCGTCTGCGGCCGAGGTGGCGAGCTCCATCTGCGGCGATTCCGGTCCGGCGCCGAGCGCCGCGGCGAGGGCGAGATAATGGTCGATCGCCGGGACCGGCGCGCCGTTCGCGGCCTCTGCCGGCAGCCGCCGGGTCAGCAGCGGCCCGCGACCGCGCCGCACATGGCCGATGCGGACCGGCACGCGGGCGAGCGCGCCGGCCGCGGCACTGCCGAGGCTGTTGGTGAAATGCACCAGCAGGTCGAAGCGCTCCTCGCGCAGCAGCCGGGTCAGGGCGCGAAGCCGCGCGAGCGGGAATGACCGCCTCGTGCGCATCGGCAGGAGGCGGTCGAGCGACGGATGCCCCTCGAGCAGGGCACAGATGGCGGGCGGGGCGATCCCGACCAGCTCGTCATGCGCGAAATGGCGCCGCAGCGCGCGCAAGGCGGGGGTCGCCATGACCGCGTCGCCGACCCAGTTCGGCAGCAGGAGGGCAAGCCTCATTCGACGCGTCCCTCGGCGCGCGCAGAGGATCGCCCGAGCTCGGCCAGCACGGCGCGCTCCACCTCCGCCACCTCGATCGCCGCGACGAGGGCGACGGCCGAAGGCGCGTGGTAGGCGTGATACTCGTCGGCCCGGCGCGCCTGCAGCACGGTATGGCCCTTGCCCCAGGGCCCGGCGCGTTCGGGCCAGGTCGGTCCGAAGAGCGCGATCACCGGACGGCCGAGCGCCGCCGCCGCATGCATGGGCCCGCTATCGACCGTGAGCAGCGCGCGGGCGCGCGCGAGCAACGCAAAAAGCTGGTCGAGCGAGAGGCGCCCGGCGAGCGACGCGGCGGTGCCGGCCGGCATCGCCTCGATCAGCCGCGTCGCCTGGGCGACCTCGTCGGACCCGGCGGTGATCACGACCGGAATGCCGGCCGCCGCCTTGAGCCGGGGCAGCAACGCGGCGAAGCGCTCGATCGGCCATTGCTTCGCCGGCCAGCGGCTGAAGGGATTGACGGCGAGATATCCGGAAGGCGGCACCCCGACCTCGGCCAGAAGCTTCGCGACCGCGGCCTCGGCCGCCGGGTCGGGGCTGAGCTGCGGCGACGGGTCGGCGAGGGGAATGCCCAGCCGTTCCAGGATGGCGGCGTTTTCCGCCACGTCATGGATGCGATAGTCCGGGCGAACCGCGAAGCGCCAGCCGGGGCGCCAGCGTCCGCGACCGGCCTTGATGCGGGCGTCGCTTGCATAGGCGACAGCGGCGCTCGCCCGGATCCCCTGCAGATCGACGGCGAGATCGATGCCGCTTCCCGCGCGATGCGGCGCCAGGGCCTTGCGGGCCGCGAGCCAGAGGCCGTGGAGGCGGCGCTGCGGGCCGAGGCTGACGACATGGTCGATGCCGGGCGCGCGGCGCAGCACGGGCGCGTTGGCGGCGCCCGTCGCGACCAGGATCTCGGCGCCGGGGCAACGGGCCCGGATCGCGTCGGGAAAGCCGGTGATGTTGACCACGTCGCCGAGGGCGGAGAGCCGCACCAGCAGGATGCGGCGATAGTCGGCAGCGTCCCGCCTCATCTGGCCGCCGTGGCGCCCGCCGCGTCGCGTTCGCCCGCTGTGTCGCATTCGCCTGCCGCGCGGCCCGCGATCGCCGCCGCGAGAATCGGGCTCAGGATTTCGACCTCGCCCTCGAAGCGCTCCAGCGCCTCGCGGATCACCGCGATCTCGACCTCGCGCTCATGCACGCGGACATAGCCGTCGAGCGTGCTCTTGTCGCCGGGGTAGCGCCCGGCGGGGTGCTGATAGAGGTCAATGCCGCCGACGATGATGCGGCGCGGACGCAACGCGACCGCGGCCGCCACCATGATCGCGCCGTTGGTCGGGCGCGCGCGCCAGCTCGCGTCCGGCATGACCCGCGAGAGGCGGTCGAAGACGAGATAACGGAAGCGGGGGATCTTGAGCGAGAGCCACTGCCGCACCAGCACGTAGTTCGCCTCTTCCTCGACGCGGAAGGCGAGGATGGCGTTGGAGATCCGGTTCGGCGTGCGCGGATCGCCCACGAACACCATCCGGGGCGCAGTCAGGAGGCCGCGATCCCGCCATCGCCAATTGACCCGGAAGAGGCAATCGAAACGCCGGTTGCCGAGCGAAGGATCTTCCGAGGAAGGGCCGTTGCCGAGGCAGAGGATGGTGTCCGGCTTGCCCAGCCGTTCGCGAAGCTCGTCCCAGCTATCGATGCGGCGGCCGCGGAACATCCAGGAGAGCAGGGCGCCGGCGCGCGAGCGCACGATGCGCGCGAGACGCCGCGGCCGGCGCACGGATTCCCGCAAGCCCCGGCCGTCGGGCAGGGTCGGCAGGTGCCGCAGCGCCGCCGTCGCCGCCTCTGCGCCGTCGCCCGCCGTCACGACGCAACCGCCATGCTGCCGCAGCTTCGACCGCCAGCCCTCGCGCCAGGCGCCGGCCGGGCCGAGCAGCAGGATCAAAGTCGGCCTGAGCGCGCCCAGCATCCGCATCAGCGCCCATTCATAAGGCAGCGGCAGCAGGATTTCGCGCTCGTAGCGCGCCACATGCCGGGCGAAGTCGGGTCCCGCCGGCAGGGCGGCGACGAGAGGGTAGCCTGGACGCTGCATCAGCGCGGCGTCGAGCGCGGGATAGGCCGCGGCGAGCGCCGCCTCGTCGATCGCGATCACCAGAACGGCACGCGCGAGATGCGGCAGCAGCATGCCGGCCCGCTGCAGCTTGGCGACGAGGGTCATTCCGGATGATCGCCGTCTTGCGGCATGGCGCCGTTCCCGTCCTGCGCTGCCCGCAAGCCGCGGGACGCACCCATCGCGCGGCGATGGGCGGGGCGAGGGAGCCGCGAGGAAGCCGCCGGGTCGGACAAGTAAAGCGCCAGTCCATGCGTGAAGGGAAGGCCATGGTAGGCCATGAGCTTCGACCCTGGATAGGCGCTTGGCGGCATCCGCCGTGAGGCGCTCCTGCTGCCGACGACGAACGGCTCCGGGATGCAAGGTCGAGGACGGGCCTGCGCTCGTGGGACGCTCATGCTGTCGGCACCGACGATCCGCTCGATGGCACGCCGCCACCGGCGATCCTGCACCTTCATGACCGTTGCCGGTGTCGCTGACGCCCGTCCGAGCTCGCTTCCTTGCGCCGCGGGTCCCTCGCACCGATTCTCGCCCGCGACGGGATGTTGCAATTGAGAATTAGTTGCAATAAGGTGGTGCGTCCGGCCAGTTGCGGCACCCGCAAACGGCCGGTCTCGCGCAAGGGCGACGGAGGCTGGCATGGGGGCGGATATGAGGGCGTCGAGAAGCGGACGCCGTCGTTCCGTGGCCAGCCTCACGCTCGCCGAGCAGATCGTGGTCTGGGGCCTTCGCCGATACCAGGCGGCGCGCGCCGGGCTCGAGCCGCTGGCACCCATGTTCCAGCGCATCTTCGGGCCGCAGGACACGCCGCCTGCGCTCGAAAGCTTCTCGCATCTGATCGACCGCTTGAATCGCCTGCCGCGCGGCAACGGGGCCGGCTTCATGGACCAGCATCTCTCGGCGATCGAATCCATGCTGCTCGAGCTGATGACGGCGCTGCAGCGCGCCGACCGCGGTCGCGCACGGATCGTCGCCGTGCTGATGGCGGGAAGCGAGGGCGCCGACGATCTCATCGCGGTCGCCGGCGGCTTCGCCACCTTGCTGAACGATGCCGGCTTCGGATTGACGGAGGATCGGCCTGCGCTCACGCCGACCGGGCGGTCGCCCATGGCCGGATCGTCAGGCCCGGCGCCCGAGCCGCAGCGCGCGCCGGCTGCGGTGATGACGGAGGATCTCGCCGCGGGCGAGACGCTTCTGCTGCAGGCGATCCGGCTTTGGGTCGGCTGCGTCAAGATGCGGCTCTGCGGCTTCGAGCGCATCGAGCAGCATTTCCAGGCGCATGCGATCGCCGATGCCGCCCCCAGCCTCCATGCGATCCTGCATCACACGGCAGTCGCCGCCGAACGGCCGGTCGATGTGCGCTGCCCGCCCTGCCGGCTGCTGTCGCCGGACGAGGCGCTGATGCTGCATGCGATCGCCTGCGGCCAGCGGGCGCGGACGGCGGAGGCCTATGACGCGCTGTCCGCCTGGCTGCCGCCGACGGCGGCGCGGCTCACGCTCGATGCCGTCGCCGGCATTTCCCGCGCGCTCCGGCGGGCCGAGGTCGAGCTGCCGCTCCGCCGCTGGGATTTCGAGCTTCTCAACCGGCTTGCCGCCGAGCCTCATGCGGCACCGCACCCTGACACCGCCGGCTGCACGATCCACTGAGCCCGGCTGACGGGCGGAGCCGCGTTTGCGCCATCGGTCAGACCGGATCGCGGATCAGCGGCGCGGTCGAGCAATGCATTCCGCCGCCGCCGAGGCAGACCTTGTCGTAGGGCAGGGTCACGACGCTCACCCCGTGCCGGCGCAGCCGTTCGAGCGTGTTGTCGGAGCAGCCCTCCGCCATCAGCACCCGGCCCGGCGCCACGGCGAGGCTGTTGATGATCCAGGGGTTGTCCTCGTGATGCACCTCGATCGCATGGATCTTGAGATCCTTCAGCTTCTCGAGGAACCAGAAGGGAAGCTGCGCCGGATTGATGAGGGCGAGGTCGGGGGCAAGCATGAGGAACACCCCGTCAATATGGAGCCGGTAGCCGGTGAGGGCGATGCGGATGAGCTCGACGCCCTGCGCGCGCAGCACGTCCTCGACCTGCCGCGCGCCCTCCTCGTTGACCCTGCTGGAAAGGCCGATGACGGCGGTCCTCGCATTGAGCCAGGCGAAGCTGCCGCCTTCCGAGATCGCGTTGCCGGAGAGCGTCCGCAGGATCGGGCAGCCGAGCTTCGCGAGCGCCCGCGTCGCCGGCAGCTCCTCGCCGCGCCGGATGCGGGCGCCGAGCCGCTGCACGATGGCGCCGCCGCCGACCGCGACCACCGAATCCCGCGTATAGCAGGATTTCATCCGGCCCTTCGCGACGGCGTCGAGAAACGCCACCTCGACGCCTTCCGCCTTCAGGGCCGCGACGAAGCCGTCATGCTGCGCCTGCATCGCGGTGAGGTCCGGTCCTTCCTTGCCGCGCCAGTACCAGCCGGTCTGCTGGTCCCCGAAGGCGCCGATCTCGAGCCGCTTCGAGGTGTCGACGATGCGGAGCTCCTCGCCCGGCCGATGCATCAGCACGACGCGCAACCGGCCGACATCGGAGCTGCAGCCCCAGTTGCGGCCCCACCCGCGGGTGAGCTCGCTTTCGTCCTCGAAGGGCGGTTCGGCCTCCGAGGGGAAGGCCTTGATGAGCTGGTTGTACCGCCATTCCTCTTCGGTCATGACGCCCATGGCTTTCTCCCTGCGGCCGCCCTTGAAGCCCGGCGACCGGTGCTGCGGGTCAGACGCCGACGATCGGATCGCCGCCATTGGGGCAGAGCAACTGCCCGGTGGTGAAGTTGCCGGTCGGCTCCATGAGGAAGCGGACCCAGGCCGCGATCTCCTCCGGCGCGCCCGGCCGCTTCAGCAGATTGAGCTGCGCCTCGTCATGCACGGCCTGCTCGCCGAAGGCGAGGGTCATGCCGGTGCGGATCACGCCCGGCGCGATCGCATTGACGAGGATGCCCCACCCGGCGAACTCGCGCGCCCAGGCCTTGGTGAACCCGAGGAGGGCCGCCTTCGCGCCGCTATAGTGGCAGGAGCGCTCGAACCCGACCTGGCCGCGGTTGGAAGCGATGTTGATCACGCGGCCGAAGCGCTCGGCCTTCATGCCGGGGAGCACCGCATGGAGCGCATTGAGCGAGCCCCAGACATGGGTATCGAACATTCGCATATAGGCGGTGCGATCCACCCGCTCGAACTCGATATTGCCGCCGGCGATGCCGGCATTGTTGAGGAGGAGCGTGACCGGTCCGCCGGCGGCCGCCACCGCCTTTCGCATCGCCGCCTCGTCGGCCACGTCGAAGGCGGCCGCCGCGGCCTTGCCGCCCTTGCCGCGGATCGTCGCCGCGACCTCGGCCGCGCGCTCGTGCACGAGATCCTGCACGATCACCTCGACGCCGGCCGCGGCGAGCTCGATCGCCGCGGCGCGGCCGATGCCGCTGCCGGCGCCGGTCACGAGTCCGCGCCTGCCCTCGAGCGCGCTCATGCGCGGCTCCCCGGCGTGGAAAACCGCCGCTCGTCCCGATCCCGTCTCGCCATGGTCTGCTGCCCTTTCGGCTCTTCCTCGCCCCGGCACCGGCGAGGAAGCTCGGCGGTGCCCGGTGGCGGGCGCCATCCTGCGATTGCGTCCCGGTTCTGGCAAGGCGAGGCGCGATGCGTTCCGCCCTCGCTGCCCGGCTTGACTTCGCGGATCATGTCCGGCCCTGCTATGGTCACCAGGCCGGCTCGACCCGGCCTTCGCGACCATAAACGGGAGAGGGACGACCGATGAGCCGAAAGTCACATGGCGCGTACTGGGACAAGCTGCGTCGCGAGGTCAACCAGAAGCCGCTGACCGCGCACCCCGTCTTCGCCGATCTGGTGAAGGGTAAGCTCAAACACGAGACCATCGCGGAGCTCTGTGCGCAGCTCAAATACACCGTGCTCGACGGCATCGGCTCGCTGGCGCTCATCGTTCCGCAGGCGCCGCGCGACATCAAGCGCGAGCTCGGCGGCAATCTCTTCGGCGAGCTCACCGGCACCAAGCGCGAGCCGTCGCATTGGGAGCTCGCGCTCCGCGCGGGCGCCGCGGCCGGCTTCAGCGAGAAGGCGATCGACAAGCGGCCGATGCTTCCCGAGACGAAAATCTATCCGGACACGGTCTCCGCCTATGCGATCCGCGGCATGTGGCTCGAAGCCCTCAGCTTCGTGGCGCTCGGCATCGAGGACCTCTTTCCGCCCTTCTGCGACGGGGTCGCGAAGGGGCTGAAGAAGCATTACGGCTTCGACGACCGGCAGACGCAGTATTTCACCGTCCATGTCGGCGCCGACGAGGTGCATTCCGACACCGGATGGGAAGCCGCGCGGACCTATTGCGCCGACGAGGCGCAGAAGCAGCGGATCCGGCGCGCGGCGCTGGAGGGGCGGAACATGTGGTGGAACATGTATTCCGCCGTCTATCGCAAGGGCGAAGGCAAGGAAGCGCCGGTCCTCCATCTCGACGCCTGAGCGTCCGTGAGGGCCGGGCGGCGGAAGGCTTCGGGCGGGGCGCCGTTGCAGGACGGCGCCCCGCACTGCGTCTGCCGGGCGCTGGCGCTCTTTCTCGTTTTCGTCCTCGCTTTCGCCGCGCCCGCCGCGGCGGACGATCAGGCGATCCTTCTCGATCTCGCAGGCCCGCCCGCGGACGCGATCCATCATCCGATCGAGACCTTCGTCCCCGAGGCGCAAAACCTGTTCGACCAGGGGCTGGCGCTGGTCTGGGCCTTCAACCACGAGGCGGCGATCCGGGCCTTCGAGGCGGCATCGCGGGCCGATCCCCATTCGCCCATGCCCTATTGGGGCATCGCCTATGCGCTCGGGCCCAATATCAACATGCAAGCCGACCCGCACATGCTGATGCTGGCGATCTCAGCTCTGGGCGAGGCGAAGGCGCGTGCCGGGAACGGCTCGGAGCGGGAGCGCGACTACATTGCCGCGCTCGAAACGCGCTATGGCGAGGATCCCGCCGCCGAACGCGCACCGCTCGACCTCGCCTATGCGGAGGCGATGGCGGCGCTCGCCGAGAAATACCCCGAGGATCTCGACGCCCGGGTGCTGCATGCGGAGGCGGTGCTCGATCTCCGTCCCTGGCGCTGGTGGGAGCCGGACGGCAAGCCGGCACCCGGAACGGAGGCGGTGATCGCGGAACTGCGCGCCGTGCTGGAAAGCGCGCCGGATCATATCGGCGCCAACCATCTGCTGATCCATGCGCTCGAAGCCTCGCCCGACCCGGCGCGGGCGAAGGCGGCGGCCGAGCGCCTCGCGGCGCGCGCCGGCCATGCCGGGCATCTTTTGCATATGCCGGCCCATATCCAGGCCAACACCGGCGATTTCGCCGCCTGCTCGGCGAGCAACGAGGCCGCCATCGCCGCCGACGAGGCCTATCTCGCGGCGAGCCGGGCGGCCGGGCTCTACGCCACAATGTATGCCGCCCACAACATGCATTTCCTCGCCTTCTGCGATCAGATGGCGGGGCGGAAGGCCGCCACCTTAGCGGCGGTCGGGACGCTGGCCGCGCATGTCGCCGCCCATCAGGGCGACATCCCCGAGCTCACCAGCCTCGTCATCGATTATTTCGGCATGCAGCCGGCGCTGATGGCGGTGCGGTTCCAGGATTGGGACCGGGTGCTGGCGCTGAAGGCGCCGCCGGCCGGTGCCATGGTCGCGGCCGCCTTCTGGCACTATGCGCGCGGCGTCGCCTATATCGGGAAGCGCACCCTGCCTTATGCGGAGGAAGAGCGGGCGGCGCTCGCGGCCCTGGTGCCGACGATTCCCGAGACCGTGACCTACGGGCCGAACAATAGCGGCCGCGCCATGGCGGCGCTGGCGCTGGCCGAGCTCGACGGGCGTCTCGCGCTCGCGACCGG